>CAZCBE010000035.1:0-56361 GCA_964496695.1 uncultured Klebsiella sp.
GCGGCCCAGCGGGCCGCGCTCCGCCGTCGTGCGGGGGCAGTGTCCAGATGCGCCCATGAATGCCACGCTCCTGTGCCGGCAGTTGCGATGCCTGCCTGCGTCTGGCATCCTTGCCCATCATGCAGTCCAGCCGCCGCCATTTCATCGGGACCGTCGCCGCCACGCTCGGGGCCTCCGCCTTCGCCGCGCCGGCGAAACCCAAAACCATCCTGCTCCACTCCGCGTGGGACACGGTGAACATCGGGGACATCGGCCACACGCCGGGCACGCTGCGCGTCATCGAGCAGCATCTGCCGGACGTGCGGATTGTCCTGTGGGCGGCCAAGGTGGACGAGCGCGTCACGGCGATGCTGCGCACGCGCTTCCCGAAGGTGGAGATCTTGCAGGGCAGCCTCGCGGGCAAGACGGAGCGGGATGAGAAGCTGCGCGAGGCCATCACGCGCGCCGACATGTTCATCCGCAACTCCGGCATGGGGCAGGACACGACCTTCATGGAGTTCTGCCGCAAGGCCGGCAAACCTTACGGCCTCTATGGCCAGTCGTATTTTCCGAACATGGTCGAGGGCAAGGGCGCGGACGAACGGAAGGCGCTGCTCAACGGCGCGGCCTTCATCTACTGCCGTGAGACCAAGACCCTCGACATTCTGCGCCAGGCCGGCGTGAAGCCGCCGGTGCTGGAGTTTGGTCCCGACGGCTGCTTCGGCATTGATGTGCGGGACGACGTGCGCGGGCTGGCCACGATGAAGCAGCTCGGGCTGGAGGAGCGGAAGTTCATCACAATCCAACTGCGCACGAACACCGCCAAGCTCCCCGGCGTGGACGACACCCGCACGCCCAAGCTCAATCCGCTGCATCCCACGCCGGAGCAGATCGCCGATGACGAACGCCGCGCCGCCGTGTATCGCGACCTGGTCACGCGCTGGGTGAAACGGACCGGCCACAAGGTGCTCATCGCCCCCGAGGTGAAGAAGGAGATGGCGCACAACAAACGCCTCATCCACGACCCCTTGCCGCCGGAGATTCAGAAGCACGTCGTGAACCTCGAGACGTTTTGGAACGCGGACGAGGCCGCGTCGGTCTTCGCCCGCGCGCACACCATCGTCTGCCACGAGCCGCACTCGCCCATCATCGCGCTGGCCAATGGCACGCCGATCATCCACACCTACTCGGAGTTCCACAGCCCGAAATGCTGGATGTTCAAGGACATCGGCCTGGCGGACTGGCTGCTGGAATACGACTCCACGCCGGCCGCGAAGATGGCCGAGACGCTCTTCGCCATCCACGACAACTACGCCGGTGCGCAGGCGAAGGTGAAGAAGGCGATGGCCTTTGTGCATCAGCGCCAGGCGGACGGCATGGGCGTGGTGAAACGCGCGCTGGCGGGGTGAGGCGTCCACGAGGGCGTATCACAGTTACTTGCACCCGGCGATTCCACCCGAGAGTGGTCTCCGTTCGCGGAAGCCGGAGACAGTGGAAGTCGCGCCAGCGTCTGGAGTGCGGTGTCTTTCAGCACCGCTTTTCCCTGTGCCAAGGGCGTTGGAAACAGCGCCGCCATTACCGTGTGCCCAACCAAAAGCGGCGGTGAAACACGCCGCACTCCAGACGCTCCGCGCAGCCGGAGACCGTGGCAATTACGCCCGCCGCTGGCGTGCGCAGAGCCACGGTTCCCTGCCGCATCGGGCCACCAAGCCGTTGAAGCGACTTTTCCCTGCCTGCTCTCACACCGGGGTAAAGCCCGGTGCTAATGAGATTGCAAGAAACTGAAACGCGCTCCGCTTTGGAAATGACTGCATTGCCCGCTTGTCGGCGGCGTCCATTTTACCGACACTTTCGCCGCGACTCACCTTAGCCAAGCCTCATGAACCGCCGCCAATTCCTCGCCGCTTCCACCGCCGCCGGCTTCGCCTTCGCCGCGCCCGGGGCGGATGCCCCCGCCCGCCTGCGGGTCGCCGTCATCGGCCACACGGGGCGCGGGGATTACGGGCACGGGCTGGACACCATGTGGGAAAAGCTGCCCGAGACAGACTTGGTGGCCGTGGCCGACGCGGATGCCAAAGGCCTCGCGAACGCGCAGCAAAAGCTGAAAGTAAAAACCGGTTTCGCCGACTACCGAATGCTGCTGGCCGAAGCCAAGCCGGACCTCGTCGCCATCGGCATGAGGCATGTGGACCAGCACCGGGACGTGGTCCTCGCGGTGGCCGCATCGGGGGCACGGGGGATCTATATGGAAAAGCCGTTCTGCCGCACCCCGGCGGAAGCGGATGAAATCGTCGCGGCCTGCGAGCAGAAGAACGTGAAGCTCGCCCTCGCCCATCGCAACCGCTGGCATCCCGTGCTGCCCGCCATCGACAAGCTGGTGAAGGAGGACGCCATCGGACGGCTGCTGGAGCTGCGCGCACGCGGCAAGGAAGACGCGCGCGGTGGCTCGCTGGACTTGTGGGTGCTGGGGTCGCACCTGCTGAACTTGGTCTGCTACTTCGGCGGCCAGCCCCTCGGTTGCTCGGCCACGGTCCTGCTGGACGGCAAGCCCGTCACCCGCGCAGACGTGAAGGACGGCGCAGAGGGCATCGGGCCGCTCGCGGGCAACGAGGTTCATGCGCGCTTCGACATGGAGCGCGGGGTGCCGGCCTATTTCGATTCCATCGCGAAGGCGGGCGTGCCGGCAGCCGGCTTCGGCCTGCAACTGGTCGGCACGAAAGGCATCATTGACCTGCGCGTGGACCAGGACCCCGTGGCGCATTATCTCGCGGGCAATCCGTTCCGGCCTGTGAAGGAGGCGCGTAACTGGGTGCCCATCAGCTCGGCGGGCATCGGTCAGCCGGAGCCAATCGCCGACCTCGGCAAGCAGGTCATGGGACATCTGGTCGGTGGCCGTGACCTGATCGCCGCCATCCGCGAAAACCGCCAGCCCTTGTGCAGCGCCCGCGATGGACGGACCACCGTCGAGATGATTTCCGCCGTCTTCGAGTCGCATCGCCTGCAAGGCCAGCGCGTCGCCTTCCCGCTGACGGTGCGGGACAATCCGCTGGCCCGGCTCTGAGCACATGTCCTTCAGCGAATTGACAAACTCGATTCTCCTTCACTATGAACCGGTGCAGGTAGGGCGGGGTGTCCTCACCCCGCCGTCGTCCACCCGCACCTCCCTGCTCATCGGCGGCGCGGTGAGGACACCGCGCCCTACCCATGCTCGTTCACGGAAACTCCGCAGACCAACGGGCTGACGACGAGCAACCGTCAGCTTTCCATTTTTCACAGAAACCTAATCCATGAATCCAACGACCCCATCCCGCCAGCTTTCCCAAGCCGATCTTCACCAGCTTCAGCGCTGGAACACGCCGACCATCTACAACGGGTGGGAGCAGATCACCAAGCACGACCGCACGCGCGACGGCATCAACCTCGAGGAAACGCGCGACTTCATGCCGCAGATGGGGCCGATGATCGGCTACGCGGTCACGCTGGTGGTCGAGCCGAGCAACCCGGCGCACAAGGACAAGCCCGCAGCCTTGAGCGACTATCGCCGCTACGTTGCCAGCGTGCCGGGGCCGAAGATCGTCGTGGTGCAGGACCTAGACAAGCCGCGCGTCATCGGTTCGTTCTGGGGCGAGGTGAACGCGAACACGCACCGCGCTCTCGGCTGCGTGGGCACCATCACGGACGGCGCGGTGCGCGACCTCGACGAGATGACGAACGCGGGCTTCAAGGCGCTGGCCCGCCGGCTCTGCGTGGGCCATGCGTGGGTCACGCCGATCCGCTGGGGCTGCCCGGTCGAGGTCTTTGGCCAGCGCATCGAGCCGGGCCAGCTCATCCACGCGGACAAGCATGGCTTCTTCGCGGTGCCGCCCGACGACGAGGCGCGCCTGCTGGAAGCCGCGCGCTTTATGGACAGCAACGAGTGCAACACGGTCATCGCCGCCGCCCGCGCAGCAGCGGGCAAGCCCTTCGACCAGGTGCTGGGGGAAATGGACGCGGCGGGCGCGGCCTTCCGCGACGCGGCGAAGAAGAAGTTCTCCAGCGGGGGCGAATGGTGAACGGGCGGCGGACACTCCTGTCCGCCGTGAATGCTTGACCACGGATGTGCACGGAAGGACACGGATGCGAGTGGCGCGCGGCCTTCAGGCCGCTTCAGGCTGCGGCGTCAGAAGCGCGCTCGAACTTTCGGCCGTCTTCCAGCGGCCGGACGTTGAAGCGGCGTGAACGCCGCGCGCCAGGGGCAGTGCTCGCGCTCGCCGCCGTCCTCTGGTGCCTGATCGTCTCGGCTGCGGCCGCACCGGCCAAACCCAACGTCGTCCTCATCCTCGCCGACGATCTCGGCTGGACGGACCTCGCCTGCTACGGCAGCGATCTGCACGAGACGCCGCATCTGGACCGGCTCGCACGCGAGGGAATGAAGTTCACGCAGAACTACTCCGCCTGCACCGTCTGCTCGCCCACGCGCGCGGCGCTCATGACCGGCAAGTATCCCGCGCGCCTGCACATCACCGACTGGATTCCCGGCCTCATGCCGGACAATCCCAAGCTGCTCGTGCCGGACTGGACGAAGTTCCTGCCGCTCACTGAGACAACACTCGCGAAGGTCTTCAAGTCCGCCGGCTACCGCACCGGCAGCATCGGGAAGTGGCATCTCGGCACCGAGGAGTATTACCCGGAAAAGCATGGCTTCGACGTGAACATCGCAGGCACCGACAAGGCCGCGCCGCCGAGCTACTTCGCACCGTGGAAGATCCCGACGCTCACCGAAGGCAAGGACGGCGACTACATCACAGACCGGCTGGCGGAGGAGGCCGTGAAGTTCATCGAGACGGCGAAGGACCGGCCGTTCTTCCTCTATTTGCCGCACTTCGCGGTTCATACCCCGATCCAAGCCCCGGCGGCGCTGGTGGAGAAGTATCGCGCCAAGCTCAAGCCCGGCCTCACGCATACGAACGCCACCTACGCCGCGATGACCGAGAGCCTGGATGCCGCCGTGGGCCGCGTGCGCGCCAAGCTGGAAGAACTCAAGCTCGCCGACCGCACCATCATCGTCTTCACGTCCGACAACGGCGGCCTCATCACGCGTGGGACCACGTCGAACCGGCCACTGCGCTACGGCAAGGCATCGGCCTACGAGGGCGGTGTGCGCGTGCCGCTGATTGTGCATTGGCCGGGGGTGATCAAGCCCGGCAGCGTGTCGGACACGCCGACAATCACGATGGATTTGTTTCCCACGCTGGTGGAGATGAGCGCGCTCGGAGCGCCGGTCTCCGACCCGGCGCGCCCGGATGGAAAGCTGGTCAACGCCGGCTCGGAGAGCGGCGCTCCGGGACGGGATGGCGTGAGTCTTGTGCCGTTGCTGCGTGGAACGGACAAGCTGACGCGCACGGAGCTCTTCTGGCACTACCCGCATCATCAGCACTACCAGCTCGGCGGCGCGACGCCCTACGGCGCGATTCGCTCCGGCGATTTCAAACTCATCGAGTTCTTCAACGACACGCGCGTGGAACTATACAACATGCGCGAGGACATCGGCGAGGAGCGTGACCTGGCTACGTCGCAGCCGCAGCGCGTCGCGGAACTCCGCACCCGCCTGCACGCGTGGCACAAGGAAGTCGGCGCGCAGATGCCGACGCCCAATCCGAATTACAACCCGGCCAAGCCCGAATATACCCCGCCTCCGCCCAAGGCGAAGAAGAAGGCCAACGAGTGAACGTGAAGCTGTTTTGGCAAAAGCCGACCGGAGTTCCGCACCGTTTTGGACTGCGGCGGGAAGCGGAGCGCCACGCCGCTTTGGCTTCCCGCGGAGCGGTCTGGGATCAGCGGCGTGTTCCGCTCCGCGGGAAGACAAAGCGGTGTCGCCGCTTCGCTCTGCCACCGCAGTCCAAAAGCGCGTCTATTCGTTGGTGGACGAACCGCCGCGTTCACCTCCAAATCTGGCTGACTACCCTGATGACTGCCATGTCCGCATTAGCCGCCGAGTCTCCGCGCTGGTCGAAACTCCCACCGCTGCCGGACAAGGAAGGCTTCGCGTCCATGTTCTCCGGGGTGAGCAGCGGCGCGCTGCTCGCGGCGGGCGGGGCGAACTTTCCAGATAAGAAGCCATGGGAAGGCGGGAAAAAGATTTGGTATGATACCGTCTTCGTGCTGGAGAAGCCGGACGGCGCGTGGCAGGTCGCGGGCAAGCTGCCGCGTCCGCTTGGCTATGGCGTGAGTGTGACCCATGGCGACGGGGTAGTGTGTGTCGGCGGGAGTGACGCAGAGCGGCACCACAGCGAGTGCTTCATTCTCGAATGGCGCAACGGCAAGCTCATGACCAAGCCATTGCCCGCCCTGCCCCGCGTCATCGCCAACCTGAGCGGCGCGCTGCTGGGCGATACGCTCTACGTTGCCGGTGGCATCGAGAAGCCTGACTCGACGAGCACGCTGAAGACATTCTACGCGCTCGATCTGGCTGCGAAGGCGCTGGCGTGGCGGGAGCTGGAGCCGTGGCCCGGCCCGCCTCGGATGCTCGCGGTCGCGGCGGCGCAGGACGGCGCGTTCTTCCTCGTGAGCGGCACTGACTTGTCCGCCGGCCCGGATGGCAAACCGTTGCGGACTTACTTGAAGGATGGCTACCGCTACACGCCGGGCCGGGGCTGGCAGCGCATCGCCGACCTGCCGCGCGCCGCCGTGGCCGCGCCCTCACCCGCGCCCACGCTGGGCCAGACGCAGTTTCTCGTGGTGAGCGGAGACGACGCCTCGCAGCTCGCGACCCCGCCCACCCAGCACCCGGGCTTTCCAAAATCCGTCCTCGCCTACGACACGCGCACCGGCCGATGGTCGGAAGCGCCCCCCACGCCGGCCCCACGCGTGACCGTGCCCACGGCGCAGTGGCAGGGCGCGTGGCTGGTGATCAGCGGCGAGCAAAAGCCCGGTATCCGCTCGCCCGAGGTTTGGAAGCTGGAGGCGAGTGATGCAAAAGCGCCGCCGGCTCGTCCACTGCCCAAGCCCTGAGGCGGGGTTTGACCGAAACCCAATGTGCCAGTAGTCTATGTCCAATGAAACCGGCCATCTACCTGACGGACCCGAAGGAGATGCTGCGCGTGCGCTTGAATCAGCCGCGCGCCACCTCCGAGCAACTCCGCCGCCAGCGGGAAGCTCTCCGCTCCGCAGCCGAGAAGTTTTTCGCCGACGCCAAGAACGCGACCTCCGCGCCTGGGCGGAGCAAAGTCGCCGCCTGATTTCTCCAAGTGATTACCTCCCGCTGATCTGTGACGCGGGAGAGGAACACCGGGTCTGGATTCCGGGGAATCAATCGCGCCACTTCAAAGCCACCCGGCCTGGCCGCTGCGGATTCTATGTGGTGAGCGGGGAGGAAACAGGGTTCCAAGCTGAACTGACGGGTGCCCTGCCGTTAGAATATCTGGAGCGATTGGAGCGGCAGAACGGCATTTTCGGGGATCGGATCACCCTTGAGGGGATCGCGGATGAAGCCGGGCAGTTAGTCATCAGCACGTCACAGCCGACCATGCTCGGCTCGCCGGTCACGGCCGAGGAGATGACCGCCTTCATGGCCAAGCTCTGGTTCCAGCCGCTGCGCGGCCTCTCCCTCGGCCGCCCCGGCTCGCTGGCCTTTTACCGCGACCTCGATGAAGTCGCCGCGTTCGATGCCCACCCCGGCAACTTCGTGAAGGACGACAACGGTGTCGTGCTGCCGATTGATCTCGTTTTGGTCTGTGCAGATGCCGCGCTGCAAGCAGCCTTCGCTCCGTTTCTCCATTGATCCAGTCTATGAACTCCATCTCGGCCAGCCGCCTCGCCATCGCGTTTCTGCTCCTCGTCAGCACCGCTGGTCTGAGCGGCGCGGACCTGCGCGTCAGTGCGGATTTTGAGGGCGGCTCGGCGCGGGTCGAGTCCGTGGACCAGGCGGCGCGCGTCATTCGCTTCATGCCGGACGGCGATGCGCAGCGTGGCTGGCCGTGCTGGTGGTATCTGCGCGTGGACGGCGTGGCCAAGGACGAGCGGATCACGTTGAACCTCGCGGGCAGCGACCGCCCGTCCCGCAACAACGGGCAGAACACGGGCAAGCCGCTCGCCGCGAGCTGGGCGATGCCCGCGCGCGCGGCTTTCTCCACCGACGGCCAGGCGTGGCGGCACACCGCGCCCGGCAAGCGCGAGGGCGCGCGCATCCTCTACGAAATCACGGGCACCGGCGGCCCGCTGTGGGTCGCGTGGGGGCCGCCCTTCACGCCGCGTGACACGGAGGCGCTGCTGACTGAAGCGGAGCAGAAGCTGCCCACCGCGAAGTCCTTTGAGCTGGCGCGCACCCGCGAGGGGCGGCCCGTGCGCGGCCTGCGCGTGAGCGAGGCGACGACTCCGAAGCCGCCGGGCATCTGGGTTCATGCGCGGCAGCACGCGTGGGAGAGCGGCGCGTGCTGGGTCGCACGTGGCTTTACCGAATGGCTCGTGAGCGATGACGCGGACGCACGCTGGCTGCGCGGCCACGCGGAAATTCTCATCGTGCCCATCATGGACGTGGACAACGCCGCGACCGGCAACGGCGGCAAGGAGGCCGCCCCGCGCGACCACAACCGCGACTGGGACGAGAAGCCGGTCTATCCCGAGGTGGCCGCCGCACAGCAGCGGCTGCGCGAGCTGGCGAAGGAGCAGCGGCTCGACGTGTTCCTCGACCTGCACAACCCCGGCCCGGGCGACCTGCGGCCCTTCTTCTTCCTGGGGCCGAGCGAGTTCATGGCCGAGACCGGACGCGTGAACCAGACCAACTTCCTCGCCGCCACCCGCACCCGCATCAACGGGCCGATGGCGATCGAGGAAAAGCCCCGTTTCACCGGCCCGGCCTACCATCCGCTCTGGAAACAAATCAGCGGCCAGTGGGTGACGGCCAACGGCAACCCGCACACGGTTTCCGCGTGCCTGGAAACTTCGTGGAACACGCCGAACAGCACCACCGAAGGCTACCGTGCCGTAGGCCGGCAGCTAGGACTGGCCGTGGCGGATTATCTGCGCGGCAGAAAACTGTGAGCGCACGCGCCGGCGCGGGTGCGTTCAGGCCAGCTTCAGATTTTGCAGGATGCGCGTGGTGGAATGCGCCCGGTTCAGCGTGTAGAAGTGGACGCCCTCGACGCCGTTTTTGAGCAGGTCGGCACATTGCGCGGAGGCGTATTCGATGCCGAAGGCCGTGGCTGCGGCATCGTCCGCCCCGCACTTGTCCAGACCGGCGAGGAAGGGGGCGGGCAGTTGCGCGCCGCACAAGGCGGTGAAGCGCTTCACCTGCGAGCCGCTGTGTGCCGGTAGGATGCCGGGCACGATGGGCACGGTGACGCCTTTCTTCACGAGATAGTCACGGAAGGCGTAGAAGTCCGCGTTGTCGAAGAAGAGCTGCGTGACCACGAAGTCCGCGCCGCAATCAATCTTGGCCTTGAGCCGGTCCCAGTCCACCTGCTTGCCCTCCTTGCAGGCGATGTGGCCCTCGGGAAAACCGGCGGTGCCGATGCTGAAGCCGCCGAGTTCGCGCAGGTAGCTGACGAGCTGATAGGAATACTCGAAGCCGCCGGGCGTGGCCTTGAACTCGCCGCCGGCGGGCGGGTCACCGCGCAGGGCGAGGATGTTCTTGATGCCGCGCTGGCGGGCCTCGGCGATCACGGCGCTCAGCTCCTCCTTCGTCGCGTTGACGCAGGTGAGGTGCATCATCGCGGTGAGGCCGTGCTCGCGCTGGATACGGTCCACGATGCCGATGGTCTTGTCCCGGGTGCTGCCGCCTGCGCCGTAGGTCACGGAGCAGAAGTCCGGCTTGAGCTTCATCAGCTCAGGAATGTGCTTCTCCAGCAGGTTCTTGTCCCCCTCGTCCGTCTTCGGCGGGAAGAACTCGAAGGAGATGACGGGCTGGCCCAGCGCCTTTTTTGCCGCGTGTATGTCGCGGATGAATTGCATGGGCAGGAGAGTGGCGACGAATGGCGGGCGCGGCAAGTTTGCAGTGGAGTGGGCGGCGTGTTGCGTGCTTCGTGTTGCGTGTTAAGAACGGTCGTCCGGAAGCGGTCCGCATTGTAGCACGCAACACGAAACACGCAGCACGAGCAGCAGCACGTCCGGCATGCCCCCCACCTCAGAACTGCACCTTCGGCACTTCCTTCTCCGCCTGCGGCGTCTCGAAGAACGGCTCTTCCTTGAAACCCAGCATGCCGGCGATGAGCACGGCCGGGAAGGTCTGGATGGCAGTGTTCAGACGCGTCACCGTGTCGTTGTAAGTCTGGCGGGACAGGGCGATGCGGTCCTCCGTGCCGGTGAGTTCGCCCTGCAACGAGGTGAAGTTTGAGTTCGCCTTGAGGTCGGGGTAGGCCTCGGAGACGACCAGCAGGCGCGCGAGCGCGGAGCTGACTTCGCCCTCGGCTTTGATCTTGTCGGCGGGGGTCGTGGCGCTGGTGGCGCGGGCGCGGGCGGCGATGACCCGCTCCAGCGTGTCCTTCTCGTGCGTGGCGTAGCCCTTGACCGTGGCGACGAGGTTCGGGATGAGGTCGTGGCGGCGTTTGAGCTGCACGTCAATCTGCGCCCAGGCGTTCTTCACCGCCTGCCGCAGCGCGACGAGGCCGTTGTAAATGCCCACGCCCCACAGGCCGACGACGAGCACGATGGCAACCACCACCCCGACAACGATCAGGAATCCAATCATCATGGGGCGAGCGTAGCAGCAGCGGACGGCTTGGCAATGGCGTGGACGCTACAAGTCACCGCGGGGTTTGTAGCTTGGGGAGACGCAGAGCAAATGAGCCTGGCCCGCGAATCACACGAGTGAACGCGAATCCAAATCAAGGCCGGAGACGATCACGCGGATGAGACCAGTTCCCCATGCAAGCGGGCGCAATGCCAACGTCGGACGTCACCCCTCACCCCCTCCTCCGGGGAAGGGCGAGGGAGTCGAGGTGCGTAGCCGTCCCCGGCTATTTCACCGATAGTCATGGGGAATTGGTATGAGCCGGAACGATGTAGTTGACGCTGGCGTTTGCTCTAACGCAGAGACGCAGAGAGCGCGGAGGAACGCAGAGTCTTGGCCAGCTTTTCGCATCCACCTTTCGGTGGCCTTCGCCGGCCTTTTCTCTGCGCATCTTTGCGTCCTCTGCGTCTCTGCGTTGAAGCGCAACGCTCCATGTTCAACTGCATCGTTCCAAATGAGGCCGCATTGATTCGCTTCCATTCGCGTGATTCGCGGGCAACCTAACTTTCTACTGCCTTGTGTCCGTGCCTGCAAAAGCACGCAGCCCGCTACGGCGTCATCTGGAAGAGCAATCGCGCCTGCGCGGGAACCTGTTCAATCACCAGACCGGTGGCCGTCACGGTGGTTCTCAGGCCGGCGGGCTCGACCGCCTGCAAACGCCACCCCGGCCGCACCTGCAACGTCAGGCCGTTGAGCGGCTGCGGCGCAGCGAGCGAGACGGTGGCGAAATTGCTGGCGACCGCCACGTCCACGGCGACTTCATTGCGCGCGGCCCACCACGAGCCGAACTCGTTCACCGTGCCAAACCACGCGACTGGCTTCAGCGCCGTGACGAAGTCGCGCTCGAATTGAAGCTTGTGGCCGGTGATGTCCGGGTGGATGAGCACGTTCATGAGGCCGCCGTAGCGGGCCAGTTCACGCGCCACGTCAAGCGCGGCCTGCACCCGCTCGCCGAGCGGCGGCTTCTCCTCGTCCTCGATGGTCACGGGAAATTCGAAAACCGGCGTCTCGGCAGTCCGGGCGCGGTCGTAGTTGAGCTGGAAGGGCAGATGCGTGAGCGAGTCGTTCGCGGTGACGGAGGAACTGTGGCGGTAACCGCTCGCGACCAGCGCCTGCGGCAGCGAGTAGGGATTGCTCAGGTGCCCCGGGCGGAACGAGACGATCTCCTGACCGCCCAAGGCTTCCAGCAGGAACTTGCTCACGCGCAGTTCGCCCAGCATCGAGCCGCCGACGGTCAGGATCGGCGTGCGCACAAACGGCTGGTAGCCGGGATAGCGCTCGGCACCGGTGCCCAGCGGGAAGCGGGCGAACACGCGCGAATGGCAGACGGTGTGGCTGGCCAGCTCGTGGCCGAGCGCGCGGACCCGTTGCAGGATGGGCGGTGCGGTGTCGTTGAAGAAGGCCACGTCGTTGAAGTCGCGGAGGTATTTCACCTGCGTGAAGTAGGTGGCGCGCAGGCCGATGCTCGCCTCGTATTCCGCATAGGCCAGCATGTTGGTGAGCGAGCGGGCGTAGTCCACATCGTGGGTGATCAGCACGGGCAGTTGCCGGCCAAACGGCACGGTGCCCAGGGTGACCGGTGCGGTGGCGGTGGCGGTGTAGAGTTCCTTGAGCAGCCGCAGGATGACATCGAGCGACGGCTCGAACTGGTTCACATAGGCGCGGGCGATGCCTTCCTCGCGGTTGTTGTAGCCGAGGAGCAGCAGGTAGCCGGGGTCGAAGCCCAGCGCGCAGGCGTAACCCGCTTCCCACGGGCGCAGGAGAATCGCGGCGGTGCCGTCCTCATAGATCGCGAGCGGCGGGACCGTGGGCTGGGTGTAATGATACTTGCCGGCGATGGCGGCGGGATTCTTCGGCTCGGCCACACGGAAGACGCGCTCACGCGGGTGGGTGAAGCCGGCCGTGAGCGGGTGCTGCGCCGTGAAGCCGATCTCGTAGTGCCGGTCCGAGGCGACCGCCTGCTGGAAACCGAAGATTTCCTCCAGCCCGCCGCCGAGGACGTTTGCGGCGATGAGCGTCCCGCCGGTGCGCGGGTGGGCGGCCAGCGCGCGCAGGTCCGGCGCGGCCAGCACCGCCCCGGACAACTGCGGATAGACAAGCACCACGCGATGCGTCAGCGCCTGCGCGGTGTTCGTGGTGAGGAGAAACGGCACACCGATGGTGCGCAGGCCGTGCGCGAGACCCAGCCACGCGGAGTTCGGGTCCGTCAGCAGGATGGCGAGGCGGTTGGGGCCGCCGGTGCTGTAGCGCCGCCAGTCCGCGGGCACGGGCGGGGGCAGGTGGGAGACATTGGTCGGCCCTTGCACCCCGGGGAAACGGTGCAGCTCCACGGCGCGCGCGGGCGCAGCGGCCGAGGACGGCGGCTCCGCTGGCACGGGCGTGGGAACGGACTGCGGAGCCTCGCCGGATTTGAACGCCTGCCGCGCCACCCACACGAGCAGCGCCAGCGCGATCAGTCCGGCCAGGGGGAAATAGAACCAGTTCCGTTTCACGCGAAGGCGGACGGGGTTGGCAGGGCGGTATCGGGCACGGCCCCAGTTATTAGCATGAGCAGCCGCGCAGCGTCGAGCCGCACTCCGGGGCAAGACGTGTTTCTCAAGGCGTGCGGTTGGGGAGCGTGCCCAGGACGTGCTCGACGCAGTCTATGTCGTGCCAGATGACCTCGGTTCCACGTTCGGTCCGCCGGAAGAGAAGATTGCCGGGAGTGGCTTCCCCTTTCATCGGTTCGCCTGTGAAGGCGTTTATGAAGAAGTAGTCTCCCTTGAAATATGTCAGGAGCGCCGCCTTGAGCGTTTCACTGTTCCAGTCGTGAGGCGGCTCTGCACGATTTGCCGGCAGGCCAAGATCCAA
Organism: uncultured Klebsiella sp.; assembly: GCA_964496695.1. Taxonomy (GTDB): domain Bacteria; phylum Verrucomicrobiota; class Verrucomicrobiia; order Limisphaerales; family SXTU01; genus SXTU01. The sequence goes on from CAZCBE010000035.1 coordinate 13,535, forward strand.
GATCAATTGCTGGAGTCCTCCGTCGAGCATACTCCACCTCGTAGCTCTGCCGCTCGGACTAAAATACGGGCTGCTTTTCACCTCGATCTCCCGCGTCTCCACAGACAGGAACGTGGCAACCCCCACCGCCAACGCGCATCCGGCCGTCGCCAGCATCCAGCGGAGCGACCAGTTCCCGCCGCCGATGCGAATCCACAACAAGTGTAGCAACAAGCCCCCCAGGAATATGGCACCCGCAAAATTCACGGCCCGCGTGACCGCCGCAGCAGGACTGAAATAGCGCGGGAGCTCCCGTTTAAAGTGACGCCAGTCGAGGAAGGCGTCGCGGCTCATGGCCTCCGCGCTCAACGCGCCGACCAACCGGGTGCCCACAGGGGCATTCGCGACCAAGGAGCGCAGTGCCGGATGACGGATGCGTAATTCTCCCGGAGGCGGCTCGCTGAACGCCGGCATCCCCGTTTCGCTAACAAAATCGGGGGCTGGTGATGGAAGCGGAGGAATCGTGGTGGCGAGGCAGAGTTCGACCTTGAAGCCCGGCAGTTCCGCGCGCGCATCGCCGAACACGTAAAGCTCCACTAGACAATGGTCGTTTTCCACACCGGTGAGGCGGAGCGGATAGACCGCACGGTCGGTCTTGAACTTGAATGCGAGCGGATGCGGGCTGGTCTTCCCCGTTTCGTCGGCCCGGCTCAGTTTGGCGGCGGCGAAAACCCAGCCCTGCTTGGCGTAGTCCGCAATGACCGGCGTTGCGGCGGCGGGCACGGCGAAGGAGTTCTCATTCAGCCAGCGCGTGAGTGCGAGCCCGTCAGGCGACTTGAGCGTGACGACGTCAAACACGCCAACCTGTTCCCGGGCAAGCACGGTCACGCTTGGAGCAGTAGCCTCGATGCCGCTGTGGCCACGAGACTTTACAAAGTTTGGCATCCAGATCGCCATCCAGAGGCTGAAGATGGAGAAAGTAATCAGCCATTCCACGAAGGTTAATGCTTTCCACCGCTTGCCGGTGAAATGAGCGAGCAGCGCCGGAATCCCAACGAACAGCATCCCCCTCCACCACCGGGTCTGTTGATGGATGATCTCCGGCCGGAACAGCCGCTCCAGATTCGTGAAGAGCGTGCGTGGCACAGCGGTGATTTCCGGTGCCGATGGCAGCGGCACCACCCACGCAAAGTTCGTGCCCGTGCCGACGAACGTCGTCTCCACCACCAGCGTCTCCATGCCATTCGCGAAGTGCAGGAGCGCACGCTGGTCGGGCGTGGCGGTTTTGGCGGTGACTTGTGAGAAGACCTTGCCATCGGCCCGCGCGACCATTGGCCACAGGAGCCAGCCTGCGAGGAGCAGGAGGAGGAAGCGGGAGGGCATGTGCACAGGGTATGGAGGAGGAGGTTCCAGCCAAGCCTCAAATCGTGAAGGATGCCAGGTTGTTCCCACAGATTCAGGACAACACAGCTCGGAATTCGCCCCGATTCTCCGGCCAGATCTTCGCGGTGACCGACGGACAGGAGTGTCCGCCTCACGATGACTTCACTTCCGCATCAGAAACTTCGGCAGCCACTCGAAGAAGCCGTCCGGGTAGCGCTCGCGGTTCAGGATCTGGTGGAAGCGCACGGCGGAATCAAAGGGCAGCAGGATGACCGCGAGGTAGTCCAACCAGATGAAGATCCCGGCCAGCCGTTGGAAAATGCCGTGGCTGAAGAAGAACAGGCTGATCAGCTCCGCCATGAAGAACACGTAGGCGCACATGCAGGTGATGAGCGAGACGCGCAAGGGGTTGATGCCGTGCGGCTCGAGCACCTCCTCCTTGAACGAGGCGGGGAAGAAGCCCAGCAGCGGGTAGAGAAAGCGCCACTTGGTCTTGTTCCCGTCGGTGGGCTTGATTTTCTTGAAGGCCCCGTCGCGCAGCGCCACGTAGTCCTCGTCATAGACGATGACCACCTTGGGCTTCACCCCCGCGAAGTCCGGCCACGGGGCCAGTTCGTAGCGGATGGGGCGGTCTTCGTCGCCACGCAGGGTGCGGGAGAGATAGTAGCGCCGGTCCTCGAACTCGATGGCCGGCCGCGACGACTCGCGGCTCTCCCACTCGGGCATCTCCTTGACCGCGCAGACGACGATTTTCTCGCCGAAATAGAGCACGACATCCGGGCCGACTTCGACTCCAGAGGGCGGGCGGTTGTGGCCTTCAGACATGAGACAGGGCGGCAGTCCGAGTCCGCGCGGCGCGGATTCCGTGTCAGCCGACAGTCGGGACAGTCTTTGGGCGGAAGGCGGTTACGTCAAGCCGGTGCGTGTTGGGCGGAATCGCGCACCAGCCTGGGTTTGAAGGACCGGTTCAGCACCGCCCGGAGGGTTTCGCCCCTGCTGGGTTTACTTCTGGTCGGCGGGGGCGGGTGGGCGACGGTTTTCACCGGCTCCACCAAGCAGTCTCGAACGATCGTAAATCACCTTCAGCTCCGCGCTGTCCAGGATCAGATCCTTCATGGCCACGAGAAGTGCGTCGCGGTCCACCTCGGCGGGCGGGGCGGAGAACTGCATGGGGGCGGAGAGCGCATAGACGGTGAAGATGTAGGTCTTTGCGCCGGGACCCTTCGAGTGCGGCGGGGCGTAGCCGGGGCGGTGGTTGACACTGCTGTTGCCGAGCGTGCCGACTCCTTGGACATCCTTGGGAAGGCTCTGGGTCGTTGCGGGAACGTTGTAGAGCGTCCAATACCACTTCACGTCTCCGGGGCCGGGAACGTGATGCATGATCACCGCAAAGCTCTTCGTGCCTGACGGCGCACCGGACCACTCCAGCGGCGGGGTCACCCCGCTTCCGTCGCCCGTGAACTCGACCGGCAACGCGCCGCCCTCGGCAACCACCGGACTGCGGAGCAAGAACTTGCCGCTGCGCAGCGGCGTGTAGCTCGCCGCCGGATTCGGGACATAGGCACTGCCGCCGGGCCCGCCAGATCCGCGCCCATCCGGCCGGTCGGGCGGTGGTGGGGGACGGTCGCCCTTGCCACCCGCCGGGCCCTTTTGTTTGCCCTCCTTGCCTTTCGGATCACCCGGCGGACCGCCGCCACCGTCGGCACGCGGGGTGTAGGTTTCTGATTTCACCTGGCCCCGCGCATCCACGTAATCGAACTTCGCCGTGCCGTTGGCGTTGAGCGCGTAGTTGATCAGGCGCGCCTCGCCGCCGACTTCGTAGCGGAGGCTGAAGCTCTGGTGATCCTTCGTAGTGAAGGCGGTGATGCGTGCGCCGCGCAGGGGCGCACCCGCCCCGCGCATCGGCTGAGCCCGCGGCTGCGGGTCCACCTGGCCGTCGCGTTCGACGACTTCGCCGTGGAAGCCGCCGTTCACGTAGGGATATTTCGTCGAGCCGTGGTAGTGGTAGCCGAGCGCGGCGGTCGCGTGGCCGTTCAAGGCGTCGAGCTTCGCGGGCGCGGAACCGTCGGGCTCGGCGAGGCCATAAATCGGGTAGCCATCCAGCGCGTAAGCGACGGGCTGGCCCTGGCCCGCCACGTCCTGCAGGTGAAACGGCGTGGCGTGGTAGTGATAGTCATCCGCGCGGCCGCAGTGGCCGCCCCATTGGTCGAGTTCGCCGATCTCCTGCGCGATTTCACCGCGATTGTTCTGCGGGTTGAAGATGGGAATGCCGCTCACGGCGAGCGCGATGGCTCCGCGCAGGAAGCGGCCCTTGATGGCCACGGGCGTCTTCGCCGGAACCGGGTTCAGCGGGATGCGCCAGGCGTTGTTGCCCGTGTAGGGCTGCGGCAGCGGCACCTGCTGCTGCCACGCGGTGATGCCCACCATCATGCTGTGCGCGGGCAGGCCGTCCGACTCCACATAGAGGAACTGGCCGTCCGCGCGGACTTTCACTTTTGGCGCGAAGGCGAGGAAGGGTTTGGCCTTCGCCGGCAAGGCCGGGGTGGCAACGGGCTGGAAGGGTCGCTGTGCCTGTGCCATCAGCACCACGTCACTGCGCAGTTGCGTGCCGCTCAGTCGGACGGTTCCCGGCGGCGCGACGCTGAAGTCGTAGTGCGGCGCAGCCCCGTCGTGTGCGTCGTCACCGAGGAGGTGGGCGCTCGCGGGCAGGATGGCCCCGGCCAGCAGGAGCAACGCGAGAATGGAAGCGGACGGTTTCATGGCGTAGCAGCAACGCCACTGTCCTATGTCATGCGGGAGGCGCGAAGGAGTTTTTTGTTAAGGCGGTGTAAAAGGGCGGCTACCCCCCAGCGTCATCCATCAACGCAATGGCGCGAAGACGCAACCCAAGTTGACCACCGAGCACGAGAAACACAGAGATTTGCCATGGTTGCCGCTCTGTATCCCTTCACCGCACCGACCATAAACCCCAGCGAATTTCCCGCAGATTCAAGACGACCACCGATGGGGAAATCAATCTGTGGTCATCTTGAATCTGCGGGAACCTGCTGAGTCCCCTCGTCCCTGTCCTCTCTGTGGTCCAATATCAATCGGGAGAATCTTCTCAGGATGCAACGCAGTCATGGAATAGCACTGCGAAGGCACAAAGCTTTGAATCCGAACTCGCCGGATCAGCTTTCTGCGGCGGTTGCCGGCCGCGAAAGCACCTGGACGGGCGAACCGACTTCGATGTCGCCCGCCTCGATCACCCGCCAGTAAATGCCCCGCAGGTTGAGATGCCGCGTGGGCTTGGCGTTCACGAAGCGCAGCGCCTCGTGGCCGAACCGCGCGTTGAACTTGCTGCAGCCGTCGTGCGGCATGGGGGTGACTTCCACCACGGCTCCGCCCACACGCACGCGCGAGCCGATGGGCAGGTTCGCCGTGGAGAGGTCCAGATCCACGAAGAGGTTGTCGCCGAAAAGCGCGAGGGACTGGCCGTTGGCGATCAGCTCCGCGACCTCGATCTGCATCACGGTGAGCTGCGCGGTGGGGTCGGGGGAAGGCTTGGCGCTCCAATTGTCGCCGGGCAGGCCCGCCTCCGGGGTCAGCCGGGCGCGCGGCAAAATCTCGCGAGCGTCTTTCACCGGCCGACGAACAATCAAGGCCAGCCGGCCGGCGTCCTTCGGCGGCGGCGGCAGCGCATCCAACCCAGCTTGCAATTCCGCCGTGGACAGGTGTCGGGCGGATTCTCCGCGCGTCTCTTCGATGCGTGTGGTGACTTCACTCATGCAGGTGCCGGTGATTCTAGCGTGAGAAGGGGATGCTCGTAAATCCTGAGAATTGCCGTCCACTTTGCGGGGGCGCATCTTGGCACCGCCCCGGAGCGCGGCCCTCTGGGCCGCAGCGGCTGGAAGCAGAGAAAGGCTTGGGAATGTCCGGAGCACGCTCTGCAAGGTTGCCGCTGCGGCCCGGAGTGCCGCGCTCCGGAAACTCCAGGTGCTCACTTCCCCGGAATCACCGGCAGCACGATGTGTGACGGGTGCTCGCGGTCATGCAGGATGGTGTTGGTCGCGATGACGAGGCGGCGGTGCTCGGCAAGCGGTTCGCCGGTGTTCGGGTTCACGTCGAAGCGCGGGAAGTTGCTGCTCGAGAGATCCACGCGGATGCGGTGGCCTTTCTTGAACACGTTCGACGTGGGATACAGCTTGATTGTGAACGGATACACGGTGCCGGGCTTCATCAGCTTCTCCTGCTTGAGCGAGTCGCGGAACCGCGCGCGCACGATCCCGTCGGCGAGGTTCAGATCGAATCCGCCGGGCCAGTCCGCGCTCGCCGGATGCACGTCAATGAGCTTGGCCGTGAAGTCCGTGTCCACGGCGGAGGAACTCGCCCAGAACTTCACCTCGATCTCGCCGGTCACTTCGAGATCGGCGGCAAGCGGTTCGGTCTGGAAGACGAGGATGTCGTTGCGCGCGGAGAGCGGGAGGGGCTTGGGCCAGTTCCAGAAGTTCGTGCCGCCGCGCTGGTCCCACGCGCCCTGCTGCATGATGCCGTCGCCGGAGGAGATGTTGCCGCCGAGCGTGGGCACCGGGTCGCGCGGGTCGAAGACGTAGCTGGTGCTGGCCGTGCTGGCGGTGCTCACGGCGAGCTTTGACATGGCAAGCCGGCCGCCGGACTGGAAATAGAAGGGCGTGGGCTTTGCGCGGGCGAGCGGCCACTCCTTTTCTTCGCGCCAGTAGCCGCCGTGGTTCAGCCGGCCCTCCGGCGTCCTGCGCCCATCACCCGTGCCCATGACGAAGAGCCGCACCTTGGTCGCGAAGGGCGCAGCCTTGCCGACGGAGTTGGCCTCGCCCTTGAGCCAGTGGTCGAACCACTCGCGCCGCCACGCGAGTTCATCGGCAATCGCCGCGTCCTTGCCAAAGTCCACCTGGCCGTGCGCGGACTTGGCCTGCTGGCCGTGAATCCATGGTCCCATGATGAGATAGACCGGACTTTTGAGCGCGCGGGTGAGCGTGGTGAAGCTCGCCGTGGTGTTTCCGCCCCACGAGTCATACCAGCCGCCGACGAGATACACGGGCATGTCCTTATAGCGTTCCGGATGGCCCACGATGTTGTTCTGATCCCAGAAGGCGTCATCCGCGCCGTGGCGCATCGCCTCGATGAGCCAGTCCTCGAACTCGGGCGCGAGCTTGAGCGGCGTGGTGCCGCGCCGGAGCGGAAGCTGGCGGAGATATTCCAGCCGATTATCGGCCATCTCCTTGAGCACGGCGGCGGTGGCGGCGTCCTGCGACGCGCGGCTGCCGCGGCCGGCGTTCATCATGATCCAGTTCCAGAAACGCATCTCGAACGCGCCCGCGTTGCGCATGCTTTGGCGGCCCATGTTCGCCACGGCGTCCACGGGAATGACGGTGGTGAGCTGCGGCACCTTCTCCATCGCCATCGCGTGCTGCGTGCCGCCCACGTAGGACGTGCCGATCATGCCGATCTTGCCGTTGGACCACGGCTGCTTCGCGATCCACGCCGCGCAGTCCGCGCCATCACGGCCGTCATCCGTGAGCCAGTGCCACACGCCCTCCGAGCCGTAGCGGCCGCGCGTGTCCTGCGCGACGACCGCATAGCCGTGCTTCGCGAAATACAGCCCGCTGCCCTTCACGCCGGACTTGTTGTAAGGCGTGCGGGAGAGGACCACCGGCAGCTTCTCGTTCAACGGCTGGCCGTCGCGGACAGGCAGGTAAATGTCCGTCGAGAGCTGGACGCCGTCGCGCATCGCCACCATGACATTGGTGCGGACGAGGACGGAGAACTCAGCGGCCAGACTGTGGGGGGCAAGGCTGGCGACGAGCAGCAGGACGGCGAGCAGGAGCAGGGGCGAGCGACGCATGAGGTGAACGTAACGCAGGCGGTTCCAGCGAGGCAACCCGCGCCTCAAGGCACAACGACCAGCGGGCCGCGTGTGGAGGCCAGGCCGATGGCGAAATACTTGTGCACCATGTCCACCCGCCCGCCGTAATACAGCTTGTAGCCGTCACCGTCCCGCAGCACTGCCTGGCTCGACGTGTAGATCGAATCGTAGGCGCTGCCGGGCGTGGGTGTGAGCACTGGATTGGCCGCGTGCCTGGTCCAGCGCACCCCGTCGCGGCTCGTGGCGAGGCCGATGGCGGTGGCGGACTTGGAACTTGGATGATCCTGCCAGTAGGCCGCGTAAAACATCACCCATGTCTCCTTCTCGCGCAGCACATACGGGTAAAAGAGCGCGCCCTTCTCCCACGGCTGCGAGACAGTGAGCAGCGGATTCGCCGGGTGCGGCTTGAGTGAATAGAGATCCTTGCCCGTTGCCAGATGGACTTCCCATGGCCCTGTCTTGCCGTCGGGCAGTTTCGGCTTGTGGATGTAATACATCCGCAGCTCGCCCTCGGTCTGCACCAGGTTCGGCGAGTAGGCCGCCTTGAAGATCGGACTGCGCGGGTCCTTCTCCCAGTTCAACCCGTCGCGGCTGGTCGCGTGCTCGACATCGTCAGCGCGGTTGCCGCAGAAGACCAGATGCCAGACCCCGTCGGGCTTGAGCAGGTTGCCCGCCGGGTCGCGCAGCAGCGCGGGCGTGGCGTGGAAGTCATCGCGCGCGCCCAACGGCAGCAGCGGCCGGCCGGTCTTGGTCCACGTCTCGCCGTCGTCGGACAGGGCGAGGCCGAGCTGGTAACGCACCAGCTCTCCACCGTTCTTCGGTCCTGACGGTCCGCCGCAGTAGAAGAGATGGAACTTGCCGCCGTCCTTGGCGATGGCCGGCCCGAACAGGTTCTGGCTGTCGAACGCCTCCGGCGGGCCGAGCCGCAGCATCGGATTCTTCGGCGACTTCACCCAGCCGCCGGTGGAGTCCGCCTTGGCTGAAGCCGCCGCCGCGCCCTGCGCGGCAGCGCGAGGACATCCGCCCAAGGCCGCCATGACCAGCAGCCAGCCGCCGAACTGCAACATCCGGCGACCCAGGGCGACCGGGCAACGATGACGTGCTTCTGTGTTCATGAGAGGCAGACGATCAAACCGTCCTTCCGGCAGGGAACAAACATGGCTTTCTCATGCCGCGCCCGGTCACTTCGCGGTCACCACTGGCATTCCCAGCGCGTCCACCAATTCGACCTGTGCGAGCTTTTCCTTGGGCACGGCGGCCAGGAGGTTGGGCAGGTCATAGACCTTCAACACGCCATGCACGGCGTTGACGAGCTGGTTGCTGGCCGTCGGGTTCTTCACGACGCTGGACCAGGACACCAGGCTGCGCTGGAAGGAAACGGACTGGAACAACTGTGGTTCCAGCGCGGCGGCGTGCAGCGCCGGCGGGCCGACCCGCCCGACGCTGATCAGATGCACGCGGTTGTTCCGTCGCTGGTAGTTGGCGAGAACCGCCGCGCAGCCGATCACGCTCTCGGCCCGCAGCGCGAGGTAGGAGGTGTTGAGCGCGTAAGCCAGGAACATGTGCCGGTTGCCCGCGCCGAACAGTTTCGTCCACGGTTCCATCACCTTGCCGTCCACGCTCTCCGTCTCGCCGCATCCGGGCAGATCCACGGCCAGCACGATTCGTCCCTTGCGGACAAGTGCCTCGATCGGCCCGCCCGGCGCGGCGTCCGCCTGCTTGCCATCTTCGTGCAGATACAGGCAAGCGTCACCCGTCGGGTTCTTCGGCACGAAGCCCAGCGCAGGCAGCCATAGTTCGGACTCCGCCACGCGCAGGGCCAGCCGCTCGATGCGGTAGCCGTCTCGTTCAATCGTGCCCTTGTTCGTCAGGGTCGGCCGGCGCACGTCCTTCAGCTCCCGGATGCCGGTGAGATGGCGGATCTCGCTCAGCGCCTTGGCCTGGTCATGCTTCGCCCAAAACTGCTGGCGGACCCCGGCCAGCTCCTTTTCGAGGTCGATGTTGAAATCATACGAGCGGCGCGCCCCGGGCAGCAGCATCACGGTGCCCTTGGGCGTGCATTGGGCCTGCTCGTCCGTGAGGACCGGATGCTCGGGTTGGTCGTCGGTGATCGCGTCGTCCTTCTGCATCAGCCAGCGGCGCATCCAGCGGACCACGCCGACGCGCAGCGCCGGCTTGAACCCGTGCTGGTCACGCGCCTCGACCAGATCAATGCGCTCGGAATACCCCAACGCGGCAAACACCTGCTTCGCCCGGCGATAGGTGTCCCAGGTGCCATCAATGGAGAAGTAGTAGTCGCGCGTGGCGGCGCTGATGAGCGTGGGCTGCGGCGCGCGGATGATGGCCAGTTCAGGATCGGCCAGACCATAGGCGAGCTGGGCGTGGAGGTGCTGCTCGCCGTCGGCCATCACGTCCTTGGTCACCTTTGTGCGGGCGCTGGTCATGAAACAGCTCGGGGCGGCGCACTTCACCCGCGGGTCGGCGGCCATGATGTAGGCGGTGGCGGTGCCGCCGCCGGAGTTGCCCGTGCAGCCGATCAGATCCGGGATGACCTCGGGGCGGCTCTGCAGATAGTCAATCGCGCGCATCCCGTCCCAGACCCAGATGCGTGCCGCCGCGCGGCCCACGAGCATGCTGCTGACCGCGAGGAAATTGTGACCATAACCGCTTGAGGCAGTGCCCTGCTTGCGCTCTCCCTGGTCAATCGGATCGTAGCAGAGGACCACGAAGCCATTCTTCGCCAGCAGGATGCACGCGCGCTGATAGGATGCGCCGGCCTTGCCGTTGGCCGTGTGGCCGCAGGGCACAATCACGCCTGGGTGCGGCCCCTTGGTCAGCGGCAGGTAGAGCAGTGCCGTGACATAGAGGCGGGGCAGGCACTCATAAATCACCTTCTCGATGCGATAGCCGTCACCTGGCAGTTCACCGACGATCTGCGCGTTGAGCGGGGTCCGCTCCGGCAGGCCGCCAAGCTGCTCGAGGAAGAACTCCTTCATGCGCTGCTGATACGCCGGGATCTCGGCGGGCGTGTTGAGGACGCGGTCGAATTCCTTGTCGTAGTCACGCAGCGCCAGGTGGGCCTTCCGCGTGAGGAGGTAGCGCATCATCTCAGGCGGCTTCACCTCCACGGTTCGTTCCGGCGAGACTTTGAAGGAATAGAGCGTCTCGGGCAGCACCTTCAACGCGTCCGCCGCCGGCACGGCGTCGGCGGCTCCGAGCCGGAGCAGCGAGCCCAACAGAAGGAATATGGCCAGCGGCGCGCGCGGGACGCAGCAGGTAGAAATGAAGTCCGTCATGGTCCGCCTTTTGACCGGCAAACCGGCCGCCTCCTTCATACCCGCTGCATGGCCGCAGCAGCCGATTGGTCAGGGCTTCGCCGCCACCGTCGCCGCAGGCGCCTTGAGGCTGAAGTCGTCGTAATGCACGTCCACCGGGTTGGTCGTGAGGCTGACGAGCGTCTTGTGGTCGTGGCCGATGCCCTCGGACTTGAACGAACCGGCCACCTTGCCATCGAGGCTCACTTCGAGCTGCTCGCCTTTGGTCTGGATCACGAGGGAGTGCCATTCCTGCAGCGCGAGCTTCACGGTGAGCTTGGTGTTCTTGGTGGCGAGCATCGCCTTGTCCTCGGCGGTGAGCGTGCTGGGGGTCGCCTTCTTTTTCGCGTAGATGTCGTTGCGGAAGTTGCCGGTCTTGGCGTCGCCGATGCTCACCGCCGTCGGGCTGATGTTCACGTTGCAGATATGGCCGGCGTGCGCGCCTTTGAAGTCCTTGTCGTCAAACCACACGTTGAAGCTCTTCGCCTTCTCGCTGACGAACCGGAACTTCACGGACACCTGGAGGTCGCGCTCGGCCGGGAACTTGATGTTGTCCACGGCCGAGTGGTCAGAATTCTCCGGGGTGATGCCGACAAGCACGCCGTCCTTCACCACGCTGCCGCTCTTGTAGTGGCCCCAGCGCGGGCCAAAGCCGGTGCCGGAGAAGTCATCCGCGAAGATCGTGCGGCTGTAATAGCCGGCGGGTTCGGCCGCGGAGGCGAGGGTGGTGACGAGGGAGGCCAGGACGAGGGCGAAGGATGCTTTCATAAGTTGTTTGTGGGGCTTGGAGTCTAATCAATCGCGGTGGCAGCACGAGGATTTATCGGCGCTTGAACCAAAAGACCGCCGTGACCAGCAGGCCGGCGACCGCGAAACCGCCGGCCACGCGCATCAGGTCTGGCTGAGCCTGGACGCCACCGGGCCCGGCAGGATTCTGCGTCGCGCCACTGGAGATGGTCACGGTCTCCGGGGCGGCCTCCGCCGAGGTGGGAAGCGTCGGCACGCCTTGATCCGCACTGGCCTGTGACTTCACCAGCTTGTCCCAGTCGGCGGCGAGCATCAGGTCCACGCCAGGGTTCAGTTCCTTGACCTGGCACGAGCACTTGCCGATCAGAAACGTGGCGGCCTCGTCCAGCGTCTCATGGTTGATGCCCTGGCCGGCGATGGCATACAGCGCGCGACCGCGACCAAACACCGGGAAGAGCATCGGCTCCTTGATCCCGTCCAAGTCACTCTCCGAGCCGAGCAGCATTTTGACGAAGGTGGCCTCCGCCGGGTCGGTGCGGGAAACGCGCAGGATGGAGAACGCCAGCTTCAGCCCGCCGGCCGGCACGGTGACGAGTCCGGCGGCGATGTCCTGGGCTTCAATCGCCGGCAGTTTGAGCACGGTGGATAGATAGGCCAATCGCGTCTCCGCCAGCTTGAGGGTGGCCTCGTCGCGCTGCCGGTCACCGATCTCCAGCAGCACCCAGACCGCGCTGTCGCCATGGCCGAGGCGGCGGGTGATTTCCTTGCGGGCGGGTGAGTCGAGCGCCTGTTTGACGGTCGTCTCGTTGAGGGGGCCGGAAGCGACGTTGTCCGTGAGCCGTGATGCCAGCGGGTAGCGCACCACCAGCCAGGGCAGCGTCTCCGTGCCGGCCTGCTGCCAGAGGGCGAGCATCTGGGGATCGGGAATCTGCGCGAGGTCCACGGTCTGGAGGGAGATATTCACGCGCTGCCGACCGGCCGGGCCATCGGGGCTCAGCTCGCGGGTGAGGGCCTGCTGCGCGGCGGTCAGCGGGCCGCGATGGAACACGGTCGCCCGATACATGTCCGGCGGCCACTTCTCCAGTGCGTAGCGGAAGACCGGCACGGAGCAGGCCCAGAGGGAAACGGTGGTGAGCAGCAGGCTCAGCACGGCGAAGCGCAGGAGCGGCCGGGCGGCGAAGGCCAGACCAGGAGCGCGGCGTTCACGCCGCAGAAAGGTGGAGGGTAAAAGGGCGTTCGAACCACGGCTGGCCTGCTCACGTTCCTGCGGCCTGAAGGCCGCACTCCGGGCCGTCGGGGGCCGCCTGGCTTCTGCGTCCGAGTTGGTGGCTGCCTCGTTCATTTCTCCGCCGTCAGGCGTTCGGCGATCAATTCAACGCCGCAGATCAGCGGGCCGGCCATTGCTCCCGGAGCGCGCGTGAACGTGATCTTCAGGTCCTTCTGGATGACCACGCCCTTGAACTCCTTCACCACGCCCCGCTGGGTGCCGCCGGCGGCGCTGACGATGTCGAACTTGTCCAGCACCGGCTTCCCCTGCAAAGCCACCCCGAATACCCGCTGACCGGGCTTCAATTCTTCAGGTTCGGCGAAGTGCAGCCGGATGGTGTAGCGGGCGGGCGGATGCACGGGCCGGACGGGAGCCTTTGCTATGGGAGCTTTCGCTGCGGGAGCCGCACCGGTCGTCGTGGTGGAGGACGCCGCCTCTGCTCCCGCCTTCGTCGTGAACAGCGTGCCCGTCGTGCGGCCTTCGTCCTCGTCGTCCTCTTTCGAGCGCGGCGGCTTGGTCACGGTCGGCCGCACAATCTCGGGCGTGATGGTGATGGTCTCGCAATCGCGCAGCCCCGAGGCCACGACCCAAGGCAGGCTGCTCTCACGGATCTGCGATGCGTGCCGGCGGTAGTAGGCGATGGTCTTGCCCGTCACCGAGACCGGCAGGCCAGGCGAGTCCCCACCGACCGACGGATACTCCAGCCACATCGTCCCATCCGCCGCGCGGCGGTCGCCGGGGGCGCCGAAGTTGATGCCCACGCGCTCGATGCGGTCGCCCTCCGTCGCATCCATGCCGAACTGGCTGTAGGCCCACAGTTCCATGTCGGGCATGTGGACCAGCGCGAGCGAGGTCTGGTTCTGGTAGGAGCAGGTGCAGGTGCGCGTGTAGTCCGGCGCGTTGAGCACGCCATTGGCCACGACGAGGTTCGCGGTGCAGCCAGACTTGAAGCCGCCGAGGTTGCCGGTGCCGCTCTTGGAGAGCAGGTCGTAGAAGCCCGCCGCGCCGGAGCGGAAGGTGAGCAGGTTCTCGCTGGCCACAATGTTGTTGCAGCCGTAGGCGCGCGAGACCCGCCAGGGCTCCAGCTTGCCGGTCAGCGGATTGCGGACGAGGTGGGGCGTGCCATCCAGCAGGTTGAACGCGCCGCTGGAGGCCTGATAGGAATTGGCGCTCGTGAGGATCAGCTCATTGTGCAGGATGCACGGGCCGGTGTATTTGCGCTTCAAGTCCTGCCAAAGAATCTTCCCCGCCTCACCGCGATAAGCGGTCATGCCTTCGCCCACCTCGTCCTTGAGGCGGTCGCTGGCCTTGGCCCCGGCCAGCAGCAGCACGTCGTGCTGCTTCGAATAGCTCAGCCAAGTGCCGAAGATGTTTTGGCTCTCCTCCCACAGCAGCTTGCCGCTCTGGAGGTCGAAGGCGGCGACGCGGTAGTCGGACGGCGGCTTGGTGCCGCGGCGCTTGAGCTTGTCCTCGGCGCTCATGGGCAGCTTGTCGAGGCAGTAGAGGCGGCCGTTGCCCGCGACAATGCCGTTGTGCAGGAAGCTGTGCCGGGCCGGGACCCGCCAGAGCACCTTGCCGGAAAGCCGGTCCATCGCAACGAGCCCGGTGCTGGCCGAGAAGTCTTCGATCGAGTTCGTCTTGGTGAGCCCGCCGAACTTCTGGGTGTAGTTCGCGAAGCCCTCGCCGGCCAGCAGGAGGTTGTCAAGGATGCCGATGTAGCCCCACTCCGGCGGCGTGGTCTGGCCCGGCTTGGGCGTCAGGTTGAAGGTCTGCCGGAGTTTGCCGGTCTTCGCATCCAGCACATGGCAGGCGCTGCCCACCGCCACATAGACCGAGTCCTCGGTGGCAATGTAGTTGGCCCCGCGCCCGTTCGCGCCGGGGATGTGCTTCTGGTTGTAGGCCGTGCTCAACGGCGTGTTCGTGTAGCTCTTGTCGAAATAGATGCCGAACGTGCCGAGGTCCTCAAACTCGGCCTTCCACAGCAGCCGGCCCGTGTAAACGTCCCGCGCGCTGAAGCTGTTCATGCCCTGCACGATCAGCCGCCCGCCGATGACCTGCTCCGGCGGCCCGTGCCCGTGGCGCGGCAGCACGTCCATGTTCGAGGTGCCGCCAAACCACAGCAGGCCGAGCGGAGCGCGCACGCGGGCGTCGTCGGACTTCACGGTGTTGCCGATGTCGCCATATTGATGCGTCCAGTCGGCGGCATCGGGCAATGCGCCTTCGCGGGTGATGAGCAAGTGGCCTTCCGCAGTGCCGACCTTCGCCCGCTCCAGCTTTGCCTCTTGAACGAACTTGGCCAGCTCGGCCTGCACGTCCCCGGTCGCGGGCACAAGGAGTGCGCCGCCATAGGGTCGCAGCGAATCGTAGATCGCCGCCAGCACGGGGCGGTTCCGCAGCTCGGGCACGAAGCCGTCGCCGATGACGATGAGATTCGCGAGATAGGGCG
Source organism: uncultured Klebsiella sp. (assembly GCA_964496695.1). GTDB lineage: Bacteria > Verrucomicrobiota > Verrucomicrobiia > Limisphaerales > SXTU01 > SXTU01. The sequence continues at coordinate 28,552 of CAZCBE010000035.1, forward strand.
GGGCCTTGAAGCCCACGGGATCGCCGACGTGCAAGGTGATGCGCTTGCCGTAGAGCCCGGCGGCATCCAGCCGACGGCGCAGCCGGTCCACTTTCGCCGCGTCGGAATCCACGGCCACGAAGTGCAGCTTGGAGTTTGCCAGCAGCGCCTCCAGCAGTTGGCCATCTTCCACCCCAAAGCAGAGCGCGTAGCCTTCCGCGGCATCCGCCGCCGTCAGGATCGCCTTAGCGCGGGCCGTCATGGCGGCATCCGCCTGCGGGGGCTGGGGCTTGTCATGCAGCGTGGTGGGTTTGGTCTTCTCCGCACCGAAGGCCATGATCCGTCCGTCCAAGGTAACGGCCAGCAACATGCCGTTCGCCGCCAGCAGCCGCTGCGCCCCGCCCCGGAGCGGCTTGGTCCATGCGACACGGGCAGTCTTCAAGCCTGCGGAGAGATCAATGGCAGCGAGCGTGTTGCTCCCGGCGGCATAGAGGCGCCGGCCAGCTTTGATGAGATCGCCCGACGCATCCGCCTTCACCTCCCAGACCACATTGGTGCCGTTGATAGACTGGACGCTCTGGCCCGGCCGGGTGGTCGAGGCGGTGTAGAAGGCCGTGCCGTCGAGCACCGGCTCGCAGTTCGTGAGCCGGCCGGCCTTGCCGGTCTTGAGTTCGTAGTTGCGGACCCCGGACAGGCGGGTGTGGACGAAGTATTCTGATTCGTTCGCCGCGACGAACGAGCCGCCGTTGCCCTTCGCAGCGGAACTCAACTGGAAGTGGAGAAACTCGCCGGTCTGCCGGTTGAAGGCCGCCGGGACGGAGCGCCCACCGGGCACGAGCAGGATGTCCTTGGTGGCCACAAGCGCGCCTTGGGGGGCGACGCCGGCAAAGGACGGAGCGCTGTGCGGCTGCTTGATGAACTGGGAGCCGGTGCCGTCGTTGACCCACGAGATTCGGCCACTCTCGGCGTCCACCGCGTAGATGAACGTGCCCATGAAGGGCCAGATGCTCGCCGCGAAATAGACCTGGCCATCCCGCAGCACCGGCCCGCCGCGCGCCGGCCAGGAGGAGATGACGCGCTGGTTGCCCAGGACCTTGCGGTCGGAGGGGCCGCCGCGCAGCTTCCAGTTGAGTTTCCCATCCTCGGCACCCACACAGTAGAGATAACCGTCGTCGCTAGTGAAATAGACCTTGCCTGCCCACGCGACCGGCGCGAAACGCACCGGGCCGTCCGTGTAGAACGCCCAGACTTCCTGGCCCGTTCGCAGGTCCAGGGCCACCACCTTGTCCGTGTCGTTAAAGCTCAGGAAGATGCGTTCTCCCATCACCACCGGCTCGAAGATCCGGTCGTAGGTCATCAGGTCAAGGTTCAGCGGGTCATCCCAGGCCTGCGCGCGCGGCGAATACTGCCGGGTCCACTGTAGGTTGAGGGTGGCGGGCAGCACTTCCGGGGAGGCGGCAGAACGGTAGGCGTCGAAACGCCACATTGGCCAGTCGGCGGCCGGGAGCGTTCCGGTGACGAGGAGGACAAGCAGTCCGGCCAGCCGGGCGAGAGAAGGACGATGGTTCATTCAGTGTTCTGTGCCCCGGCACAGACGCGCGCGGCCCCAAGTGGTTTCGATTAGTTTCAGTGGCGACTTCGACGAAACCCGGGGGGCGGCCATTTAGCCCGAATTCCAGAGGGAGACCCGCAGATTTCGCGGATGACGCGGATAAGGAAGTGGTTTCGCACGATCACCTTCGGCCTCGCCTTTGCCGCGCTCACTCCCCCATGCCGCGCTGGGTCGCCCACCAGATGCCGACGATCAAGGCAACGCAAAGGGCGGACATGACCAGGGCGGACTCGCAGAAGTAGGTCACCCCGATCATCACCAACCCGCCGACCAGCGGCACCACCCTGCCCTGCTTCTTGCCATAAAGGGCAAAACCACCCCCCACGACACCCCACAGCATCGAGGCCCAGAGCGTGTCCGAGTTCATCGGCGGCCACCCAGCTCCCGCCAGCGTGGGCAGTCCATGCAGTGGTCGTTTACCATGCCGACGGCCTGCATCAGCGCGTAGCAGATCGTGGGACCAACAAACTTGAACCCGCGCTTCAGCAGCGCCTTGCTCATCGCGTCCGCCTCGCCCGTGCGCGGCGGAATGTCCAGCAAGCTCGCCCGCCGGTTCTGAATGGGCTTCCCACCAACGAACTGCCAGAGATACGCATCGAAGCTGCCGAACTCCTTTTGCACGGCGAGGAAGGCCTGCGCGTTGAGAATGGTCGCCGCCACCTTGAGGCGGTTGCGGATGATGCCCGGATTGGCCAGCAGTTCCGCCACCTTGTCCGCATCGTAGCGGGCGATCTTTCGGGCATCCCACTGGTCAAAGGCCGCGCGGTAGCTCTCGCGCTTCTTGAGAATCGTCTCCCAGCTCAGGCCCGCTTGCGCGCCTTCGAGGTTGAGAAACTCGAACAACACGCGGTCATCATGCACCGGCACGCCCCACTCGCGGTCGTGGTAGGGGATGGAGTGCTCCGTCCGGGCCCAGGCGCAGCGGCTCATGTCAGGGCTTGGCCGCCTTGGCCAGCTTCTCGATGGCCGCGATCACGTCCTTCGCCGACGCGTCGAACAGGTCGAATTCGGCCTCGCCCAGCTTCTTGCCGTCCGCCGCGAGCACGATGAGCGTGGGGTAGCCGTCCACTTTGAATTCCTTCGCCAGCGCCGCATTGGCCTCCTTGAGCGCCTCGGGCTGCTTCTTCTTGAGCGGGAAATCCAGTTCCATGAGCACGAGCCGCTTCTTGGCGTATTCGGCGAACTCCTTGGTCGCGAAAACCTCCTTGTGCAGCCGGATGCAACTGGAGCAGAAGTCCGACCCGGTGAAATCCATCAAGACCAGCTTGCCCTCGGCCTTGGCCTGCGCCTTGGCCTTGGGCAGGTCCGTGAACCAGGTGAGGCCGTCGGCGGCGGACGCGGGCAGCGACAGGGCGAACGCGACGGCGAGGAGGCTGAGGAGCTTTGTCATGCTCATGAGTGGACTGGCCAACGGGGAAAGACGTTCAAAAAAGCGGACCGGCTTCGGACTCACTGGGCGGTGGTCCGTTTGGTTGGCATCGCGAGATTGGAAACATGGTCCAGGTCCACGATATGCAGATGCTCGCCATCCGCGACCACGGCCACCGTTTTCGCCTCGTTGAACATGACGCGCTCAGGTCGCTTGACCCGGATGACGCGCGCGTTGTCGAGGACCAGCTCAAAGGGGACGAACCTCCGCTTGTTCAGGGCATCCTCGACGGTGATCGCTGTCATCGCTGTGAATTCTTACTCTTTCTCCGCCCGTTCAGCAAGTGGCGCCCCAGCGGTGGTTCGCTCCCGGGCGCATCTCGGTTTCTTGCAGTGTTCCGCCCTTCAAGCACCCCGGAGGGGTGGCACATGAATAGCCGTGGGTGAAACCCACGGGCCGCGGATGCCCGTCGCCGACCCCGGAGGGGTCGAACCCTCCCACGCTCGTTGGACGGCGTTGCGTTCAACCCCTGCGGGGTTGCTCCTCCTGCGCTCGCTCACCGTGGGTTCCACCCACGGCTACTCACCTTGAAACCCTCCGGGTTTCGCCACTGCCAGTTACGCACTGGCAGAAACTGAGCTGCGCCCTTGCCGCCCACCGTGCAATCGTCATCACACCGCCTGCTGCCCTGCCCCGTCATGGCCCTCCCCATCGAGATCAATCAAGATGTCACGCGGCTCGGCACCCTTGCTGGGGCCCACGTAGCCGCGCTCTTCGAGCACGTCCATGATGCGGGCGGCACGACCGTAGCCGATCTTGAGCCGGCGCTGCAGGAGCGAGACGCTGGCCTTCTGCTCGCTGCGGATGACCTCAATGCACTGCTCGATAAGTTCCTCGTCCTCGCCCTCGCCTTCCTCGGCGTCAAAGGGCTGCGCAACGCTGTTCGGCGTCCGTTGCAGCGCGTTGTGGATTTCCATCTCGTAGCTGGGCTTGCCCTGCTTGGCGATGAAGTCCACGCACTGGTTGATTTCCTCGTCGGTGATGAGCACGCCCTGCGCGCGGATGAGCCGCGCGGAGCCGGGCGGGAGATAGAGCATGTCGCCCTTGCCCAGCAGCTTGTCCGCGCCCATTGCGTCGAGAATCGTGCGCGAGTCCACCTTCTGCGCGACCTGGAAGGCGATACGCGCCGGGATGTTCGCCTTGATGACGCCGGTGATGACGTCCACGGAAGGGCGCTGCGTGGCCACGATGCAATGGATGCCGGCCGCACGCGCCATCTGCGTGATGCGCGCGATGCACATCTCCACGTCGGCGGGCGCAACAAGCATCAGGTCCGCCAGTTCGTCAATGATGACGACGATGTAGCTGAGCTTCTCGGGGATGATGATGTCCTCGTCGCGCGGCACGACGATCTGCTCGTCAATCTGCACCGCGAAGCCATCCGCGCCGGCCTCGACCTTTTCCTTCTTCGAGGTCAGCGGCAGTTCCAGCTCGACCTGCGGCAGGGGCTTGTCCTTGGGCCGGTCGTTGAAGGACTTGATGTTGCGCACGCCCACGCGCGCGAAGATCTGGTAACGCTTCTCCATCTCGTTGACCACCCAGCGCAGCGCGAGGATGACCTTCTTCGGATCGGTGACGACGGGGACGACAAGGTGCGGCAGCGCGTTGTATTGCTGCAGCTCGACGACCTTGGGGTCAATCATCACGAAGCGGAGCTGGTCGGGCGAAAACTTGTAGAGCAGCGACGCGACGATGGAGTTGATGCAGACGGACTTGCCGGAGCCGGTGCTGCCGGCGATGAGCACATGCGGCATGTCCGCGAGGTCGGCGATGACCGGCGTGCCATAGACGTCCTTGCCCAGCGCGAGCGGGATGCGGGCCTTGCTGTGCTTCCACTCGTCGGACTCCAGGAGGTCGCGCATGATGACCTTGGTCTTCACGCGGTTGGGCACTTCGATGCCCACGGAGGACTTGCCCGGCACGGGCGCGAGGATGTTGATGCGCTCGGCCTTGAGGGCGGCGGCGATGTTGTTCGAGAGCGCGGCAATCTTCTCGAGCTTCACGCCCGGTGCGGGGTGCAGCTCGTAGCGCGTGATGGTCGGGCCTTTGGTGATGTCGCCCAACGCCACCTCGATCTCGAACTGCGCGAGGGTGTTCTTCATCAACTGCGCATTCGCCATCAGGTCCTCCTTGGACTCCGTGGGCTTCAGCGTCAGGTCGGGGTGCTGGAGGAAGTCGAGCGGCGGAACCTGGTAGTTCCCGATGAGCGGCACGCTCGCGACGGTCATCGGCTTGGGCTTCTTGGGCTGCGGACGCGGACGGCGCGGGGCGGCGCCGCTGTTGTCGAAGACGGCCGGGGCGGCGGCAGGTTCGACGGGTTCGGCCACTTCGGCAGGTTTGGGGAGTTCGTCGAGCTTCGGCGGCTCGGCGACGGCGGCGGCCAACGCATCAGCTACATGGACCAGCGGCTCGCCGGGAGCGACGGGTTCCAAGTCTGGTGCCTTCACCGGCTCGGGAACCGGCTCAAGTTTGGCCGGCTTGGCGGCCTTGTCCGACTTCTTCGTCAAGGCGCTGTCCTTGCCGAGAATGTCCGTGGTCGTGGCGGCGACGATCTCCTCAGCCTTGATGATGATGGCATCCGGCGGCGGCTGCGGCGCGCGTTTGCCGGTCTCGCTCGGACTCCAGTCCTCGGCCGACTGATCCTTGTCCTTGCGCTTGGATTTGGCGGCGAGATCGGCGGGCTTGGCCTGGGGCACGCTGAGGTCGCGGATGAGCGGTGCCGGCAAGGGCTTGCCATCCGCCCCCACGTCGGGCCCGGTCTTCTCGGCTGCGGCAGCGGCAGCGGCGGCAACCGGCTCGGCGGCCTTGGCCGGCTTCACCTTGCTGACCTTCTCGACTTCCTCCTGCAGGCGTTTCGCTTCTTTCTCCAGTTCCTTGCGGCGCTTGTCCAAGGCCAGTTCCTCCGGCGTCGCGCCGGTGGCAGCCGCAGGAGCACCCTCACCACGCACGAACAGACCGCGCGCCCAGTCAAAGAGCGTGAAATTGGTCAGGTAAAGCAGGCCGACGAGATAGACCACCAGAAAGACGAAGGCCGCGCCCAGCGTGCCGAGGTAGTGCTTGAACAGAAACTGGTTCAGCCACATGCCCACCCAGCCGCCGGCGGAACCGGAGTTGATGGCGCGGACGATCCGCTCAAACGCGCCGGGAATCAGGTCAAAGAGGCCGACCATGCACAGCAGCAGCGCGATGCACCACGGCCAGCGGCGGCGCAGATGCTGCAAGGCCTCGATGAACGGGACCAGCCCCAGCACCAGCAGCAAGGGCGGCAGAAGATAAGCGGCGGCACCGAAGGCAACGAAGGTCAGATGCGCCAGCTTGGCCCCGAGCCGGCCGACGAGATTGTGAATCTCGACATTGGGCTCGGCGGTGTTGAAGGCCACGTCGTTCTTGTCGAACGAGAACTGCGCCAGCAGCAGCAGCACAGCAATGGCGGCCAGCACCACAAAGCCGACCAACCCGCCGCCGTCCGCACGCGCGGGCGGCGGCTCCTCTTCCTGCTCATTGTCCTTACGGGCCACACCGGGAGACTAGGGATGCAACGGAGGAAATGAAAAAGGAAAAACTTGGGCCGAGATTGGGAAGGCATCCGCGCACTGCCCGGGCGCGGCCCGGGGCCGCAGCGGCCACCTTGCAGGTTCTCCGCTGTTTTCAGTGGAATGGGTGGGAGAAGCTCCAAATCGCAAGTTCCAAATTCCAAAGCAGTTCCAAACTCCAAACTTCAAAGGGAGGCGTCGCCCGGCACTGGGGCCAGCCCTTGGGCCAAAGGCCGAACCAGGGCGCAAGCGCTGGCGGCGGGGCACGCTGAACCATTGGAATTGGGGCTTTGGACTTTCTTTGGAGCTTGGGACTTGGAACTTGGAATTTCCCGACCCGCCTCCCGGTTCCACCGAAAACAGCGATGAGCCACCTTGCAGAACGTGCACCGGGCTTTCCCGGGCCTTTCTCTGCTGCCAGCCGCTGCGGCACCGGAGGGCCGCGCTCCGGGGAAGCGGCATTTCAAGTTGAACAATCACCACGCCCCGGTGCCTAATCGTCCGTAACACGCGGCACGACACCGGAATGTATTCACTCTCGACCTGCTGGAACTCCCACCGACACATGGACGGTCGCCCCATGCTGCAGGAAATTGCGGCGTTGGGGTTCGACTACGCTGAGCTGAGCCACGGCATCCGCGTCAGCCTGGTGCCCGGCATCCTGGACGCCGTGGACGCGGGGGAAATCCGCATTTCCACGCTGCACAACTTCTGCCCGCTGCCGATGGGGGTAAACCAGGCCGCGCCCAACGTCTTCCAGTTCACCGCCGCCGAGGCCCGCGAACGTGAGAGCGCGATGCGGCAGACCTTCAAGACGCTGGAATTCGCCGTGCGCGTGAAGGCCCGGCTGGTGGTGCTCCACATGGGCAGTCTCGCCGAGATGAAGCCGAAGGGCGCGTTCCTGGGCCTGTTCGGCGCGCCGGACTTCACCGACACGCTGCTGGACATGATCGAGGCCAAGCAGCACGAGTCGCCCAAGTTTCAAAAGCTCATGGCCGATGCGGTGGAGCAGCACGAACGCCTGAAGGCGGAGCCGATGAAGCGGACCGCCGCGGCGCTCACCCAGATCGCCGCCAAGGCGGCGGAACTGGGCCTGCAACTGGGCATCGAAAACCGCGAGGCGCTGGAGGAAGTGCCGCTGGACAGCGAGATGGGCGACTTCCTCCAGGGGTTCCCCGCAGCCACGGTGCGCTACTGGCACGACACCGGGCACGCGCAAATCAAGGAGCACCTGGGCTTCCTGCACCACGTCTCCCACCTGAAATCACTCGCCGACCGCCTCGGCGGCTTCCATATCCATGATGTGGATTTTCCGAGCCGCGACCACCGCGAGCCGGGCACCGGGACGGTGGATTTTTCACAGTTGAAGCCGTTCGTCCGGCCCGAGCACATCAAGGTCTTTGAGTTCAGTCCCGGGCTGAAAACGGAGGAAGTGAAGCGCGGGGTGGCGCATGTGAAGAAGGTGTGGGGACCGTGAAACGCGTGCCGTCATGGCTCAAGAACCTGATTCAGCTCGCCGTGTGCGGCCTGCTGCTGGCGTGGATATTTCAGTCCATTTTCTGGAAGGAAGGCATGGAGGCGTGGGAGCGTGAACAGCGCACCCCGGCCTGGAAGGAACTGACCCGCCAGCAGCGCCTGGAAGTCTCGTGGACGCACGGGCCGCGGGAGGTCTGGAAAAACATGGCCCACGTGCGGCCGGAGGCCTTCGCGCTCTCGCTCGTGCTGATGGGCGGAACGATCGTCCTCGGCATCGTGCGCTGGCGGCAGGTGCTCCGGGTGCATGGGCTGGACCTGTCTTTCGCACGCGCGGCGGAGATCTCGCTGGTGGCGCACTTCTTCAACTCGTTCCTGCTGGGCGCGGCGGGCGGCGACCTGATGAAGGCCTACTACGCCGCACGGGAGACGCACCACAAGAAGGCCGAGGCCGTGGGCACGGTCTTCGTGGACCGCATCATCGGGCTGTTCGCGCTGCTGGTCTTCGCCATGGCCGGGATGGCGGCCAACCTGCCGCTGCTGCGCGCGGACCCGATCTTCATGAAGCTGGCCTGGGCCATCACCGCCATGTTCTGCGGCTGCGCAGGGGTGCTCTTCCTCACCTTGCGCGGCGGGGTGTCCAAAGGCCTGCCGCAGGCGCGCGCGTGGCTGCGCCGGCTGCCGCGCGGAGATTTTCTGGAGCGGCTGCGCGATTCGCTCAAGCCATTCGGCAGCGATCCGGCGTTTCTGCTGAAGAGCTTTCTGGTGTCCCTAGCCCTGTGCGCCGTCTGCGTGCTGCATGTGCAATCGCTCGCGTGGGGGCTGGGGCTGGCCGTCTCGCCGCGGCACCTCTTCGCCATCGTGCCGATGATCACCTGCATGGTGGTGCTGCCGATCACGCCCAGCGGGCTGGGGGTGAGGGAAAACCTGTTCGTGCTGATGCTGGCCGTGCCGCTCATCGGCGTGGAACACACGGCGGCGCTCTCCCTGTCCCTGCTCTGCACGGCGGGCAGCCTGTGCTGGAGTTTGGTGGGTGGGACGATCTACGCGGGCCTGAAAACCAAGCACCATCTCGACGAACTGGCCCGTCCCCCGGCGGAGTGACCGCGGCAACGGCAGTTGAAGCCGCCGCAAACCATGCAGGCGGCCGCTAAAAGCCGGCCCTCACCCCTTCCTACTGCCGGTCAATTCCCTCGTTTCTCCCGTCACGCCCCCGTCGGCTCGTCGGGTGCCGGACCCTCCTCCACATTTTCGTGCGTGGCCCAGCCATCGGCGAGCAGCGTCAGGAAGTAGAAGAAGATCGAGGCCTTTTCCAAGGGGAAATCCCAGCGCGCCTGCAGCAGGATGCCCAGCATGGCCACACAGCCGCAAAATCCCTGCACCCACTGCGTGCTGCCCCACCGTATCGGCGAACGAAAATGATCACGCAGACCGCAAGCCACTCCGCCCAGGACCAGCGCGGACCAGAGCGCCAAGCCGCCCCAGCCCCAATTGAAGAGGTATTCGTAATAGTCGTTGTGGGCATGGCGCCAGAACCCAAACGATTCGTTGGACATGCCGAAGCGCTCCATGTAAGGCGGCAGCGCCACGCAGAAGCAATCCGGCCCGTGCCCGAGGAAGCCCGTATCCCGGGCCAGGTGGTGGTAAACTTGGGACGGATAGCGGGCCTCGAGCAGAGCGGCGCTGACGTTGATGCGTGCCAGCTTGTCCTTCCAATCCGCGCTCAGCCCAACGGCCACAAGGGTGCCCGCCACCGCCACCACCACGGCGAATTGCAGCAGACCACGCCGCCAGTCCATCTGCTCCCGGACGGTGCGCCACCACGGCCAAGCAAAGCGTCCGCCCACCAGCCCCACCATCAGCACCGCCAGCACCCAGCCGGACCGGGAGGTGTTGAGGAACAACCCCAGCAGCAGCCCCATCAGCGCCAGCACCCACCCCGCCCGCACCAGCGGCTGCGGCCGCTGCGACGCCACCAGCGCCCCGCCGAGCACGAGCGCCCACCCGATGCTCATGAGGGAGGCGGCATTGCCGTGGTAGCGGTAGGTCGCAAACGTGGTCGGAACTTTGGCCACCTCCTTGTCCCACAGCCATTCGCGCGCCGGCGGTCCGCCCAGTTTCATCACCGTGCCCAGCAAAGCCACCGCCAGCGCGGTGAAGGCGATGGTGATCCAGACTCGCTTGCGCCAGACCGGCCGCGTCATCAGGTCGCAGGCAAACAAAAACAGCCCCAGCAACGCCGTGATGTTCAGCATGGCGAGACGGGAGAGATCCCGGTCAATCGCCCCGGGCCAGCCGGGCAGCGGAGGATCGGCTGGCAGGCGCAGGACGGTGGTCCAGGTCATGTAGCGGTGGACGGAATGCGCGTTCCACGCCATCCACCAGCCTTCGAGCAGCAGCAGCGCCACGAGGACCACCGGCACCCAGGGCAGCCGCGGCCACCGGCGACGCCACCCGCAACTGACGAGCCAGAACACCACCAGCACCGCGGCGAACTGGTTCAGCACCACCACCGCAACCGGGCGCGTGCAGCCAAAGGCCAGCGGCGCATACACCAGGATGAGGAGAAACATCCAGCGCGGAATGTCGGCGATGATGCGGTCCAGGGTCATACGGGCGGTGTGGCCCATGGACAAACAGCCAGTGGAGCCGCTTTCGTGTGCCTGACGATCCCGCGCGCGTCGAGCCGATTCTTCAGTGGATGGAGAGTTCGCGCTGGATGCCGAACTTTTCGATGCGCTTGCGCAGTGTGGCCCGGGTGATCCCCAGCAGCTTCGCGGCCTGCACCTGGTTGCCGTGCGTCTCGGCCAGGGCGCAGATGACGAGTTCACGCTCCACCGCCGGCAGGACTTTGAGGCTTTTCTGGGAACGCGCCCAGGTGAACAACGAGCGCGCGAGCGCGGCCACGTCCGCCGCACCTGGCAACGCGGGCGGCTCGGCCAATGGGGCGGCCGGAGCCGACGGGACCGGCTCCGGCACGGCTGGGGCGCGCTCCACCTTTATCTCCGGCGGCAGATCGCCAGGCATGATCGTGTCCGCCTTGCCGACCACCAACGAACGCTGGATGATGTTCTCCAGTTCCCGCACGTTGCCCGGCCAATGGTAGCGTTCCAGCGCGGCCAGGGCGTCCGGATGGATCGCCACCGCGGAGCGGGCCTGCTGCCGGGCAAACTTGCGCAGGAAATAGTTCACCAGCAGCCGGATGTCCTCCCGGCGCTGGCGCAAGGCCGGCAACTGGATGCGGACGACGTTCAGCCGGTAGAACAAATCCTCGCGGAAGGAGCGGTCCGCCACGGCCTCCTCCAGTGGCTTGTTGGTGGCGGCGATGACGCGCACATCCACATTGACGGGCTGGTTGCCGCCCACGCGCTCAAACGAGCCATTTTGCAGCACCCGCAGTATCTTGGTCTGAGTGGGCAGGCTCATGTCCCCAATTTCATCGAGGAAGATGGTCCCGCCGTTGCATTGCTCGAACTTGCCGATCCGCAGGGTGCTCGCCCCGGTGAAGGCGCCCTTCTCGTGGCCAAACAGTTCGCTCTCAAGCAATTGCTCTGGAATCGCAGCGCAGTTGATGGCCAGAAAGGCCTGCTCGCTGCGACGGCCGTGGCCGTAGATGGCCCGGGCCACCAGCTCCTTGCCCGTGCCGCTCTCGCCGGTGATGAGGACCGTGGCGTCGGTGGAGGCAAGCTGCCCGATCAGTTTGAACACCTCGTGCATCGGCTCGCTCTTGCCCACGATGCCGATCGCGTGGTCCTCGGATTCCAGCATGGGCTGGTAGCTGACCACCTGCTTCATGTCCCGCGCCGCCTTGAGCGCGTTGGCGATCAACTGCTTGAGCTTGGGCACGTCGAACGGCTTGAGCAGGTAGTCGTAAGCCCCCAGCTTCATCGCCTCAATGGCTGTCTGCGTGGTGCCGTATGCGGTCATCATGATGACCGGCAGGCGGGCGTCGGTCTGCCGCAGCCGGCGCAGCGTCTCCAGCCCGTTCATTCCGGTGCCCATGCGGATGTCCATCAGCACCAGATCGGGCTTGAGCTTTGGCACCAGACGAAGCCCCTCCTCGCCACTGGACGCGGTATGCAGCTCAATCGCGACCGAGTCAAAGATGCGGCGGAACGAGTATTGAACGTCCGCCTCGTCGTCAATCAGGAGCAATTTGTCCATCGGGCCGCGAGGATAGCAGGCAGACAACGGCAGTGAAGCAGCAAAAGGAACCGGCCGGACGGATCACCCGATCAGCCGCGCGAAGAGGTCGCGCCGTAAACTCCCTTGCTGCCATAATACTTGTTGCCGGAGTAGTAGTAGTAGTAACCGGAGCCGGCGCTCTGCGGCAGGAAGTTGAGCACCACACCCGACGGCTTGGCCCCGGCACGACGCAGCATTTCCAGCGCACGCAGCACCGCGCGGCAGGGGGTCTTGCCCGCACGCGTGACCAGACAGACCGTCTGCGCCTCTTTCACGATCAGCAGGGTGTCGCTGACGGCATTGACCGGCGCGTTGTCGAGCACCACCTGGTCAAATTTACCAACGGCCTCGTGGATCAGTTGCTTGGCCCAAGGGCCGGCCAGCAGTTCGGCGGGATTCGGCACCAGCCGCCCGGCCGTCAGGAGAAACAGATTTTCGAAGCGCGTCTTCTGCACGCATTTGTCGAGCGGCTCCTTGCCCAGCAGCACATCGCTCACGCCCGGAGGATCACCCTGCACGCCGAAGGATTCGGCCAAGGTAGGTTTGCGGAGGTCAAAATCCACGACCAGTGTGCGCTTGCCCTGCTGGGCATGCGCCACCGCGTAGTTGACGCAGCAGAAGGACTTGCCTTCCGAGGGCACCGCACTCGTGAAAAGCACCACCTTGCGGTCTTCATCCCGGCCCAGCAGCCCAAGCGATGCACGCAGGCTGCGGAAGGCCTCCGCGCACAGAGATTGCGGGTCATCACTCATGAACAGACGGCTCTTGCCGTCCTTGATGAGCTTGTTTTTCGGCACGGCCCCCAGCACCGGGAGACCGAGCAGGCGCTCCGCATGGTCCACTGATTTGATCGTCGCATCCAACTGCTGCAGCAGCCAGACTAGGATCAGGCTGAGCACCGCCCCCATGGTGAGCGCATAGACCATGATCATCCGCTTGTTCGGGCGGATCGGAGAACCTGGCAGGCTCGCCGGTTCCACGATGCGGGTGTCCTTTTTCTGCACCCCGCTAGTCAGGTCAATCTCGCGCAAACGCTTGATGACGGTGTCATAAAGCTCCTTCTGGGATTTAACATCCCCCTGCAGCCGGTCATACTCGTAGCGCAGTGCGCCAAGCTGCGTCAGCTTCTTTTCCTGCTCCTTGAGTGCGACTTCCAGACCCCTTTCCCGCTCAACGACTGCTTTAAGCTGCTGGTTAATCCGGGCCGGTATCCGGAGCACTTCGTCTTCAAACTGCTGCTTGAGCGACGCCAGATCGCTCCGGGCCTGAATCATCGCAGGGTGCTTTTCCTTATATCGCAACTGCAGGGCAGCGAGATTGGATTCCTGCGCCAGCATCTTGTCCTTCAGCGACTGAATTTCAACGACGCGTGCCACCGACGAAAGCGTGAGCAGTTCGTTGATCTTGTTGCCCGCGCGCAACGCCAGTTCGGCGTCCGCCTCCAAGATCAGCCGTTCAGTTTTGGCTTCGGTGCGCCGGTCACTGAGCGTCTTGAACTCTTCGGAAAGAATGTCCTGCCCCTGCTGCAAGGAGATGTTGTTCGTCGAGAGATATTTCTGCACCGCCTGCTCGGCTTTGAGCAGACGTTCCTTGATCCGAATCTCTTCTCCCATGAGGAAGCTGCCTGCATTCTGGCCCGCGCCGGCACGATCGTCGCCCGTCTGCTTGATGTATTGTTCCGCCACGGACTGCGCAACCATCTGCGCCAGCACCGGGTCGCCAAATTCAACCGTCACGTCAATCAGACGGGTGAAACGGCGCAGGCGTGCATCCACGGCCCCGCTTAGCATGCTGGCGACCTGGAGGTCGGTCAGCGTGTTGGTTCCTCGGGTGAAGTATTTGTGCTGGGCCAGATTGTTCTCCGCCACCACCCGGCGCAGCACACTGCTGCTCCGCACGTTGTTGGCAATGGTGTTCAGCAGATCCACGCCACCCTTTTCCTGCTTGGTCACCTCGGCGATTTTCTCCAGCACCACGGTGTCGCCAAACTCAATGGAGAGCACCGCCCGGCTCTGATAGACCACCGGGCTGCGGATGCCGATCCAATAGCCAAAGGCGGCGGCAGCAGCAATGATGGCAACTACCAGCCATGACTTTTCCAGCAAGGTTTGCCAGAATTCACGGCTTAATGGCGTCTCGTTCTCAGTGGGCAAAGGTGCCACTGGATTCTGGTCGAACGGCTGCATCTCCTAGAAGACTGACTGGCGGACTTCAATCACATCACCCGGCTTGATTTCAAAGGGCTTGGATTTCAGATCCCGCATCATGGATTTAACGTTGAGGTCGAACTTCTCCGCCTTGCCATTGGTCTTGCGCAAGACTGTCACACTGTCTTTGTTGGCCAAGGCGCTGAAGCCATCCGCCAGTCCGATGGCTTGAACGAGATCCAGCTTTTCGTTCTCCGGCATCTCGATGTTGCCAGGCTTTTTCACTTCTCCGAGGATGGTGAACCTGAGCTTCGGCTTGACGATTTCCGGCGCTTTGTTGGTCTGCGAGGACTGCACCACGGTGATGGTCACATCAGCGGAGACCAAGTAGTCCCGCTCATACAACTGGCGCAGCACATCACGCGCATCAGCAACGGACCGCCCTCCCACCTTCACCGCTCTGATGAGCGGAAGCGAAACGGTCCCGTCCTGGTCAACCCGGGTTTCCGTGGTCAGGTCCGGCTCCTTGTAAACCGCCACCCGGATCAGGTCGTTCACTCCAAGCACATAACTGGTGCTGATGCCGTTGGTCAGCACTCCCGGCGAACTGGCTGAAACCAACGGAGCGGTGAACGCCGGCGGTGCGGTTGGGCGCGTCTCCGCAGCCCGGACGACCGCAACGCCGTCGCCGAAAACCAGAGCGACCATCCACACCAACATGCAGATGGCCGCCTGAGCTTGAATTGCTTTCTTCACGAACGACTAGAACCGATACGACAGCTCCACACCAAGCTGGTTGTTGTAGAAGTCGTTCGCATTGGCTCCCAAGTTGGAGTCGTTGCGACGATACTGATAGAACACCGAGGCTTGAGCGCGCTCCGCAAAGCGGTAAGCCAGACCAGGCTTCAGGAAGAAGTAGTTGTCATCACGCAGCGCACCGGCAGCCAGCGGAGCTGCAGTGGTCGCCTTGTAGTGGGAGAAGCTGTATCCCGCATCCAGCGTGGCACTCAGATTCTCCACGATTCCCTGACGGACACCGAGGGTAACCGAGGTTTCCTCGTTGTAAACGCCGACGTTTGAGTTGGCGGCCTTGATGCCACGGCTGGCATCCACGCTGATCAGCGTCCGCTCAGCAGCTCTCCACGTCGCTCCCAAACTGAAGATGAAGCCGACCGGATCCTTGGCACCCACTTCTTGGATGTTGCGGAACTCGATACCACCACTCGCCTTGACGCTGACCTTCTCGGTCGCCTTCCAGTCGAGACGGACCTGGCCATCATAATACACGCTGTTGGGGTTATGATTCGCCGCGTTTCCATCTTCCTGCAGGTAACCGGCGCCACCACCGACGCCCATCTTGACCTTCGGCAGAACTTGATAGTCCAGCCAGAGGTGGGCAGAGCGGTCAACCGAGTCAAACAAGGGAGCATTGTAGTCACCAATCGTTTGATTCAACTCCAAGCTCGTGCTCGTCTTTTCGCTGACCTCGTAATCCGCAGTCGCCTTGGTTTCCCACGTTTTGCGCTTCACACGACCGTTCGCAGCCAACGTGCGCTGATCTGCATCGGAGGCCGACACGAGGGACTGCGCAGCCGACAGGCTGAGCCGGTTCCACTTGCCGCCCAATTCAAGCCGGGCATTGTGATCAACCGCGTCAGAACCACCATTGTCCATGAACTTGGTGATCGCGACCTCGTAGTTGGCGTCGAAATAGGCCGACTGGCGTGCCGCCGAATCACCCGCGTTCAAGCGCAAGCCAGGCGTGAGAGTATGGATGAAGTCGTGATCGCGACCCGCGTTCCCCTTGCCACCAGGGGTCTTGTCCTTGTGCTCCAAGAAGATGTTGTCGTCATACATGAACGAATACGCCGCATGTGGGCGAACATTCACGCTGCCGATTTTAAAGAGCGGAGCCGCTTCCTGAGCCGAAACCCCGGCAGCCCCCAGCACCATTGCCACACCCAATACCGTCTGTTTTGTGTTCTTCATATTTAGCGAAATTCAGTTAGTTAGTCCTCGATTTTCCACAGCAACGCTTACGTGGTCGAAGGCGTCGTGTCGGTCGGATTGTTGTTTTGCCCAGGGTTTCCGCCGGGTTGATTGTCAGGAGGAAGCATCGCCCGCTCGATCAGCGTCCTGTCAATCGACGGCACCGCCAAGAACAGAGCGTCACGAATCCCAACCAACTCCGTCGGCGCACCCTCGGCAGCGCCCATGGCGATGGCCAGCACCAAGGCCGTCTGATCTGCTGAATTCCCCGAGACCGCCGCCTGCGCGGCCGCCACCGCAATAGCGGCCGCCCTGCCCGGGACCGCCGCCACAGCTGCCTTCAGTGCCATCCGCAGATCATCCCTGCTGATTCCCGGCTTGGCGGCGAGTTGCGCCACAATGGCCAGCGCGACACTCTCCCGTTGTTGGTCTGAACTCACACGAAGCATGCTGGTGATTTCGTTACGCAGACTGATGCCGCTGAGCGCGTTCAACCTCCCCTTCACCGCGGGGGGAAGATTCGCCGGGGTGGCGGCCAGCACTTCATTGCTGAAGTTTGCTGTCGAGACGATGACTCCCCCGATGACGAGGGCCTTGAGAAGGACGTTTCCAGTTTTCATGTTCGTTTTTGAAAGGGTTTCCGAACCGCGATTGCTAGACTAGGCAAACCAACATCAACCTGACAACTCTTTTTTTAATCATTTTGGGTCACCACCCAAACGGACTAGTTTAGTATTTTGCCACCGCGCCACCCGGTTTGAGCCCCAGCGCCGCCACGTTTTCCCTGGCCTTCGCCAGCATCATGCCCAGTTCGCTCGCCACGGCGATGAATTGGAAGCCTTCCGCCGCGCGGCGCTTCGCCGATTCCACGTCCGGGACATGGATGCCAGACGCGATGCCATACTTCTTCGCCGTCTCACGCACCGCCTTCAAGGCATCCACGAAAGGCCCGTAATCACTGTCGAAAGCCGGCTTCCGCCCCATGCTCTTGTGCAGGTCGTTCGGCCCGATGAACACCCCGTCAATCCCGGGCACGCTGAGGATCGCATCGAGGTTCTCCACGCCCTTCACATGCTCCACCATGACCATCAGCAAAATCTCGTCGTTTGCCTTCTCGAAGTAGGTGGCCGGATCGGTGCCGAAATTCGGCCCGTGAAGCTGCCCGCCCACCGAGCGGTTTCCAAGGGGGTGATAGCGGGTGTTTTCCACGGCGGCCTCGCATTCCGCGCGCGAGTTCACCATCGGCACCACCACGCCCCAGGCCCCCAGATCCAGCACGCGCTTGAGGTTCTCACCCGTGTTCCACGGCACGCGCACCAGCGGCGCGGAACCGCCCGCGGCGATGGCCATGAAGCTGTTTGAAACCGTCTCGAAATTGTAGCCCGAGTGCTCCATGTCGCAGGTGAGCCAGTCGAAGCCGATGCCCGACATGAGCCGGGCGGCGGCGGGATCAGGCAGGGCCAGCCAGGTGCCGATGCTGACTTCACCGCGTTTAAGTTTGGCGCGAACGTGGTTTTGTTTCATTTGTTTGTTGCCCGCGAATGGACGCGAATGGACGCGAATTTACCAGCCGATTTTTCCATTCGCGTCCATTCGCGTCATTCGGGGGCCGCCGTTTTTTTCGCCAGCTCCACGGCGAGCAAACGGAACTGGGCGCGCAGTTCCCCGACCGTGCCGATGGCCAGAAACACATCGTATTCCAGCTTGAATCCATTCGTGATCGCCAGGGTGCGGATGGGTGCGAGATAGGAGCAGCCGCTGCCCGCCGGGCCGGCTTTGCCCGGGTGCCGGTAGAACGTCATCTCCGTCGTGCCCGGCACAAACACGCCGAGGCCCCAGTCTCGCGCATCCACATAGGCGGCCCAGTTCTCCGCCAGGCCCTTGTCGTATTCGTTCGGCCAGCCCGGCACGCGCCGCGTGAGCGCACCGCCGGTCCACGGCGCGTCTCCCTTGTAGTAAACCAGGTTCGTCAGTGCAAAGTCCGCGAAAACGGCGGGCAATTCCTGATGCGCGGGGGGATGATTGGTCGCACCCGCTTTTCGGTCTCCCTCCCCCCCACCGGGGGAGAGGGCCGGGGTGAGGGGGCGTTCGGGCGAAGAACCATAACTCATCCTGAATCGCATGTGCGCCACGCGCCCGCGCAGTTCAATCCGCTCCTCCATCACCACCTCCGGCAAATCCACGCCCGTGGCCCAATGCTTCGGCAGCGTCTTCGCAAAAAGCGTGTTTACGGTATTCGTAAAGGCCAGCGTGCGCGCCGGTTCACCGCGCCAGCCGCCGCCCTGCACGGGATTCCACCGCCACGCCTTGCCGTTCCAGTCCGAGCCGTCCTTTGCACCGTAGTAGGACTGCTGGATGAACCGTCCCTTGTCGTAATGGTTCAGCAAGTTCCGGCCCGTGGCGCTCTCGCCGAAGAACCCGATGCTCGCCCCCGCCGCACGGTCCACGCCGAGGCGGACCTGGCCGTTGTCGAGGTAGAGCCAGTCGGCGGCGGACACCGTGGCCGCAACCCCAAGCCACGCGGCGACCGAGGCAAACAGGCGAACGAACTGCGCCAGTTTGGAGTGCGGCGGCAAGCGGAGCGCGACGCCGCTTTGGCGTGGTGAACACGGCCCCGCACCTCCGCTCCGAAAGCGCCGTCGCCGCTGCGCTCTGCCGGCGCACTCCATATTTACTTCACCTTCGCCCGCAAGGCCGCCGACTGAAACACATCCCCGTTCACCACATGCGTCGGCTTCTTCCCGTGCATCAGGTCCACAATGGCCTGCGCGGCGGCGAGGCTCACGCGCTCGCCGGTCTCGCGGCCGTTGAAGGCCTGGTGCGGCGTGAGCAAAATGTTCGGGCAGCGGCGCAGCGGATGATCCACGGGCAGGGGCTCGGCGGTGAAGGCGTCCACGGCGGCCCCGGCGATGGTCTTCTGCTCCAGCGCGCGGACCAGCGCGGCCTCGTCCACCAGCGCCCCGCGCGCGGTGTTGATGAGATAGCTGGCGGGCTTCATCTTCTTGAACTGTGCCTCGCCGATCAGCCCCCTGTTCTGCGGCGTGAGCGCGCAGTTGAGGGAGACGAAGTCGCTCTTGGCCAGCAGCTCGTCGAGCGAAACGAACTTCACGCCGAGCGCCTCCGCGTGCGGGTTCGGCGCGATGTCGTGGCCGAGGATCTGCATGTTGAAGCCCGCCGCGCGCTTGGCCACGGCCTGACCGATGCGGCCGCAGCCGATGATGCCCAGCGTCTTGTTGGAC
Source organism: uncultured Klebsiella sp. (assembly GCA_964496695.1). GTDB lineage: Bacteria > Verrucomicrobiota > Verrucomicrobiia > Limisphaerales > SXTU01 > SXTU01. Next base: position 48,138 of record CAZCBE010000035.1, read on the forward strand.
ACGTCATGGCCCCAGGCGACGGACCAGCGGTTGTCCCGCATGACGACGTGGCCCTCATGCACGCGGCGCGCGAGCGCGAAGAGCAGCGCCCACGTGTAGTCCGCCACCGCGCCGTCGAGCATGCCCGGCGTGAACGCGACGACGATGCCCAACCGCGTGGCGGTGGCGATGTCAATCGAGTCATAGCCCACGCCCCAGCGCGAGAGGCACTTGATGCCGGCGGCGTTGGCGTGCTCGAGCACGGCGGGCGTGTATTTGTCCGCGCTGCACAGCGTCGCGTCGCAGCCGGCCATGTAGGCCTGGACGTCGTCGGCACTGAGCGGGCCGAACTTGGGCGCGAGCACGACTTCGCAGCCGGAGTCACGCAGGAGTTGATACGCAGGCTGGCCGACTTCTTCAGCGGCCCGGGCGGTGATGAGCACTTTCCACGACATAGGGACGCGAGTGTGCCGACATCCCCCCGGCCGTGCAAGCGCCAGCCTTGAACTTAAAAGGGCTGGGCGCATCTCAGTTTCTTGCAAGGGACTCTGGCCGAGCGGAGAAACCCGGAGGGTTTCAAGGTGAATAGCCGTGGGTGAAACCCACGGGGGACGGTTTTCCGGTTCGACCCTGACAGGGTCGAACGCGCGCGCTCCTCGGAGGGCGTTGCGTTCAACCCCTCCCGGGGTTGTGCCCCACGCCTCGCTCACCGTGGGTTTCACCCACGGCTATTCACGTAACACCCCTCCGGGGTGATTGCAGGCCGCGCCAGCACCCCGGCAAGAAACTGAGATGCGCCCAAATGGGCTGGTGAACTGGCCGCGAAAGGGCGCATTTCGTCATCACCCTGAAGGAGCGGGACGTTGCGCAACACAGAAATAGAGTCCCACCCCTACAGGGCGGATGGGCTTCGTTGCCGGACTACCCGGGGCTTCACCCCGGGCTGTCACCGGGCTGGCTTTCAGCCCTGATTGACAGTCCGCGCTGCCGCGAGCCGCGCACCCGTCCCCATCGTGGCCGGTCCCACCGCTCCACCTCAGTTGAGGTAGATCAGCTCATTGCTCATGAGCAGCGCCTGAGTGAGACGCTCCCAGGCGGTGAACGGATGGCTCTGGATCTTCTCCTTCACCGGGCCGCTGAACTCCTGCTGGGAATTCCAGACATACTCCTCGCCCGCCTTCGTGCCGGGCATGTGGATGATGGGCACCCAGCGGAAGGAGTCATCCTCCGAGGTTCCGCGGCTCGTGACGATGAAATCAATCGCCTCGCCGCGCTTGAGCTTGATGTCCTTGAGATTCGTCGCCACGTCCTTGCCCGCAGCCTGCCAGGTGCCAAGCTGTCCACCGGTGGACCGCGCCACAATCGCCTCCACGCCGTCCCCGGTCTTCGCATCATGCTCCAGCTTGCCCTCGATGCTGATGACGCCATCGCGCGGGGCGATCCAGCGGCGGACGACAGAGTGCTTCCGGTCGCCCGGCACGCCGCCCACGGCGTTCAGGGACACGGTGAAGGCCATGTTGCGCAGCGCGGCCAAGGCCGGGGTGCCCTTTTCCTTTTTCGGCTCCTTGCGCGTGTCGCCGGCCTTCCGCAGGTCCGTCTTGTCAGCCAGCACCCAGGAATCCTTGAGGAACACGGGCATGGGCTCGAAGCCGATGAGCTTCTTCGCATCGGGGTCATACTCGCCGTAGCCATAGTGCCACGCACGCAGGTCCGCGCCACCCAGGGCGGACTTCGCCTGCTGATCGGCCAGGTATTCCACGGCCAGCTTCTGCTCCGCCGCCGAGGGCGCGCGCTGGAAGAAGAGCTGGTAGATGAACGCCACCTTCTCCTCGTCCTTCGCACCGGAGAGCAGTTCGGGGCGGGAGGCGATGTTGCGCGCCTGCTCGACCACGAAACCGTTGTTCATCAGGTAGAGGGCCTGCAGCGGGACGGTCGTCTGCACGCGCGAGGGCGCGGTCATGTCCGGGTTCGCAAAGTCGAAGATGCGGAAGGAGTCGGGCACCTTCTGCCGGTCAATGTAGCCATAGATGGTGCGCCGTCCCGACGTGGCCAGGTCCTCGGAGGGGCCGCCCCGCTCGTCGAACTCATGCTTGCCGCCCAGTGCCAGCAGCGTGTCGCGCAGGGACTCGAAGTCCAGGCGCTGCAGGTTCTGCCGCCAGAAGAAGGCATTGCCCGGGTCCACCTTGGAACTGGCCGGATTGTCCGTCGTCACCTGCTGCCAAGTGGCGGAGAGCATGATGAGCTTGTGCAGCTTCTTCACGCTCCATCCGTCCGCCATGAACTGCGCGGCCACGTAGTCCAGCAGCGCCTGGTTCGAGGGCGGCTCGGAACGCAGCCCGAAGTCGCCCAGCGTGCGCACGATGGCGTCGCCGAAGTGCCAGTTCCAGACCCGGTTCGCGAACACCCGCGCGGTGAGCGGGTTGTTCTTGCTGGCGACCTCGTTGGCGAGATCCAGCCGCCCGGAGCCAGTGGTGAACGGCTTGGAATCGGAACCGCCCAGAATCTCCAGCCAGCGGCGCTTGGCGACCGGCCCCTTGTTCGTCGGCTCGCCCCGGATCATCACGAAGGAATCGCGCGGCTTTTCCACATCGGAGAGGGCCATCGCCCGGGCGGGGCTGCCGGGGTGGACGCGCTTGAGTTCGTCCAACTTGGCGCGTTCGGCGGCTTCCTTGTTGTTCAGGCCGGCACCTGCGATCCGGCGCAGGCTGGCGGCGCTGAGCCGCACCGGCGAGTCCTTGGCGTGCAGGATGGTATGCAGGGCGAGGCGGGCGCCCTTGGGCTCCTCGCCCTTGTCGGCGAGCCGCTCCGTCTCCCGGAACAGCTTGCCATAGGCCTCCGCCAGCGCGGTGATGCTCTCCGGCGGCGTGGTGAAAAGCGGGGCGACCAGTTCGTTCACCGACTTGTCGGCGGCGAACTTGGCGGACAACGCGGCCCCTTTGGCTGCAAATTCGTCATCCTTCAGCGCTGCCATGGCCATCCACGGTCCAAACACGGGGTCGGCCTGACGGGCTGGAGCCTTCAAGTAGTCCATCCACTGGTCGAAGACGTCGAGATCCAGCCCACGCTTCTCGCGCACAAGCTTCGGCGTCTTGCCGGGCTGCAGGGCCTCCCGCACGCCCAGCAGATACTTGTCCACCGCGTTGCGGAAGGTGTCGCCGAGTCGCTCCATTTCGTTGTCCTTCACGTTCGCGAGGCGGTGGAGAATCTCCTCTGATTTCTTGAGGAAGTCCTGATAGTCGGACTCCGACTTGGGCTTGGCCAGCATCGGCTCCTCGGTCGGCTCAATGGAAGAGGTGAACACGCCGTGAAGCGAGTAGTAGTCCTTCTGCGAGACCGGGTCAAATTTGTGGTCGTGGCAGCGGGCGCAGGCGGCGGTCACGCCCATGAGGCCCTGCGTGATCACGTCAATGCGGTCGTCAATGACCTCGTTCTGATTGCCCATGAAGCGCTTGCCGACCGTCAGGAAACCCATGGCCGCCAGCGGGGACCGGTTGTCCGCCGAGGCAAGGCGATCACCGGCGATCTGCTCGCGAACGAACCGGTCATAGGGCATGTCGTCGTTGAAAGCCTGGATGACGTAGTCCCGATAGGTCCACGCGAACGGGAAGAGGGTCTTGTTCCGAGGATTGTTGTTCCGGTCACCACTCGTGTCCGCGTAACGCGCCACATCCAGCCAGTGCCGACCCCAGCGCTCGCCATAGGCGGTCGAGGCCAGCAGGCGGTCAACCACCTTCTCAAAGGCCTTGGGCGAGGTGTCCGCGAGGAAGTCGCTGATTTCCTGCGGAGTGGGCGGCAGGCCGGTGAGGTCAAAGGTCGCCCGGCGCAGGAGCGTCCGCTTGTCCGCCAGGGGCGAGGGGCTGATGCCCTTGGACTCCAGCTTCGCCAGCACGAACTTGTCGAGGTCGTTCTTGGCCCATTTGCCGGCGTCCTTCACGGCCGGCACGGCCGGGGCCTGGACCGGCTTGTAGGCCCAGTGTTCGCGGGCCTTGTCCCAGTCCACCTTGAGCGCGGCGACCGCGCCCGCGTTCTCCGTGCGCGGGTCGGGCGCACCCATGCGGATCCACGTCTCGAAATCGGCGATCACCTGCGGCGACAAGCGCTCGCCCTTGGGCGGCATCATGTCGTCCGGGTTGGTGGACTTCATGTCCTTGATCAGCAGGCTCTTCTCCGGCTTGCCGAGGACGATGGCGGGGCCGCTGCTGCCGCCCTTGACCAGGCCTTCCTTGCTGTCCAAGTAGAGACCGCCCTTGAGCTTCTCCGCCTTGGCAGAGTGGCAGCTATAGCAGTGCTCGGCGAGCACCGGACGGATTTTCTTCTCGAAGAACTGGAGTTGCTCAGAATCGAGCTTGGCGGGCGCGGCAACTGCGCTGGTGGCCAGGCCGGCCGTAATGGCTCCGAGGGAGAAGAGGAACGACTTCATAGATTCACAAGCTTGGACGAAACTACGGGACAAAAGGATACCGGCAAATTCCAACCCGGCTCAGCCTTGGGCCGGGCCAAAGAAAAAGGGCAGGCCCGCGGCCTGCCCCGTTCTGCAAAAAGATCCATGCGGCCACGAATCACCCCGGCTCAGGCCCGGAGGATGTCCTTCACCACGCTGCCGTAAACGTCCGTCAGGCGGAAGTCGCGGCCATTGTAGCGGAAGGTGAGCTTCTCGTGGTCGAAGCCGAGCGCGTGCAGCAGCGTCGCGTGCAGGTCGTGGATGTGGACCTTGTTCTCCACGGCGTTGTAGCCGAACTCGTCGGTCGCACCGTAGGTCTGGCCGCCCTTGACCCCGCCGCCCGCCACCCAGGAGCAGAAGCCCTTGTTGTGGTGGTCGCGACCGGGCTCGCCGCGCTGGCCGCGGTCATGCCGCGGGGTGCGGCCAAATTCGCCGCCCCAGACGACCAGGGTGTCTTCGAGCATCCCGCGCTGCTTGAGATCCTTGAGCAGGGCGCCGATGGCCTGGTCGCACTCGCCGGCCTTCTTGCGGAGGTTGGTGCCGACCGCCGTGTGATGGTCCCAGCCGCCGTGCCAGGTCTGGACGAAGCGCACGCCCTTCTCGACGAGCCGGCGCGCCACGAGCAACTGGCGGCCCTGGGCGGAATCGCCATACAGGTTCCGCACGCTCTCCGGCTCGCGGGAAATGTCGAAGGCGTCGGTCGCCTCGGTCTGCATCTGGTAGGCCAGCTCGAAGGACTGGATGCGCGATTCAAGCTGCGCTTCCTGGCCGAGCTTCTCCTGGTGCAGTTCGTTGAAGGACTTGACCAGGTCGAGCTGCTCGCGCTGCCGGGCGAGGCTCAGGTGCTGGCTCTTGATGTTCTCGATGATCTTGTCCACCGCCGCCGAGGGGTTGTTGACCAGCGTGCCCTGATACGCCCCCGGCAGGAACGCCGAGCGCCAGTTGGACGCGCCACCCAGGCCGCCGCCGAGGGCGATGAAACCGGGCAGGTTCTGGTTTTCCGTGCCGAGACCGTAGGTGACCCAGGAGCCCATCGAGGGCTTCACGAGCCGGCCGGAACCGGTGTTCATCATCAGCGTGGCGAACTCATGCGCCGGGACGTCCGTGTGCATCGAGCGGATGACGCAGATGTCGTCAATCATCGCGCCGATGTTTGGCCAGATTTCGCTGACCTCGACGCCAGACTTGCCGCGCTTCTCATACTTGAACTGCGTCGGCAGCGGCACGCCGCCGATGGCGTCCACCTTGGACTCGCCGTGCTTGGCGAGGGCCGGCTTGGGGTCCCAGGTGTCAATGTGCGACGGGCCACCCTGCGCGAAGATGTGGATGACGCGCTTGGCGCGGCCGGTGAAGTGCGGCTGCTTGGGCGCGAGCGGGCTCAGCGAGGTGCTGGCCTGCGCGACGCCGCCGGCCTCGGGGCCGAGAAGCCAGGCGAGGCTCAGGGCGCCCATGCCCATGCCGAACCGGTTCAGGAACTGGCGGCGGCTGCTGAAGAAGTCTTCGATCTGCGGCTGATGCTGTTTCGGATCCATAAGCGCTGGCGTAATGTTTCGGTGCCGCTGGTTGTCACGGGCGGCTGCACATTTAACGTCCAGCCCGGTGGCGGTATTCACCGCGCGCCCTGCGTCACCGCCCCGTTGGACGCAGGGCGCCCCGGCGAGGTTACGCGGTGGAAAAAGGATTTTCCAAAGCCCGGCTCCCTGTGTATCTCTTGCAGGACGAGGCCAGCTTAGCTCAGTGGTAGAGCTACGGTTTTGTAAACCGTCGGTCGTCGGTTCAAATCCGACAGCTGGCTCCAGTTTTTCCCTGCTTCCGCCTCCAAAGAGATCTCCCGGGTCCGGCCGGCATGCGACTGCCCCGCTCGTGCTCAGCGGCCACTGCGTCCGCGAGGCGCAGGCGCAAGCCCACGAATGATGTCCAGCCGGTTGGGTGGGGCGTCTGGCGAGAGAAAATCCGGAATCGTGGACGCGGTGCGTCGAGGCCGCTCCAGGAACTCCACCGGCCACTCCACCACCCGCTCCTTGGTGACATGAACATATCGGCCGGGTTTGGGCTCGTTGATATGTTCGCGTTGCAAGATCAGCGCCAGGGGCTCCTCCGCCCCCGGCGTGTTGAGACTGCACTCATGAGCCTCCGCATAGGTGGCAAACGCGTAGTAATAGTCGTTGCCATCGCAATCATCCGCCGCACCCTGCTCGGGATGGCACCAGACCCGATACTCGAGCACTTCGTCCCACACATAGCCGCCACCCGCTCCCGCCTCAGCCGGATAGGTGCCTACTTTGGCGGGATTGACGGCGGCAGGATACTCGGCCATGCACGTTGAATGTGACTGAACGAACCGATTCCTGCAACAGCGCCCGTTCCTCGTGACCAGCAGCCTGCCGACTCAAATTAAGAGCCGACGAAGGGGGACGTGCTGGGCTGGCGCACCAGGCATCGTTGACTCACGGCTGACAGACGCCGGACAACACCTGCTCGATGAACATGCGTCACCCCCTGAAAACGGAACTGCTGCCCAAACTCCAGGCCCGCTATGCCCGCCGTAATTGCGCGGGCCAGCACCGCGCCTTTGGCGGGGAGATCGTGCGTCTGCAACTGGCACGACCATGGGTTGGAACGTGATCCGGGTGCTGACCGGCTGGCGGTGCTTCACCAAGGGGATCGCTCCCTCAGCCTCCGCGCAATGCGCCGGGCTTACTGATGAGACTATGCACCTTGTCATTGCACTGTGCCGGTGACCCGCAGCAACTCCCGAATGGGAACTCTCTGCCGGGGCAGCGCCCATCCGGCCACAATCCCCCAGCCCAGGCCCAGCCAGTGGCTCAACTCGCTGGGCACCACTCCGAGATCGCCAAACCGCATCGCAGCACCACCCAGGCCACAGTGATCGAGAGCGAACTTTCCGACCGCTACTGCTAACAGGCCCAGGCCAGCTATTCGTAGTGCTCCGCCCGCCCGAAACCAGCGCACCGCCAGCCACCCCAGCAGCAGCGAGTTCAGCCCGGAGAGCCCGCCGTAACGCACCAGCGAGGCATCCCCGGCCAGCAGGCTCAGGCTCAAGAGCGCGCTGCCGAAAAACAGCCCGCGCACAAGGCTCGGAGCACGCCACGAGCCCACCGCCACCGAACCCCCTCGCCCCACGAGGCACGAGTGGGGCGAGGGCGGGGGAGAGGGGAGCCTCGACAATGGTTGTGCGTAAAGCACCTCCTCTCCCCGGCCCTCTGCTCCATTCCATGGAGGAGAGGGAGAGTGATGCACGTCGTCTCCGGACGGTCTGGTGTCAGCGAGGGCTTGCTGACCTACCACCCGCACTCCCGAACGAACCAAGGCAACCGCTAAAAGCGCGAACACGACACAATCCACCAGCAGGTGGTTCATCGAGAAATGCGCGAGATGCCCGGTCCAGAGCCGCCACACCTCACCCGCACCCACCGCCTCGCGGTCCAGCAGGCACCCCGCATGGAAGGCGGGCGACACGCTCGCCAGCACCGCGAGCCCCAGCAGCGTGGCCAGCGCAAGCAGTTCTAAACTGAGCAGGCGAACCAATCGCTGAACCACTAACCGGCACTGACCCGCACTAATCCCGAAGCTCCAAGCGGGCGCACGCTGACTTGGAGGAGCGCGGCCTTCAGGCCGCAGAAACGTGTGCCGGCCAGCGGTGAGTCGAACGCTCTTTTCCAGCCGCAGCCTTCTGCGTCGTGAACGCCACGATCCGGGAACACCGCCAAGCAGCGCCATCGCCGCAATCTGGCTCCCTCTCCCCTCCTCGGAGGAGGGGAGAGGGTTGGGGTGAGGGGTGGC
>CAZCBE010000036.1:0-28009 GCA_964496695.1 uncultured Klebsiella sp.
GCCAATTTTCTTCGCCATGCCGGCTATGCGACAACTTAAACAGAAAGTGCTCTAATCCCAAATCCCGAAGGGAGGTCCGCGGCTTCAATTTCGGAGGCCGGGATTAGTGCCGGTTAGTGCAGGTCAGTGGTTTGAACAATTCGCTTGCTGCCTTTTCGCGTCATTTCGCGTGTTTCGCGGGCACCGGTCCGGAATTCAGGTTGAATTCGCCTCACCCCGAGTGAACCGAGGCAAACAAATCCGGCGCAGCCCGTGAGACGAGCGCCTGGGAACGCGTGAGGATTTCCGCCGAGGACTCACAGGCCAGCGCGAACTCGGCCAGCGCCACGCACTCGGCTAGCTTCAGGCGGCGGATGATATATTTGATGGGCGGCACCAGCGGCGGCGTGGTGCTGAGTTCGTCCACCCCCAGCCCCAGCAGCAGCGGGACCATCGCCGGATCGCTGGCCATCTCGCCGCAGACCCCCACCCAGATGCCGTGCCGGTGCGCGGCCTCGACGGTCATCTTGATGAGCCGCAGCACGGCGGGGTGCGTCGGATCGTAGAGATACGCAATCTTCTCATTCAACCGGTCCACGGCCAGGGTGTATTGGATGAGGTCGTTGGTGCCGATGCTGAAGAACTTCACCCGCTTCGCCAGCGAGTCGGCAATCATCACGGCGGACGGAATCTCGATCATCGCCCCGATTTCGAGGTTTTCATCGAAGGGCACGCCCGCCGCGCGCAACTCCGCCTTGCACTGTTCCACCAGTTCGTTGGACTGCGTCAGCTCCTCCAGCCCGGAGATCATGGGATACATGATCTTCACGTTGCCCTCGGCGCTGGCGCGGAGGATGGCCCGGAGCTGGGCGCGGAAGATGGCGGACTCCTGGAGACAAAAGCGGATGGCGCGCCAGCCGAGGAAGGGATTCATCTCGGCCGTGTCCTGGGCAATGCCAATGATCGAGGGCAGCTTGTCGCCCCCGAGGTCCAGGGTGCGGATGATGACCGGCGCGGGCTTCAGTTCGGCCGCAACCTGCCGGTAGGCCTGATACTGCTCCTCTTCGCTCGGCATCGTGGACCGGTTGAGGAAGAGAAATTCCGTGCGAAACAGGCCCACGCCTTCGCCCCCGGCCAGCTTCACCTCCGCCGCGTCCGATGCCTCTTCCACGTTTGCCGACAAAGTGATCTGCGCCCCGTCCAAGGTGACGGCGGGCTGGTCATGGATCTCCCGCAGCCGCTCCTCGAAGCTCTTCTGGCGCTGCTCGATCTGCCCATACTCAAAGAGCGTCTGGTCGGTCGGGTTGAGGATGACCAGCCCGTTGAAGCCGTCGAGCAGCACGGTCTGGCCGTTGTGGAGCTGGTGGCTCGCCTGCTGGAGGCCGACCACGGCGGGAATCCGCAGCGACCGCGCCATGATGGCGGTGTGCGAGGTCTTGCCCCCCACGTCCGTGCCGAAGCCCAGCACCATCTTCTTGTCGAGCCGGGCTGTGGTGGATGGAGCGAGGTCATGCGCGATGACCACGCACGGCTCCTTGAGGCAGGCGACATCCACCGCCTCTTCGTGGCCGATCAGATTGTTGACCACTCGGCCGGCAACATCCCGCAGGTCCGCCACGCGCTCCCGCAGGTAGTCATCTGCCACCGTCTCCAAGGTCTTGGCAAACCGTTCGGCCACCGTGTGAAAGGCCCATTCCGCCGTCACGCGCTCCTCGGTGATCATGCGGGTGACGCCTTCCAGCAACGTCGGGTCATCCAGCACCAGCACATGCGCCTCGAAGATGCTGGCGTCCTTCGCGCCCATCGCCTGCATCACCTGCTGCTGGATTTCGTGAAGCTGCTGCCGGGTGGCGAGGAGGCCCTGCTCCAGCCGCTCCAAGTGGCGGGGCACGTCCGCCTCGGAGATTTCCTGCCGGGTGATCTGCGCGCGCTGCTGGCCGAGAAGGAGGATCTTGCCGACGCACACGCCCGTGGAGACGGGAATGCCGCGGAATATCGTTTCTCCAGTGGCGTTGCGCTCTGGCATGAGCTTCCCTTAGCCGAGACGCGGCGGTTTGGAAATTCAAAAGTCCGGCGGGAGCTACATTTCTGGGGCGCCGAGGTGTTTTCGGCGGCTTGACGCCCGGCCGGCCCGCTCGCCGGCTTCCCAGCTACTTGTCGTTCTTGCCCTTCTTGGCCGTCTTCGCCGCGCTGGCGGCTTTCTGGTATTGCTGGGTCTCGCTGTTCACCTTGGCCTGGGCGGTTGCGACCTCCTTCTTGTGCTTCTCCACATCCGCACGGGCGCTCTTGACCTTGTCCGCCGTGTCCCGCTCCGCCTGCAAGGCACCCTTCACGTCGCCATCCTCCTCGGCAGCTTTCTGGGCCTGGACCAGGACGATGGTCGCCTGCCGGCCAGCTTCGGCTGCCTTCAGCCGCAACTGCTGGATATTGGCATCCGCCTCGATGCGCTCCCGCTCGATTTCAGCCGGGCGACGAATCGTCTTGGACAGTTCGGACGAAAGCTGCTGCTTCTTCTCCTCGTTCAAGGTGGCGTCCTCGCGCACCTGCTGGAGCCGCGCACTGGCCTTCTCCGCCTCCTTCACCGCCGCCTGATGCTCTGGCTGACCTCGGATTTCCTTCGTGAGCGTGGTGTGAGCCGCTTCGATGGCCCGCTGGGCGGCGTCCCGTTGCCCGAGGGCGATGGGCAGGCCCAGCTTTTTGCCGTGCTCGACGACGGCGGCCTGCCGGGCCTTCTGAATCTTGGCCACGGCGGCTTGATGTGCGGCCTCGGCCTTCTCCATATCCTTCTCGGCCTTGCCCAAGTCCTGATTGGCGTCCTTGAGCTTGTCCTTGGCGGTGTCCAACTCCTGCTTGGCCTGCTGCGGGGTCTGGGTCTTGCCTTTGGTCTGGCTTTGGCCGTGAGAGGGAAACGTCCCGAGCAGGGCAGCACCGAGCAGGATCGCCGAAAGCGTGTTCACCCCGTCTAGGACGCGCCCGGCCGAAGCCGGGTTACTCCCAGTGCTCAGGCGGTTTGCCTGCCGCCATCCCACTGGCAGGGCGACAAACCCCGGCTATTTCGCAAGGAAGCCCACGGCTCCTGCGTGCCGACGTCCACCGGGTCAGGATCACCGGCCTTCCCCTCCGGCAGGACCGCCGGGGACAGAATGGCCAGAAACACCAGCGGCTCCGCGTGGGGATTGTAGGTGGCGTGGATGGTGCCGGGCGGGATGTGCGCCATCTCGCCCGCACTGAGGATGCGGTAGTCATCCCCCACCCACTGCTCCGCGCGGCCGTAGAGGACGTAGATGATCTCCTCGCGGTGCGGGTGATAATGGAAGGGGTGGCAAAATCCCGGGGCCATGTTCGCCCGCACCAGCAGCAAGTCTTTCGCCGCGACGAGGTCCGGGCGGCACAGCCACTCGTTGTTGGTCCAGACGTTGGGCTCGCGGAGGGCGTCCGCGATCTGCACGAAGCGGCGGTCGGAGGGAGTCATGGTTGCTGGCTGGCTTGTTCGGCTTGAAGAGCAGCTCGCATGGCTTTCGTGTCATGCTGGTCCTTCTCGCGCCAGGAATCCTGTTTGAGGAGAATCAGGCCGCTGGGTCCGAGATACGGGATGCGCCTCCCTGCGGACTCGAAGTAACGCAACATCGGGCGAAAACTCTCCAGCGTGTGGCCGCGCATCTGCACGAAGATGTCGAGGTCAAACTCCTGCTCGCCGATCCGCACGGAACCTTCCTGTGCGGGAAAATCATCCGCTGTCAGTTCGCGCGCCCAGCCTTCGCCCCAACCACTCAACACGGCCAGCATCCGCTCCAAATTGCCGCGCTCCGGGTTCACCAGGATGTCCACATCCTCCGTGACCCGCACATAACCATTCAAAACGACCGCCAATCCGCCGACCACGCAGAAGTCCACGTCACTTCGCGCGAGGGTGGCCAACAGTCTTTCGAACCGGGAAATAATCGCCTTCGGCTCGGATTCGGATTCGAGTGCCATTGAAATACGCGTGGACGAACCCCGCCATGTCCGCCACCAAGGCCAGGTTCTCCGAAGCGGAGCGGGCCCGGCCCACGAATCTGCGCGGGGCGAATTCGCCTGTCTCGCCGAGGATGCGGCTGGTGTTCACGGCATTACTGTTACCACCCCGGCGAGCTTGGTCAACCGGGCTTATTTCTTCTTCCCAAACTTCTTCGCCGCCGGGGCCTTCAGCTTCTTAAAATCCCGCGTCAGGTTCGTGAGTGACGCCTCGACGCCCATGCGCTCCAGGCTGCTCGCGCCCACGAAGCCCACGGCGTCGGTGTTCTGGATGACCCGGTTCGCGTCCTCCGGCGTGTTGATCGGGCCGCCATGGCACAGGAAGAAGATGTCCTTCCGCACGCGGCTGGCGGCATCAATGATCTCCTGCGTCCGCTTGAGCGTGAAGTCCCATGTCACCACCGCCTTCGTCACGCCGATGCTGCCGCCGACCGTCGTGCCCACATGCGCAATAATCGCGTCCGCGCCGGACTTCGCCATCTCCACGGCCTCCTCCGGCGTGGCCACATAGACGATGCTGAACAAATCCATCTTCCGTGCGAGCGCGACCATCTCGAACTCCTTCTGCACGCTCATGCCCGTCTCTTCGAGCACGCCGCGGAAGTGACCGTCCACGATGGTGTGCGTGGGGAAGTTGTTCACGCCGCTGAAACCCATCTCCTTCACCTTGCCCAGCCAGTGCCACATCCGGCGACGCGGATCGGTGGCATGGACGCCGCAGATCACGGGAATTTCCTCCACCGTCGGCAGCACCTCGTATTCGCCGATCTCCATCGCGATGGCATTAGCGTCGCCGTAGGACATCAGCCCGCAGGTCGAGCCATGCCCGCTCATGCGGAAACGCCCGGAGTTGTAGATGATGAGCAGGTCCGCCCCGCCCTTCTCGATGAACTTCGCGCTGATGCCCGTGCCCGCGCCGGCGGCGATGATGGCATCGCCCTTCTTGATGGTGCTCATCAGGCGGTCGCGGACTTCCTTGCGCGTGTAGGGATTTCCTTTTCCGGTCCAGGGGTTGGGCATGGGGAGATTAGGATTAAGATTAGGATCAGGAGCAGGAGCAGGAAGGTTCAGGCTGGCGGGAGACTCCTCCTGCTCGTAATCTTAATCCTGATCCTAATCCCGCTCCGGTTATTCGTGTGGCGGGAGTCTAGTGAATGGACCACCGGGAATAGAAGCGGGAAAGCATGTTTCCCACGCACGAAAGGCTATCCCAAAACCACACGCGCCGGCTGGCCGTGCCAGGGGCCCCTCACACGGCCAGGAACTGAAGCCGGTTTCCCCGCTGCGGCGTGGGCAGGGAAAACGCCGGCTTCATCCGGCGGGCTGGCGGGGCGGCCTCCCACTCAGGCTCGACTTCGGCTGCGGGCGTCACCACTTCCACCCCCACGGCTGATTCACCGTGCTCAGGCCGCTCACCGAGGTTGAGTTCCACGCCGAAGTCGGCGGCCAGCCGGCGCAGCAGTCCGTGCAGGAACGGCGCGGCCATCGGGTGTTCTTCACGCAGGCGGACCACCACGCTGTCCTTGGCGAGCTGCAGGCACTCGAAGCCCGGCACGCGCATGCGCGGCAGCAGGGTTTGCGCCCGCTGGGTGAGGCTGTCGAGCTGCGCGACCATCTGCACAAAACCCCAGCCATTGGCATGCATGGGGCGGGCGTAGGCGGCCAGCACCGTGTAAACCAGCCAATACTCGGCGTAGCAGCGTTCCGCCTCCGCCCGGCTCAAACCCAGCAGGTTGGCGAAGACCTGCAGCTTGCGCCGGGTCGCATCATCCAGTTCTGGACCGCCGGTCCGGTCGGCATCGGTATCAGGCCGCTGGCCCCGGGCTGCTGGGCGGAGCCCAAGATCCCAATCCTGGCCGGCGTAATCCTCCACCATGTAGTGCATAAGGACGCTCGCGCGGTCGGCGCGGCTGGCGGAGAGGAGGCTGAGGGGGCTGTAATTCGTTGTCATGAGATGTGTTTGTCGTTGCCGTTTAACTGGTATCAGCATCGGCCAGGCGTCCCCTTCCGCCCATACTCCAAACGGGTGAGAGCCGTGCGGCATGCCTGTCGCCGCGTCGGCCAGTTCGGGTATCCCTCTCACTGCGATTTCTGGTGCTGCGCGGCGAGCAGTTCATGCTGCTTCCCCTGGCCCTCGCTCCACGCCTGCTGCCTAGCCGCCCGCGCGGCGCGACTTGAGCAGTTCCAGCACGGCCTCGGTGCGGTTATGCACCCCGAGCTTCCCAAAGAGATTGCGTGTGTGCGTGCGCACCGTCTCCACGCTGCTCCCCAATTCGGCCGCAATCTCCTTGTTGATGCGCCCGGCCGCCATGTGTTCCAGCACGGTGCGCTCGGTGGCAGTCAGCCCCGCCAGCCGGTCCACCGCCGTCGCCTCGGCGCGAAAACCAGCCAGCACCTTGCGCGTGACCACCCCGGACAAGGCCGCATTGCCGCGGGCAACCTCCTCCAGTGCCGCATAGAGCTGCTGACACTCCAGGCCCTTGAGCAAGTATCCGTCCGCCCCCTCGCGCAGCGCGCCCTGAATGTAGAAATCATCCTGCTCGCCGGTCAGCATCACCACCTTGACGCGGGGCAGCGCATTCTTGATCCAGCGCAGCAGGTCTATGCCGGAATCGCCGGGCAGGTGCATGTCGAGCAGCAGCAGGTGCGGCTGGTCGGAGGGCAGCGTGCGCCGGGCTTCCTCGGCCGAGACGCAGACCGCGCCGCTGCGGAAGCGCGGCGAGTGCTGCAGCATGGACACCAGCGAATCCCGGATCGCCGGTTCGTCGTCCACGATCGCGACCGTCAGCCGGCCGGAAGGCAAAGGCACAGCACTCACACTTCAATCAGTTCCGTGCAGTTCACGGTCCAGCAGCGTGAGCAACTGGCCGGTGGTGAAGGGTTTCGCCAGGAAAGGCACGGGTGCGCCGTCAGGGACTGTCAACGCCAGTTCCTTCACACTGGCGCTGACGAACACGCACTTCACGTTCGGCTGCACTTTGCGAAGTGCCTGCACCACGGCGGGACCGTCCAGGAACGGCATCTGGCAGTCCACCAGCGCCAGCTTGATGTCGTCCGGCTGGCGGCAGAAGAGCGCCACCGCCTCCGCCCCATCCCGGGCGCAAACCGTCCGATAGCCATAGCAACCCAGCGTGGCCCGGCTGATTTCGAGCATCGCCGCCTCATCATCCGCCACGAGGATTAGTTCGCCGCGCCCTTGGGGCATTTCCCCGGTTTCCGGCGCGGCCGCACCGGTCACCTCGCAAGCCGGCGGGAGGTAGAGATGAAAGGCTGTCCCCTGCCCCAGGTCACTCTCCACACGCCAAAAGCCGCCATGGTTCTTCACGATGCTGAAGACCGTGGTCAGGCCCAGTCCAGTGCCCTGACCAACGGGCTTGGTGGTGAAGAACGCCTCGCCCAGCCGCTGCCGGACCTCCGGGGTCATGCCCGTGCCCGTGTCGGACACCGTGAGGCGCACCCAAGGGCCGGGCTTCGCCCCGGGCAGTTGCGCCGCCAGTGTCGCGTCCACCTCACAAAGCTCGGCATGGAGCCGGAGCTGCCCGCCGCGGGGCATGGCGTCCCGGGCGTTGACGCTGAGGTTCATCAACATCTGATGCACATGCGTGGGATCAGCATACACCGGCGGCGTATTGACGCCGCACTGGCTCCGCACAGAGATGTTGGGCGGAAGCGTCTGGCTCAGAATCCCGCGCACCTCGTCCATCATGTAGCGCAACGGCACCGACTGCTTCTCCCCATCCGACCCGCGTGCGAAGGCGAGAATCTGCCGCACCAGCCCGGACCCGCGCCGGGCCGCGGCGCTCATCGTCTTGATAAGACGCGCCTCCGGCTTGTCCGCCAGCGTGTCCTGCAACAGGTCCATCGTCATCAGCAGCGGCGCGAAAATGTTGTTCAAGTCGTGCGCCACTCCACCTGCCAGGCTGCCGAGCCCTTGCAGCCGCTGCACCCGGAGAAATTGCGCCTCCAATTGCTTCTTCTCCGAGACGTCCCGCAGGTGCAATTGCAGCGCGGGCTGCCCGTCCCAGGTAAAGTGGCTGGCCGATCCTTCGACCGGAAACCGCCCGCCATCCGGTCGCAGCCCCGTGGCCTCGAACTGAAAGGCCCGCTCCTCGCCCGCGAGCAGCCGCTTGAGCCGCGCCAGCACCCCTTCCTCGATTCCCAGTCGGCTGAAGATCAGATCGCCCCCCGCCGGTTCAGGCTCACCTGCGCGGAACATCTGGCACGCCGCTGGATTCGCCATGCGGATGCGGAACGCGGCATCCACCACGAGGATGCCATCGGGAGCGCCCACCACCAGTTGCGCGAACCGCTCCCGCTCGGCCAGCAGCATCCGGTAGCGGTTGAGCTTGGTGATGGTTGCCACGCGCGTCCGCAGCTCCACATGGTCGAAGGGCTTGGTCAGGAAACTGTCCGCCCCGGCGGCCAGGCCCGCCAGGCGCGATTCGCGATCATCCAGCGCCGTGAGCATCACCACGGGCACTTCGCGCAGCCGCTCATCCGCGCGCAGCCGCCGGCACACCTCGAAGCCGTCCATGCCCGGCATCATCACATCCAGCAAGATGAGATCCGGCGTGTGCACCATCGCCATGGCCAGTGCCTCCTGGCCATTGCCTGCGAAGACCAGATGATGGCCCTGCGGCGTGAGGAGGTCCTCAAGCAATTCCCGGCCGCGTGGTTCGTCATCCACCACCAGGACGGTGCTGACGGGCGGATTCATGACTGGACGAGCGGCAACAGCAGTTCCACGACCACCCCCGGGCCGGCCGGCTGGTTGAACATCCGGCAGGACCCGCCGTTCTCCCAGACCAGCGACGCCACCATGGCCAGGCCCAGACCCATCCCGCGCACTTCACCCGTGAAGAGTTTCTCGGCCTGATAATACGGCGTCCAGACGTGCGCGAGTTGCTCCGGAGAGAGCGTCAATCCGTCGTCAGCGACCTGCAGCGAAAGCCGTCCATCCGCGTGACGGCCCACCGTGACGACGACCTTGGGCGACAGGCGGGGGTGGAACTTTTGCGAGTTCTCCAGCAACTCCATGAGCACTGTGTCCAGCGCCGTGCTGGAGATGAGCAACCGCTCGCGCGCCAGTTCCGCCGGGATCTGGACCGTCACCTCACGAATGGAAAGGTTCAGGCGGATCTGCTCGACCTTCGCCGGCAGGACCGCCACCTCCGCATTCCCGCCCAGCCGGGCGATGGCCGGTGCCTGGATGAACTTCAGGATGTCACGGATCTGCTGGTCCAGCCGGTTCGCGCTGTCCAAGGCCGCCTGCGCCAGTTCGACCACGTCCGCACTCGGGAGCGGGTCGTTGGGATTGGCCAGGACTTCGAGCGAGCCGGCCAGGCCATTGAGCGGCGTGCGCAATTTGTGCGAGAGCATCTTGTGGAAGTTCCACACGTCGCGCTGCTGGGAGATCTTGCCGGTGACGTCGTGGATGCGCACGAGGCGATCCGCGCCGCCGGGCAGCAACTGTTCGTCCACTTGCAGCCAGAGCGGGGCCTCCCCCTTCGTCTCGGGCCGCACGAGGTAGAGCAGCGTGCGCTCGGTGGCATCGGACGGCCAGCTCGCCCAGCCGCTCTCCGGCTCCAGCCGGTAATGCTTCTGCGCCTGGACCCGAAAGAACTGTCCGGCCAGCGGCATCTCCGGCGCCAGTTCGAGATAACGGCGCGCCTGCGGATTCGCATAGACCAGTTCGCTCGTGCCCTTGATGAGGCAGTAGCCATCAGGCGAATGCTCCGCGATGTGCTCAAACTTGCTCCGCTCGGCCATCAGCCGGCGGAACCGGTTCAGCCGCGTGATGCTCTGCACGCGGGCCCGCACCTCGATGCGGTCAATCGGCTTGGTGATGAAGTCATCCGCCCCGGCCTGGATCGCCGCGAGCCGGGAGTCCCGGTCATCCAGCGCGGTCACCATGACGATGGGCACCTCCGCCACTCCGGGTGTCGCGCGGACCCGTCGGCACACCTCGAAGCCGTCCATCTCCGGCATCATCACATCCAGCAGCACGAGGTCTGGCTGATGCTTGACGGTCTGCTGGTAGGCTTCCTTGCCATCGGCGGCGAATTCAAGCTGGTAGCCCAGCGGGGTGAGCAGGGCTTCGAGCAGCTCGCGGCCACGCGGCTCGTCGTCCACGATGAGGATGATGTTACGGGGAGGATTCACAGGAGGAGGTTATCGGCGCTTGCTCACGAAACGCTCACGGAGCGCGGCCAGTGGTTCAAGGTTTATCGGCTTGGTCAAATAATTATCCGCACCGGCCGCCCGTCAAACGCCCGTCCGCGAGCCTGACTGGAGCGCGCCTGCGCATCACCCGTAAGGAAACGCCACCACCCTATCACGGTCTGCCCCCATTTTGCCAAAACGAACGCAAGTATTGGTTTGCCATGTCAGTCTTTTCGCTCTGCCAAATCCGCCCGATTCTTGGACTGAATGCCGCCTTGTCTGGATTTAGCCCGGCCAAATTCTACGTGTCAGAGCCCACGCGTTCGCCCCTACCGCCCTCCTGCTGCCGCTCCAACCGCCGACGGGTCAAAACAGTCCCGCATCTTGACTGGCGCGATCAGCTCGCCATGCACTCCGTGACCGTGCGTTGCAATTCCTCCAGCGAGAACGGCTTCTCCAGCGTCTTCATCGCGCCAAGTTTCGCTGCGATGTTCAGATAGGCTTGCGGGCGGTTCCGCCCGCCACCGGTCATGGCAATGATCTTCACCGCCGGATGCGCCTTGCGCAGCGTCATGATCAATTCCACTCCGTCCATGTCTGGCATGACCAGGTCCGTGAGAACCAGATCAAACAGTTGCGGGTTGTAGGCCGCGAGCGCCTCCCGGCCGTTGCGGGCGCGGACTACAGCGTAGCCGAACCCGGTAAGCGACTTCTCGGCCATCGCGGCGAAGTGGTCGTCATCCTCCACGAGCAGTATGTTGATTGCGTTCATCGGATGTAGTGGTTCTTGCTTGGCAGGCGACAGCGACGCCGACGACAGGGGCTTGGGAATAATCGCAAGAGTGGTGCAGGCGTAAAGCGCTGCCCAACTCCAATCTTCCAAGTTCCCCAGCACGGCCATCAGAAAAAATCCTCGCGACGCGCGCCAATACCTGAAGAAGACTACCCCGCCCCCGCAACCGACTTCAAGTAACATCCCGGCCCGGCCACAGTTGAGGCACGCGATCTGCGAAAACGATTCGAGGACCAACGCATCCTGCTGTGTGGTGCCACGGCTCTGCCACGAGCACCCCGCGAAACCGAAATGGCTTGAATAGCCAGTGCCCGGTGCGCGACAAATTAACAATCACCTCTCATGTCGGCATTGAACGGCCTTATCAGTCTCTGCACTCCCGGCACTCCCGGCGCGCCGGGCCATTCTACCCAGCCTCGCTTGACCATGAGCCACTCCCGTCCCTTTGTGCTGGTCATCGAGGACCACCCCGAAGTGGCCGAGTGCATGCGCTGCGCGCTGGAGCAGATGCGGGCCTTTTCGATGATCAGCCATGATGGGGAGACGGGCCTGAAGATGACCAGAGTCATGAACTTCGACCTCATCATTCTGGACATCCTGATGCCGGGCATGAACGGACTCGAGGTCTGCCAGGCCATCCGGCAGACTCCGGCCGGGCGCGACGTGCCGGTGATGTTTGTCAGTTGTGTCACCAACCCGGAGGCGCAGGCGCAAGCCGCCGCGCTGGGGGCGGCGCACTACCTGTGCAAGCCCTTTGAACTGGCCGAATTTCAAACCCAGGTGGAGCGCATCCTGACGGCGACTACGCAGCGCCCGCCCAACCCGTAGGACCGCTGGCGCGAAACGCCTGCGAGAGGATACGCGCCAGCGGCACTCGCCATCTTATTCTGATGCCCTAGCACTTTTTGATTCGGGTGGCAGCACGTTTCTTCAGCGGGATTCCCCATCCCCACCTCCTTGGCGTCTGCCGCCCGAATCGCTTTTTCATCCCTGTCAATCCCAACGGGATTGCGTCCCTCAGCCCAGGGTTGGCGAAGCACCGCGACGTCGGCCTTGGCCCACCCGCCGGCCCTATCACGCACCTTGAGGCGGCTCGGGCCCATCGGATGATCAGGACAATTCCAGTCCAGTGTCTGGCAATCCCGGGTTCATTGTCGGGTGTGTGTGGTCGTAGGTTGGCTCGTAAGATACGGGCAATTACATGAACCCGCAGCACCTTAAACCTAGAGCACTCAGGAGACACTTATATGAAAGCGATCATTAAAACCAAACCTTCCGACTCCGTTGCAAAGAGCCCCTTGCCGCCGCCGGATCACAGCGACATCGCGCTGTATGCCCTCCACATCTGGGAAGAGGAAGGGCGTCCGGAGGGGCGGGCGCTCGACCATTGGCTGCTGGCCGAATCCAGACTGAAAGCAATGGCAAACTTGGTTCCCCGAAGAGCGCCTCAGCTCCCTCCCCCGCGTGGCGGAAGCAAAACCACGCGTGAGCCGCGGCACGCCCGGTTGGCAGCCTAGCCATGCCCGGCTGGCCTTGACCGCTTTTCGTCGGGGCATGGCGGTAGGCGGGTGAGCACGGCGGCCCATTGGGGGAGTCGAGGCACGCTAATTTTCCGTTGACTGCGTTTGCCGTCGGAGTAGAGAAGGCGCTCAAGAACAAGCGCACGGGTTGAGTGGTGCGCAGTGCCCTGCAGGTTCCGATCTTTGATCCGGGTGGCAGCACGTTTCTTCAGCGGGCTTCCCCAGCCCCACCTCCTTGGCGTCTGCCGCCCGGATCGCTCCGCTCCTCGAAGCAAACCCGGAGGATTCCGGTCCCACGCCTACTGCCCGCGCAGCGAGGTGGGGGTATAGCGGCTGGTGCCTTTGATCGTGCCGAGGTCCAGGCTGAACACGATGAAGGATTCCACCTTGGGCGCGTCCCGTGTGACGCCCATCAGGGAGACGAAGTCAATATGGCCCCGGGCGAAGGGCCGCCACTGCAGGCTCGGCCCGACCATGTAGGTGATCTCCGGGAGGCTACGGGAGCCTTGCGCGGTTTCATGGGCGAAACGCATTTCCAAGCCACCACTCAATTTCTGATCAATCATCGTGTAGCTGATACCCTGGCTCCACGCCATCTCCCGGGCCCGGCTCTGTCCGGCTTCCTGCTCAAAAATGAGGTTCAGGCCCCAGTGCCAGCGGGGTGCCAGTTGCTCGCCGAGCAACAGCTTCACTTCCCATACATCCCCGCCCTGCGTGTGGTCGGTGAACTGCCACTCGGCGTAAATCGTTGGATTCAACGGGATCTTGCCCCATTCGGCGAAGGCCCAACGGAGTTCAGGCGAGACACCCAGGTGGCGCATCCGGCCCTTCTCGTCCGCCGTGTATTTCTCATAGAGGTCAAACTGGAACCGCTTGGGCAGGCCGATTTCCAGTTCGGACTGGAACAAGTGGGTCTGCGTGCCGTTGCGGCGGAAACGTCCCCGCCACCACTGTTCAAAACCGATCTCGCCCGGCTCTTTCTGGAGATACACGCGCGTAGTCGGGAAGCGGCGGTGGAAAGTCCATTCCGGCTGCTTGTTTTCGCCAATCAGTTCTTCCTCACTGGCGATGGGAAGGGTCCGCCCAAAGACGGTGACTGCGGGGAGTGCGGTCGCATTGGTAGCCGCAGCCGCAGCCTTGGCCGCCTGTGGCGTCAGCCAGCAGGCAGCGGCCAGCAGGAGTGCCAACGGTTTGGTGAACGAGTGATCGGGGCGCAGGTTGGAAGGGAAGCGGTGCCAGTATTGGTTGAACATAAGCAAAAAATGGTGCGTTCGCGCTCTTGTAGATTGGTGCTGGCGGCGGTGTCAACTCCTTAGGGCCAAGTGGACCTAGTTGAGCGGACTGTCGTGCCAGGCCAGCCATTGCCTGAGTAAGCTGCATCTCAGTCAAAATCACCGGACTGTGTCACCTTGTCGCAAGAATCGCCATTCTCCAAGCTCTGTGCGCCATTCTCGTCACTAGAATCGTCATTCTCCTGACTAGAATCGGCATTCTCTTAGATGGATTCCTCATTCTCCTGGCTAGTGTCCTGATTCTCCCAACTAGGCGGCGTATTCTCCCGGCTGGGAGTTAGATTATTCCGGGTGGGTGAGCGGCTGGTGGGCGCCGTTTGCAGATCTTATTAGATGGATTTGACAAGCGGAAAGGTCTGTGCTTTTTATTTTCCAACACCGGGATGGGTTGGGGTTTCCGGCTATAAGGACACGTCGGTCATCCCGGTGGAGTGTTTCAACCCGTATTCTATAATTCCTCACACCTATGCCCATCACCGGTCCATCTTCTTATATTCCCACCACCAACGAGTTCTCCGCCCACTGGGACGCGGCCAACACCGCCCTCGGTGCCGGCGGTCCGATCCTGCTCCCCGGCGGCACCACCCGGGCGAACCTCGTCACTCACCGGGACAACCTCCAAACCAAGCAGGCCGAGATCGAAGGCCAGATCAATGCGTCCGAGATCGCGCGCGGCGACCTGACTACGAAGAAGGAGGACCTGCATCTGCGGGGCGGGCAGTTCAATGACAAGGTGCGGGCCATCCTCGGCGCCACGGCCTTCGCACGCGCGCTCCCGGAACTGCCCCAGCCGCAGGATGGTCAGGGGAATTTCGTCCCGCCTCTGGATGACATCAACACGTTGTGGGTGAAGATCAACGCGGCGGTGGGCATTGCCGGCTTCACGCCGCCCTTGCTGCTGCTGGGTGGCTATGCGGTGGCGGACTTCAACACGGCGCTGGTCGCGCTTAAGGCGCAGTTCGACACGGTGAGCAAGGAGGAGGTCTTGGTGAAGCTCAAGATCGAGGAGCGGAATGCGCTGCAGGGGGTGATTTATCCGTTGCTCAAGTCGTATCGTCAGGTGCTGCCGACCTACTTCGCCGCGAACAGCCCGTTAATCGCCTCGCTGCCCAAGCTTACCCCTGATCCCGGCAGCACACCTGACCCGGTGCTGGCCAACGGCGTTTGGGACGTCCCGACGACGCAGGGGAAGATCACCTGGGCCGCGTCCACCGCCGCCGATTTCTCCGAATACGAAGTGCGCTGGAGTCCCGGCACCACTTACGACGCCTCAGTCGAGGTGGTGCTGGGGAATGTGGCCCCCGGTGCGCCGCTGGAGTTCCTCACCACGCAGGGACTTGGCGCGAGCGGGGACGTGAGCGTCTTCAAGGTGTATGTGAAGACCACGACGGGGAACGAGAAGGGCAGCAACACGGTGAAGATCACGCGGCCGTAGTGCTTCCGGCAATTTGACTCCGGAATTGGCACGAAGCTGCTATCGTCAAGCCGATGAAACTATGCGCCTTTTGTGGGAAACCCGGTGGCAACAAAGAGCATATCATTGCTCAGTGGCTGATCGACCACATGCAGGCCAAGGACTACCAAGTAGTGGTTGGCCATCAGAAGGAAGACATGCTTAGGACCAGGCCAGCGCATGGCCTAAGGCACTTCATAACGAAGGAAGTATGCCCCCGCTGCAACAATGAATGGATGAGCAAGCTTGAAACGTGGTTCAAGCACAGTGTGGGCCCTTTGGTCGGACCGCACTGGCCAAAACTAGCGTGCGAAGTTCTTGCTCAGGCCCTTCGCGAGCATGAAATGTTAGCGAAATGGGCGCTCAAGACAGCGGTCATGATGGATTCGAACACCATGATGGAAAGCGTCATTGACGATGCAACAGCCCGGGAACTATTCCAAGGACGCATCGCAAGTGGTGTGATTGTCGAAGTCGCGCATCTGAAAGAAAAGCAAGTTGGAGGGCTATTATCACGAGGGTTTTGGATTAAAAATGGCGGCCAAAAGCCGCAATGGCAGGTGCATACCGGCAAAATGGCATTCAAAGCGATAATTCAGTTAAACCATCTTGCGATCAGGGTATTCAGGGCACCGGGCGCACAGCCGACGTATCTGGGCCTGCAAGACAGGTTCCCGCTGAGGTGCTATCCCGAAACCCAAAACCCATACCGTGCCAGCTTCACGTTCCATGACCTGTTAGAGTTTGATCGTTCTTTGCAGCTGGAGACTTCACTTGGTGCATAATGGCTGAGCCAGCATAGCCGCGAGCAAGTCACTGACTAAAGAGTTGACAGACAGCGAGCGCAGCGAAAGCGTTATCCACCGATCTGCCGGGAGACGGGACTGGCGTTTTCAGGGCATTCTCCGGGTCTCGGCCATATTTCAAAGCCATCATGAATATGAGAACCAAATCGCTCCTTATCATCATCGGGATACTGTCCGGTTTTCTGTTCGCGTTCGCACAGGAGAGGCAATTCCCAACTGTCAAATCAATGATGACCGCTGATGAGTTTAGTGCCGCCGGGCTTACTCGCCTAAACGACAGAGAACTCGCAGCACTGGACGCGTGGTTTCAGAAATACGCCCTGATTGCTTCTAAAGTAGCAGCATTGCAGACCGGTAAGGCGCGAGGGGATGTCCCGCCTTTTGAAAAGCTTGAAGGTTGCAGCATCGTAGCCGACGACGGGGAGTTTCTAGGCTTGATTAGCCGGGACACACTTGACGCCAAGTCGATTCGGAACGAAATCGGGAAACATGGCAGCACGATCAGCACGGTATCGATTTTCAATACCATCGGCAAATATGGCAGTGAGATTTCCGCTCTTTCCGCTTTCAACGAAATCGCCTCGAAGCCACCGAGCATATTCGATAAGGAAGGGAAGTTCGTCTCGTTTTTGACCAAAAACACTTTGAGAACGCCGAGAGTGGATCCGAATGCTTTGGTTGGGTGGTTGAAATCTAAATGACTTCGACACAGGGGTCGCCAGTGGGCTGGAGCATCGCAATCATCCCCACCACCCCCGTGAGCAGCCAGACCGTGACAGCCAGCTTTTGCCAGCGTGCTCCGCTGGGTGCGCCTGTTGTTGGAGCCGGTTCGTTCACTGGCTTAGGCTGAAGGGCCGCTGCGAGCGGCCTTCGTGTAACGGGCGATGCAGTCGGCAAGGTTGCGCAGATTTACCGGCTTGGACAAATACTCGTTGGCCCCCGCCGCCAGACAACGCTCACGGTCGCCGTTCATGGCGAGGGCGGTGAGGGCAAAAATGGGCGTGCGGGCCGTCGCCGGACGGGTCCGGAGGATGCGGGTGGCTTCATAGCCGTCCAGATCGGGCATCTGGATGTCCATGAGGATCACGTCGGGACGCAGCCGTTCCGCCTCGACGAGCCCGTCCACGCCATTCTTCGCGATGGTCACCTGGCAGCCGTGCGAGGTCAGGTAGGTCTGGATGGCTTCCTGATTCATGGGGTTGTCTTCCACCACCAGCACCGTGGGCCGGAGTTCGCGCAGGAGGGAGGAGCCGGAAAATGTGTCCACGCTTTCAACCGCCGCAGCAGGCACGGGAGCCGGGGCGGAGGCCGCCGGCAGGAACACGGAGAACCGGCTCCCTTTCCCCGGCTCGCTCTCCAGGCTGACCCTGCCGCCATGCAGCTCCGACAGCCGCATGACCAGTGACAAGCCCAGCCCCGTCCCGCTGTATTGCCGCGAGAGCCGGCTGTCCAGTTGCACGAAGGGCTTGAACAGCTTGGCCCGGTCTTCCTCGGAAATCCCGATGCCGGTGTCCCACACCGTGAAGCGCACCGTGTTCTCCCCGGGCACCAGCGCCACTTCCAATCCGATGCGGCCGCCCTCCGGGGTGAACTTCACTGCGTTGCTGAGCAGGTTGATCAATATCTGCCGCAGCCGCCGCTCGTCCGCCGGCAGCGACTCCACGCGCGGATCAAGTTCAGTAACCACGGTGAGGCCCTTTTTCGTGGCCAGTTGCCGCACGAACCGGACCGAGGCCTGGCACACCGGTTCCATTGCCGTGCGCTCGATGGTGAGCCGCTCCTGCCCGGCCTCGATCTTGGACAGGTCCAGGATGTCGTTGATCAGCGAGAGCAGATGCCGCGCGCTCTCGTCCACCGCGCCCAGCGACTTCGCCTGCTTCGCATTCAACTCGCCTTGGATGCCTTCCAGCAGCAGCTCGTTGAACCCAAGAATCGCGTTGAGCGGCGTG
This sequence comes from uncultured Klebsiella sp., assembly GCA_964496695.1. Classification (GTDB taxonomy): domain Bacteria; phylum Verrucomicrobiota; class Verrucomicrobiia; order Limisphaerales; family SXTU01; genus SXTU01. The sequence continues at coordinate 17,969 of CAZCBE010000036.1, forward strand.
CGCAGCTCATGGCTCATGGCGGCCAGAAACTCGTCCTTGAGCCGGGCCGCGCGCGCGAGATTCTCGTTCGCTTCGCGCAGTTGCAAGGTGCGTTCCTCCACGTTGCGCTCCAGCTCGACCTGACGCTGGCGCTCCTCCCGCCGGTTCTGAAACACCAGGCCGATGATTCCGGCGAACAGGAACAGCAGCGCCAGGAGCACGAGCAATTGCAGGCGCGCAAAATGGACCCGGTCCCCATCCACCAGCGACTGGATCAGGTCGCCCAGCTCGCGGGTGTCCTGCAGGGCAACGGCGAAGACCCGGTCGAATACCGCGTCCGCCGCTGTCCCCGCCGCCGCCGAGTTGCCGGCCTGCCAGCGCTCCCCGGCCAGACGGCGCAACTCGATCAGCCGGTCCGTGAACACGACCAGGTCCACTTTGCTGCCGGCCGCGAACGATTGCGCCGAAGGGGATGCGTTCTCGCGGCGTTCCAGCCTGGCCGCCAGTTCCTTGGCCAGCCGGATGGTCGCATCCAGGTTGCCAAAGATGTCGCGCTCCGGCCGGACCCGCATGTCGCCGGACAAGCCTTGTTCGAGCCAGAGGTGGGCGAGCGTCATGCGCTGCTGGATTTCGGTGCTCTGCAGCAGCAGTTGGTGGTGACGCTCATCCTGCCGGCCAGCCGAGGTCAGCGAGTAGGCCATGATCGCCGCCGCAAACGCCCCAAGAAGAGCGATGAGAAACTCAAGGCGCAGGCGAAGCTTCGTGGCCGATCGGAAAGGCATGGCTCAGGTCCGGGGTGGCTCGATGTGACGTTGCAGCGTGGCCGTGAGTTCCCGCAGATTCACGGGCTTGGCCATGTAATCATCCGCGCCCGCCGCCAGACAACGCTCGCGGTCGCCCGACATCGCCAGGGCCGTGAGCGCGATGATCGGGGTGCGGGCGGTCTCGGGCCGGCTCTTGAGAATGCTCATGGCTTCCAGCCCGTCCATGCCCGGCATCTGAATGTCCATCAGGATGATGGCCGGATGCACCGCCTTTGCCTGCCGGATGGCTTCCTCGCCATTCTCGGCGGTGACCACGCAGAACCCCTTCGCCGTGAGGTAGGTCACGATGGTCTCGCGGTTCATGGGGCTGTCCTCCGCCAGCAGCACCAGGGGACGCGACGCGCTGGCCCCCGGGGCTGGCGCCGCTGCGACGGGTTGCGCACGGGCCGTGATCTCCGCGGCGGGGACGAGCTGGGCTTCGACCTGCTGCCTGGGGATGCTCACGGTGAAGCGGCTCCCCTGCCCCGGCGTGCTTTCCAGCCGCACCCGCCCGCCGTGCATCTCCGCCAGCCGGAGCACGAGCGAGAGGCCCAGGCCGGTGCCGCTGTATTGGCGTGAGAGCTTGCTGTCAAGCTGCACGAAGGGCTGGAACAGCTTGGCCTGATCCTCCGGCGAGATGCCGATGCCGGTGTCCCAAACCGTGAAGCAGACGCCCTCGCTTTCCGGGCACGGTTTGACCTCCAGGCCCACCTGCCCGCCGTCGGGGGTGAACTTCACCGCGTTGGTGAGCAGGTTCGCCAGAATCTGCCGTAGCCGGCGCTCATCGCCCCGCACCGTCGCGATGGCGGGGTCCAGGGCCAGGCTCAGGCGCAGGTTCTTCTTGGCCGCCAGCGGGCGGACGAACTGGAGCGAGGCGTCACACAGCACGTCCAGATACACAGTGTCCACCATCAGCCGTTCCTTGCCGGCTTCGATCTTGGACAGGTCGAGAATGTCGTTGATGAGCGAGAGCAGATGGCGGCCGCTGTCCTGGATGTTGCGGATGGCGCGCATCTGCTTCTCGTTCACCGGCCCGTGCACGCCGTCAATCAGCACCTCGGAGAAACCGAGCACGGCATTGAGCGGGGTGCGCAGTTCGTGGCTCATGGCCGCGAGGAATTCGTCCTTGAGGCGCGAGGCGCGGGCCAGCTTGTCGTTGGCCGCCCGCACTTCCTCCTCGATGCGCTTGCGGTCCGAGATGTCTGACTGCGCGCCGACAAAGTGCGTGAGCCGGCCACTGGCATCGCGAATGGGGGAGATGGTCAGTTCGTTCCAGAAAAGGGAGCGGTCCTTGCGGTAATTGCGCAGCACCACCCGGCATTCCGTGCCCTCGCGCAAAGCGCGCCGGAGGATTTCGAGCGTGGCCTGGTCCGTCTCCGGCCCTTGCAGGAAGCGGCAATTCCGCCCGATGGCCTCCTCCGCCGTGAAGCCGGTGATGCGCTCGAACGCCGGATTGCAGAAGACGATCGGCATGTCCGGCTGTCTTGCGTCGCTGATGACAATGCCATTGCTCGTCGCTGCCATGGCGCGGTCCCGCAGCTTCAACGCCAGCTCGGCCTCGTGCCGGTCCGTGACATCCGCGAGCGTGCCCGCCGCACCGATGCACTCGCCCGCCTCGTTGCGCAGAGGGCGCGCATGCAGTTCCACCCAGCAGATGCCAGTGCCGCGGGTGATGAACCGCACCTCCAGCCGGCAGGAGTCGGTTTTCCCTTGGATCAATGGCGGAAACATCTTCAAGCCGGTTTCCAGGTCGTCCGGGTGCAGGAAATCCGCGTAGCACCGGCCCAGGCTTTCCTCCATCGTGTAGCCAGAGATCTCCGTCCAGGCGGGGTTCAAAAAGGTCCAGGCCCCGTTCTGATCCGTTTGGAAAACCACTTCGCGCAAATTGTAGAGCACCTGCCGGTAGCGGCGTTCGCTTGCGGCGATCTGGAGGTTGGCGCGGTCCAGCTCTACGGTGCGCAACCGGACGCGTTCCTCCAGTTGCTCGCGTGCCTTCTCGATTGCTTCCCCCGCCCAGGCACGCTCGAATACCCGCCCCAGTTGCGTGCCGATCTGGGTCACAATCGCCATCAGGGACTCATCGGGCTCAACCGCCGTGCGGGCGAAGAGTTCGATGACGGCGCAAACCTCCGGCCCCACCAGCACCGGGAATGCAAATGCGCCCCGCAATCCCACGCGCAGCGCCACGTCCGCCCGGGCGAAATTGCCATCCTTCGTCGCATCCACCACCCAGACCGCATTCCCGGCGCGCCAGACTCGGCCGGGCAGTCCCTTGCCGGGGGCAAACTGGCTCCGCAGGGTCGCCGCCCGAAAATCCGCAAACCGGTCCTCGTCCTGCAAATACCACAGGCCGGTCGAAACCAGTTCGGTCGTGGTCTGCGAGGGAACCAGCGCGTGGCCTACCGGCCAGCCGGTGAACTCGCACAACAGCTTCAGCGTGACGTGCAGCGCCGCCTCGGTCGTCACCGCCTCGTTCGCCGCCGTGGCGACGGCCTGCATGAGTTCCAGCTCACGCTGACGCTCGAACAGCGAGCGAAGGCCGCGTTCCGCTGTCGCCTCGGCCTCGACCCGGGCCTTGCGCTCCCGCTCCAGCCGAAGCTGCAGCCGGGCGATCTGGTCCGGGGAATGGGAAGAAACCTCGTTCATCCGGCCGTGGGTTTGGGAGCAAAGCGCAGTTCCAGCCGGCACCGATCTGCCCCCTGCAGCATGCACTCCACATGCCGGATGTGAGCCGTCTCGCCGAAATGGTCAGCCGCCCCTTCAATCAGTCCCTCGGCCAGCGCGCACAGCTTCCGCTTCGACCGGTAATCCATCACCAGCACTTCCGGCGACGAGGTGTCAAAATCAAAGTCCGGCGCGTCCGCCCCCGGGTAGAGCTTGCGCACTTCGGGATGGATGACGTTGTTGAGCGAGAGGATGAAGCTGCGCGACGTGCCATGTGCGGCGAACAAGGGCGGATACCGCCGGGCCAGCCGCGGCAGCATGCGCTGACCGAACCATTTCACGATGGCCGCCGGCGGCAGTTTGAGCGCGGCGGAAGCAGCGCCGACGAGTTTGAACAGCGCTTCGTCCGGGTAGTTCCCGAGCGAGGTGAACGCGCCGTCCAACTGCGCCGCTGCAAGCAAGTCATCCCACGTATCGGCCCCATAGTCTTGGGTGACCACTTCTTCCAGAAGATTGAAGATAATGCCTTTCATACGCTACTATCGGAACACTGCGCACAAACTGAACGTTTAGCCGCCGACCGCTATAGCGCCTCACGAAGCCCATGCCAACCGATTCTAGTCCTCCGCAGGCCAAAAACGGGCTGAATCACAATTCAAGGTGAAACCTGGATAAAATATGGCCGCCGCACGTCTCCCTGAACTGGCTGAAACCCATGTCCTCGGCACGCAAACCCGCCAGTGGGTGGTGCGGGCCAGCGCCACGGACGCACGTCCGTGGCTGCAGGACGTGCCCGTCTGCTCCGCGTTGACCCAGCACCAGATCGCCCACCTGGGCGTGTGCCACGCCGTCGCGCCCTATCGCATCGTGCGCACCCGGCAGAGCGGGACTTACTTCCTCGCGTGCTTCGGCGGACGTGGCCGGTTTCTGGTGGAAGGCCGCTGGCAGGTCTGCGGCTCCGGCACCGCCTGCCTGCTGCCCCCGCACATCTTGAACGCCTTCCACGCCGAGCCCGGCACGCCCTGGGAATTTGTCTGGGTGCGCTACGAGCAGCCCACCGATCAGCGGCCCATCGCCGGCGCAAGTTCACCCGTGCTGGCCAAGTTCGATCCCGAACCCGTGCGGCACGCCGCGCTGGGCCTGCATCACGAGGCCAAGGGCGCGGCGGCTCCGGCGGAGATGCAGCGCTGGGCCGACCTCGTGCATGCCTACGTGCTGCGCTTTGCGCGACCTTGGCAGGTCGAGGACCGCCTCTGGCTCGTGTGGGAAGGCGTCGCTGCGCATCTGGAAGAAGAGTGGACGCTGGAGCGGCTCGCCCGCCTCGCGCACATGAGCACGGAGCATCTGCGCCGGCTCTGCCATCGCCAGCTCGGCCGCAGCCCGATCCATCAAGTCATCTTCCTCCGCATGCGCCGCGCGGCGGAACTGCTCTCCACCACCAACGACAAGGTGGAAACCATCGCCAATGCAGTCGGCTATCAAAACCCCTTCGTGTTCTCGAACACGTTCAAGAAATGGACCGGCTGGCGCCCCTCGGAGTTCCCCGGCCGGGCAAAGGGGAACTGAACATCCGCATAGTGGGGCAGGCTTCCAGCCTGCCTCACCGGGCATCTTGCCCGCGTTGATGCCCAGGGGACCGATCCCGAACTCCGAAGCAGAGAGCACCGGAAGCGCGCCGGCCGCGAGCGGAGCGCGACGCATATCCGGCCCCCTCTCCCTTCCTCGGAGGAGGGGAGAGGGTTGGGGTGAGGGGTGCCGTCCGGCGGCAGCCCACCGAGTCACCTTGGGAATTGGCAGGCTTCGCGGGCGGGACGCCCGCATCGGCAGGCTGGAAGCCCGCCCCACTGCCGCTCACTTCTTCTTCTTGACGCCGCCGATGATCTTCTTGGCCACCTTCACCAGCCCCAGCTTGTGCGGCAGCTTGAAGGCCGGGTGCTCCGCGATGCGCCAGTATTCGCGCGCCGTTGTGCGGAAGACGTCGTTGCGCACCAGCGCGTAGAGGTAGCCCTTGTAGTTCTGATCGCGCCACGAACGCATCGGCTCAGTCTGGCTCAGCCGGCACTTGCCGAATTCGATGACGAAGACGGAGCTGGGCAAATTATAGGCGCGGAACTCACGGCCCGACGCTTCCAGCTCATGCAGGAACGCATCCAGCCCGAGGTAAATGATGTCGCCGTCGTGGAAGGCCATCGCGCTGTCCGGCCCCATCACGCTCAGGCAAAACCGCGCATCGCGCAGCATCGCGGTGTCCGTGTGCTCGCCGTCAATGAAGCAGAAGTCCGGCTTGAAGGGCAGCTCCGCCGGCTTGAGCGTTTCCGTGCCCTTCTCAATGGGGATGACCTTCTTCACGTCCGCGCCCGGCACCTTCGCCAGCAGGTCCAGCATGTTCTGCGTGGTGACATGCGAATAGTCGCCGCCCTTCTCACGCGCGTCCGGGACAAACTTTGGGCGCGGATCAATCGAGATGATCTTGGTGCAGCCCGGGTCCGCCACGTAGGACTGGAGCGAGCCGCCCTTGTAGGAACCGATCTCCAGAAAGGTGAACTTGCCGCCCTTCCACTGGCGGAATGCGCTGTTCAACGCGAGGAATGAGCGCCGGTCGTCTTCGCTGCTCTGGCTCTCGATCGTCTTGAAGAGCGACAAGTCCTGCTGGTCAATCTGCTCCTGGATGGTGGACATAGGTGTGATGTTCGTGCGCGGCAAAGTGCCAAGCGCGGGAAGTTGGGTAAAGACGGAAATGCCGGAGCCGCGCATTACGTCCAACGCGCCATGCTAAAACTCCCCTCCCCCGTGGCGGCAGGCGTCCCGCCTGCCGTAGAGCCGGGCATCCTGCCCGGCGGCAAGAGCGCCGCGACGACAGAAACCGCCTCTTACTCCCAAGCCCAGCCGTCCACCGGCGCGTTTCTTCCGGGCGGCGGGACGCCGCCCGCTACGGCAGGCAGGATGCCTGCCGCCACCCGGCTTGGCCTCGCGCTCGCCGCCCTCCTCTGCCTGGCTCTGCCGCTCTCCGCCGCTTCCATCGCCGAGCAGCTTGCCGCTGCCAAATGGACCCACCACGCCAAGGCCCCCGGCTACTCCGAAGGCCCCACCTGGCTCAACGGCGAGGTCTTCTTCTGCTCTGGCGCGCTGCTCAAGGTGGACAAGGCTGGCAAGGTCTTCCCGTGGCTCGACATCGGCCCGGCCGGCACCTTCCTCCGCCGCGACAAACAGCTCCTCATCGTGGACAACAAGCACAAGGCGGTCCTCAGCCTCGCCACGAATGATGTTGTGTCCGTGCTCGCCGACCAGTTCGAGGGCAAGCCGCTCCGGGGGCTCAACGACGTCACCGTGGACGCCCGGGGCAACATCTACTGGACCGACCCCGAAGGCTCCTCGCTCGCAAAACCGGTCGGGGACATTTACCGCTTGAGCGTCGCGGGGAAAGTCACGCGCGTTGCCTCCGGCTTCGCGTTTCCCAACGGACTCGACGTGGACCCCGCGAGCAAGTTCCTCTACCTCATCGAGTCGCAGTCCAAGAAGATCCTCCGCCTCGCCCTGCCGGCGAGCGATGACGCCCCGCTCGGCGCGCCGGAGCTTTTCTACGACCTCGGCGGCAGCGGCGGAGACGGGTGCGTGTTCGACGCGGCAGGCAACCTGTGGGTCGCTGACTTCCACCGGCCCGACACGAAGCAAGGCCGCATCACCGTCCTCAGCCCCGAGGCCAAAGTGCTCGGCCAGCTCGACGTGCCGGCCCAGGTGGTGAGCAACATCACCTTCGGTGGCGCGAACCACGACGAAATCTTCTGCACCACGGGCACACCGGACGGCGTCTTCCATGCGAAGGTCGGCGTGAAGGGCTTCGCCGGCCATCCCGGCGCGGAATTGAAACCGTTGCGCACCCTCGCCACCCAGCCCCACGAAGGCGCGCACCCCTTGCACGCGCGCCGCTTCGGCGTGCCCGGCAACATCGGCATCTCGCGCGGCTGGTATATTTGGCGGAAGTTCGACCGCGCCACCTGGACCGGCGAGTTCGAGCACGAGGGCAATGGCGAAATCTTCACCGCCAAGATCCTCCCGTGGACCACCACCTACCGCCACCTCATGTATGGCGCGCATGTGGATGAACCGCTGCCCGGCGAGCGCGTGAACTGCTTCTTCAATCCCGACGGCGACAAAAAGCGTGGCTGGCTCGTGCACTACCAGGACGAGGTCTGCCAGATGAAGGGCCACGGCCACGCGTGGGTCATCCAGAGCGTGCAGCCCGGTGGCCGCGAGTTCAGCGCGCAAGTCTTCGCCGGCGAAAAGGCCTTCGAGGACAAGCCGCGCGACTTTCAGTTTGCCGCCGACGCGAAATTCTTCCGCAACGGCCAGCGCACCGACGCTCCCGCGCTCAAGACCGGTGATCGCCTCTATTTCACTTGGACCAAGGACGGCGACCGCCGCACCGTGCGCCTCGTCACCGACGACGCCAGCCTCGACGCCGTGAAGAAGATCGAATCTGACGCCGTGACCGCGCGCATCGCACAGGAAGGCATGACCGGCCAGCTCGAGGCGGTGAACGGCGAGACCGTCCACTTCCTCATCCACTCCTCCTACTGGTTTCAAGGGAACCAGTTGAAGCCCGGCGCGGCCCTGCAACTCCGCGCCACCGACGCCCAGTTCGCCCCCACCGGCGACGCCATCGAAGCGGAACTGATCACTCGCAAGAACCTTGGCACCTACGGCTCCGGCGTGAATGAGACGACGCTGAAGCTGAAAAACGCCACCGACGCGAAGAAGCTTGCCGGGTGGAAAAAGAGTCAGGTCTCGCGCCTCCTGGCCAAGTAAGGCGACCTAGCCTTGCAACGGCTACTTCTGCCAACGAAGCCACAAGTTCAAGGCAATAAAGATAATCGTAACTATAGCCGCCACTATAGCCGCCATGACCAAAAGCCTGATCCCACACCACTTGGCGGTAATGCCCATATCTCGAATACCTGAAGACGGGTCAGACGTGGATGCCCGCACGTGAGAGACAATATCTCGCAGGTCAGAGCGGCTTGGTATCGAGCAGCCCGATAGAACGCTGCCATCACAGCCATCACAGAACCCGCCTTCACGACGCCGGTCCCGGGTGGTGCGCTGAGGGGAGTTGGGCAAGCGCGAGAGCTCCCTATTTTGACTGGCCACTACCCGACAGTCCGCGAGCCGCCGCCGGAGGAGGCGCAGGCCCCGCATTGCTCCAAAGCGGGCGATGACGCGGTGGCCGTATCCCGAGCAGGAACCGCGTCCCGTGTGTGCGTGGAAGGCACAACGGAAGCCCTTGTGCGGGGAGAGGTAGCGTTGGTAGGCCGCGATTGCGCTCAGGAGGATAATTTTCATTCGGTAGATGTGAACGGCTTGAATGAAATGCGTGAGTTCGGAGATTTGGTCAATGCACAACCAGCTGCCCCTTGAAGAGTGCACTGAAAAACCCCGTCTCCCATAAGAAGCCGACGACTATGGCTCCAATAATTCCCCAAACGACGAATAGCCCCCATTTATCCCACCACAGCCCCCATGTTACCCAGCGCCTGCGCCAAGACTCCGGGAACTTCGCCCCCACCATTGAAAATCCCGCAGCGAGGATTCTGGCACCAGTCTCTAAGACGTATGCGAGGATTCTGGCACCAATCTCGAAGACGTATTCGACAAGGCCTTGGAGGCAGCCATCACAAAACCCGCCTTCACGACGCCGGTCCCGGGTGGTGCGCTGAGGGGAGTTGGGCAAGCGCGAGAGCTCCCTATTTTGACTGGCCACTACCCGACAGTCCGCGAGCCGCCGCCGGAGGAGGCGCAGGCCCCGCATTGCTCCAAAGCGGGCGATGACGCGGTGGCCGTATCCCGAGCAGGAACCGCGTCCCGTGTGTGCGTGGAAGGCACAACGGAAGCCCTTGTGCGGGGAGAGGTAGCGTTGGTAGGCCGCGATTGCGCTCAGGAGGATAATTTTCATTCGGTAGATGTGAACGGCTTGAATGAAATGCGTGAGTTCGGACGTTTGGTCAATGCACAACCGCGAAGTCGCAGTTCATCGGCAGTGCATGATGCTACGGTTCACTGCGGCCTATGGATCCGGGATGACGCTTCCACCCAAACGCCGAATTCGAGCGGTCCCCGCCGTCACTCACGAGAGTGATGACCGGTCAGGTTGAGGCCGTGAATGGCGACACCGTCCACTTCCTCATCCACTCCTCCTACTGGTTTCAGGGGAACCTGTTGAAGCCCGGCGCGGCCCTGCAACTCCGCGCCACCGACGCCCAGTTCGCCCCCACCGGCGACGCCATCGAAGCCGAACTGGTGACGCGCAAGAACCTCGGCACCTACGGCTCCGGCGTAAACGAGACGGTCCTCAAGCTCAAAAACCCCGCCGACGCCAAGAAGCTTGCCGCGTGGAAGAAGAGCCAGGTGGCCCGCCTGATCGCGAAGTGAGGCCGCACTGACGTGGCGGCAGGCATCCTGCCTGCCGTAGAGCCGGGCGTCCCGCCCGGCGGACAGAACGCCGCCCCGTCAACCCACGCCACGAACTTACCGGCCCTTCCGCACGGAAGTAGCGTTTCTTCCGGGTGGCGGGACGCCACCCTCTACGGCAGGCAGGATG
>CAZCBE010000036.1:28019-55567 GCA_964496695.1 uncultured Klebsiella sp.
GCGGGGGGGGTGTCCCCCACCCCCTCGGGCCGCTAGGATGCCTGCCGCCACTCTCGCCAAACAATCCTGTCGGATTTCCCCCGCCCGTGGCGATAGGATGGGAAAGACATGCACGATGACCTGGATTTGCTGCAGCGCTTCGCCCGGGACGGCGAGGAGGAGTCCTTTTCGGAGCTGGTCCGGCGGCACTTGAATCTCGTCTATTCCGCTGCGCTGCGCCAGGTCCGCTCCCCGCAGCTCGCGGAGGAGGTGGCGCAATCCGTGTTCACCGACCTCGCCCGCCGTGCCGTCAGCCTCAGACCCGGCACCGTTCTGGCCGCGTGGCTCTATGAAGTCACGCGGCGCTCGGCCATTGACGTCGTGCGGCGCGAGGCCCGCCGCCAGCTCCGGGAACAAGTCGCCGTGGAGATGAACGCCATGAACCCCACCCCTTCCGACTGGGCGCAGGTCGAGCCCCTGCTCGACGACGCCATGGCCGCGCTCGACGAAACCGACCGCACCGCCGTGCTGCTCCGCTACTTCGAGAACAAATCCCTGCGCGACGTCGGCGCGGCACTCGGCACTTCCGACGACACGGCGCAGAAGCGCGTGAGCCGGGCGGTGGACAAGCTGCGCGAGTTCTTCGCCCAGCGCGGTGTCACCGTCGGCACGAACGCGCTCACGGTGGCGGTCTCAGCCAACGCCGTTCAGGCCGCGCCCGCCGGGCTGGCGATCACCATTACCGCAGCCAGCACGCTGGCCGGAGCCGCAGTTGCGGCCACCACCGCCACCGCCACTTTCCACACCCTCGCCATGACCACCCTGCAAAAAGTCGCCGTGACCACCGCCCTCGCCGCCGCCATCGGCGTGGCGTTCTACGAAAACCGCCAAGTCGCCGAACTGCGCGAACAAAACCAGCGCCTGCAGAAGCAACTGGCCCCGCTGGCCGGGCAGGTCGAGCAGTTGCAGCGCGAGCGTGACCGGGCCACGAACCGGGTGGCGTCCGTGGCCCAGGAACTGGCCACGGTGAAGCAGCAGCCGACCGAAGTCTTCAAGCTGCGCGGCCAGGTGGGCGTGCTGCGGCAGGAAAAGGACGCCATCGGCAGCAAGAGCGCCCTGAGCAAGATCACCGCCGATCCCGAGACGCGGAAGCTGATGCGGGAACAGCAAAAGGCGGGCATGAGCTTCATCTACGCGGAACTGGCCAAACGCCTCCAGCTCAAGCCCGAACAGGCCGGCCAGTTCAATGACCTGCTGGCCGACCATGTCATGGACAGCATTGATCTGATCACCCAGGCGCTGCATGACAACCGCAGCCGCGCCGAGATTGACCGGCTGTTCGCCGCGCAGGAGGCCGCCATGCAGGCCCAGGTGGCGGCGCTCCTCGGCCAGGACGGCCTGACGCAATACACGGACTACTCGAAGCAGCTCCTCAGCACCGTCACGGGCATGCAGTTCGAAGGCAGCCTGACCGGCGACACGGAGGCCAAGGCCGCGAAGCGGAAGCAGCTCACCCAGGCGGTGCAGGAGGAGTTGCAGGCGGGGCTGGCCGCCGCCGGGCTGCCCGCTGACTACCAGACCATGCCCATGCTGAACTTCCGCAACATCGCTTCCGAGGAAACGGGGGAGCGCAGCCTCAAGCTTCTGGAAAACGCCTACGCCCGCGCGGCCGCCCGCGCCAAGGCCTTCCTCGCCGCCGAGGAACTGGTCAAGTTTGACGAGTTCGGCAAGAAGGCCATCGAGAACAACCGGTCGGCGCTCCTCATGAACCGGAAGCTAATGGCACCCATCGCCAAGTGACCGGGGAACCCGCATTGCCTCAATCAAAACCCGCCGCGCAAACATGAAAATCTCCGAGAAGAAAAAGCTCCTCACCCTCAACATTGTCGTCTGGATCGTGGCGACGCTCACGCATCCGCTGCTTCAGATGCTCCCCACCGGATCGGGCGGCCCGCCGAAGATCTTTTCGCTGCTCATCCCGATCTTCTTCATGATGCTCGCCGGGGTGTCCACGTATCTGCTCAGCGCGGGCATTGGAAAAGCCGACGACGAATGAGCACGAAACCCCGTGCCGGCGGCTTGGCGTGGACTGCCAATCGGGCGGAAGGCCCGTCCGGTGACAGCCCGGGGTGAAGCCCCGGGCAGCCTGGCCAGCGAAGCCTGTCCGCCCTGAAAGGGCGGAACGCTTTCCAGCAGCTATAGGAAGCGTTGCTGCCGAAGGTTCTCCTCTCCATGAACCGCCCGAGAGGAACCCAAAGATTTGGGTTTCCAGTCTTTGATTCAGGGTTCCAATGCGCGGCTTTCGGGCCGTGGAAGCTTTCCAAGAACCTGCGGCGGGTAGGGCGGGCTGTCCTCAGCCCGCCGCCGACCATCCGCAGGCTGCGGGACCTCGGCGGCGCGGTGAGGACACCGCGCCCTACCAGCACTGGTTCAAGGATCCAACTTATGGCCTTGAGCGGACCATGAGTTCTCTCCCAGTCACAGCCTTCCCAAGGCCTTCGCCGCGATGTCCCGGCGATAGTGCGCGCCTTCGAACTGGATCTTCTCCACGGCGGCATAGGCGGCGTCGCGCGCGATGGCCAGATCTTTGGCCCACGCGGTGACGCCCAGGACTCGCCCCCCATTGGTCACGATCTGCCCATCCTTCTTCGCCGTGCCGGCGTGGAAGACTTTGGTGTTCGGCAGCGCGTTCGCGGCGTCGAGGCCGGTGATGACCTTGCCTTTCGGGTAGCTGCCGGGATAGCCGCCGCTGGCCATCACCACGCAGACGCTGGGGTTCGGACTCCAGGTGAGTTCCATGCTCCCGAGGCGGCCCTCAGCACTCGCGAGGAAGAGTTCCACCAGATCGTTTTCCAAGCGCGTGAGATAGATCTGCGTCTCGGGGTCGCCGAAGCGGGCGTTGAACTCGATCACCTTGGGGCCGGTCTTCGTCAGCATCACGCCGGGATAAAGCAGGCCGCGGAACTCGATGCCGTCCGCCGCGCAGCCGCGCAACCACGGCTGGAGAATGGCGTCACCCACGCTGCGCAGCTCGGCGTCCGTGAGGAACGGCGCAGGCGAATAGGCACCCATGCCGCCGGTGTTGAGGCCCGCGTCGCCATCGAGGGCGCGCTTGTGGTCCTGCGAGGTGGGGAAGAGCTTGGCCACCTTCCCGTCGCAGAGCGCGTGCAGGGAAATCTCCATGCCTTCCATCAGCTCCTGGATCACCACACACTGGCCGGCCGTGCCGAACGCCTTGCTCACCATGATCTCATCCACGGCCTGCTCCGCCTCGCGCAGGCTGGTCGCGAGCAGCACGCCCTTGCCGAGGGCAAGTCCATCAGCCTTCACGGCACAGCGGCCGTCGAGGCTGGCGGCGAACTGCTTCGCCGCCACCGGGTCGGTGAACGTGCCGGACTTGGCGGTCGGGATGCCATGGCGCTCCATGAAATCCTGCGAGAAGGCCTTGCTGCCCTCGAACCGCGCGGCCTGTTTGTTTGGCCCCCAGATCTTGAAGCCGTTCGCCTGAAACAAATCCACCACGCCCGCCGCCAGCGGATTGTCCGGCCCCACGACCGTGAAGTCCGGCCGCGCCTGCTGCGCGAAGGCGAGCAGCCCGGGCAGATCTTCCGCGCTCACGGCGACGCACTCGACGGGCGCACCGTTCTTCACGAGGCGTTCCTCGCCAATGCCGGCGTTGCCGGAGGCACACCACATCTGCGTGACGAGCGGTGATTGGGCGAGTTTCCAGACCAGCGCGTGTTCGCGTCCGCCGGAGCCGAGGACCAGGAGTTTCATGCGTGGCGATTGAATCAGGAAGGTGGGAAGGCAGGGAAGGATTTACGCTGCTCTCATTAGCACTCGGCTTCAGCCGGGTGAACGCGGCGAGTCAGTTGAAAACCGTTTTAACGGTTTGAGACAGTGATTTGCTTTTGACTAAGCCGTTAAAACGGCTTGGCCTGGGTCGTTCGTAAACACCGGGCTGAAGCCCGGTGCTTATGCGAGTGCCGCAGGCAGGCCAGTCCGGTTTGAGCGCTCGACTTATCCTCTCAACTTGCCCTTGCCCCTCCCCTGCCCTGCCGGGATAGTCCGCGCGGCATGGGCCAGCACGAGTCTTTCTACCGGAACAACGAAGCTTACGCGGATTTCCTCGCCGGCTGGGACCCGGCGTTCTACGGGAAATACACCGACGCGCTCCGGCCAGACCGCGCGGGTGCCCGCTCGCTGGACGTGGGGTGCGGTGTCGGGCAAGTCGTGGCCGCGCTCACCCGTGATGGCGTGGAGGCCTACGGTGTGGACGTGTCGGCACCGAACATCGCGCGCGCGAAGGAGTTCAGCGAGCGCTGCCAGCTCTACGACGGCAAGCGGCTGCCCTTCCCGGACCAACACTTCGCCCGCGTGGGCGCGCTGAACGTGCTGGAGCATGTGGACGAGGCGGAGGCGTTTCTGGCCGAACTCGTGCGCGTTACTGAACCCGGCGGCAAGGTGATCGTCTCCAGCCCGAACTTCCTCCGCGTCATCGGCCTGCGCGACTACCACTACCGGATGCGCGGGCTGGGCAACAAGTGGCGCAATCTGCAGCGCCTGCTGGCGAAGCGCCGGCAGATGCAGGCCGCGCCAGCCCAGGTGCGCTTCGAGCGTGTGGCCCCGGTGGTGAAGACGCCCTTCGAGCCGGACGACGATGCCATCATCATGACCAACGCGCTGGAAATGGCCTTCCAACTGGAGCGCCTCGGCTGCGTGGTGGAGCAGGCGCTCTGCACGGACCGCTACGTGTTTCCGCCACTGGACTGGCTGCTGAACCTCACCCCGCTGCGCTATGGGATGCTGTGCGCCTTCGTGGTGGCGCGGCGGAAGAGTTGATGGCCCGCGAAATACGCGAAAAGACGCGAATGAAAACAACGCAAGCGGCCCGTTCCCGGCACGGAGTCCCGGCTTCAGCCGGTGCGACGGCCAAAGTCCGCTGACGCTGCGCGCGAAAGCGTCAAGGGTGGGGCGAGGTTCCACCGGCTAAAGCCGGGACTCCGTGCAGAAAAGCATCGCCCGAGGACGTTATCAGGCCACACCATCCGAAGACGAACCGCACATGAGCACCGACTGGGAAGCGCATTACCAAACCAACGACACGCCGTGGGACAAGGGGGAGCCCTCGCCGGGCTTGGTGGACTGGCTCACCGCTCATCCCGAAGTGCCACGCGGCACGGTGCTGGTGCCGGGCTGCGGCATGGGCCATGACGTGCGGGCGTGGTCGGCGGCGGGCTTTCACGCAACCGGCTTCGACATCGCCCCAAGCGCGGTGGCACGCGCACAGGCGGCCGGAACGCCGGCGCGAACCGAATTCCGTCTCGGTGATTTCCTCGCCGAGGCTCCGCACGCGCACTTCGACTGGGTCTTCGAGCACACCTGCTTCTGCGCCATCCCGCTGGACCGGCGTGAAGATTACGTGCTGGCTGTGCTGCGCTGGCTCAAGCCGGGCGGTCACTACCTTGCGGTGAACTACTTCATCCCGGACAAGGAAGGCCCGCCCTTCGGCGTGGACCGGGACGAAATCTGGGCGCGCTTCTCCCCGCACTTCGAACTGGTGGAGGAATGGACGCCGCGCACGTATCCGAACCGCACGGGACAGGAACGGATGTTCTGGTGGCGAAAACGCTAAGTGACGTTCGAGCGCATGTTGACACCCGCGCCATTCGACTCCGACGCGCTCCGGTCCCCCTCTCCTCCATGGAATGGAGGAGAGGGCCGGGGAGAGGAGGTGCGTTACGCCAAACCCTGTCGCCGCACGGTCAAAGCTCCCCTCTCCCCAGCCCTCCCCGCTCGTGCCTCGCAGGGCGAGGGGGTTCATCTCCGGCGATACGGGTGTCAAAATGCACCCGTGACGTTTCGAATTCCAAGTTCAAGGTTCAAAGTTGGAGCAGACGTGGACAGCAGGGCACGCATCTGCGCCAGCAACTTTGGACTTTGAACGTGAAACCTGAAACTCCCCCTAACTAAACGCTTCCCTTGCCGTTCACGACGGCCGTGATTTCCCGCGCGAGTTCCTCGACCTTGTAGGGCTTGCCCACCATGCCGCGGAAGCCGTGCTGCTTGTGGTTCGCCATCTCGGGGCCGTGTGAGTAACCGCTGGAGACGATGGCCCGCACATCAGGATCAATCTCCAGCAGGCGCTGGATGGCTTCCTTGCCGCCCATGCCGCCGGGGATGGTGAGGTCCATGATGACGGCGGCGTAGGGTTTGCCCTCGTTGCGCGCGGTGACATACGCCTGGATGCACGCCTCGCCGTCGGGCACGGCGTCCACCTGGTAGCCGAGGAATTCCAGCGCGGTCTGCGCCAGCTCACGGATGAGTTCCTCGTCGTCCATGACGAGCACGCGGCCCTGGCCCTGGACCGGCGCGACCGGTTCGGGCGTCACGGGTTTCACCTGCTTCTCGGACGCAGGCAGATAGACGTGGAATTCAGAACCGACGCCCAGCGTCGAGTCCACGTTCATGATGCCGTCGTGCTTTTTCACAATTGAGTAGGAGGTGGCGAGGCCAAGTCCGGTGCCTTTTTCCTTCGTGGTGAAGTAAGGGTCAAACACTTTCCCGAGATGCTCCGGCTTGATGCCGGTGCCATGGTCCTTGACGGTGATGCGGCAGTAACGTCCGGGCGGGAGCGCCAGCGGTGAATCCGCCTCCAGCGTGACGTTGTCGGCCGAGACCCGGACGACGCCGCCGTTGGGCATGGCCTGCACCGAGTTGATGACGAGGTTTTGGATGACCTGGCTGAACTGGCCCTGGTCCACCTCCACCGGCCACAGGTCCGGCGCGGCCTGGAATTCGCAGCGCACGTTGGAGCCGCGCAGGGCGAAGCTCGTCGAGTCGCGGATGAGTTCCGTCAGCGACGCGGTCTGGCGCACCGGCGCGCCGCCCTTGGCAAAGGTGAGCAACTGCGTGGCGAGATCCTTCGCCCGCATCGCCGCCTTCTCGGCCTCCTCCAGCCGCTCGAACTGCTTCTCGCCCGGCTGGCAGAAGAGGCGCGCGAAGGAAATGTTGCCGATGACCGCGGTGAGGATGTTGTTGAAGTCGTGCGCGATGCCGCCGGCGAGGATGCCCAGCGAGTCCAGTTTGCTGGCCCGCACGCGCTCTTCCATGATGGCCTGCTGGTCGCTGATGTCACGGAACACGAGCACGGAACCGATGATCCGGCTCTCCTGATCGCGGATGGGCGCGGCACTCGCGGCAATCATGCGCTCGGTCCCGTTGCGGGAAACGAGGATGCTCTGATCGGGCAAGTCCACAATCTCCCCGGTCGCCAGCACTTGTGAAACGGGATTGCGATAGGTCTGCCGCGTGCGCTGGTGGACGACGCTGAACACGGAGGGCAGCGGCTGGCCCAGGGCATCGCCCTGCCGCCAGCCCGTAAGGTCCTCGGCGAGCTTGTTGATCATGCTCACGCGGCCCTCAGTGTCGGTCGCGATGACACCGTCACCGATGGAGCGCAGCGTGACGGCCAGGCGTTCCTTCTCAGCGGCCAGGGCGTCCTCCGCCTGCTTGCGCCCGGTCACATCCAGCACGAGCGAGGCGACGCCCACGATCTGGCCGGTCGCATCAATCAGCGGGGTGTTATACCAGTCGCAGATGATGCTGTGGCCATCCTTGGTGCGATTATGGATGGCGAAAGCATTGATGCTTTGTCGCTTGCTGGTATCGGCCTTCGCCGGGTCCGACGGGGTGTTCTTGAGGAGGTTCTGCCAGGTGCGCTGGACGTGCTCGCGGGCCTCCTCGGAGAGCTGGACGCCGGAGAGCAGGTTGGTGAAGAGATTCGTGCCCGGCTCCTTTTTCTCCGAGGGGACGAGCACGAGTTCCGCCGCGTGCCGGCCCATCGCCTCTCGCGCGGTGTAGCCAAAGATGCGCTCCGCCGCCGGGTTCCACGAGGTGACCTGAAAGCTGAGGTTCCACTCGATGACCGCCAGCGGCGTCTGCTGGATGTGCAGCGCGAGCTTGCGCTCGGACTGCTGACGGGCCTCTTCAGCTTCGCGTTGCGCGGTGATGTCCACCATCGAGCCGATCATGCGCACCGCCACGCCCTGCCGGTCATGGATGATGTAGCCGCGGTCAATGACATAGGCAAAGGAGCCGTCGCCGCGCCGGAAGCGATACTCGTCCGCCCAGAATTCGCCGCCCGTCTGCACGGCCGCCTCGCGCCCGTTCCACACCCGGCGGCGGTCCTCGGAGTGCAGGCGCTCCATCCACCAGTCCACAGTCGGCGTCACCGCCTCGGCGGAATAGCGGAACATGGCCTGGACCGCCTCGTTCCAGGACAGACGGTTGCCGTTGATGTCCCAGTCCCAGATGGCGTCATTGGTGGCCCGCTCCAGCAGGCGGTCGCGTTCCTGCACGCTGCGCAGGTCTTCCGCCAGCCGCTCCGCCTCCATGCGCGCGCGCGCCTGCGCCCACGCGATTCCGAACAGCAGCAGGTTCACCGAGATGCCCAGCCCGAGCACGAGCGGCGGGAGTCGCTTGTAAAGGCTGTCCTCGAAGGAAGGCGAAGAGGCGAGGGTGAGCAGCCAGTCGCGGTCCCCCACCCGCACGGAGGTCTCCCGGAGAAATTGCGCCCGCGCCCGAGGCCGCGTGCCGGAAGCGAACAGGGAGTGGACCGGCAAGGCCGCTTTGCCATCGTAGAGTTCAGCCCGCAGGCTCTGGCCGGCGGGCGAATCGAAAATCCCATCGAGCAGGCGGGGCAGGTCCAGCACGCCGAACACATACCCGCGCAGCGCCGCCCGCCGTTCGGCCACGCTGGCCACCGGCTTGCCAGCGAAATAGACCGGCTGGACCACCACCACGCGCTCCGCCGCCTGGATGGAGCCCCACGGGAAACGGACCCTTCCGCTTACCGCAACACTGCCAGAGTCCCGCGAACGGTTCAGGTCCGGCAGCAACGCGGGATCGGCCAGGGCATCCGCACCCAGGGCCGCGCGATTGGTCGCATCCAGCTTGCTCAGCAGCACCACCGGGCAAAAGGCCTCCCGCTGGCCGGGAGGATGGATGGCGTAGTCCGCACCGGCCACTGGCCGCCACCGGGCTTCATGGGCCGCGCGGGCACCCGTCGGCACGAATTCAGCAAAGCCGAGGAGTTGGAAGCCGGGAAACCGTTCGTCCACTGCCACGCTGCGGATAAACCGGGTCCATTCAGCGATTTCAATGGCCTCGTTGGCGTTGAAGAACCCGCCGAGGCTGACGATCTCGTCCAAGTAGCGGACGGCCCGGCGCTCCACCGCGTCGAGCTTGGCACGGGTGATCTGGTCGAACCGCTCCTGATCCCGCTCCATCGCGTTCTCGCGGACGCGCTGATACGCGAGCAGCGTCGGGACAAGGGATATGACCAACACCAGATACGCCGCGCCCATGCGGCGCAGATGTTCCGGCCACCAACCTGTTCGTCTGTTTCGCGGCAAACCCAAGTTTCGATTCAGTCCTGCGCTGTGCGGGTGAAGATAGGGGAAAGCGGCGGAGGGGGAAACTATTTCTGGCACGGTGGTTTCCGGAGGGGCAAGCGAGGACGCTTGCGGCACGACCGGCCAGAGGCCGGCGCTACGTGGCGACCTCCGCCCGGGCCGGCGCAAAATTCCAAGCTCCAAGTCCCAAGTTCCAAAGAAACTCCACAGCCCAAATTCCAATCGTTCAGCGTGCCGCCGCCAGCGTCTCCGCCCTTGGCCCAAAGGCTGGTTCGGTCCGGCTGGCCCGGCCGGTGCCGCCGCCCTTTGAAATTTGGAGTTTGGAGCTGCTTTGGAATTTGGAACTTGGGCTTTGGAGCTTCTCCCACCCCAGGCCACCGAAAACAGCGGAGCACCAAAAAAATCCATCGTGCCTATTGCAATCGTGAGACGCATTTCTATAGTGCGCGCGAATTGACCGCATGAAATGAGCGAACCCGCCGCCGCCACCGACAGTTGGACCATCCAGGACGCCCGCACCCTTTACAGCATTGACCGCTGGGGCGCGCGTTACTTCGACATCAACGAGGCCGGTCACGTCGTCGCCCGCCCCCTGCAGGAAGCGGGCGTGGGCGTGGACCTCACGGACATCGTGGAGGAGGCCCGCGCGCGCGGGCTGAAATTCCCCCTGCTCATCCGCTTTCAGGATATCCTCCGGCACCGCGTGGAGGCCATCAACAAGGCCTTCCGCAACGCCATCGCCGAGTTCAATTTCGCCGGCCAGTATCGCGGCGTCTTCCCCATCAAGGTCAACCAGCTCCGCGAGGTCGTGGAGGAAATCCTCGATGCGGGCAAGCCCTTCAACTTCGGCCTCGAAGTCGGCAGCAAGCCGGAACTCTTCGCCGGCCTGGCCATGCAGAACCAGCCGGGCAGCCTCATCATCTGCAACGGCTACAAGGACGCGCAGTTCATCCGCATGGCGCTGATGGGCATCAAGCTCGGCAAGCAGGTCATCATGGTCGTGGAGAAGCTCGAGGAGCTGAAGCAGATCATCACGGTCTCCCGGCAGGTCGGCGTCGAGCCGCTCATCGGCATCCGCGCGCGGCTCGCCAGCAAGGGCGCGGGCAAGTGGGCCGAGAGCGGCGGCGAGAACGCGAAGTTCGGTCTGAGCACGGCGGAGCTGCTGGCCGCCACTGAACTGCTGCGGGCGGAGAAACTCGAGCATTGCTTCAAGCTGCTCCATTTCCACATCGGCTCGCAGGTGCCGGACATTTTGACGGTGAAGAAGGCCGTGCAGGAGGCGTCGCGCTTCTACGCGAAGCTCCACAAGATGGGCTTCAACATCGAGTTCATGGATGTGGGCGGCGGGCTGGGCGTGGACTACGACGGTTCGCGCAGCGCCTTCGACTCCTCGACGAACTACTCGCTCCAGGAATACGCGAACGACATCGTTTATTACATCGCCGACGTGTGCAACGCCGAGAAGGTGCCGCACCCGAACATCGTCAGCGAAAGCGGCCGGGGCATCGTGGCCTACCATAGCGTGCTGCTGGTCGAGGTGTTTGGCTCCATCGCCAAGACCAAGGGCGGTGACGCGCTCACCTTCGGCGACACCGAGCACGCGCTCGTCCGCGAGCTGCTCGACATCAAGCGCAACCTCGGCAAGCTGAACAAGCTCGAGGCCTACCACGACGCCGAGGAGCGCAAGGAAGACGCGCACCAGATGTTCACGCTCGGCCTGCTCGAACTGCCGGACAAGGCCAAGATCGAGACGCTTTACTGGGAGATCAGCACGGAAGTCGTCGCCAGCTTCAAAGGCCAGGCCTACATCCCGGCGGAGATCCGCAAGCTGGAAGACCTGCTGGGCGACCAATACCTCTGCAACTTCTCCGTCTTCCAGTCGCTGCTGGACCACTGGGCGCTGGGGCAGCTCTTCCCCATCATGCCCATCTCGCGGCTCACCGAGCGCCCGACCAAGGAAGGCACGCTGGTGGACATCACCTGCGACTCCGACGGCTGCATCAACAAGTTCGTGGACCTGCGCGATGTCCGGGACACCCTGCCCCTCCACACCCTGATCGCCAATGGCAACGGCCAGCCCGAGCCCTACTACCTCGGCTTCTTCCTGATGGGTGCCTATCAGGACATCATGGGTGACCTGCACAACCTCTTCGGCCGCGTGAACGAGGTCCACGTCTTCCTCGAACCCGACGAGCCCAGCGGCTACTACATCGAGGAAATCATCGAGGGCAACACCATCGTCCAGACGCTCGCCGCCGTGCAATACGACGAGAACGAGATCAAGCGCCTCATGAAGGTGCAGGTGGACGAAGCCATCCGCTCCGACCGCATGAAACCCAGCGAGGGCATGCGCATGCTGGACGACTACGAACGCGGGCTGAAGGAATACACCTACCTGACGTTTTAGTCCGGGGGGAGCGGCGGCTCAGGTCTTCCTGCTCGTAATCCTGATCCTGCTCTTCGGCTCTCTGGTTAAGAATGCCGGCTATTTTGCTCGTCAAGGGCGGCGCGGACTTGACGCAGGGCAGGACCGGGCGCACGGTCTGCATCAGGAATCACCGCCGAATCGGCGTTCTCCGCAGCGAAAGGCTGGCGGAGGGCGGTTGATCCAAAGCATCGGTCAACGAGCAATCGGGAGCAGCCATGACTAACTATCTTCAACACTACGTCCGGTTCGGGGTCTTCATCGCCCTGCTGGCCGGCGCGTTCGGCACCCAGGCGCAAAACGGCGCGGTGCGGGACACCGCCGCATTCTTCTCCGAGGCGTCCAAGGCCGAGGCCGGCCGCCGCGTCGCGGAGATCGGGAAGCGCTTCAAGAAGGACCTGGTGATCGAGACCTACGCCGAAGTGCCGGAAGCGGTCCGACAAGGCGTGAACCTGCAGGACAAGCCGGCGGCCAACCGAATGTTCGAGGAGTGGACGGTCAAGCAGGCCAAGCAGCTCAAGGTCAATGGCATCTACATCCTGCTCTCCAAGGAGCCCGCCCACCTGCAGATCGTGGTGGGCAACGAAACGCAGCGCAACGCGTTTACGCTCAAGGACCGCGACGCGCTCACGAGCCTCATGCTGGCCCGGCTGCGCGCCAAGCAATACGACGAGGCCTTGCTCGAAGGCGTGAGCCTGGTCTTCAACACCATGGCCAGCCACGCGACCACGCGCAGCCAGCCAGCGGTCGGGGCCACCTCAACCGGGGTCAGCCGGAGCGAAGGGTCCAGCGGCTTGGGCCTGATCCTCGCGGTGGTGTTGGGCGTGGCGGTCCTGTGGCTGGTGGTCGGGTTGTTCCGGTCCATGGCCGGGAGCGGTGGGGGGGCTGGCGGCGGCATGGCTTCGGCCGGTGGCGGCGGCTTTTTCAGTTCGCTCCTTGGCGGCATGTTCGGCGCGGCGGCGGGCATGTGGCTCTACGACCAGTTCTCCGGGCATCACGGCTCGGCGTGGGGTGCCGATCAGGACCAGGGCTTGAGCGGCGATGATGGCTTCAAGGGGCGGGACAGCGACTACTCCAGCTCGGGAAGCGATTTTAGCGACTCCGGCGGTGGGGATTCTGGTGGCGGCGGCGACTCGGGCGGCGGGGATTTCTAACCGGGCCGAGCAGCAACCAGCGGTGAGGAGCGCGGGTGGATACGCCGCGTAACTGTGCGCGCGCCCACGGCCTTCCAAACACCCTTCGCCTGCCGAGCTTGCTCCCGGCACTCTCGGCTTCGCGATTCGGGTTGAGAAAAATCGCGCGTTCCCTTCGCGTCGTAACCGGACCTCCCCTGAGGCGTCACCTAACCAATGATGACGCCGCTGCCACGCACCGCATGAAGCCCGACAAGACTTTCCTTGGCGCGCTGACCGCGCTCGTGATCCTCTCGGTCGTCTTCCTCATCGTTGAGCGGGTCTTCGGGCGCGGCCGGCAACAGCCCATCATCCGGCGCGGCTGGTGGAGCGATGTCATCTACTGGTTCACGACCATCCTGCTGACCAAGCCGTTCGGCCGCCTGATCGTCATCGTTCCCTTGAGCGTGCTGATCCTGAGCCAGGTCACGACGGTCGAGAGTTTGAAGCTGGGCGAATACCGGGGCTACGGGCCGTTGAGCCGACAGCCGCTCTGGCTGCAGGCGATCCAAATCTACTTGCTCGTGGACTTCTGCGCGTATTGGACGCACCGGCTGTTTCATCGTGGCCGCTGGTGGCCGTTCCACGCGGTGCATCACAGTTCCGAGGATCTCGACTGGCTCAGCAGCCTGCGCGTGCATCCGGTCAACGACCTGGTGAACAAGCTCGCCCAGGCCACCCCCGTGCTGCTGCTGGGCTACAATCCGACGGTCACGCTCACGGCGGCTCCGGTGCTCACCTTCTACGCCATCTTCATCCACGCGAATGTAAACTGGGACTTCGGTCCCCTGCGCAGCGTCATCGCCACGCCCGTGTTTCATCGGTGGCATCACTCGCGCGACCGCGAGGCATGGGACAAAAACTTCGCTGGCCTGCTGCCGCTCTGGGACATTCTCTTCGGCACCTATTATATGCCCAAGGATCGCTGGCCGGAAAACTTCGGCATTCACGATCCGATGCCCCAAGGCTATCTCGGCCAGATGTGGGAGCCCTTCGCGTGCCTCGGGCGAAGCGGCAAGAAGGTGGACCCGCCTTGAGCCAATTATATCTGGC
This sequence comes from uncultured Klebsiella sp., assembly GCA_964496695.1. Taxonomy (GTDB): domain Bacteria; phylum Verrucomicrobiota; class Verrucomicrobiia; order Limisphaerales; family SXTU01; genus SXTU01. Next base: position 42,065 of record CAZCBE010000036.1, read on the forward strand.
TGCGCCTTCGATATTCTAAAGGAAATCCGAGCAGGCATAACCGCGCTTCAGCCTGGCTCAGGATTTGCAGGCCTGGGTGGCTCACAACACTGTGACCCTTGGCGTGTGGTGGACCTTGGCATTGAAGAGGAGCGGCCCCCCCCAACTACTTGGCTTCCCGTGGGAATTACCAATGCCCGGTGACTTTCAGTGACTTGTTTAAGCAACATATTGGAGCCGGACGGAACACCGATCGCTTAGAGCGCGCAGGCGATGTGAGAAATGGTTTTCAATCTCGCTAACGCTTGCAAGCGACGGGGCGTGGCATTAAACAAGTTGCGTGCACTGGGTGGTCAACATGACGTCTTCGTCTTGCCTTCGCGTAGTCGTGCCCGCCTGCAACGAGCTGCCTTGGAGAGCAGGCAGGCCTAACACTCGCCACCGGGCCTGGCAACCACCGCTGCCCTTTCCCAGAAGGCGTGCCTAAGGATCGAACTCAACCTCCTCAAATCCAATGAGTGCTCCATCCTTTCAGTTCCTCCCCGTGAAAGGCATCCCGCGCGCGACTCATCAATGGTGGCTGCTGCGATTCGCCTGCGCAGCCTTCGGATTGTTCGCCGGTCCAGAACTGGGGCTGGCCCAGGCCCAGCCCGAGCCTTTCTCGCCCACCTCGCTGAAGAAGCTCAGCCTGGAAGAGCTGATGAACATGGAGGTGACGTCTGTCTCTAAGCGGCCGGAAAAACTGGCCGAAACCGCCTCGGCCATCCAGGTCATCACCGGGGATGACATCCGGCGTTCCGGGGCGTCGAGCATTCCCGAGGCGCTGCGCATGGCGGACAATCTGCACGTCGCTCGCAAGGGCTCCCATGGCTGGGCGATCAGTGCGCGAGGATTCAACACGGACTCGGCCAACAAACTGCTCGTGCTGATGGACGGGCGCAGTGTTTACACGCCGCTCTTCTCCGGTGTCTTCTGGGAGCAGCAGGACTATCTGCTGGAGGACATTGACCGCATCGAAGTGGTCAGCGGCCCGGGCGGAACGCTGTGGGGCGCGAACGCGGTCAACGGGGTCATCAACATCATCACCAAGAGCGCCAAGGACACGCAGGGCGTGCATCTGGAAGGCGGCGGCGGCTCGACGGTGCGGGATTTCGTCGGAGCGCGTTACGGCGGCGCCCTCTCCTCTAATGTGTTCTTCCGGATTTACGGAAAGTATTTCGACCGCGGCAGCGAGGTGCTGCCCAATGGGAACAGCGCGTTTGACTCGTGGCGGATGGGCCAGGGCGGCTTCCGCATTGATGCCGAGCCGGGACCGGAAAACACCTTCACGTTGCAGGGAGACGGGTTCGCCGGAAACGAAAACCTGGCGGCCGGCGGGACCTCCAAGGTGAACGGAAACAACCTGCTTGGCCGGTGGATGCATGTGTTTTCCGCGGATTCCGACATGGCGCTCCAGCTTTACTATGACCGCACGCACCTGAACAATTTTGTTCCTGCCAACACCTTCGCCCCGTCCGGCAACCTGAAGGATGACCTCGACACCTTCGACGTGGATTTTCAGCACCGCTTCCGGCTGGGTGAGCGTCATCAGTTCATCTGGGGGCTGGGCTACCGCTTCACCCATGACGTGGTGCAAAATGCGCCGGGCCTGGGCTTCACCCCCACCCGGCTGGATCATCATCTGCTCAGCGGCTTTGTGCAGGATGAGATCACGCTGCTCAAACGGCTCACGCTCACGCTGGGGACGAAGGTCGAGCACAACGACTATACCGGACTCGAAGTCGAGCCGAGCGCGCGGCTCGCCTGGACGCCCACGGATGGGCAGACCATCTGGACGGCGGTGTCCCGGGCCGTCCGCGCGCCCTCGCGCGTGGACCGTGACATCCGGCTGCCCACCCCGGTCGCGGCCCCGCTCGTCCCGAACCTGCTGATCGGGGGCGCGAACTTCGAGTCCGAAACCGTCATCGCCTACGAACTGGGGTATCGCACGCAGATCGGCTCCAACGCCACGGCTTCCATCGCCACGTTCTACAATGTTTACAAGGATGTCCGCAGCACCAGCGTCAGCCCGCCGCCCGCCCTGTTCGGCTTGCCGCTCTTCTATGCCAACAACCTGGAAGGAGAGACGTATGGCATCGAGCTGAGCGCGACGTATCAGGTGCTCGACTGGTGGCGGCTGCGCGCCGGCTGGGACCTGCTCAAGGAAGACATCCATGTGAAGCCGGGCACCACGGACTTCAACAACGCCCTCAACGAAACCGCCGATCCTCAGCAGCGCTTTTCCCTCCGCTCCTCCATGGATCTGCCGCATAACTTCGGCCTGGATGCGGCGCTGCGGTGGGTGGATTCCTTTCGCTACAACAACAGCGGCGCGCCCGCCACCGTGCCCAGCTACATGGAACTGGATGTCCGCGTGAGCTGGCATCCCACCAAGAATCTCGAGCTGTCCATCGTCGGCCAGAACCTGCTGCACAAACACCACTCCGAATACGTCATCTCCGCACCCAATCCGCAGGAAAACATTCAGCGCGGAGTGTATGGAAAGGTCACATGGCGGTTTTGACTGGGCCAAGGCGGTGGCGAGCGGGGGGCGGAGCCTGCGTGCTCAGCCGCCTTTGGCTCGTGATCGGCGCCGTGCTGCTGATCAGCAGCCTGCGGTTGTCCGCCCAGTCCAAGGAGTATCAGATCAAGGCGGCTTTTCTCTATAACTTCTCCCAGTTCGTCGAATGGCCGCCGTCGGCCTTGGGCGGCGCCCACGAACCGATCATCCTCGGGATCATCGGCGAAGACCCGTTTGGGGCCTATCTGGACGAACTCGTGCGCGGGGAAAAGGTGAACCACCACCCGCTGGTGGTGCAGCGGTATGCCAGCGCGGACGAGATCAAGCAGTGCCATGTGCTCTTCATCAGCCGCTCCAAGGGGCCGCCGCCCGGGCCCCTGCTCGCGAGCTTGAAGGGACGGAGCGTGCTGACGGTCGGGGACTCCGACGAGGTGGCCAAGGCGGGGGTGATGATCCGCTTCCTCACCGACCAGAACAAGATCCGGCTCCGCATCAATGTGGAGGCCGCGAAGGCCGTCAATTTGACCATCAGTTCGAAGCTCTTGAAGGCGGCGGAAATTGTTGCCCCCGGAAAGGACTGAACATGCGGCTCAAAGACCTCCCCATCCGGCGCAAGCTCATGGTGATCATCCTGGTCACGACCGTGGCGGTGCTGCTGCTGATGCGCTTGGTGTCCTTCGCCTACGAGTTCATGACGTTCCGGCAGGCGATCCTCCGGCAACTGGCCACTGTGGGCGAAGTGATCGCGGCAAACAGCACGGCCGCGCTGGCCTTTGACAACCCCGGGGACGCCGGCGAAACCTTGTCCGCCCTCAAGGCCGAGCGGCACGTCACGGCCGCCGCCCTGTATGACAAGGCCGGAAAACTGTTCGCGAGGTATCCGGCGAACCTGCCGGACAGCGCCCTGCCTGGCACGCCGGGACAGGCCGGGTATCAGTTTGAGCACCTTTCCCTGAGCGGCTACCAGCCGGTAATGCAGAACCAGCGGCGGCTGGGCATGCTCTACCTCCAACTGGATACGGGTGCGATCATGGAGGAGTGGTTGCGCACGTCTATTGGCATCACCGTGCTGGTAATGGCCGTCGCTCTGACGGTGGCGTATCTGATCTCCCGGGCGCTTCAGAAGCAGATCTCCCAGCCCATCCTCTCGCTCGCCGAGACCGCTCGGGCCGTGTCCGACCGCCAGGACTACTCCGTCCGTGCCACCCAGCAGGGGAAGGACGAACTGGGCCTGCTGACCGACGCCTTCAACCAGATGCTTACGCGCATCCAGGAGCAGAACCAGGCCTTGCAGAAGAGCGAGCGCCGGTTCCGCGCGCTCATCGAGCACAGCTCCGACAGCATCTCGGTGATTGATGCGGAGAACCGCATCCTCTACCTCAGCCCCTCCGTGGTGGCCGTGGAGGGTTACACCGCCGAGGAACTGGTCGGGCGCAATGGCCTCGAATTCACCCATCCCGAGGACCTGCCCCGGGTGCAGGCGGCGATCCGGCAACTGCTGGACCAGCCGGGCAAGGCCATCCCGGTGTTGTGGCGGCGGCGGCACAAGGACGGTCACTGGCTCTGGCTGGAGGGCGTGGCGGTCAATCTGCTCAACGATCCTGCCATCGGTGGCATCGTCACCAACTACCGCGACGTGACCGGACGCAAACAGGCCGAGGAGGAAATCCGCACGCTGAACGCGAACCTGGAGGAACGCGTGCAGGAGCGCACGGCGCAGTTGGAGGCGGCCAACAAGGAACTCGAGGCGTTTTCCTACTCGGTCTCCCATGACTTGCGCGCGCCGCTGCGCGGGGTGGACGGCTACATCCGCATGCTGCAGGAAGATTACGCCGACCGGCTCGATGCGGAAGGCAACCGGATGATCGAGGTGGTCAGCAGCGAGGCGAAACGCATGGGCCGGCTGATTGACGACCTGCTGGCCTTCTCCCGGCTGGGCCGCGAACAGATGAGCCGCGCGCCTGTGGACATGACCGCGCTGGGACAGGCCGTCTTCGAGAACCTGACCCGGACGGCGACCGTGGCCCCGCCACGCTTTGATCTCAAACCGCTGCCGCCAGCGCAGGGCGACCTGGCCATGCTGCGCCAGGTCTTCACCAACCTCATCAGCAACGCCGTCAAGTTCAGCCGCCATAATCCGAATCCAACCGTCGAGGTGGGCGGCAGCAACGGCGACGGCGAGATGACCTACTACGTCAAGGACAACGGCGTGGGCTTCGACGAGAAATACGCGCACAAGCTCTTCGGCGTCTTTCAGCGGCTGCACAGCGAGGCGGAATTTGAAGGGACGGGCGTGGGACTGGCCCTGGTGCAGCGCATCGTCCGCCGGCACGGTGGCCGGGTCTGGGCCGAGAGCAAGCTGGGCACGGGCGCGACTTTCTATTTTACTTTGCCAGTGCGAAAGGAATCTCCCGATGAGCCATCAAATTGAAGTGGAAGTCCTCCTGGTCGAGGACAGTCCGCGCGATGCCGAAATGGCGTTGCGCACGCTGCGCAAGCACAACCTCGCCAACCATGTCTTTCACGCGAAGGACGGCCAGGAGGCGCTGGACTGGCTGTTTGGCACCGGCACCCACACCGGCCGGAGCCCGAGCCACCACCCCAAAGTGGTCATGCTGGACCTCAAGCTGCCCAAAGTGGACGGCCTGGAAGTGCTGCGCGCCATCCGCAGTGATGCGCGCACCCGGCTCCTGCCCGTGGTGGTGATGACCTCCTCGCGCGAGGAACGGGACGTGATTGACAGCTACAAGCTCGGGGTGAACAGCTACGTGGTGAAGCCGATGGACTTCGAGGGCTTCTCCACCGCCGTGGCCCAGTTGGGGCATTACTGGCTGCTGGTGAATCACGAGCCCAGGTGACGCAGCGGCCCCAAGGCAACCCATGAGCACCCCCATTCGCGTTCTCGTCCTGGAAGACCGGGTGACCGACGCCGAGCTGATCATCCGCGAGCTGCGCCGGGCGGGGTTTGACCCACAGTGGAAACGGGTGGAGACGGAGGCAGCCTTCCTCGCCGAACTCGAAAACTCCCCCGAGCTGATTTTGTCCGACTACGCCATGCCGAACTTTGACGGGCTGCGCGCGGCGGAAGTGCTGCACGAGCGAAGGCTGGACATCCCGTTCATCCTGGTCTCCGGCACCATCGGCGAAGACATCGCCGTGGAAGCCATGAAGCGCGGGGCGACGGACTACCTGATCAAGGACCGCACCGCGCGGCTGGGGGCCGCCGTCGAACGCGCCCTGCGGGAGAAGCGGCTGCGCGCCGAACGGCGCCGGGCGGAAGAGGAACTGCGCCACACCCATGACCAGCTCCAGCGGCTGCTCGCGCACAGCCCGGCGGTGATCTACTCGCTGACGGTGGCGGACGGACGGGTGCTGCACCAACTGGTCAGTGAAAACATCACCCGCCTGCTCGGCTTCACGGTGGCGGAGTCCTGCGGGTCTGACTGGTGGGCGAACCAACTCCACACCGAGGACCGGGCGCGGGCGCTCAGCAGCGTCACCCAGTCCGGCCCGGGTGGGAGCGCCACGCTCGAATACCGCCTCCAGCACAAAGACGGCCGCTTCATCTGGGTGGAGGACAGCCTGCGCACGGTGGGCAACGGAAACGGTGGCCCGGTGGAAGTGGCTGGCGTGTGGACGGACATCACCGAGCGCAAGCTGGCGCAGGAAAAGCTGAGCTACTACACCGCCAGCCTCGAGCGGAGCAACCGCGAGCTGCAGGACTTCGCCTCCGTCGCCTCGCACGATTTGCAGGAGCCGCTGCGCAAGATCCAGGCCTTCTGCGACCGGCTCAAGGCGCGCTCCGGCACGGCGCTGGATGAAGCCTCCCGGGACTACCTCGACCGGATGCAAAACGCCGCCTCGCGGATGCAGACACTGGTGAACGATCTCCTGGCCTTCTCGCGCATCACGACCCGGGCGCAGCCGTTTGTGGCGTGCGATCTGGCGGAGATTGCCCGCGAGGTGCTGGGCGATTTGGAGACGCGCCTGGAGCAGACTGCCGGCCGCGTGGGACTGGGCGAACTGCCCTCGATCGAAGCGGACCCCATGCAGATGCGGCAACTCTTTCAAAACCTGATCGCCAACGCGCTCAAGTTTCACCAGCCCGGCCAGCCGCCGGTGGTGAAGGTTTTTTGCGAGAACGATGGCGCGCTGGTGCGACTCCACGTGGCCGACAACGGCATCGGCTTCGACGAGAAATACCTCGACCGCATCTTCACGATCTTTCAGCGGCTGCACGGGCGGCAGGAATACGAAGGCACCGGCGTGGGCCTGGCCGTCTGCCGCAAAATCGCCATCCGCCACGGCGGCAGCATCACCGCCCGCAGCCAGCCCGGCCAGGGCGCGACGTTCATTGTCACCCTGCCGTGCAAACAGACGAACGGCACGGAAACGGCGCAGCCGTGAAGGCCAAAAGGGAGGGTAGGTCAAACAGCAAAGGGGGGGAGATTTCCGAACCGGCAACTATTCGGAATACCCGAATAGTTCGACGGGAAGGCGCGCGTGAGTGCCATGTGCGTGCCACGTTCAAGACGGAATTCGCCTGAAACTTTGTGGCAATCGTTCCGACACAGCGGCCTTAAACTCGACGCCGAAGTCGAACGCGCGGATGCGGCAAAAGACGCAAGCGGAGCGCGGCGTTCACGCCGCAGAAAGCTGCGCCTGAAAAAGTGCATTCGTGCCACCCTGGGCATGCTCCCGTTTCTGCGGCCTGAAGGCCGCGCTCCTCGTTGCCGGGTTCGCCCGCTTCGGGGTCGGGTTAAAAAATATAACCACCTGTGTCCAAAGGGGAAAAAGTGGTGGTAGGACCTGGATTCGAACCAGGGAAGGCGTGAGCCAGCAGATTTACAGTCTGCCCCCGTTGGCCACTTGGGTATCCTACCGACCAGCCATGCGCCTGCGCGCGAGAACGCGGATTAAGCCAAACGCGCCCAACCGGCTCAAGTGCAATCTTGGGGGAATTGCGGATTCAGTTGGAACGACCCAGGTTGAGCCCACGAAACCCGCCAAATTCACGAAAAGGGAAGGCTTTCCGAAGCGGGCGGGGAAATCCGCACCGTTTCGAGAGCAGGACGCCTGCGCTCCGGTTACAGCAGCTCTTTGATCAGACGCCCGTTGTTGGCGATCATGATGGGACGACCCTCGGCGGTGTGCATTTCGTCGAGGGGATCGAGGCCGAGCAGGTGGTAGAGCGTCGCGGCCATGTCCTCGGGTCCGTAGGCCGTGTGCGCGGGATGAGCGGCCCACTTGTCACTGGCACCGACGACGCGCCCGCCCTGGATGCCGCCGCCGCCCATGAGGACGGTGAAGCACGGGCCCCAGTGGTCCCGCCCGGCGTTCTTGTTGATCTTCGGCGTGCGCCCGAACTCGCCGGACACGATCACCAGCGTCTTCTCCAGCATCCCGCGGTCGGAGAGGTCGCGGAAGAGCGTGGACATCGCGGCGTCAAGCTTGGGCAGGAGCGCGGTCTTGAGGGTGTTGAAGTTGCCGTCGTGCGTGTCCCAGTTCGAGTGGTCAATGGTCACGCAGCGCACGCCGCTTTCCACCAGGCGGCGGGCAAAGAGGCAGGACTGGCCGAGCGTGTTGCGCCCGTAGTCATCGCGCAGCTTGTCGGGCTCGGCCCCGAGGTCGAAGGCCTTCTTCGCATCCGGCGAAGTCATCAGGTCAAAGGCGCGCTGGCTGAACACGCTGACGTTGCGCGGGCCGGCGTTCGCAGCGGCTTCGGCGGTCTTGTGATAACGGTCCACCTGCGCGAGCAGCTCCCGGCGGGCATCCAGGCGCCGCGTCTCGATGAGCATCGGCGGGGCGAGGTCAGGCACGGTGAAGTTCGGCGCGTTCGGATCGGTCTCGACCACGAAGGGCACCGCCGCCGCGCCGAGGTAGGCGGAACTGCCGCTCGGGTGCATGCCCGGCAGGCAGACGTAAGGCGGCACGGAACCACGCGGCCCGAGCTTCTGCGCGAGCAGCGAGCCAAAGGCAGGATGCTGGTTGTTCGGCTTGAGGCCGCCATTGAAACCCGCCGACGGGAAGAAACCCGTGAGCATGTAGTGGTCGGCGGGGCCGTGGTCGGAAGAACGATGGGTGAAGGAGCGGATCTGTGAAAACTTGTCCATCACACGGGCCACGCGCGGCAGGTGCTCGCAGACGTGAACACCGGGAAGATTGGTCGCGATTTCCTTGAAGTCGCCGCGCACTTCGGACGGCGCGTCAGGCTTCATGTCGAAGGTGTCAATCGTGCTCAGGCCGCCCTTGAGGAACACGTAAATCAGCGACTTGTCCTGCATGGCGGACGCGGCGCTGGCGGAACCGGACAGGAGGCTGGCGAGGGAGAACTGCGTGCCGAGCACGCCCGCAGCACCGATGCGGAGGAAATCGCGGCGGGCGTAGCCGTCACAGAAGGAAGCGCGGTGGTTGGCCATATGCTGTAGGAACTGACGCCGCGTGGGGGAGGCCATTCAGGGGAATCAGTGTTCAGTCATCAGTCATCAGTTTTCACACCGCAGCACCCAAGCGACCAGTGAAGCCCGAACGGCGCAAACACCCACTGAACACTGAATACTGGCCACTGAACACTGCCCCCTGCCCTACCTCCGCCGGGGCCCGGGCAGTTCCTTGTATTTCACGTTGATGGTGATGGCGCTGGCCACGGAGCGACTCGCTCCGTCGCGGATGTCCAGCGGTCCATGGGTCTTGCCCCGCTCCCAGTCCGTGCTGATGAGGGTGATGCGGTCCTTGGCCGCCTCGTCAAAGTAGAACGTGTTCCCGTCATCGCTGAGCCGCACATCAATCTTGTTGCGGCTGGTGGATTTCCCTTTCTGCACAAACTCCACATCCTTGCGCTCCCCGCGCACGAGATCGAATCTCACGGGCTCATACTGCTGGTGCTTGCCGTCAATGGACACCATGCCGCCCTGAATGGTCACGGTGACGATGTCCCCGTGACGTGCCCGGGCGTAGGCCAGCGTCACCGCGCGCCGATCCTCTTCCGCGCGGGCGGCCGCCTCCGCCTGGCGCTGCTGCTCGGAAGCCTCTTTTTCATGGCGACGCTGCTCGTTGAGCTGCGTTTGCTGGTGCGTATAGTCGGCCTGCTGCTGCGGGGTGAGGGCGTTCCACTGCGCCTCGCTCAGACCCATGGGGTAGGTCTTGCAGCCGACGAGCACGAACGCCGAGAGACACAAAACGGCCAGGAGTTTTTTCATAGACGGGATGAATTCCGCCGGTTTGATGAACCGAGCCGCGTCCGCTGGAAAGGAAAAAGTGCGCCCCGAGCTACTGCCGGGCGCATCCGCGCCCTGCCCCTGGGGCGCGGCCCTCTGGGCCGCAGCGACCGGCAGCAGGGAAGGACATCGGAATGCCCGGAGCCTGTTCAGCAAGGCTGCCGCTGCGGCCCGGCCCCGCTCCGGGGCAAGCGCGGACGCTTGCCGCACGGCCAGCCGGAGGCCGGCGCTACGGAGCGCCGGCGTCCTCGCCGGCCCGGCTTCGAGGGCAGTGTCAAGCTGCGCCCGCTGCCAACGCCAAGCGCCCGGGGAAAGCTGCTGGCCCAGCTCGGCGGCTTCGAACTTCCGGCTTCGTTCCGCTCAGGTGATGGCATTTTGGATGGCGCGGGCGGCGGCGAGGGCATGGGCGGTGACAGTGGCCATTTCCCCCTGCCCAGCCACGTCGGTCAACAACCCGGTGCCCCGATAAAACTGGATCAACGGCTCGGTCTGCGCGTGAAACGTCTTCAACCGCGCGCGGACGGTGGCCGGGTTGTCATCGTCGCGCTGATACAGCCGGCCACCGCAATGATCGCACACGCCCTCCTGCCGCGGGCGCTTGTAGGTGCGATGATACGGGGTCTGGCAGTGCCGGCAGATCAGCCGGCCCGCGAGGCGGTCCACGATGACCTCGTCCGCGACTGCGATGCCCAGCACGCCCGCCAGCCGGCGCTGCAGGTCGGCCAGCATCTCGTTGAGCGCCACCGCCTGCGGCAACGTGCGCGGAAAGCCGTCCAAGATGAACCCGCGCACCGTGTCGGGCCGGGCGAGCCGTTCGCGCACCATCGCCTCGGTGACTTCGTCCGGCACCAGCTCACCCCGGTCCATGTAGCCCTTCGCCTGCCGGCCCAGTTCGGTGGCCTGCCGGAGGTTCTCGCGGAAGAGGTCGCCCGTGGCAATGTGCGGCAACTGTAGTTCCCGGCTGAGCTGCTCCGCCTGCGTGCCCTTGCCCGAGCCGGGACCGCCCAGCAACACCAGCCCCAGGCACGCGTGACGCTCGTGGGCCGGCAGCACCAGCGCCTGCCGGTGCCAGGCCGGCAGGGTGACCGTGGCTCCGGTGGGCTTGAACGCGCCCTTGCGCGTGCGCAAGGACTCCAGTGCGCTCAGGATGGCCCACTGCACCTGCTCCACCGGCCCATCGGCCTCAATGACCCGCAGCCGGCCGGAGGGCTGGTAGTATTCCAGCACCGGGCCGGAGGTGCGTTGAAACATCCGCAGCCGCGCCAGCGCGAGGTCCGGCTGGTCATCGGGCCGCCGATGCAGTTCCCCGCCGCAGGCATCGCACACCCCCGGGCGGGCGGGCGGGCGCAGCGTGGCGTGATACGGCGCCTTGCAAAGCCGGCAGACCAGCCGCCCGTCCAGACGACGCAGCATCTCCTTCTCGGAGAGGTTCAGGAGCACCACCGCATCCAGCCGGCTGCCCAGGCTGGTGAGCAGGTCGTCCAGAAAGCGCGCCTGATACTCCGTGCGCGGAAACCCATCGAAGAGAATGTCCCCCGCGGGATCACTCTTGCGCACCCAGTCCTCGACCATCGCATCCACCAGCTCGTCGGGCACCAGCTCGCCCCGGTCCATGTAACGCCGGGCCAGCAAGCCCGAGGTGGTCTGGTCTTCAAGGTTCTGGCGGAACAAGTCCCCGGTGGCGACGTGTTCGAGCCACAACTCCCTGACCAAGGCCCCGCTGTGAGTGCCCTTGCCAGCGCCGGACGGACCGATGAGAGAAAGGTTCATGCATGGCCGGGGATTCCGACCGAGTTGAACCTAAGCCCGCCACGCCACGCCACCACCCGGCTTTTGCGGAAGGTGGGGCGGAATTTGTGCGAAGGCAGACGGTCGCGGCTGGCAGCAGTTCAGCCCGTTCTCGACGCGCACGCCAATGGCTTCCCAACCGGCTTTGGCCGCGATTTCCCCTGCGCGCTGTGGCAGGCCATAAAGGCGATGAAAGCCGCCGCCAGCAGCGTGTCGACGAGCAGGATCATCTTGAGGGGGCGACGGCGCAGAAACCAGTGGAGGATTGAGGCGATGAACCCGAACACGAGGGCCGCGACCACGCCGGCGACGAACAGCAACCCCGCCACGCCCGGGGCCTGCTCGCTGCCATCCGGTCGCACGGGTTGAGGGTCCACGCCGACAATCGGACCGGTGATCGTGATGGCCACCATGCAGAGGCCCCGAAAACCCAGCGCCAGCAAGTGCTGTTTCCAAGTATTGCCGGGGGTGTCCATGAGTGCTTGGGTTTGGGCTAATCTAAAAAATCGTGGCTGCAATTTCGCGTTCCAGCCAACGGCTCTCATTAGCACCGGGCTTCAGCCCGGTGTCAAAGGTGCTGCAATGGGTCGAGCCGCTTCAGCGGCTTTTTGTCCACGCCGGGAAGCCGTTAAAACGGCTCTGCTGCCTCGCCGCTCGTCGGACACCCGGCTCAAGCCGGGTGCTAATGAGAGGCTGCCTTGCACATGAGCCCAGGCTACAACTTCACCGTCTTTCCCGTCGCCGCCGACTTGTCCGCGGCAAACAGGACGCGGTGGCTGGCCGCCGCATCCGCGAGGCTCGTGAGCGGCATTTCCTTGCCGGCGTCGAGGGCGTTGAAAAAGGCCTGGAACTGGGTCTGATACGGGTGGTCGCTCACGTCGCCAGAGTCGAGCATCTTCATCGAGAGCTGGCTCCATTTGGCCTTGTTGGTGCCGAGCTTCTGCGAGTGGAACTTGTCGTCCAGCAGGCTGCCCTCGCTGCCCACGAGGTGGGCGTGGAAATAGTAGGGCTGGAGGCAGTCCACCACGGCGGCACACTTGCCCACCGCGCCGTTCTTGAACTTGAGGATTGTCACGCTGGTGGTGGTGTATTCGTAGGGCGCGAAGGTCTTGCTCTGCGACCGGGTGTCGTAGCTGGTAACTTCCTTCACCTCGCTGCCCATGCAGAGCAGGAGGGCGTCGAGTGCGTGGCAGCCTGCGGTGAGGAGCGCACTGCCGCCGTCCTTCTTCGCGGTGTTCCAGCGGAACTGGCCATACCAGGGGCCGATGCCGTGGTAATAGTCCACCTCGCCGTAATGCAGCGTGCCGAGCAGGCCCTGGTCAATGACAGCCTTCGTGGCCATGAACTGGCTGCTGTAGCGGCACTCAAAGCACACGCAGGTCTTCACGCCGGCCTGCTTCACGGCGGCCTCCATGGCGGCGAGGTCCTTCGCGTTCATGGCGAGCGGCTTCTCGATGATGAGGTGCTTGCCCGCCTTGGCGGCAGCGATGACGTGCTTCGCATGCAGGCTGGGCATGGAGCAGACGGAGACCGCGTGGATGTTCGGGTCCGCGAGCATCGCGTCGAGGTTTGTATAGGTCGAGATGGGCGAGCCGTATTTGGCGGACAGCTCGGCGGCGTCCTGCGCGCGCGAGGAATAGACGGCCGTGACCTGCGCCTGGGCGGAGGCGTTGATGGCGGGGATGTGCGCGGTGGCGACCCAGCCGTAACCGATGATGCCGACGTTGTATTTCTTGCTCATGCGAAGGGGTGTTGTGCGGTGGTAATGACGCGGAGATGCCACTGGTTTTTCAAGCGGTTGTCAAATCCGCGGTTGAGGAAACCACGAATGGACACGAATCAACACGAATGGGGAACTGAGGAAAGGGCTGCAAAAAGGGTAGAGGACACGAAGGCGGATGGGTCCGCGAATCACGCGAATGAACGCGAATCAAGACCGGCGGCTTCCAGATTAACATG
>CAZCBE010000037.1:0-55303 GCA_964496695.1 uncultured Klebsiella sp.
CGGCGTGAACGCCGCGCGCCGGGGATATGGGAGTTCGCGGCAGCGTCTTGGAGTGTCCACCCTCCGCAGTAGTCTGCTACGGAGGACGGGCGGTGGCCCTCCGCCGCTTTCACGACGGTCTCGGCAGTCACGCACCCGGCCAAAACGCCAGAGGGCTGGCGCACTCAGCTCCGTGGACCGCGACGTTTACGTCGCTTCAACGTTCGCACGCCGTGGGCCAACCCTTTCGCCGTGATCTGTTCGGACGCTGAAGCGGCGTGAACGCCGCGCGCCGGGGATATGGGAGTTCGCGGCAGCGTCTTGGAGTGCGGCGGCCCTCCGCCGCTTTCACGACGGTCTCGGCAGTCACGCGCCCGGCTAAAGCGCCAGAGGGCTGGCGCACTCAGCTCCGTGGACCGCGACGTTTACGTCGCTTCAACGTTCGCACGCCGTGGGCCAACCCTTTCGCCGTGATCCGTTCGGACGCTGAAGCGGCGTGAACGCCGCGCGCCGTGGGCGATGCGTAAGCTGCGCAGTCCGGGACAATGGAACTCGCGAAGCGTCTGGAGTGCGGTGGCTTTCAGCACCGCTTTGGTTGCGCGCGCGAACGCCGACCTGGTCACGACCCAAAAGCGGCGCTGAAAGACGCGCGCACTCCAGACGCTTCGCGTCCACGAATGCCATAGGCCAAGGGCCGACTTGCGGGCTAGAGGTGCGTCCTCATGGTCCTGAAGGACAATTCCAAGCACCGGGTCGCTGATCTATGCGGCGGAATTGGAGCCTCATGGTCGCGACCGATGGTTACATGCCCAAAACTTGGAGACCCACGCTTGACACGCTCAGACCCGTTTGGTAGTCGTTTCAGCGTTCCCAAAAAGAGTGCAGGGACTGAAGACCTGCGAGACCGTTTCAACAACTTAACCGACGCATCTCTGTGCCACGCATCCCGGAAAATGACCGGCTGCCTATGCTGGACGCGCACCTCGTGCCATTGGATCGACCCAGACGCGTCGCTGGGCGGCCCCGCCGTCATCCCTCCCAGCACCGTCGCTCCTTCACTTTGGGCACCATGACGCTGGCCGAGCTGACCACCAAGCGCGCCGCGCTGGAGGACAAGATCGAGACCATCGGCAAGACGGAGTCCTCCCTGGACCTGTCCCGGGCCGAGCGCGAGGTGATGTTTGGCGATGACTCCGAGGAGGAGCGGGCGGACGACAGCCTCATCACCCGGCTGGAGCAATACCACGCGCAGGTGAGCATGAAGTTCCCCGGCCAGGCCATCGCCACCACCCTGCCGCGCATCCTCCCCGAGCAGTCCGGCCCGCTGCCCAAGTTCAAGTTCAACTGGCGCGAGCTGGGCGGCGGCAACCTCAAGACCTGGCTCGCCGACCCTGCCATCGAAGACGCCACCACCCTCCACCTCAAGGAAGGAGCCGTGGAGCAAACCCAGCCCTTCACCCCGGGTGAAGAGGATGCCGTGACCGCCCAAACCTGGACCGGCATCACCATGGTGGGTGAATTGGATGTGCTGGAACTCTGGGATGGGGATGGGAAGACGGTGGCGCGGGGGCATAGGGATGGAACACTGGCGGAGCCAAACTAAACCAATTGCAAGTATGCTAAACGCACTTGTCAGCGAATACTTTCGCTTCGATTCTAACGGTATGACATCAAAACATAAAAACGCAAATCTCGACTTATATGGAAAAGAAATCTGTCGCTATTTTCCAAATCCTAACAGCAACCCCTGATTGCCTTGCGGCAATCGATGTGCTCAAGGAAAAACGTCTGATAGAATCAAGCCACGAACCCATACTGCTATATGAAACAGGCCGCTCTATGGAAAGAGGGCTAACTGCTAGTGAAATTATTCTAACAGGAATAGTCACCGCTGCATCTGGAATCACCACAAAAGTCATAGCCGATTGGATATCTGATAAAATTAAGCCAAAAAAAGATCAAGTCCATCTAAAAATTAACGGGTCAATCATCATAACATTTGAAAGTGCCGAAATTCAAAAAGCAATTGAATCTAAAACTAGCACTAGCGATAAGAATTCATTCGAACGCTAAACAAAACATGCAAGAGGATGCCTTCATTGAAGCATTTAGAGCATATGAAACCCATCATGCTGCCACCAACTCCGTTGAATCAATGTCCGAGATGGTGGGTTACTACTACAACCCAAAGTGGCTATCCAGTATCAACGATGGAATTTCACAGTATTTTGAGAGGCTTAGCTTTCGGATGGGCGGCAGGGACAATGTCAGTGTCTTAGATTGGTCTACCCACGATCAATCGTTTAGTGACGAATTTAAGACTGGGAAATACCTGTCATATTTGATTGCACGGGACGCTCAGTTTTACAAGAATGTCTTGCACAATGATTTTCAAGATTTCTTTTACAGAGCCACTCTGGTCGTCCCACCAAGTCTTCACTTCGACGTAAAATTCAATTCGGACAAGGAAACCATCTTGGTTCCTTTTGGGGTTAAACAGCTTTCCGAGTTTTCAGCCCATGCCGAGATCATTTCAAATGTTTACAAGGAGATGATTAACCGATCTGGGTTTCTTGATAAGAGCCTATTTACGGAAGCAGGCCTGCATTTCGGGACGCTAAAAATCAGTTTGCTAAAACAAGCGCTTGATGAAACGCAATTCCCAGATCCGCGCTCGTTTGTTAAATGGTTGTTGGTCGAATCGAATTGCGACACAGGCCTAAAGCTCCAGTGTTTGAGTCTTCTCTTTAATTGCCTCAGAAATGGAATTGTCACACGGACTTTGTCTGTCCCACGATTGCTGCCCACAATGGAAGAGTTACTACCAAAGAGCATGGCTATCGCTGGTCAGTTCGCTGGAACAATGCAGATCTTGTTTTTTATTTTACACGAACTTGCCCACATGCACTACGATTCCGAACATCTATTGCGGCTACGAAATCGAGCTGTGCCAATGCTGGAGAGCATTGGGATCACTGATAGCAATCATATTGAAGAGCACTTAGCCGATCTTGGTGCATTCCTATTTATTCAAGAGCGATTTCGTCCAGTCTTACTTGAGGGAGCTGCTTTCTTCTTCGCTTTATTTCACATATATTTTGGCATCACCGATTCCGGCAAAGGAACGCATCCGACGCCGGCTGATCGTTCCAACGTTGTAAGGAAGTGGTATGGCCTTCCGTCTAATACAAGCGACGGAGGAACAGCAAGCATGGACAATTATCTTGAAAGATATCGAGACCCACTGTTTGGAATTAGCTGTGCAGCGGAACGCGAGATCGACCTTTTCTGGTCCGTAGGGACTCAAATGTCTAAGCATATCGAAAAATGCATGGCCGGCTCAAGCACAGCGATTTAGGTATAAACTTTTTAATTACATTACTTCTGGAATTGCACATTTTCTTCAACATCAGCGCCTGGCTTAATATGTTTAATGGGATTTCTTCTTCGGCGATGCTAGGTTGAGATCGCCGACTCGGGGAACCGAAGGGAACGGAATTCGAGACATCGCTCTGGCCAACGCGGAGTTAGGAATGCGGAACGCGGAATGAAAAGCGACACCTCACCATCAATCCCTCTCCCCGTTCGAGCCGGAGAGGGAGGTAGCTTGAGCTGCTACTTCCCCGCCACACCCTGCACCAGCACGGGCCGCCAGATGCCGCCGTTGGCGGTGGAGTTGTGGACGCGCACGGCCACCACGTTCGGCTGGCCGGGCTTCAGCAAGTTCGCCGGGACCTCGGCGATGAAGGGCATTTCCCAGAGGTCGGTGAAGGGCTTCTTCTCCGACTTCTCGCTGTGCTCGCGCACCAACTGGCCGTTCACATACACCCATGCCTGCTCGTCCACGGAGGCGAAGTGCAGCCGCAGGCTCCGGCCCTGCCAGTTCGCCGGCAGGGTGAGGGTGGTGCGATACCAGCCGTAGCCCTGGATGTTCCCCACGCCTTCGTTCTCCGCCCAGAAGGACGGCACGCGGATGGGCACCCAGTCGCCGGCGCTCAGCGTCGGGGCCTGCCAGCCCTGCTTGAGGCCCTGCTCCAGCGGGTCCGCGCGGAAGACCCACTGGGGTGCCGGGAGCAGGTCGGTGAGCTTCTCCCACGCGGGCGGGATCACGAAGGACTTGCGGTTGTAGTCGTCGCGCCAGACCTGCATGGGGTGCTTTTCGGGCACGGCGGCGGACTTGATCGCGGTCGCGCTGGCGAAGGCGAGTTCGCCGAGGTCGTTGCGATCCTCAAAGCCCTTCGTGCCGGGCGAGACGGACCACAGCGAGCGCTCAACGCGGTTGCTCGCCGCGACGTGGACGCGCGCGAAGTTCGCCCGCCAGAAGGCCTCGGCCTTGGGGGCTTCGACGCCGAGCGTCTTGAAGGGAATCTTGAGCAAGGCCAGCCAGCGGTTTTTCTCCGGCTCCAGCTTGGACTCATACTTCCAGTCACCATTCCAATCGGGGTCGAACTGCCCGTGGCGCGGGTCCATGGCATCGGTCACGAAGCCCGCCGCAGCATCGGCCTTCGACTCGGCGCGCAGGCCGACGGTGAAGCGATAGGTCACGTCGCGACCGGCGATCGGCGCGAGGTAGATGGCCAGGGATTCCTGATTCGTGCCTGCGCCCGCCTGCATCAGCGCGGCGGGCAGTTCGCTCTCGGCACGCAGATACACGTGCGAGTCGTCATACACGGCGCGGAGGGTGGTCTTGCGCGTCAACGCCGGGTTTCCGGGCAAGGTCTGCAGTTCGCCCGCCGCCGCGCCCTGCCAGAGCGGGGAGTCGAGCGTGATGGGGCCGGACGCGGCGCTGGTGGGGAGACGCTTTGCCCCGGCGAGCGGTGCGTTCCGCATGGTCTTGGTGTCCCAATTGAACGGCGTGTTCGAGTAAGGCTCCTGATAGCCGTCGTGCGAGAGGCGCAGGTGCGCGGCGTTGTGGCCGACGGGCGGGAATGGGACGAAGGCCCAGTTGCCCAACGGCTTTGCCCCGCCCCGTTCGTTGAAGTAGGTCGCGATCTCCGCATTGCGCGCGTCAATGGCATCGAGCAAGCGGTCGCGCGAGGCGCGGTCCGGCTGGATTTGGTAGGCGTGGTTCAGGTGCACCACGCGCGCGACGCCGCGCAGGTAGTCGAACTCGCGACGCACCAGCGCGAGGCGCGTCTTCACCTTCTCCGTGGGCGCGAGCTTCTCGGCCTGCGCGAGCTGCGTCTCCAGCGAGGCCAGCAGCGTGGGGGTGTAGAAGAAGCCCAGGAACTGCATCGGGTCGGACAGGTGCTTGCGGCGACGGCCGTAGATGTCGGTGTAAGTCCACGCGGGGTCGCGCGTGCCGAGCTGGCGCGCGTAGAGTTCGATGGCGTGATAGAGCTGGTCGTAGAACTGGATCATCGGCGGGGCGGACTTGCCAAAGGCCGCGCCGCAGAACTCATGCACGAGCACCTTGGCCTGGTTCGTCTTCGTGTCATCGAACATCCGGCCCATCGTGTAATAGACCGGGCCTTCCAGCCCGTGCAGCGTCCCCGGCCCGTCCTGGTAAACGGACTGGATGCGGTTGTCCACGAGCCGCTTCGCCTGCGTCTCGATGAAGCCCGGCGTGCGCATGGGCGTGTAGCGTGTGCTCAGGTTCGGGCACCAGTTGTAGATGTAGCCGGTGAAGCCCTGCGGGACCACATGCTCACGCCACGGGGCGAAGTCCTCTTCATTCGTGCCCGTGAGCATGATCTGGACGTTGGCGGGGAATTGCTTGAAGGATTTCGGCGGCGTGGCGGTGAGGATGTAGCTCGTCATGTTCACCGTCTTGCCCGGATGCGACGCGAGGACGCGCTCGGCGAGCTTGCGGTGCAGAATCCAGATCTTCTCGCTCCAGTCCCCGCCCGTGTCGTAGAGCTTGGCGCACGCTTCACACTGGCATGAGCGAAAACCATCCGGCTGGCCGAGGTCCACGGACTGGTAGCCCGCGTCGAGCCAGCTAATCAGGTCCTGGTAAAACAGCTCCTGCACCTCGGGGTTCGAGATGCAGTATTGGGCGTTCACGCCCTTCGGGTTCAGGCGCTGGCCGCCGATGAGGGCGAAGTATTCCGGGTGCGCGGGCAGGTATTTCTCCGGCGGCACGGCGCGCTCCCAAGTGTGCCCGCCGAAGGGATCGTCCACGCGGGGAAAGCGATTGTTGGCGATGTCATAAAAGCTGCCGCGCGGCGGATACCCGGTCCACGAATCGAAGACCGGCGTCTTCTGCACGTTCAAGTCCGCCGCCACCGCGATTTTTGGTGTCGGCAGGAACTCGAAGGCGGGCGACGCGAGCAAGTCCATCTTCGCCAGCCCATTCACGGACTGACGCGGCCCGAGGTCGGGATAGAGGAAGCGCGTGCCGAGGTGGAGGCGCATGAAGTCGGTGACGCCCTTCGCGGTGCCGAGGCGGTCCCACTCGGACTTGCGCGTGCCGGTGCCCGGTGCCGCCTGCTCCCGGCCCGCGATGATGACATCGCGCCCGCTCACGCGCTGCACGTAGCTCCAGCCCTTGAGCTTCGCGGTGTCCACGCCGTGCTGTCGCGCGAAGGCGGTGTTGCCGAGGAAGATCGCGGGCTTGACGGCATCGCGCTTGGCCTCGGCGACGATGGGCAGGGTGAAGCCGTTGGCCTGGAACGCGGTTTGCAACAGCCGCGCCGTTTGTTGCAGGCCGTCCGCCAAGGCCGGCGTCGGCGCAACATCGGGGACGACGATCTGGTAATCCGACTTGCCATCGGCAGCGAGGACCAGCTCCGCAGCATGCGTGGCCACGCTGAACGCGAGGAGTGCGAGGAGCAGACTGATTGCCCGCGAAACACGCCAAACAGGCGAAAACCGAAAGCAGTCTTCCTCCCCCATCCTCAGCGAAGGGGAGAAGGTTGGGGTGAGATTACGCGGAACGGAGGCTTCGTGCTTTGAGCCCTTGAACCGCGTGCCGGCGGCTTGCAGCCGCCGCGTTGCGGGTGGACAGCTTGAAGCCGGCTCGTCCTGCTGTGGCCCACCGACGGCGGCTACAAGCCGCCGGCACAGGTTCAGGGCTGACGTCGGACGGTATTGGCCGTCCACCGATTTACATAGAGTGTTGGTATCACTCCCTGTTTCGCGTGCTTTCGCGTGTTTCGCGGGCACATCAGATTTCCGTCTCAGCGACGGCTGCGCCGAGCAAAAAGAACCGGTCACGGGAAAAATCATGCTGCTATCGGACGGCCTCGCGCGCATTCGCTTCAACGTGACTGCGCTCGTGGCGCGCGGCATTGATGCCGCTTCAAGTTGCTGCGTTCTTTGAGGGTTCGGACACGCCCGCCCGTGCGGACGTCGAAGCGGCATAAATGCCGCGCGCCTCGCCTCACTTCTTCAGCACTTCGGCCACGAACTCGAACGTCGCCTTTGTCGCCGGGTCTTCGGGAATCCCGAGGTTGTCGTTCAGCTTGACGTGGTTGGTGTCTTTCGCGCCGAAGGCCCTGGCGGGGATGCCCGCCTCTTTCAGCACGCCTTCGAGTCGCCGGGCCTGCATGGTGTTGTCCGGGTGGTCGGCCACATGGAGGATCAGGAACGGCGGGATGCCCTTGCCCTTCGCCACGTGCGTGACGGCGGAGTAATCGCGATGCAGTTCCGGGGTGTTGCCGAATTTGATGCGATGTCCCTGCTTGGGCATCGGGAAGCCATGCACGCGCAGGCGCGTCTCGGCGGTCTCGATCATGGCCGGCACGTCGTAGGTGTCGCCGTCCACGGGCACGCAGCCCTTGAGCACGGAGAAGGGCACGCCCTCGGCCTTGAGATAGCGGTCATCAATGCAGATCAGCGCGGCAAGCTGCGCCCCGGCGGAATGGCCCATGACCAAAATCCGGCTCGGGTCACCCCCGTGCTTGGCGATGTTCTTGTGGACCCAGCCGAGGGACTTGGCGATGTCGCGGAAGATCGTGACCATGTCCACCTCGGGCAGCAGCCGGTAGCCC
Source organism: uncultured Klebsiella sp. (assembly GCA_964496695.1). GTDB lineage: Bacteria > Verrucomicrobiota > Verrucomicrobiia > Limisphaerales > SXTU01 > SXTU01. The sequence continues at coordinate 7,914 of CAZCBE010000037.1, forward strand.
GTGGAGACGAAGACAAAGCCCTTGTCCACAAACGCCTGCGGCTTGAGCTGGATGCTGGTGCGGTCGCCGCCCTGCCAGCCGCCGCCGTGAATCCAGAAGACCACCGGCAGGTTCTTCGCCCCGGCCGGCGCGTAGATGTCCACCTTCTGGCGCGGGTTGGCGGGATCGCCGTAAGGCACGTCCGCGGCGGTGGGTTTGAGTTGCGCGTGGGAAGAAGCGATTGGCGTGAGGAGAGCGGCGAGCAAGACGAGTAGTGTCGGTTTCATGGTGACGGAGTGCTGCGGCTTGGATTGGACAACGGAACGAAAGATTCAGGGTTTCAGCATGGGCAGCCACCGGGCCTTGTAAGGCCGCGCGTCTTTGAACTGAATTTTTCCCGCTGGCTCGAAGAGCCGGACGGTCGCACCCCAGACGCTCATCGCGATGCGCCCGGTCTCCGGGTGAATGTCCACGGACTTCACCTTCGCTTCCGTGCCGAGCACGGGATGGGGCTTGAACGTGGCCAGGTCACGGTCAAACAAATGGACCGCATGCTCGGTCGTGATGAGCAATTGCGCCGTGCCCGGCACGGGCAATAAATCGTGGGCGTCCTCGTCCGGCAGCGGATAGGCCTGCTTGAGCTTGAGCGTGGGATGGTCTCCGGCCCACGCCTCCAGCGTGTAGGCGTGCAACTCCTTGAAACCAATGGCCCACAGACAGCGCCGCTGTTCATCCCAGACCACTCCGTGCGCGGAACGCAACGGCGTCTTGAACAGCGGCGCACCGCCGGAGCGGGCCAGATCGTGAACTTCAAGGTGGTCGCCGCTGAGCGAACTGGCCACCACCACGCGATTGCCCGGCAGCAGGCAGAGGGAATGCGCGTTCCGCACCCGTGCCCGCCAGAGGATGCGCCCGGTGGCCCGCTCGATGAGCGCACAGCCGCCGTTCGAAGCGCAGACGAGCAGCTTGGTGCCGTTCTCCACCGGCTTGCACTCGTCGAGATGCAGGAACTCGCGCCGGGCCTCCTCCGGCAAATCGGGTGCGTCCGCTCCGCTCCAGCGCCAGAGCTTCGTTATCGTGCCCGCTTCCCCCGCCTTCGCATCAATCACGAACAGCTCATTGCCGCCCGCGAGCATCAGTTCCTGAGCAAGCCCGGGTGCGGCCAACAACCAGGCCAAAGCCCAGCCCGAGAGGAAGTAAAGAACGGCATTCATGCGTGTTGACTCAGGAGCGTCGCCAACGGTGGCGTGCAAATCTCATTTTGTTCCCGTCGCCAGTGCCGCCTTGGCCTTGCCCAGCATCTCGCGGTAGTAGGGAATCGTCATCTGCCGCTCATCAATCCGGGCCAGTTCCGCCTGCGCCTCGGCGGGCTTTCCCTGGCTGCTCAGGATGCCCGCAATGGCGACGGCGGCGGTGCAGTGTTTGAACTCGTTGCGCGTGGCATACACGCGGCGGTAGGCGGCGATGGCCTTCGCATCGTCCTTGAGGAGCTGGCGGCAGGTGCTGCCGAGGTTTAGGAGGCACTCGCCTTTCTGATTGTCCTCGGTGGTCCAGGCGACGGCCTGCTGGAGGTCGCGCTCCGCCTTGGGACCGTCCTTAACCATGAGCCACGCGTGGCCGCGCAGCGCCGCTGCCTCGGCAACGAGCGGGTCGGGCCATTGTGCCAGGTCCTCGTTGGCGAACTGCGCGGTCAAGTCACCCCACTGGCGGTTCGCATCCAGCAGCCGCATCCGAGCAAGCTTCGCGTGGTGCGGCAGCTTGATCTGCTGCGCGAGGGCACCGGCCTCTGCCGGCTGTTTCAGGCGCAGCGCGCACTCGATAGCCTGCGCCAACGCATCGGCCTGCTGCAGGTCAGTGGGCTTGTTCGTGGCGAGCTGCTGGAAGGCCGCAAGCGCCTCGGCGTGCTTCCCTTGCTTCACCAAGTCCAGGGCGTCGGCACGCTGCTGCACGTAGCCGGTGCGGCGCTGGGGGTTCAGCGACGGGTTGCCCTGATTCGTGCCGCCCAGCTTCATGTTCAGCATCGCGAACCGCTCGGTGACATGGAAATTGTTCGCGCCGGTGGGCGAGAGTGCGCTGAGTTCCACGCCGTGCTCGCCGACGCGCTGGCGGCACAGGTTGAAATGCCACGGATACGTCAGGCTCGGCGGGCGGCCTGCGACGCCGTCGAGCGGATTGAGCACGGCCTGCTGTTCATCGGCCACGGGCAGACGAAGCTCAATGGTCCACGAATTCGAGTCCCGGCTGGTCGCAACCTGCAGGCCGGCCTTCCAAAGCGTGTTGAGCTTGCCGCCCGCGCGGTCGAGGTCAGTGACGGCTCCGGCGGGGTTGATGGCGATCTGGTAGTAGGAATGCACCTGCGTCTCGATCAGCAGCTCGACCACGTCACCATCCCAGATCGCGCCGCTGTCCTGCTCCTTGATGGCGCTGGCGAGGCGGGCGGGGTCGCGCTCACGGCAGGTGATCGCGAGGATCAGACTGTCGCCCTGCCACGCCGCCTTGAAGGTGGTGCCGAGATACGGCGTGCGGCCGGTCTCCAGTTCCGCGAAGCCCCAGCCGCCAGGTCGCTGCCACACAGCCTCATCCAGCTTGCCGTCCACGACGATGGGCTTGCCCTCGTTCGGCAGGAGCTGGATGTGCGGGACGTTCTCGCGCTTGTGCGTGAGCTGTTCGCGAAGCTGCTTCATCGGCGCGATGTAGTCGGCGATGATGCCGATGCGCTTGGCGAAGGCGGAGTCAGTCGGGACCTTCGCCTGCGCTTTGGCGAGCAGGGCGAACGCCGCGTCAATCGCGTCCGGCTGCTTGCGCATGTGCATCCAGTTCGCCTCGCTGAAGGCAATGAAGGCGCGCATCTCCACAGCCGCCGGGCCGTAGAACTTCGCGCAGTAATCCTCCAGCAATGGCTCCAGCGGCTGGTCGGCGTTCCACCAATAGCGCGAGTTGACGTAGAGGTTCAGGTGGTTGGCCGCTAGCGACTTCAGCCCCTCCCACTCGCGCTGCACCTCGATGAAGTCGCCGTGGGAGATGCCCTTGAGTGACTTCAAATCGTCCGCGACCTGCCGCGTGAAGAACATCGGCAGCGATTCATACACATGGCCGGGGCGCGATCCCAGGTAGTAGTCCCAGATGAGCAACGGCTGCGCGGTCCGCGTCCGCCACGCAGAGCGCAGCTCCTCATGGACCTTGCGCTCCGCCGGCTCGTAAAACGCCGACCGCGCCTGCGTGATGCCAACAACGATGTTCGGGCTGAGCCGGGCGATCTTCGCCGGCGGGGCCTGATAGGCACCGTAGGCGAAGCAGAGGATTTTCTTGTCCGGATGCGTCTTCATCAGCTCGAGGCCGACGCGATTCACATAGTCCCACACGTAGTCGGAGATCTGGCCGTTCCAGCCGCGCTCGGGTGTGCCCCGGCCCTTGCACAACTCGCACTGGCAGAGCGCGACGTAGCCGTCCTCCGGCATCACCGAGACCATCGGCTCCTGGTAGATGTCGAACATCGCCCGGACGAAACGCACGTTCTCCGCAAACAACCCCGGCGACGAGAGGCAGGGCTTGCCCGCGCCGAAACTGCCGGCGGTCTCGCGTTTGCCGCCGGAGAGCACATACCACTCGGGATGCGCGTCGCGCATCTCCGCCCGCTCATGCACCGGGTTGATGCCGTGGCCGAGATCGCCCAGGCCGATGACTTCCGGGGCCTCGCTCAAGCCCAGCCGCAACTGCCACATCAGCTCGTCCACCGAGGTCATGCTGAAGCGCTTGAAGTATTGATATGGGTAGCGCAGCGCGAAGTCGGGTCGCACGGTCTCATCACCAACGGGAATGCGAATGGTCGCCAGCTTCGGCACCACCTCGCCAATCTCCCCGGGCATGAACCACCGCACGCCGAGGCGGCGCAGCAGCTCGCACACGGCGTTGAACGAGCCTCGTTCGTCCTGCTCCCAGAGCTTCAGCTTGCCGTGCTGGCTCTTGTAGAGCTGCACATGCGGGAAGCCCCACTTGGCCCCGGTGAGCTTCTCCCACTCGGCCGTCGCGCGTGGGATGTCGCCGTTGTGGCGGGCGTGCGGCTCCGGCGGCGTGAAGTCGGCGTCGTGGCCGAGCAGCACCAGCGCCCGGTCCGTGGCCACGATGCGGAACGCGCCGTGGGCCAGGCCCGCATCGGTGAGCTTCAGCGCATCGGTGTGCGCGCTCCGGCCGATGAACACCGGGAGCAATCCGCCGCCGCTGGGTTTGGTCGCGATGCCCAGCTTCGCCCCGCTCATTTTGGCGACGTAGGTTTGCAGGTCCTCCGCCGCAAGCTTCGTCATGCGGGGCGCATTCTCGGCGATGACGATCTCGGCCTGCGGCCGTCCGTCCTGCACCAGGACGAAGTCCGCGGCGTGCAGCGTCGCCTTGACCGCATACAGCACGGCGGCCAAAACGAAACGGAAGGCCCACCGCTTCATTTGCGCGGCGCTTTGAGCATCTGGATGAGATACTCCTGCGCCGTCGCGTGCTTCACATCGGGCGCACCGGGATAGACGAGTTCGCACGCGACGCCGTTCTTCTTGCAGTGCTCCTGGAGCTTCACGCCGAAGTTCGCGGTGTGGGTCGGGTCTTTCTGCTCCTGGCCCAACGCGGGCGGCCCACTGAAGCCAAGCCAGATGGGCGGGTCATCGGACGTGACGAGCGCGTAGGGGGAATACTCGGCGATCCAGGGCAGGATGGTGTCGCGCTTGGCGAGGAATTCGTCGAACTGGGAGAGCTTCTTCTCGGGGTCACCCTTGAAGCCGAAGGCGTGGCCGCCGTATTTGCTGTTGGGCGTCCAGTCCTTCATCTGCTGCGGGTCCAGAGTGGTCTGCGCGCCCTGCACGGCGGCGCACCAGAGGCGCGTAGATTCGCGCGCGACGGGATCGTCGCTCTTCGGATCGGCCATGTCCGGGTGGAAGGCGAGCCACAAGCTGGAGCACGCCCCGGCCGAGCCGCCGCTCGCACCGATGCGCTGCTTGTCAATGTTCCACTCGGCGGCCTTGCTGCGGACGAACTGCAACGCGCGCGCGGCGTCGTGCAACGGGCCTTTCACCGGCGGCACCACGCCGTCCGCCGTGGCCTGCGGGATGAAGCGGTAGTTGATGGCGACGACGGAGATGCCGGCCGCCAGATATTTCTCAATGCCGCCAGTGCGGTTCTTGTCGCCGCCCTGCCAGCCGCCGCCGTGGATGAAGAAGAGCAGCGGCGTGGGCGTGGCGGACTCGGCCTTCCAAAAGTCCAGCACCTGCCGCGCATGCTTGCCGTAGGGGACGTTGGCGGCGGCGGGCTTGGGCTGCACGACGACGGGGACGACCTTCTTGGCAGCGTCGGTCTTGGGCTTGGCGTCGTCAGCGGGCTTCTTGGCGGGAGCGTCGGCGGCGAAGGTGGTTGAGGCGAACGGCAGACAGAGCGCCGCCGCGAGGGCAAAACAGGTTTTCATGGTGGAGAGGTTGCCAAGCCGCGCGAGGAATGGACACGAGGAAATTGCGATGAGACGGCGTGTCTTGACTGCGGTGGCAGAGCGAAGCGGCGACACGGCTCTGGTTTCTCGTGGAGCAGTTCTCCGTGAGGGGGACACGCTTGTCCCCAGTTCAAGGCACGTCAGGCGGGACATGGGGGACAGGAGTGTCCCCCTCACGCCCGCTCCGCGGGACAGAAAAGCGGCGTGGCGCTCCGCTTCCCGCCGCAGTCCAAGATGACGCGGGTTTGGGTCCACCAATTACTTTCCGGTGCGTTGCCATTCCTCGAAGACCTTCACCATCGTCTGCACGCGCTCGGGTTGCTGCTTTGCAAGGTCGTTCAGCTCGGTCCGGTCAGCGGCGAGATCGTAGAGTTCCCATGGGGTGCCCTTGAGGGAGACGAGCTTCCACGAACCCACGCGCACCGCCCGGGCACCGGACGTGGCCCAGCACAGGGAGGGGTGCCCTGCGCGTTGCCCGCCCTTCAGCACCGGCAGCAGGCTGCGACCGGCCAGGGGCTGGACCTCGCGGCCCTCGAACTGCGCCGGGTAGGCAACACCCGCGACCTCCAGACACGTCGCCATAATGTCGGTGATGTGAGCCAGTTCAGGCGAAATGCCGTTCGTGCGGGTGACCACTCCCGGCCACCACGCGATGAGCGGCGAGGCGATGCCGCCCTCGTGGTTCGTGTTCTTGTGCTGGCGGAAGGGGGTGTTTGACACATTGGCCCACGGCGGGCCACCCGTGAGGAAGTTCTCCGCCGGCCCCGGCTGGAGATCGGGACGATTGCCGACGCGAGTAGGCGTGCCGTCCAACCGCCACGTCTTGCCTGGCTTGTCCAAGACCGTGTTCATCGGCTGATCGGACGCACCGTTGTCGGAGAGGAAGAGGACGAGTGTGTGCTTGTCCGCCCCGGTGCGACGCAGCGCCTCCATCACCCGGCCCACGCTCTGGTCGAGCGAGTCCACCTGGGCCGCGTAGGTGGCCATGCGCTCGGCCTCCCAGTCCTTGTCCTTCGCATCGGCCCACGCGGGCACGCGGGCATCACACGGCGAGAGCCGGGTGTTGGCCGGCAGCAAGCCGGTCGTGGCGAGCCGCTGATGGCGCTGGGCACGCGCCTCGTCCCAGCCGAGCTTCCGATAAAGCTCACGATACTTGGCGATGTCCTCGGGCTTGGCGTGCAGCGGCCAGTGCGGCGCGTATTGGGCCATGTAGAGGAAGAACGGCTTCTCCTTCCCCGCCGCCTCGGTGATGAACTGCGTGGCGAAGTCCGTGATGAGGTCGGTCTTGTAGGCGGATTCCGGCAGCGCGAATGGCTGGCCATCGCGGAAGAAATCCCCGCCACGCACGGCCTTGAAGTAGTTGCCCGGTCCGGTGTGCCCGGTGCTGCCGAGGAAGCGGTCCACATGCCGCGCGATGTTCTTGGGGTCGTGCCAGTCCTCCGCTGTGACCATGTCGAGCCGTCCGACGGCGGCGGTCGTGTAGCCGGCACGCTTGAGCAGTTCAAACGCGGTCACGCAGCGGTTGTCCAGCAAACCGGTCCAGCCGGAAATGCCCACCTGATGCGGGTGCAAGCCCGTCATCAGCGCCGCGCGCGAGGGACCGCAGAGCGCACAGTTGTAGAACTGGGAGAAGCGCAGTCCGCCCTTCGCCAGCCGGTCGAGGTTGGGCGTCTGAATCTCGCTGCCGTAGCAGCCCAGGTCGGAGAACCCCAAGTCGTCCGCGAGAATCAGGATGATGTTGGGGCGCGCGGCGGACTGTGGCGGCTCGGCTGCGGGGAGGGCGGGGATCAGGCCCAACAGAAGGAGGGCGAGAGAAATGAAGCGCTTCATGTGGCTGACAGACCGGACCGGTATTCAGGTCTGACGCCCCAGACTGGCCACAAATTGCGCCGATTGCCACCCCCTGCCCCGGACGGCTCTAAAGAGCTACTGACACCAGGCGAATCCCGTGCATACTCACGGGCGTCAAAGACTCGCGATGAAACAACTGTTTCCAACGGTGGCGCTGCTGCCCGCCCTGCTCCTTGCCAGTGTGGTGGCCAGCCACGCGGCTGCCGCCAAACCCACCGCCGCCGACCTGGCCTTCTACGAGCAGACCGTGAAGCCAATCCTGGCCGGGGCGTGCTTCGAGTGCCACAGCCACGAGGCGAAGAAGTTCAAGGGCGGGCTCGCGCTGGATTCCACCGCCGCGATCCTCAAAGGCGGCGACACCGGTCCCGCCGTGGTCCCCGGCGACGTGGAGAAGAGCCTGATCATCAAAGCAATCCGCTACACCGACGCGGACCTCCAGATGCCGCCCAAGAACAAGAAGCTTGGCTCCGACCAGATCGCCGCGCTGGAAAAGTGGGTAAAACTCGGCGCACCGATGCCGGAACTCACCGGGGAGAAGCAGACGGTCCGGCGCGGCAAAATCACCGACGAGGATCGCCAATGGTGGGCCTATCAGCCGGTGCGCAAACCGGCGGTTCCCGCAATCGCCAATCGCCAATCGCCAATCGCCAATCCCGTCGACGCCTTCATTCTGCAAAAGCTCGCGGCTGCGCAACTCGCCCTCTCCCCGCCCGCCGACCGCGTCACGCTGGCGCGCCGCGTTTACTTCGACCTCACCGGCCTGCCGCCGACGCCGTTTGAACTCGATCAGTTCCTGGCGGACAAGTCCCCCGAGGCCTACGAGAAGCTCGTGGACCGGCTGCTGGCCAGCCCGCGCTACGGCGAGAAGTGGGCGCGCCACTGGCTCGACCTCGTGCGCTATGCCGAGTCCGACGGCTACCGTGCCGACGGCTACCGCCAGTATGCGTGGCGGTTCCGCGATTGGGTGGTGAAGTCCCTCAATGCGGACAAGCCCTATGACCAGTTCGTCACCGAGCAACTCGCGGGCGACGAATTGTATTTCAACTCGAAGCCTGAAACTCGAAATCCGGAACTCCTGGTGGCCACCGGCTACTTCCGCGCCGGCATTTACGAATACAACAACCGTGACGTGCGCGGACAGTGGCAGCGCATCATCGAGGACATCACGGACACCTCGGCGGACGTTTTCCTGGGTGTGGGCCTGCAATGCGCGCGCTGCCACGACCACAAGTTCGACCCGCTGTTGCAGAAGGATTATTACCGCTTCCAGGCGTTCTTCACCCCGCTCCTGCCGCGCGAGGACCTGACGCTGGCAACGCCGGCCGAGCGGGCGGCTTACGAGGCCAAGCTCGCGAAATGGGAGGCGGCGACCGCCGACATCCACGCCGAAATTGAATCGCTGCTGGCCCCGGTCCGCAAGAGCACGGAGAGGAACGCCATCGAGATGTTCGTGGAAGACATTCGCGCGGACATCCTCAAGCCCGTCGCCCAGCGCACGCCGTATGAGCATCAGATTGCGGAGCTGGCCTACCGGCAGGTCGCCAACGAATTCACCAAGCTCGACACGAAGCTGAAGGGCGAGGCCAAGGAACGGGTCATCGCGTTGCGCAAGAAGCTCACCGAGTTCGATTCCCTCAAGCCCGCGCCGCTGACCCCCAACTACGGGGCCACGGATGTCGGCCCCATCGCTCCGCCAACATTGCTGCCCAAGGGCCGGGACAAGCAGGTCGTCGAGCCGGGCTACTTGAGCGTGCTGGACGAAAAGCCCGCCACGGTGAAGCCCATGCCCAACTCCACCGGCCGTCGCAGCGAACTCGCGCGCTGGCTGACCTCCCCGGAGAACCCACTCACCGCGCGCGTGATGGTGAACCGCCTCTGGCAGGGTCATTTCGGTCGCGGCCTCGCCGCCAACGCGAGCGACTTCGGCAAGCTCGGCGAGCAGCCGTCGCATCCCGAGCTGCTCGACTGGCTAGCCGCGACGTTCGTCGAGCAAGGCTGGAGCTTGAAGGCGATGCACCGGTTGATGGTGACGAGCGCGACGTATCGGCAAGGCAGCGTCCAGTCCGTCCCGGTGACGAAAGTTGCCTCGCTTAACGCTGAACTTCCAAAAGCGGAAATCTCCCGCGCCCGGCAGCTCGACCCGGAAAACAAATTGCTCTGGGCCTTCCCCATCCGCCGCTTGGAAGCCGAGCAAATCCGCGATGCGATTCTCGCCGTGACTGGCGAACTGAAGCTCGAACCTGCCGGTGGTCCTAGCACCGACCAGCTCACGCCGCGCCGCTCGATTTACAGCAAGTGGCTCCGCAACGCACCGGACCCGCTGCTCAACGTCTTCGACCTCGCCGAGCCGTTCCAGAGTGTCGCGCAGCGGAACGTCACGACCACGCCACCGCAGGCGCTGCTGCTGCTCAACAGCCAGATGATGCTCCGGCACGCGCGGGCCTTCGCCAAGCGGCTGGAGGAGGAGCATCCCAGCAGCGACGAGGACATGGTCAACGCCGCTTATCGCCTCGCCTTCAGCCGTGAACCAAAGGCCGCCGAGCGCGCCGCCGCCTTGCAGTTCCTGAACTCACAGAAGGAGCGCCTGGGCGGGAAGAATGTGGCCGCCAGCACGAAGGGGTTTGCGGCGGAGAAGATGCCGTATCGCGACGGCGTCGCTGCGGTCATCTCGCCGGACATGGGCGGCGAAGCGCTGGCGGTGCCCGACAGCCCGAGCTTCCCGGGCGGCGACTTCACCATCGAGGCAAACATCCTCGCGCGCACCGTGGACGCGACCGCCGCCGTCCGCACCATCGTCGCGAAGTGGAGCGGCGATTCCAAGAAGCCCGGCTGGGGCTTCGCCATCACCGGGGCCGCCTCGCGCCGCAAGCCGCAGACGCTCGTGCTCCAGATCATCGGCGTGAAGCAGGACGGCAGCTTCGGCGAGGAGGCCATCTTCTCCGACCAGGTGCTCGCGCTGGCCAAGCCCTACTCCGTCGCCGCCACCGTGAAGCTCGCCACCGCCAGCGCGCCCGGCGAAGTCACGTTCTACGTGAAGGATTTGTCCAACGACGACGAGCCGCTCTCCATCGCGAAGGTGCCGCACAAGCTTACCGGCGGCTTCGCCAATCCGCTCGCGCTGAACCTCGGCGGGCGCGCGGGCAAGGGCGGCGGCTTCGACGGGATGATTGACGATGTGCGCCTCTCGACCGGCGCGTTGAAGAAGGATGACTTGCTGCTCGGCGCGGAAGCGTCGGTCAACGAGGCCACGGTCGGCCTCTGGCAGTTCGAGTCCAAGCCCAGCTCCTACAAGGACGCCTCGAAGCACGCGAACGACATCCAGCCCAAGCCCACCGGTGCGAAGGCCACCGCCACCACGCGGGCCAGCGCGATGGCCGACCTCTGCCATGTGCTGCTCAACGCGAACGAGTTTGTGTATATTGACTGAGTGTCATGAAAAAATACGGCTGCAACCAAGTTGACTGGGCGGTGTCCCGCCGCGACTTCCTCACCAAGACCGGCGCGGGCTTCGGCGCGGTCGCGCTGAGTTCGTTGCTTGCGGAGAACCCGTTGCGCGCTGCGCCCGCCGTCTCACCGCTCGCGCACTACGCTGCGAAGGCCAAGAGCGTCATATTCCTCTTCATGGAGGGCGGACCGTCGCATCTCGACACCTTCGACCCGAAGGAAGCCCTGAAGAAGCACGCGGGCAAACCGTTGCCGCCGAGCTTCACCAAGGGCCTCATCACCGCGATGGGCGAAATCAACTCGCCCATCTTCCCCGACCAGCGGAAGTGGCAGCAATACGGCCAGGCCGGCCTCTGGATTTCCGACTGGTGCAAGCACGTCGCCGAGTGCGCGGATGACATCGCGGTGCTGCGCTCCTGCTGGGCCAACGGCATCGTCCACTCCAACGGCGTGTGCCAGATGAACACCGGCTCCATCCTCGCGGGCCGGCCCTCGCTGGGCGCGTGGGTGAGCTACGGCCTCGGCACGCAGAACCAGAACCTGCCCGCATTCGTGGTGATGCAGGACAGCAACAGCACCGTCACCAACGGCCCGCGCAACTGGGGTGCCGGCTTCATGCCCGCCGTCTATCAGGGCACGCGCATCCTGCCCGGCAACGAACCCATCGCAAACCTCAACACGCCCGAGGGGGTCAGCGACGAGCAGCAGCGCGGCAAGCTGGACTTCCTCAACACGGTGAACCGCCAGCACGCCACCGCGCGCCCCCAGCAGTCGGAACTGGACGCGCGCATCGCCGCCTACGAACTGGCCTTCCGCATGCAGGCCGAAGCCCCCGATGCGGTGGACCTCTCGAAGGAGACCGAGGCCACCAAGAAGCTCTACGGCATGGATGATTCCGTCGCCGCGCCCTTTGGCCGCATGTGCCTGCTCTCGCGCCGGCTCGTCGAGCGTGGCGTGCGCTTCGTGCAGCTCTACAGCGGCGCGGGCAGCAAGTGGGACGCGCACAGCGGCATCGAGAAGAACCACGGCGACCGCTTCCGCGAGACCGACCAGCCCGTCGCCGGCCTGCTGAAGGACTTGAAGTCGCGCGGCCTGCTGGACTCGACGCTCGTCATCTGGGGCGGCGAATTTGGCCGCACGCCCATGAGCGAGAAGGGCAATGGCCGTGACCACAACCCGACCGGCTTCACCATGTGGATGGCGGGCGGCGGTGTGAAGGGCGGCCAGGTGATCGGCACCACAGACGAATTCGGCCTGCACGCCGTCGAGGACCGCCTGCACGTCCACGATCTGCACGCGACCGTTCTCCACCTGCTCGGCATCAACCACGAAAACCTGGTTTACAGCTACAAAGGCCGGCCCGAGCGCGCGACGATGAACGAGGGGGAGATTTACCGGAAGATTACGGGCTGAAAATTGAACCGCTGTGGAAGTCCGAGCCGTTCACCCTCACCCCAACCCTCTCCCTCTGGGAGAGGGGGCGACCGGGGCCGCGCTGGGTGTAAAGATGCATCGTTGGTTCAGGATGCTGGCTGACTTTCTCCCTCTCCCAGCGGGAGAGCGGCCCGCGAGCCATCTCCCTCTCCTCATCTTGCTTTTGGCTCTGACGACTGTGCCTGCCCCCTCTGCGGAACCCGCCGACACCCGCGCCGCCTTCCTCAAGCTCCTCGACCGACCGCGCGTCGAGCTGGCTTCCGAAGTCAAAACGCCCGCTGGCACGAACGGATTACGCGCCGTCCACTTTTCCTTCGCCGCCGAGGCCGGCGTCCGCGTGCCGGGGCTGCTGGTGAAGCGCAACGAGGCGGAGGGCAGGCGCCCGGTGGTCATCGTTCTGCACGGCACGGGGGCGAACAAGGAGAGCCAGTTGCCGCTGCTGCATGATCTGGCCAAGCGCGGCTTCCTCGCAGTGGGCATTGACGGACGCCACCATGGCGAGCGCACGAAGGCAGGCACCGGTTCCGCCGAATACAACGAGGCGATGCTCAATGCGTGGTTCGGCAGCAAGAAACTCCCCTTCCTCTACGACACGGCGTGGGACGTGATGCGGCTCGTGGACTGGCTCGGCACGCGCGAGGACGTGGACGCCGCGCGCATCGGGCTCATCGGCTTCTCGAAGGGCGGCATGGAGGGCTACCTCGCCGCCGCCGCCGACCCGCGCATCGCCGTCGTCGTGCCGTGCATTGGCGTGCAGAGCTTCAAGTGGGCGCTGGACAACGAAAGCTGGCGGTCGCGCGTCGAGACCTTCAAGCCCGCCATCGAGGCCGCCGCGAAGGACGAGGGCGAGACGGTCAACACGGCCTTCGTCCGCCGCTTCTACGACCGCGTGGTCCCCGGCATCTACGGCCAGTTCGACGGCCCCGCCATGCTCCCGCTCATCGCCCCGCGTCCGCTGCTGGTCATCAACGGCGACGCCGACCCGCGCACGCCGTTGCCGGGCGTGAACGAGTGCCTCGCGGCCGCGCGCACGGCCTATCGCGCCGCCGGTGCGGAGCCAAAGCTGCAAGTCATCCTCCAGCCGCAGACCGGCCACAAGGTCACCATCGAAGCGCGGCAGGCGGCCGTGGACTGGTTTGTGAAGTGGCTGCGCCCGTGAGCCAGGACGCGGCCATCATCGCCGCCACCCGGCACTGGGTGGAGCGCGCCGTCATCGGGCTGAATTTGTGTCCCTTCGCCAAGGCCGTCGAGCGGCGCGGGCAGGTGCGTTACGTCGTGAGCCGCGCGGAGACGGAAGATCAGTTGCTCGCCGACCTGCGGACGGAGCTGCATCACCTCGCGGCTACGCCGGCGGACGTCACGGACAACACCCTCCTGATGCATCCCGCCGTGCTGCAGGAGTTCTTCACGTTCCAGGCCTTTCTCCCCCGCGCCGAGGCGGCCGTGCGCAAGGCCGGTTTCAGCGGTGTGTTCCAAGTCGCGAGTTTTCACCCCGACTACCAGTTTGCGGACGCCGAACCCGACGACCTCGGCAACCTCACCAACAGCGCGCCCTATCCCACGCTGCACCTGCTGCGCGAAGCCAGCATCACGCAGGCCGTGAGCGCCTTTCCCGCCGCCGAGACCATCTACGAACGGAATCTCGCGACGTTGAACGAGCTTGGGCACGCGGGCTGGGAGAGGCTCGGCATCAAGCCCGCCGCTGAGGAAGACGCGGCGGACCCGAGCGCTTGAACCCGAGCTCCGAAGCCGGCGAACCCTGACGGCGAGGAGCGCGGCCTTCAGGCCGCAGAAACGGGAGCACGTCCGGGGTGGTTGAGCGCACTGTTTCAGTCGCAGCCTTCTGCGGCCAACCGCCGCTCTGCTCGTGGCCGGCGTGGTTTCGGCACTCTCTGTTTCGGAGTTCGGGCTGAACGAAGGGCCGCAGGCTCCGTTTCACGACACCGGCACCAGGTTCTCCGCCACGTTCGTCCGATACGCCTTCACCGCCGGAATCACCCCCGCCAGCGCGCTCAAGCCGACCATGGTCAACGGCACCACCGCGAAAACCGGCTGCCACGCAAAGGGCTCCAGCACCACGCCCGTCTCCGCCCGGATGATCCCCGCCGCCACGGTCGTGATGCCCAGATACACGGCGAACGCCGCCACCATGCCCAGCACCGCGATGGCTGCGCATTCCATCACCACGGCCAGGAAGATGGTATGCGCCCGGGCGCCGAGGGCGCGGAGGATGGCAATGTCCCGCCGCCGCTCGTTCATCGAGTTGTAGATGCTCGCGAGCACCGAGCCGGTCGCGACCGCGGCGACGAGCCACGCGACCAGTTCCAGCACCTTGTCGAACCACGCGAGCTTGCCGAACAGCTCGGCGACCACCTGCGCGATGGGCCACGCGAAGGTGAGCCGGTTGCCCTGCTTGTTATACATCAGCTCCAGCCCGCGGCCGGCAATGGGGTTCTTGAGCTTCACCAGCACGGCGCTGATCTCGGTTGCGGCCTTGGTGTCGTGGCCCTTCATGTGTTGCACACCTTCGAGCGGAATCCAGATGACGCGGTCGGCGGGGGTGTTGGACGGCTCCAGGATGCCGGTCACGACGTAAAGCTCCTCGTGCTTCTGCTGCTCGTCGAAGGTGAGGCCGTGATAGGGATGAAACTTGTCGCCCACCTTCAGCTTGAGCTGCTGCGCGGCAAAGCTGCCCAGCACGGCCTCCATGTAACCCGGCAGAAACGATTCGCCCTCGGCCACGCGATACTTCTTCCCCGGCGCATGCTCGACGGCGAAGAGGTTCGTCGTCGTGCCCACCAGCCGGTAGCCATGGTAGTTGTCGCCGACGGCGATGGGCAGCGCGAGCGCGACCGCCGAGTTCTTGGCAATGTCCTCGTAATCGGCCCACGGCAGATTGCCCGGCGAGGCTTCGAGATGGAAAATGGCATTGAGCACGAGCTGGAGCTTCGCGCTGCGCGCGCCGAGCACCGCGTCGAAACCCGCGTTCTGCTTGGTGAACGCGTCGTTCGACTGCGTCTTCACCACCCAGACCGCCATGAGCAGTCCGCCCGCCAGCGCGATGGACGCCGCCGTCACCACCGTGGAGAGCAGGTGCTGGCGCAGCGACTTGGCAACAATGAGCGGCAGGGTCATGGGATGGGGCAACCACGAATGGACACGAATGGACACGAATCAAAGCGGCGCTCGCGCTTTGCGACTGCGGTGCATTCGTGTTGATTCGTGTCCATTCGTGGTTTGCTCAGGCTGGCTTAGCGGCGCGATTGAGTTTGTGCAGCTCCTGCACCGCCTCGAACTGCCCCAGCACCTCGCGGTCATGGCTCACGAGTAGCAGCGCGGCACCGTTTTCACGGGCGGCCTCACGGATGAGTTGGAGCGCTTCGCGGGCGTTCGCATGGTCGAGGTTGCCGGTGGGCTCGTCAGCCAGGACCAGCTTGGGGCGGTTCGCCAGCGCGCGGGCCACAGCCACGCGCTGCTGCTGGCCGGTGGAGAGCTGGCGCGGCAGATGGTTCAGCTTGGCGTCCAGGCCTACGCGATGGAGCAGCGCCTTCGCAAATTCACGGTCCGCGCCCGGGCCGAAGCTCATCCCCAGCAGCACGTTCTCCAGCGCGGTGTAGCCCTGGAGCAGGTTGAAGGTCTGGAAGATGTAGCCAATCGTCGTCGCCCGCACGCGGTCCCGCGCGGACTCCCGCAGGCCGGCGAGTTCCTGGCCGTTGAGTTTGATGGAGCCGGTGTCTGGCGCGAGAATCCCGGCGATGAGATTGAGGAACGTCGTCTTGCCTGAACCACTTTCGCCGCTCAACGCCACCTGCGCCTGCGCCTCCAGTTGGAAGTCCGGCACGTCCACGACCATGTGCGTGCCCCCATCCGGGGTGGCATAGGCCTTCTTCAAATTGCTGATGTCCAGCAGCGGCATGGTGGCAAGTTACTTCATCTCGACGCGGATCTGCCGTGCATCACTCACACCGAGTTCGAGCAAGGCGGCGTTCTTGTAGAGATCGGGGGTGAACTTCAGCGAAGGCACGCCGGCCTTCTGCCGCTGCGCCTCGAGTTCCGCGAGCGAAAGCGTGTCGAGCGCAACGGGGTCCTTGGAGAAGCGCAACTGGTTCAGCGCCTTGGCGTAGTGCAGCCGCGTGACCAGCTCGCCCTGATACTGGCAGATGAGCGCGTCGGTGATGCAGAGCGCGAGCCGGTCGTAGATGACGGGCAGCGCGAAGATCTCCGGCACCGCCTCGGCCAGCGCGCGGGCGGTGGACTCGAAGCGCAGGGTGTTGTCCACGCTGCCCAGCGCGAGGTTGCAGAAATGGCCGCCCACGCCGGCCAGGTTGTGGTTGATCAGCGGCGCGATGCTGATGTGGCGCGTGATGTCGCGCGCAACCAGCTTTGAGACAAAGGACTTGCGCCCAACGCCATCGCCCTTCTTACCAAACTCGGCGTCACCCCAGATGAGGTTGCCGAGGAGCGAGTTTTCGTAATAGGTCTTGTCGTCCCAGCCGGCGCTCGCCGCAGCGGCGATGCGCACGCCGTAGCGCTCCGCCACCTCGAAGAAGCCGGCGATGCGCAGGTCCACGAGCTGCCGGTCCCAGATCACGATGTTCTTCGGCGGCAGACCGGCGGCGAGCAGCCCTTCCACCACGGCGGCAACCACCGCCGGACGCGTGCCGCTGGTGTGCCCAGGGGCGGAAAAGACTTTCAAGCCGACGACGTCGTTGGTCTTCACGACCGTGCGCCAGGCCTCGATGATCGTCGCCTTGCCCGTGAGCGTCTGCACCCCCCGGTCCACCATGCCGCGCACCACCTCGGGACGCGGCGTGTAGGCGGCCAGCGCCTGCGCGTCCTGCACCACCACGACGCGGGCCTGCGGCAATTGCGGCGGGGCGGTGGCAGCCGGAGCGGCGGCGGACGCGGAGAGACAGGCCGCCAGCCAGAGCGCGAGCGACATGACCATGGAACGTGCTGCGTGTTGCGTGTTGCGTGACGTGCTTCGGCTGTCCCGAAACCAAGTCACGCACCACGCACCACGCACCATCTTCTCTCTTTCCTGTGCGTTTCTTGACACTGCGAGCGGCGGATGTTACCGACGGGTTCGATGCTGACCAATCAAAAGTGGCTTGCCGCCGTCCGGCTCCTGCCCCTCGCGCTGCTGGTGGCGCTCACGGCCTGCATGCCTCCGGGACCGCGCGCGCTCCTGACCGGCGAGCGGCTCATCAAGGAAGGCAAGTATGAGGCCGCCATCGTGCCGCTGACCGAGGCAACGGTCCAGCTCCCGCGCAACGCCCAGGCCTGGAACCATCTGGGCCTCGCCAACCACCAAGCCGGCCGCGCCAACGAAGCCCTCCGCGCCTACCGCAAGGCCCTCGACGTGGATGTGAACCTGGCCGCCGCCCGTTTCAATCTCGGCTGCCTCCTGCTGGAAATCAACCAGCCCGCGGCCGCCGCCACTGAATTCTCCGCCTACACTCTCACCCAGCCCAAAGCCGTGGACGGCTGGCTCAAACGCGCCCGCGCCGAGTTCCTGGCCCGGCAGTTCGACGCCGCCGAGAAGAGCTACAAGGCCGCGCTCGCCTTGAATCCCAAGCAGCCCGAAGTCTGGAACACGCTCGGCATCGTGCAGCTCTACCGCAACCGCGTCTCCGACTCCTTCCTCGCCTTCAACAGCGGCATCCAGCAGCAGTCCACCTACGCGCCCGCGCTCTTCAACGCCGCGCTCGTCTCCCACTTCTACCTGCCCCGCCGCCCGGTGGACCAGCGACCCTTCGCCCTGGACAAATACAAGGCCTTCCTCGCCCTCCACCCGGCCGTGGACAATCTGGAGGCGATCCAGCAGGTCGTCTCCCATCTCGAAGCGGAGATCTCCCCCAAGCCACCCGCGCCCAAACCGGTCTTCACCCCGCCCACCAATCCGCCCCCCGCTGTGGCCGTCGCCCCCAAGCCGGAACCACCGCCGCCGCCCAAGCCCGCCCCGCCCGTGGAAGCGCCCGTCATCAAGAAGCCGGAACCGGAGCCGGTCAAACCACCCATGGTTGTCGCCGTAGCGCCCAAGGTGGAACCGAAGCCGCCCGCCGTCACCCCCGTCACGCCCAAACCCTCGCCGCCACCCCCGCCCATCGAATTGGAACCTGTGGTCAAGCCCCCTCCGCCCAAGCCTGCCCCGCCCGAGCCGACGGCCTTCCGCCCCGAACCCGTCGCCCCCGCACCCAAGCCTGCTCCCCGGCTCGGCGATGACATCGCCCCCGGCTGGCCTGGTCCACGCTATGCCTACCTGCTGCCCGACGCTCCCACATCGGGCTCCCGGGCCGATGCCCAACCCCACTTCGCCCAAGGCCTGGCCATGCAGCGCATCGGCAAGAACAGCGATGCGGTCGCCTCCTACCAGCGCGCCATCCGCGCAGACGGCGCGTTCTTCGAGGCGTATCACAACCTCGGCATCGTCGCCGCCCAGATGGGCGACCTGCTCAAATCCACCGCCGCCTACGAGACTGCGCTGGCACTGGACGCGGACTCAGCCAGTGCGCGATTCAACTTCGCCCTCGCGCTCCAACGCGGCGGCTACCTGCGCGATGCCGCCATCGAACTCGAAAAGCTCCTGTTGCGAGAGGCGGACGATGCCGGCGCCCACTTCGTCCTCGCGAACCTCTACTCGCAGAACTTCAACCAGCCGGCGAAGGCCCGTCCGCACTACATTCGCGTCCTCGAACTTCGCCCGCAGCATCCCCAGGCCACTGCCATCCGCTTCTGGCTGCGCGAGAACCCCTGACCAGAACGGGAAGCCGAGGGAAGAGCAGGATCAGGATTACGAGCAGGAAGACCCGAGCCGTGGCTTCTTCCTGCTCGTAATCCAGTTCCTGCTGCCTGACCGGCAGGAAACCCCTTGTCTTCCCCTGCGTCCCTGCCGTCAAATGCCTCCCCCGTGAGCGAGCCCGCCACCAGCATTGTCGAAAAGCCCCAGTTCCCTCCCGGGCTGCACAATGCCTTTCTCTTCGCGGGCTTCAACGCGCTGTCGTTTCCGCTCGTCATCGGCAACCCGATGATCCTCTACGCCAAGACGCTGGGCGCGAGCGCCACCGTGCTAGGCATCATCGCCGGCATGATGCCGCTGCTCGTGATCTTCCAGATCCCGGCGGCCAGCCATGTGAGCCGGATCGGCTACAAGCGCTTCGTGTATGCCGGCTGGGGGATGCGCGTGCTGTTCATCGGCGGCATGGCCGTGGTGCCGCTGCTGGGCGGACTGCTGGATGCCACCGCCCGGCTGGCGCTGATGCTGATGCTGCTCTTCGCCTTCAACCTCTCGCGCGGCATCTCCAGTTGCGCCTGGCTGCCTTGGATCACGGCCCTCGTGCCCGAAGCCGTCCGGGGGAAATACCTGGCGCGGGATGCGGCGTGCGTGAACCTCGCCAGCTTCCTCGTCATCCTCTTGGCCGCCCTCACGCTGGGCGACCACCCCGCCGCCTGGCAGTTCGCCGCGCTGTTCTTCCTCAGCGCGGCCATGGGCGGCCTGAGCCTGGTCTTCCTCAAGCGCATCCCCGACGTCGAGCCGCCCGCGGAGGCGAAGCGCAACAGCACTGTGCCGGTGCCATGGATGGCGATCTCCGCCCACCCTCCGTTCCGCAAGCTCCTGCGCGCGAACGTGGCGTGGGCGCTGGCCGTGGGCGGGCTGGGAGCCTTCACCACCGCCTGGCTCAAATCGCAGGCCGGACTCGGCGAGGGAGACGTGCTGCTCGTCAGTTCGGCGGCGTTCCTCGGCGGCCTGAGCAGCCTGTGGCTGCTGGGCCCGCGCCTGGACCGGCTCGGCAGCCGCCCGGTGATGATGTTCTGCATGGCCACCTGGCTGGTCATCGTCGCCGGATGGGTGGCCCTGGCCGGGCACCGGCTCCAGCCCACCATGCCCATCCTGCTCACGCTGCAGTTCCTCATGGGCCTCGCCACCGCGCTGGTCAACATGGCCAACGTCCGCCTCGCCATGGCCATCATCCCGGTGATGGGCCGCGACCACTTCTTCGCCCTGTTCTCCGTGGTGGGCAGCCTCGCGCTGGGGCTCTCACCGATTCTCTGGGGTGTGCTGATTGACGCCTTGCGCGGCGTGGACCTCGTCTGGCACGGCCTGGCGGTGAACCGCTACAGCCTGTTCTTCGCGATGACCGGCCTGTTCTTCATGGTGACCTTCGTGCTGTGCCAGCGGCTGGAGGAGCCAAAGGCCGCCAGCATGGAGGCGTTGCTGCGGGACATTCTCATCGAGTCCCCGCAGCGGGTGTGGGTGCGGCTGTGGCCGCGAGCCTGAGCGGTGAATCAGGCGAGGAGCAGAAGCAGGATCAGGACCGCGAAGTTTCGGTTGCCCTCCGGCTCGTGATCCTAATCCTAATCCTGCTCCGGCTCAGTGCTGGGCCAGCCGAGGCCTGCGCTTCCCAACCGCCTGAAATTTCCCTCGCTTTGCCCAAAAGCCCGCTGCTAGGTTCGCCGAATTCGCGTCCGGTCAGTTCCGTGCGCACCGACACATAACGCAATGAAAGCCATCACCACCGCCGCCCTCGCGCTCGGCCTTCTGGCCGGCTCCGTGACCGCTGCCGACACCAAAATGATCCTCAAAGACGACAAGGACAAGGTCAGCTACGCCATCGGCCTCAACATCGGCAAGAGCATGAAGCAGGAGGGCCTGGACATCAGCCCCGACGCCCTCGCCGCCGCCATGAAGGACGTCTTCGCCGGCGCGAAGCCCCAGCTCACGGACGAGGAAGTCCAGACCGTCATGCAGGACTTCCAGAAGAAGATGATGGCCAAGCAGATGGCCGCCCGCGAAGAAGGCCTCGGCAAGAACAAGGCCGAGGGCGAAAAGTTCCTGGCCGACAACAAGAAGAAGGAAGGCATCAAAACCACCGCCAGCGGCCTGCAATACAAGGTCATGAAGGACGGCACCGGCAAGATCCCCAAGGCCACCGACACCGTGAAGACCCACTATCGTGGGACGCTCATCAACGGAACCGAGTTCGACAGCTCTTACAAGCGCGGCGAGCCGGCGGAATTCCCCGTCAACGGCGTCATCAAGGGCTGGACCGAGGCGCTCCAGCTCATGAAGGAAGGCTCCAAGTGGCAGCTCTTCATCCCCTCCGAACTCGCCTACGGCGAGCGCGGCGCGGGCAAGGACATCGGCCCGAACTCCACGCTCATCTTCGACATCGAGCTGATCTCGGTGAAGGCTGGCCAGTAAGTTTCAACCCTTTCGCCAAGGCCGCGTCCGGTTCGCCGGGCGCGGCCTTTTTTCGTCCCGTTTCAGGCGGCGCGGCGTTTCACCGGCTGCACCCGAAGCCCCAAGTGGACCACAGAGACACGATGAACGGAGACCTCCTTTCGATGTCTGCTCTGTGTTCATCGCGTTTCTGTGGCCCAAAAAACAGAACTGCCGACTGCATCCCTCCGCATTCTCAGCGTCGCTGCGCTGAACCGGAATTCCGAAGGAAGAACCGCGGATGACGCAGAAGACGCGGATAAAGAACGCCTTGCGCAAGCCACCGGTTGATGGGGTCCCTGACCGGAACGGCGAAAGTCCTTCCCATCCGTGTCATCCGCAAAATCCGCGGTTTCAACTCAGGAGTTCGGGTTGCAGCCAGGCTGCTGCTGGCAACTCCATCGCTCCGCAGGGGCAGGGACTACTTCCCCGGCACCACCGGCTGCGTCCACGCCGTCTCCACATCGCCCCGCTGCGAGGGGTTCGGGTGCGGCTTCGAGGAGATGACCTTGGCCCGCACGTAGATCTCGTCGCCCTTGAGCTGGTAGCTGGCCTTCGGGCCCTTCACCTCGGCAAGCACTGCGCCGACATCCTTGCTGTAGATGTGCGCCACCCGCAGCGCCTCACCCGCGGCGTTGCGCACCGGCTCGTTCTTCGGGTCATAACCGCGCCGCGTGCCGATGAACTGCGTCGTGTAAGTCACGCCCGGTGCCGCCTCGACCTCCAGGGCGATCTCCTTCGCACTCTGCTTCAGCTCGCGCAGCCTCACCCCGGAGCTGGCGTAAAAATCCCCGGCCTCCATCGCCGCGATCAGGCTCTCCGGCGTGAGCTTCTCCGAGCGCACCCACACCCAGCCGCGCAACGGGTTGCTCTTGCCCACGCCATTCGTGTGGTAATGGTGCCCGTCATCGGTGCCCAGGCCATACATCACGTCGAGCTTCAGCTCGGCCAGCCGGCGCGTGAGCACGATGTCCCACAGCCGGTCCATGCTTGGCGTGTGATTCGTGCCGTTGTTCCAGACCGTGGGATGCCCGTTGAAAAGCTCGAAGAACTTCTCCCCGCGCACCTGCATCATCTCCTCCGGCGTGATGGCAAAGCCGAAGTTCGGATGATTGATGTGCGGGATCATCGCCTGGCCGGTGCGCTTTCGCTGCTCCAGCACGGAGTCAATGTTGTTCTGGAGCACCTCCACCACGTTGCTGCCCCCGCGCGGCTTGATCGGCTCGCGCAGGTTGTGCGCGTTCATGTGGATCGGCGCGGTCTTCCAGCGGTCCGTCACCTCCTCGCTCTGGATGATGAGAAAACGGTCCGGCTCCTCGAACTTGCCGCGATACTCGGACATGAACTTGAGCCGCACCTCGGTCGTGTTGTCCTTGCCCGCGCGCGTCTCGACCCAGTCCTTGGGCCAGCGCGCCGTGTATTTGGGGAAGCCCGTCTTGGCCCCCTTGTGCGTCTCCGTGTTCACCCACTTGTTCGTGACGTGCAGCGTGTTGTGATCCGTGAAGGCGAGGAAGTGATACCCGTTGGTCTTGTAAAGCTCCGCGATGGACTCCGGGAAGTCATCCCCGTCGCTCCACAGCGAATGCGTGTGCAGGTTCCCCCGCCACCAGCGGGCGGAATCAGCAGCGGTGGCGGAGACGGCGGCCAGGGCGAGCAACAAGGCGGTAATACGTGTGCGCATGACTTTGATCGGAAAGGTTACGGAACCCGCGCCTCCCGGAAAGGGAAATCCGCTGCCATCCGCCAGCGTGGCTCGACATTCCAATGTCGAGACTGGCAAGCCCGCCGCGAACTCGACATTGGAATGTCGCGCTACGTCACCGCTCCGCCGCCCCGCGCTCCTCCGCCGAGGGCCGTGCTTCGATGCGGCATTCGTCCGGCACGCCGAGACGGCGCAATTCGTTCGCAGAGAGCTTGCGGCCCTTCTGGTCCACCACGCCCGGCGAACGGTTGCGGAAGGTCACCTCCGTCACCACCACCTCGTTCGAGCCCCGGTCCAGGAAGCGCGCCCGCATCGGGCCCCAGCGCGACAGCGGAGCCTGGCCGCCGCCGGTCATCAGGTTCGCCCCGTTGATCGCCTTCACCACATAGGTGTCGGCCAGGCGGTTCGTGTCCACGTAGCCGAGTGCCAGCACCCGCGTCATCAGCGGCGTGCCCGTGCTGTCGCCGGGATCGTAGGCCATCGGCGTGCGGTAGATCAGCCGGCCCTCGGCGAAGACCAGGTAGCCGGAGATGCCGGACTCCTTGTCCTCGGCGTGCTTCCACGAGATGTGATGGCCGTCGGAGAGTATCTCCACCGCCACGGCCGGCACGGCGGAGGGCGGCGTGGTGTCCAGCGGCTGCACGCCGGACTGGAGCGAGATGCTCTCCGGCAGGCCGGAATCCTTGACCAGCATCGCGCCCTTCTTCACGTCGGCGTTCTTGAAGGTGGAGGTGGTCACATAGCTCCCGTAGGGCAGCTCGTAGTTGCCATCCGGCCCGTCCACATGGTCCACCACCAGCGCCGCCCGGGCCACGAGCGTGCGGGACGGGCCGCGCAGCTTGCAGTGCGAGACCGTCGCCAGCCCGCCCACCAGGATGCCCACCGGCGTGCCGGGGAAGTCCTTGTTGTCAATTTCCAGATGGCTCAGCACCACGGAGCCATGGCCCTGCGCCTCGACAACCGGGTTGGGGGAACTCTCCTTGCCCACCCGGCGGAAGACGCAGTTCTGCACGAGCTGGGATTCCCCGCCCAGCAGCCGGATGCCGGAATCGGCGATGTCCTCGAAGAGACAGTTGTGGATGCCGATCACGCCGGTCTGCGCCTGGCCGGGCCGCAGGTCAATGGCGCGCTCGGTCAGGTTGTGAAAGGTGCAGTTCGCGATGTTCAACCGCGTGATGGTCGCCCCGCCGCCCGTGCCCCGCTCGCCCAGGTAAACACCCCGCGTGCGGTCATGCCCGTGGGTGAAGCCCACCCGCCCGTTCACAAATTCAAGGTCCTGATACGACTGGTCGAGCGTCGCGTGGACGGTGATGCCCGCGTGGCTCTGGCCATCGAACCGCACGCGCAGGAAGGCCGCCGTGGCGGAGTTCGTCATGCCGCCCTCGCCCGCCTGGGAGTTGTGCCCGTAGCGGCCGCCGCGCACCGTGAGGTTCATCAGCCCCTTGCAGTCGCGCTGGGAGCAGTCCACGCCCTTGGGCCAGGCCAGGACTGTCTTCTCCATGCCCGCGCCGAAGACGAAGCCATTCGTGATCGGCTGCGTGAACGTGTATTCGCCCGGCCCGAGGTAGATGGTCTCCCCCGCGCTCAGAGCCCGCTCGATGGCCGGGCCGGGCTTGCCGGAAAAGTCCGTGAGCCGCTTGCCCAGCAGGGTCGGCGGCGGGGCGCGCAGGTCGCCGAGGGACACGAAGACCGGCTGCGCCAGGTTCGCCCCGAGCACCGGGAAGCGCACCTTGTTCTCGCGCGTGGTCGAGTTGTAAACCGGCGCGCCCGCCCGCGGCTGCACGCGGAAGATGTTCCGGGGCTCGGCGAAGTTCGCGTTCAGCCCCCCTTGCTCCACCGACCATTCCTGCAGGAACGGGTCATGGGCCACGATGCCGTCCGCGTAGTGCATCCCGGGCAGCGCCGCGCGCCGGCCGATGCTCCAGGGCTTGAAGTCGCCGTGGCCGATGATGCGGTTGCGCTGGCCGCCGAGGTTGATGGCCGCGCCGCGATACGGCGCGTTCGCGTGGTTGTGGCCCCACTCCTCGTGGTCCCAGTATTTGAGGTGGTCCGGCTGGCGCAGGTAGCCAGAGTTCGCCGCCTCGCCCCGCCCCGCCAGCGCCGTGCCGACGATGGCGCAGTCAATGCCGTAGTCCACCTCGATGATCGGGTCCGCCCATGTGCCCCCCTCGGAGCAGGCCTGCGCCAGGGTGAGGCCCGTGGCCCGCACCACATGGAAGGGCGTCCAGGCGGTCTGTCCGCGCACCAGCGGGCTCAGCAGGTAGGTGTTGTGCCCATGGGCCGCGAAATCCTCCGCCTGCACCCGCACCACTGGCGGCCAGCGCATGTCCCAGCGCCGCTCGCCTTCCGGGGGCGCCATGATCAGCTTGTGGACCGTCACCCCGCGCACGAAGCCGCGCAGCCACAACTGCGGCTCGGCCAGCGGCGTCTTGAAATCCCCCGCCACCACCACGCTGCCGCCGTGGTAGAACGTGACCCCGTCCGCATGGGTCAGGTGCGTGGCCGGCCCATGGGAACGGTAAAAGGCGCACCGCTCCAGCTTGCCGGACTTCTGCGTGAACCGCGTCGGCGTGTGCCAGAAGAACTGGCAGTCCGCCATGTTCGCCGCCAGCTCCCAGCCCGCGCTGCCGCCGATGAACTGCACGCCCTTGATCGGCCGCCGCACGACGACCTCGCCGCTCCCCGGCGCGTCGAAGATCACCGCGTCGCCCTCCTGCGCCGCATCCACCGCCGCCTGCGGACTGCTCTGGGAGGTGAAGTAAAGCTTCGCGTTCGCATTCCCCTCCGCCTTGGCCGCCCCGACCGGCAACGCATACGGCAGCGGCGGCGGCTCGGTCGCCACGGCGAACCCGGGCGGCAGCACCTCCACCGGCACGGCGGGCACGGCCACTGGCGGCGCTCCCACCGGTGCGCCGATCAGGGCCACCCCCTGCGCGTTCCTGCCCTTGCCTTTCTTCTCCGGCATCGGCTTGGGATGCAGCGCCGCCCAGACCCCGGCGATCGCCAGCGCCACCATCCCGCCCCAGAGCAGGATCGGTCCCAGCTCGATGTCGAAGATGACCTTCTTCTTCTGCTGCTTCTGCTCCGCGAGGACATCCTCGAAGCGCGGGCCGGTCTTCTTGACCTTCGCCGCCAGGCCGTCGGTCGGCTGTTTGGTGGCCGGCGCGGCTGCCGGGCTCGCGGGCGGCCGCGGCGCGGTCACGCTCTCCTCATAGCGCACCTCGATCACCCCGAGCTTGAGCACATCTCCCGTCTTCAGCGACGCGGTGATGACGTGGCTCCCGTTGACCGCCGTGCCGCCGCCGCTGCGGTCCTTGAGCCGGCAGCCCTCGGCGTCCACCGAGAGCAGCAGATGCTGGTTCGCCACCGACTCGTCCGCGATGACGATGGTGTTCCCCGGCTGACGGCCAACGGTAACGATGCCGGGGGGCAGCTCGTAACGCTGCCCCCGGCGCGCACCAGTAAGGATGGTAAGCCTGGCCATGTGGACGACGGGGGCGGAGGCTAGCAAGGACTCGGCAACTTCAAAGCGCAAAGCGACCCCGCAGGAAAACTCCCGGCGCGTCGAGGGGCGCTGACGGACTCGCCGCGCCTCCCCCAATGGCATCGTTTGGCAAAAAAGCAGCTCACCCACCGGCCTCCGCCTAACCGATGCCGGCTCAAACTGCCCACCTTCCCTCCTCCATCGTCCCGTGCCGCAGGATCACGTGGTCGCTCTGCCCCGCCATGTCCGTGGCTGCCGGGCGGGCTTGCCTGTGGCCGCCGTTGCCTTAGCGTCCGGCCATGCGATTCGGCTTTCTCCTCCTGCTGCCCCTCCTGCTGGCCGCCTGCCACACGACGCCCGTGGTGCTGGACACCGCCCGTCCGTTCCACGCCGCGCTCGCCGCCCGGACAAACACCCTGGGGGTCGTCAAAGGCAGCGACGCCGAGCGCGCGGCCATCCAGCGCGTGAAGGACTACTTCGCCGTGATGACCGAGGCGTCCGTGCGCCAGCAGACACGCCAGGTCTATGCGCCGGAAGCCTACCTCAATGACACGCTCAAATCCCTGAACGGCGCGGCGACCATCGAGGACTACTTCCTCGCGACGGTGCGCAACGCGGACAGCGTGACGGTGCAGTTCGAGGACGTGGCGGAGTCGAACGGAAATTATTACTTCCGCTGGGTGATGGACACCCGGCTCAAGGAACTCCGCAAAGGGGAAACCATCCGCACCATTGGCATCACGATGGTGCGCTTTGACCCGCAGGGACGCGTGTTGCTGCACCAGGACTTCTGGGATGCCACGGCGGGCGTCTTCGAGCATGTCCCGGTGGTGGGCACGGCCATTCGTGGGATCAAGGCGAAGTTTTGAAACAAGGTTCAACCACGGAGGGACACGGATTCACACGGACAGGGATGAAGGCCAAACTTGGACAAGTGGTGGTCGTGACCGGCACGGACACAGGCGTGGGCAAGACCGTGCTGACGGCGCTGCTGACGCGTCACCTGCGCGCGGGTGGCGTCAATGCCGTGGCCTTGAAGCCGCTGTGCTCCGGCGGGCGTGAGGATGCCGTGGCGCTGCACGCGGCCAATGACGGGGTGCTCACTTTGGACGAAGTCAACCCGTGGCATTTCCGTGCGGCACTTGCCCCGGTGCTGGCGGCGCGGCGTGCGGGGACCACCGTGAAGGCCGAGGAAGTCGTCGCCATGGTGCGCGCGCGGGCGCGACGATTTGAACTGGTGTTGGTGGAGGGCGCGGGCGGATTGCTCAGTCCGCTGGGCGAAGGGTTTGACAGCCGGCACTTGATCACCGCCCTGCGGGCCATTCCGATCCTAGTCGTGCCGAACCGGCTGGGTGCGGTGAATCAGGCCCGGCTGGTCTGGGAAGCGCTGCCCAAGCCAGCCCGACGCGCAGCGACCATCGTCCTCATGGACGGGCCGCGCGTAGAGGCTGCGGCACGGTCCAATTCCACCTTGCTGCTGGAATGGCTGCCGGGCATCCGTCTCGTGCGGCTGCCTTGGTTGAAAGACGCAGACGAAGTGAAAGCCATGCGCAATGCCCGGGTAAGGACCGGGCTGCAGGAACTGGCGCGCGGGATTGAGGCGGCAGAAAAGTGGGTGCGAACAGTGCATTCAAACCGTTCGCAGCCTGCTCACGTTGCAGCGGCCTGAAAGCCGCGCAGCCTCACGCGGGCCGCGGAGCGGGCTTGAACTGCGCCTTCATCAGGAAGGTAAGCGCCTTCACCGCCAGCTCGATGATGAGGAAGGGCTTGCCGATGAGGTCGTTGCCGCCGCTGATGGTGGACTTGGCGCGGCTGGCGAAATCCGTCAGACCGGTGACGAAGACCACCGGCGTCTTGGCGTGCTGCGGCTGCGCGCGGATCTGCTTGCACAGCTCGTAGCCATTCATCCCCGGCATGTCTATGTCCAGGAAGATGAGGTCGAAGGTCTGCTTCTTGCACAGCTCGAAGGCCGCACCGGGATCGGCCACGTCCGAGGCCTTCAGCTCCGCCTTCTCCAGGCCGCGCATCACGGCCTTGCGCGAGAGCGCCTCGTCATCCACCACCAGCACGCTGGCGGTGCCGAGCTTCACGTTCTCGGCGGCGTCCACGTCGTTCGCCAGGTGGGCGAGGAAATCCACCGTGTGCGCCAGGGTGCGCGTGGTGGAGGGGTTGATGCTCTTCGGGTTCTCGTAAAGCTCGGTGAGCAGCGCCTCAAACGCGGAGGAGATGCGGGCGATGACACCGCAGCCGGCGACGCCCGCGCCGCTGGTGAGCGAGTGCGTCTTGCGATACATGTCGAAGAGAATGGCACTGCGCTCCTCCATCCACCGCAGGTTGCTGGTGTCGCTCTCGTTTTTGACGAAGGCCTGCAGGCGCTGGCGCAGATAGCCGATGAACTGCGGCAGGTTCTCCGCGAAGCCACGCCGCAGCTCGTGCTGAAAATTCTGCTCCACTTCGAGCAGGGTGTTCTCACTCGGAGCCACGTAATCCTCCGCCGAGGGCGTGGCGGACTTGGGAGTGTTGGCCGTGGGAAAGCCAAACCCCTCCATCTTGATGGCACCCATCGGGATGGCTCCGCCGGCACCAGGCTTGGGCGGCTCGACCGGCATGGGCATCGCAATGGGTGCGGGCTCCCCGGCCAGCTTGAGCGGGGCGTCGGCCGGAGGGGCCTTGGCGGCGGGGACCATGGACTTGGGCACCTGCGGCGCGCGCGCCGGCGCGGGCTTGGGCTGCGAAGTCATCTTCAGCAGGCCGGAGAGCAGCGGGGTTTCCTCGCTCTTCGCCGGGGCGGGGGCCAGCGGAGCCATTTTGATGGCGCCCTCGGCAGCAGGCGCAGCGGCGGCGGGCGCGGCGGCCTCAGCCGTGCCCAGCCGGATCGGCCCGGCGGACTCGGGCGGCGGGCCACCGGCGGAATCTTCGCCGGCCAGGGTGGCCTTGAGCACGTCCGACACCTGCTTGGGCGTGCAGATGGCCTTGGTGAGGCACTTGTTCGCGCCGGCCTTCCAGGCGGACTGGACGAGGGTGCCGAGGTAGGAATTGGTGAAGACCACCACCGGCAGGGTCTTGGACTCCTCGCGGCTGCGGATAAACTTCAGGACTTCGATGCCATTGGCCTTGGGGAGCTGGAGGTCGAGCAGGACGATGGTGGGCAGGTTGCTCTTGATCATCTCCATCGCCAGTTCGCCATCGGCGGCGTGCTGGACCTGAAAACCATCCATCTGCAGCTTGCGCTGGTAGATGTTGGCGATGATGGCGTCGTCTTCGACGATGAGGACTTTTTTCATCGGTCTAACCCGTTGTTTTGTTCGGCATCAGTCTCCTTCGGCGGGGCAAGGTTGGCAAGGCTGCGGAAGGTCACACCGGCGCGGCCACGAACCGGTCGGCCGGCAGCAGCCGGGCCTTATACATGTGCGTGAGCGACTTCACCGCCAGTTCGATCGGCAGGAACGGCTTGGCGATGATGTCGCTGCCACCCGCCAGTGACGACCGCGCCCGCATCTGAAAGTCATTCAGCCCGGTGACAAAGACGACCGGCGTGCGGGCGTAGTCGGGCAACTGGCGGAGCTTCTGACACAGCGTGAAGCCGTCCATCTCCGGCATGTCAATGTCCAGAAAAACGAGGTCGAAGCGCTGGCGCTGGAGCATTTCGAGCGCCTCGATGGGATTGTCCAGGCTCACGTAGGCGATGCCCGCCTTCTCCAGGCCGGAGATGATCGAGCGGCGCGAGAAGACCTCGTCATCCACAATCAGCGCCAATGGGGTGAGGCTGGCATCGTGCTCCGTCTGGCTCTCGACTTCGAGCAGGCGGGAGAGGAAATCCATCGCGTGGGCGAAGGTGCGCAGCGACGAGGAGTTGGCATTCTGCGGGGCCTCGTGCAGCTCGCGCAGGAAGGCTTCGAGCGCGCTCGAAAGCTGCGCGACCTGCTTGAACCCGGCCAGGCCCGCCTTGCCGGTGAGCGAGTGCAACGTGCGATACATCTCGCGGAGCAGTTGCGCGCGCTCCTCGAGCCACCGCAGGTAGGCGACGTCCGCCTCGCTCTTCACGACGGCCTGGAGCCGCTGCCGCACATCCACGAGCATCTGCGGCGAGGACTGGAGGAACTGCCGGCGGACTTCGCCCTGGAAGACTTCGTCGCGTTCCGACTCGGCGGTGGTGAGCGACGGGGGGGCGATCACCACGGGCTCCGCCACCGGTTCGGCCCGGGGCGGGGCGACGGGCTCGACGGGACCGGCAGCGGCCTTGGCCTCCGCTTCCGCGAGCGTGTAACGCACCACGTCCACGACCTGGCGCGGCGTGCAGATGGCCTTGGTGAGGCACTTGTTCGCGCCCGCTTTCCAGGCCGACTGCACCATGTTGCCCAGATACGCGTTCGTGAACACGACTATCGGCAAGGTCTGTAGTTCCGGCGTGGCCCGGACAAACTTCAGCACCTCGATGCCGTTGACCTGCGGAAGCTGGAGATCGAGGAGGACGACATCGGGGCGGTGCGATTTGAGCGACTCCATCGCGGTGCTGCCATCCCCGGCCAGCTCGACGATGAACTGCTCGGCCACAAACTTGCGCTGATACAGGTCCGCAATGATCGGGTCATCTTCGACAATGAGGATTTTCTTGCCCGCGGACATGCGAATGGGGGAGCGGGCGGCTTAGGCGGCGGGCACGGGCAGCCGGATGGTGGCCGTGGTGCCGACCCCCTCCGTGCTTTCGATCAGCAGCGTCCCGGCATGCAGCTCGATCAGGCGCTTGGCTATGACCAGGCCCAGGCCGCTGCCCTGCTGCTCGTGCTGACGGCGGTCAAACTGCACGTAGGCGGCGATGCTGTTGATATACTCGGGCTTCATGCCGCGGCCCTGGTCGGAGACGACGATCTTGAGGACCTTGCCCTCGCACACGGCGCTGAACTTCACCGGCGTGCCGGGCTTGGAAAACTTGAAGGCGTTGCCGAGCACCTCCTCCACGATCTTGCTCAGGAGATCCTCCGCGCAGCACACCGCGCCCCGGCAGATGTCCGTGCGCAGGTCGTTCAGGCGGCCGGCCGCCTGGGCCTTGGTGTGGGCCACGAGCGTGAGCGGCTCGTTCACATCCTCCACGCGCTTGGCGCGCATGGCGACGATCTCCTTGTCATCGGCCCGGAGCAGTTCGAGCTGGGAGTAGATCAGGAAGTTCTGGATCAGGCGCTGCAGCCGCTGGCCGGATTCGAGGATGTTCTTGCCCATCTCCGCCAGTTCGGTGGGCTGAAGCGAATCGGCGCAGGTGCTGATGATCTCGCCGTAGCCGAGGATGCCGACGAGCGGCGTGTTCAGCTCATGGGGCAGCATCAGGCTCAGGTTCGCGCGCAGCTCGGCGAGCTTCTTCTCGGCGGACTGCTTGACCACGTCCTGTTTCTTGAGCCGGGCCTCGACCGCCTTGAGCAGCGCGTTCATGGCGAACGGCTTGGAGAGGAAGTCATCCGCGCCCAGTTCCATGCCCTTGCGCATCCCGGCCCCGTCGGTCTCGCCCGTCATCAGGATGAGCGGGATGGCGGCGGTGGTGGGATCCTTGCGCAGGTCGGACAAGGCCGTGAAACCGTCGGCCTGCGGCATGTTGATGTCGCTGATGATGAGGTCGGGCAGCGCGGCGCGGGCGAGCTTCAGCGCGGAGGTGCCGTTGTCGGCGTCAATCACCTCGTAGCCCTTGAGCTTCAGGACCATCTGGATGGTCGAACGAAGCTGCGCGTCGTCGTCAACGATTAGGATTTTCGGCATGGGTCAATTGAGGTGGCGGAGCAACAGTCCAACCGGCGCTTCCGACAACGTGCGCGCATAGTCTGCCGGGTTCGGGCCGCTTTCAAACTGAAAATCAACTAGGGGTTTGCCTGAATCCGGCTCAGGGTCACTTCACAAAGCCCTGCACCTTGAGCCACACCGCCAGATCCTGCGTCCACGGGTGCAGCGCCGTCACTGGGGTCTTCTCCGGATCCCAGGCCTTGACCCCGAGGCCGATGCCGTGCCCGCCCTTTTGATAAACATGCAGGTCAAACGGCACGTTGTTCCGCTGCAAGGCGGCGGCAAACTCCAGCGCGTTCTCGATTTTAACGCCCTTGTCCTCCCAGGTATGCCACACGAAACACGGCGGCGTGTTCTTGGTCACCTGGAGTTCGCTGGACATCAGCTTCACCAGCTCCTCGGACGGTTCCTTGCCCAGCAGATTGTTTTTCGAGCCGTTGTGGGTGTGCGTGCCCATCGTGATGACCGGGTAGCAAAGGATGCCCAAGTCCGGCCGGCTGCTCACACGCTCGATGGGATCGGCGGCCTCGGCCTGGCCCGCATCGTAATGCGTCACGGCCGTCGAGGCCAGGTGCCCGCCGGCGCTGCTGCCCATCACGCCGATGCGCTTGGGGTCGAGCTTCCACTCGCCCGCGTTCGCGCGGACATGGCGCACCGCGCGGTTCACATCGTTCATCATCGCCGGGTGGCGGTAGCCGGCCGAACCGAGGCGATACTTGAGCACGAAGCCCGCGATGCCGTGCGCGTTCAGCCACAGCGCATAGTCGCGGCCCTCATGCGCCGCCAACCCGCCGTAACCGCCCCCGGGACAGATCACCACCGCCGCGCCCGTGGCCTTGTCCGCCGCCGGGAAGAACGGCGTGAGGGTGGGAATGTCCTTCACCGGGTCGGTCCCGAGCGCGCCGGGGGTGCCCTTGGCCCAGAGCGGGAAAGCCTCCTTCGGTTGCGCGAGCAGCGAGACAGCGGTGGCGAACATGGCAGCGGCGAGAGCGAGCGATTTCATCATTTAATACGGCTATGAAACTGGCCCGACGATACCGGGCGGAGCAAAGCCGGTTCAACTTGAATCCCGCACCCGGCGCGCGGCATTCATGCCGCTTCAGCAGTCGAATGCAATCCGGCGTAAGAACGCCCAGGTGCGCGGCACGTTGAAGCGGCATGAATGCCGCGCGCCGCCGGCTTACCGCCGCTCCACGAGCGCCTCGGTAAGCACGCGGCCGTCCACATTCTCCAGCTTCAAGCCCAGCAGCGCGGCCACGGTCGGGGCCACGTCCACGTTGCGGATTTCACCAAGCTGCGCCCCGCGCTTCACCCCGTGGCCCCAGGCGACGAACACGGCGTTGAGCTGGGGATCACTGGCCAGATAGCCGTGATGCCCGGGGTAAACTTCCGGCGTCAGGTCAGTCACGACGGCCTCGCCGGTCGGATAGTGGGTGAAGGCGCAACCCTCCTTCGCCACCACGAAGAGATCGCCCATCTGATCGTTCTGCGCCGGCACCGGCAGCCCGAGGGAGGCGTATTCGGACGGCTCGTAAATACGCTCAATGCCTTCGATCTTCCCCAGCAGGTCCTTCAGCCTCGGCAGCAGCACCGCGCGCTTCGCCTGGTCCGGCACGTAAATCATCGCCGAGCCGCCCAGCGTGTTCGCGACCGCCTCGCACGTCGTGATCGTCGGGCCTTGCACCCGGAGCAGGCCGGCCTGCTTGAGCGCGACGTTCGGACGGATGATGCGCTTGGCGGTCTTGAATCCATGGTCCGCCGTGATGACGAACGTGATCTTGTCCGCAAAGCCCGCCGTCTGCGCCGCCTCGAACACCTCCCGCAGGCAGGTGTCCGCGTAGGCAAAGGCCGAGAGGCTCGCGTGATTGCCCGGGCCGAAGCGGTGGTTGATGGCGTCCGTGTTCAGCAGGTGGAAGAGCAGCAGGTTCGGCCGGTGCTGCTTCACGATGTGGACGGCGGCACGGGTCCAGAACACGTCGCGCCACGGCGGGTTGCGCTGGTTGAACTCCTTCAGTTCCGTCGCCGAGATCTGGCCGCTCGCAAGCATTTCCCGCTCGATGGGGTTCACGGCGTTGGGCCGCTCGCCAAACTCGAAGTGAAACGTCCCGGCGTTCGTCGTGGGCACCCAGTCCACATGCGCGGTCTTGAGGCCGGCCTTGAACGCGAGGTCATAGACCGTCGGCACGCGGATGAGTTCGTTCTTGTTCTTCCAGGGTTCGAGCTTGAGCGGCATGTCCGGCCCCTGACGCACCATCATGCCGTTGAAGAGCACGCCATGCCGCGCGGGCGTGACACCGGTGACGAGCGTGGTGTGGTTCGGCCAGGTGACGGTCGGGTTGGCGATGGTCATCGCCTTCGCCACCGCGCCCTCGCGGGCGAGCTTTTGCAGGAAAGGCATCGGCAACGCGGGATCATCCCAGATCCACGACGCAAAGCCGTCAATGGTCACCAGCACGACAATGCGGTCCTTGGCGGGCACCTCGGCGGCAAAGGCGGGGACCAGGGAGGCCAGCAGGGCGAAGAGGAGAATAGCGCGGCGCAGACGCGAATGAACCATGGCGCGAGCGTAACGGGCAGAACGTGGGAAACAAGCCCTGCAACCGCTTGCTCACAGAGCCAGGCTCTGCTTAAAGCAACTGCTTCTGGTCAGCATCCGTTTCCGCCTTGGCCTTCTTGAAATTCAGGTCCGGCTGCTGGTCGGGGTGCTCCGCGCCCTGCTTGCCCGAGATCAACCCCTCAATCGTCAGCAGTTGCACGCGGGGATACTTCTTGCCCGTGGCGCTTTCGTAAAACCCGGCGGACGCGGCGTCGGCGATCATGCCCTTCGTTGGTGTTTCGAGGGAGAGAAACAGCGCGATCTCCGCCGCCTCGCGCTCACGGACGTGATTGAGCGCACGCACGTCATCGGCTTTCAAGCCGCCGCCCTTCACGCTGACAACGATCTTGCGCGCCCCCGCCTTGTCCACGTCATGGAAGAACTTCAACCCATCAACGCCACCGTCAGCGCCCTTTTTCTTGCTTTGAAAAGGCTGGGCTTTCACCAGCGACACGGCCCAATACTGGAACTGGTATTTGTCGCGCATGGCGAGGTTGCGCGCGGCTTCAAGGTCTTTGGGCGTGCCATGAACTTCAAATTCACAGCGAGACTTGAAGGCATCCTT
The DNA here is from genome assembly GCA_964496695.1 of uncultured Klebsiella sp. GTDB lineage: Bacteria > Verrucomicrobiota > Verrucomicrobiia > Limisphaerales > SXTU01 > SXTU01. The sequence goes on from CAZCBE010000037.1 coordinate 43,419, forward strand.
GAGACGCTTTTCGATCAGCGAAATGGCGAGGTGGGTGATGTCCACGCCAATCCATTTACGTTTGAGCTTTTGCGCGGCGTGAACAGCCGTGCCGCAACCACAGAACGGGTCCAGCACCACATCCCCCTTGTTGCTGCTCGCCTCGATGATGCGCTCCAACAGTGCGAGCGGCTTTTGCGTGGGGTAGCCCAGCGATTCGTTCCCGGCGGCCTGTTGAATGTCCGTCCAGACATTGGTCACGGTTCGGCCCTTTGAATCCTCCAGATACTTCTTGTATTGGGGCACCGCACCCGACTTCGTCTGCACGATCAAGCCGTCAGCTTGGGCCTGCTGCATGCGCTCGTGGGTCCATCGCCAGACGCGTGTGACTCCCATGAATTCGTAGGTGAGATTCGGCCGGTTGTCGTTCGGGTTGAGCAGCGGCAACAGGCGATACTGGCCCTTTTCATCCGAGTAGCGGTAGGCGGATTCGACGTATTCCGGGTCGTGCGTTTCGTAAGGCTGGTGGAAGGTGAACGCGCTGGATTTTGTGTAACGAAAAATAGTGTCGGAGCAGGTTGGAAAGTTGATCGAGCCGTGGCTTTTGGGATTGGAGCGCTTCCAGATGATTTCATTCCGGTAATTCTCGAAGCCAAACACGGCATCCAGCACGACCTTCAAATAATGCGAGGCGGTCGGGTCGCAATGGAGGTAGAGCGAGCCGGTGGGTTTGAGGACCCGGTGCATTTCCAGCAGCCGCGTGGACATCATCACCAAATATGCCGTCATGTCGTTGCGACCGAGGAACGCAACAAGGGCGTTGATCATTTGTGCGACATCGGTGTTCCTGTGATCAAGCAGCTCATCGAGCTCTTTTTCGGCCTGATCGCCCCAAGACCACGAGTCCTTGAATGCCTCAATCTGAGCCTCGCTCTGTTTCCCCTTTGGCGATTTGAACAGAAGATTATAATCACGCTTGGAGTTAAACGGCGGGTCCAGATAGATGAGGTCCACGCTGGCATCAGGAAAAAATCCCTTGTTGCGAAGCCAGTCGAGGTTGTCGCCGAAGAACAGTTGGTTCATCCGCCGTTGGGTGTAGCAATCCGCATCTGGACGGGCGAGGAAGATTTACTGGCCCCGCATTTCGGGCGTGCCCGGCTTCTTCCTCGGCTTCCTTCTCAACCCATTCTGAAACCACAGCCGCCACACCATGAAGAGCGCTTCCTTCACGATGCCCTTGGACATCTTCGAGTTCCCCTGGAAGCGGTCGGTGAAGATGATCGGCACCTCGGCGATGTGCAGGCCCTGCCGCCAGATCTTGTGCGACATCTCGATCTGGAAGCTGTAGCCGTTGGACTTCACCGCATCGAGGTCCAGCGATTGCAGGGTCGCGCGGCGGAAGCACTTGAAGCCCCCGGTGGGGTCGCTCAGCGGCAGGCCGGTGATGATCTGCACATACTTCGCCGCGCCGAGCGAGAGCACGAGGCGGTTGAGCGGCCAGTTGATCACGCGGATGCCATTGCAGTAGCGCGAGCCGATGACGAGGTCAGCCGACTGCGCGGCGGCGAGGAACTTGGGGATGTCGTCCGGGTTGTGCGAGAAGTCGCCGTCCATCTCCATGATGAACTCGTAGTCGCGGGCCAGCGCCCACTTGAACCCGGCGATGTAGGCGCGCCCCAGGCCGTTCTTCTCCGCGCGGTGCAGGACGTGGATGGACGGGTGCTTGGCCGCGAGTTCATCGGCCAGCTTGCCGGTGCCGTCGGGGGAATTGTCATCCACCACCAGCAGGTCCACGGGCACGGGGAGCTTGAGAATGCGCTCGGCGAGCGGAGGGAGGTTCTCCCGCTCGTTATAGGTGGGCACGATGACTAAGGCGCGCTGGCTCATGCTTCGCTGGGCGGCCAAGCGTCGGGGAATGACCGTCCCAACACAAGCCGGGATTCCCCGTAGGCACGGGCCAGACGCAGCCAGGCACAGTTTGCCCCGCCCCCGGAGCGCGGGCTCGCGACCCGCAGCAGCGTCTATCGTCGGTTGCAATCCTGTCCGCCAGCGGATGGGCCGTCGGAAGTTGCTGCGGGTCACAGGCCCGCGCTCCGCAGCCATCGGGGGGGCGATTTCGCACCCATTTCATGCGGCTCGCGAAATTGCGCAAATCTCCGCTTGCATTGAAACCGCCGTTGCCTAATCTCTGCCCTGCTTTCCGACGGAAGCGAGCGTAGCTCAGTCTGGTAGAGCGTCACCTTGCCAAGGTGAATGTCGAGGGTTCGAATCCCTTCGCTCGCTCCAATTCTCTACCAGCATTCTCTTCTCCCTGCGGCAGGACGAGGTCAACCGCGTCTGCGGCAAAGCATTGACGCAGGTTCCTCCGGTTTCACCGCTGCCGGTCTGCGACTCGCCAAGCCCCTCCGCGCCTGAAATCTGACGCGTATCCCGGTGCAGCCTCCCGTCGAATTACAGATGGGACGGGCGTTCCGATGCCACGTTGGACAACCAATCCCGAACTCCGAAGTCGAGAGCGCAGACACGACGAAAGACGCGAGCCGAGCGGGCGTTCATGCCGCAGAAGGCGGCGGTTGGAACGGTGCGCTTGAACCACCCTGTTCACTTCTGCCTCGGCACGGGGCGCGCCCGCCGTCTGGACCCGTCCCGCCTTTGCCAAACACCAGCGCGCCGGCCGGCGGAACGACAAGGCGATCATCTGCGTGGACCTGGCGGGAGGAAGCGTGGTCCGTGGTCCGGGATGCGTGCTTTCGTTCGAGCGCCGCCCGCCTGATTCACGCACCACGCACCACGGACCACAACATCTCCCTCAGCATCCGCACGGCTTGCGGCGGGAGCGCTTCTCCTTGTCGTGCGAATGGCCGGCGTGCTGGCAGTCGGGGCAGATGCCGAAGAACTCCAGCTTGTGCGTCACGCTCTTGAAGCCGTGCGCGGCGGCGACCCGTTTCTCCAGTTCGTCCGCAAAACAGTCGTCAATCTCCACGATGTCCGCGCAGCAGGTGCAGATGAGATGGTGGTGGTGCGCGTGCTCGTCGCACGTCAGCAGTTCGAAGCGCGCCACGCCGTCGCCGAAGTCGAAGCGCTTCACCATGCCCATCTCCTCCAGCAGGTGCATGGAGCGGTAGATGGTCGCGAGATCGCTGTCCCCCTTGGCCAGGGCGGCGTGGATCTCCTTGTTGGTCATCGGGTGCCGGTGCTGGCGCAGCAGGTCGAGGATGGCCTGCCGCGGCCCGGTGATGCGCCGCGACTGCTGGCGCAGCCGCGAGGTCAGGTCGGACAACGGCTCGGAGGCATGGTCGTGCGCGTGGGAGTGGACGGGCTTCTTCATTCGCAAAAGTATTTTACGCCCGGGACAAATCCGGCATTTCAAGGCGAAGGTCAACGCAGGCCTTGGCCGACAAGGCCTGCCCACGCTGCGGACATCCGAAAAAAGGCAAGCCCGCCGGGAACGGCGGGCTTGCCTCGTGAATGAGTCTCCGCGCTAATCCTTGGGCTTTTTGCCGCCGCCGCTGTCTTCACCACCCAGTGAATCCATCAGTTTGATGAGCGGGAGGAACATGGCGATGACGATGCTGCCCACGACCACGGCCAGGAAGACGATCATGATCGGCTCCAGCAGCGAAGTCATGGCGGACACGGCGTTGTCCACCTCTTCCTCGTAGTTGTCGGCAACCTTCATCAACATTTCCGGCAGCGCGCCGGTCTGCTCGCCGACGTCCACCATGGACACCACCATGGGCGGAAAGATCTTGGAGGCCTCGAGCGGGCCGACGATGTTTTCACCCTCCTTGACGCTGTCGTGAATCATCTGCACCGCCTCGGCAAACATGATGTTGCTGGACGTTTCCCGGACAATGTTGAGCGACTGCAGGATCGGCACGCCCGAGCTGACGAGCGTGCCCAGGGTGCGGGTGAAGCGCGAGATGGCCACCTTGCTGATCACCGGCCCGAACACCGGGATGATGAGCTGGACGCGGTCAAACACCCGCGCGCCGAACTTGGTGCGGACGAACAGTTTGAACGAGACCACGATGCCGGCCACGATGCCGGCCGTGGCGATGAAGTTGTGCTGGATGAAGCGGCTGATGTTGAGCACGAGCATCGTGAACTCGGGCAGGCCTTCGTCACCAAGCATGTCCCGGAAAATTTCCTCGAACTTGGGCACCACCACGATCATCAGCAGCGCGACGATGCCGACGGCGACGGTCATGACCGCCATCGGGTAGAAGAGCGCGGCCTTGACCTTGCCCTTGATCTTCTCGGCCTTTTCCGCGAACTCGGCGAGACGGGTCAGGGTGACTTCGAGCACGCCACCCAGCTCGCCGGCCTTCACCATGTTCACGAACAGCTTGTTGAAGACCTTGGGATGCTGGGCCAGGCCCTCGGAAAAGGTGCTGCCGCCTTCGATGGACAGGGCCAGCTTGCCGAGGATTTCCTTGAGGGTTGGATCCTTCTCTTGCTTCTGCAGCACGAGCAGGCCGCGGAGCAGCGGGAGGCCGGCGTCCACCAGCGTGGCGAGCTGGCGGGTGAACGTGCAGAGCGTCTTGGTGTTGACCTTGCCGCCGAGCCCGGGGATTTTGAGGTTGATCTGGAGCGCGCTGCCCTTGGGCTTGCCCTTGGCGCCGCCCTTGCCGGCGGGTGCGCCCTTCGCGTCCTTGGAATCTTTGGAGTCCTTCTTGTCCTTGCCCTTGTCCGATTCCACCACCTTGGTGGGGAAATAGCCCATCTCCTTGAGACGCGTCAACGCCTCGCTCTGGTTCGCGACCTCCAAGGTGCCCTTGGTGGGCTTGCCCTTGGCGTCCATCGCTTCATAGGTGAAGACAGGCATAAGTTCCTCCGGGTTTTAGGTGTAGCGGACTACTTCTTCAACAGTGGTTTTGCCCTCGAAGATCAGACGCAGGCCGTCGTCGCGGATCGTGGCCATGCCCATCTCGACGGCCTTCTGGCGCATGACCACGGCTGGGATGCGTTCGTTGATCATGGTGCGGACCGCGTCATTGATGGTCAGCAGCTCGTAAATGCCCGAGCGCCCCTTGTAGCCGGTGTCGTTGCAGGTGTCGCAGCCACGTCCGTAATAGAAGGTCTTCTCGCCCACATCGAAGGTGGAGAGGTTCAACTGGGAAAGCTGGTTCTCGGTCGGCTCGAAGGGCGAACGGCACTTCGAGCACACCGTGCGCACGAGGCGCTGGGCCAGCACGCCCATGAGGGTGGAGGAGATCAGGAACGGTTCCACGCCCATGTCCACGAAGCGGGTGACCGCGCCGGGCGCGTCATTGGTGTGGAGCGTGGAGAGCACGAAGTGGCCGGTGAGCGAGGCCTGCACGGCGATCTGGGCGGTTTCCAGATCGCGCATTTCACCCACCATGATGATGTCAGGGTCCTGCCGGAGGAAGGCGCGCAGGGCCTTGGCAAAGGTCATGCCGGTGGTCTCGTTGATCGGCACCTGCATGATGCCCTCAATGTCATACTCCACCGGGTCCTCGGCCGTGAGGAGCTTGGTGTCGAGCGCGTTGACACGGCGCAGGCAGGCGTAAAGGGTCGTGGTTTTGCCGCAGCCGGTGGGCCCGGTGACCACGAAAATTCCGTTGGGGTTCTGGATGATCTCGCCCACCGCGTCGAAGACCCCCTTCACCATGCCCAAGTTTTCGAGATCCAGACTGACGGAGGAGCGGTCCAGCACGCGAAGCACCACCGATTCGCCGAACTTGGTGGGCAGGGTGGAAACGCGGAGGTCAATGCGCTTGCCGGCCAGGCTCATCGAGATGCGTCCGTCCTGCGGGAGGCGGCGCTCGGAGATGTTCAGGTTCGCGAGCACCTTGAGGCGGGAGATGACCGGGGTGGCCAGGTAGCGCGGCGGCGGCGCCATCTCATACAGCGCGCCGTCCACGCGATAGCGGATCTTGAACTCGTCCTCGAACGGCTCGAAGTGAATGTCGCTCGCACGGTCCTGCACCGCCTGATACAAGATGAGGTTTACGAAACGGATGATCGGCGTCTCGTTCGCCATGTTGGCCAGCGCATCGGCCGAATCCTCCTGCGCCGCCGCGACCAGTTCCTTGACCGTGTCCTCCCCGGTGCCCATCGAGCTGAGAATGTCGTCGAACGACTCCGCCTTCTCCGCGTAAAACTTGGTGAGCGCGGCCACCACGGCGGCGGGGTCGGCCACCACCACCTGCAGCTCCTTGCGGACAATGAAGCCAACCTCGTCCACGATGGCGGGGTTCAAGGGGTCGGCCAGCGCCACCCGCAGCGAATTGCCGTGCAACTCCAGCGGCAGGCACTGATACATCCGCGCCGTGGCCGGGGGAATGGCCTCAATGACCTCGGGGGGGATTTCCAGATCCTTCAGGCCGGTCACGACCTCGGTGCCCAGATGCTCGGCGATCAGATTGAGCTGGGTGTCGAGGTCGAGGATGCGGGCGTCCACCAAGATCTGGCCGATGGCCTTGCCGCTCTTGTTGTTCTCCTGCATCACCTCCTCGAGCTGCAGGTCGTCAATCAACCCGCGCTCGCGGACGAGAGCCAGCAACGGATCACTGATGTTGGCGGACATGGCTATTCTTCCTTTTCCGCTGCCTTGGCGTCATCCGCCTCCTGCAGCTTGCCCATGATGGCTTGTGAATCAATGCATCGGTTGACGACGGTGTCCCGGGCGATGCGCCCCTTGATATACCAGTCCAGCAGGCCCTGATCGAGGGTCTTCATGCCATACTTGGCGCCGGTCTGCTGGTCGGACGGGATGCGGAAAGTCTTGTTGTCGCGGATGAGCGCGGAGATCGAGTTGGTCATCACCATGATGTCATGGATGGCGAGCCGGCCGGGCTTGTCGGAGGTGGGCACCAGAATCTGCGCCACGACCGAGACGAGCGCGGTGGAGAGCTGGATGCGGATGGTCTCCTGCTGCTGCATCGGGAAGGCATTGACGATGCGGTCAATGGTCTTCGCGGCGGAGTTGGTGTGCAGGGTGCCGAAGACGACGTGACCGGTTTCGGCGGCGGTGAGCGCGGCGTCAATCGTCTCCAGGTCGCGCAGTTCGCCGACCAGAATCACCTCGGGGTCCTGGCGCAGCGCGCGCCGGAGGGCTTCCGCGAAGCTGGGCACGTCAATGTGGACTTCCCGCTGCGTGACGACCGCCTTCTTGTGCTTGTGGTAAAACTCGATGGGGTCCTCGACGGTGATGATGTGGGCGTGGTCGGAGGTCTCGTTGATGATGTTGATCATCGAGGCCAGCGTGGTGGACTTGCCCGAGCCGGTGGGGCCGGTCACCAGGATCATGCCGCGCGGCTTGTGGATCAACTCATCCACCAGCGTGTGCGAAAGACCGATCTGGTCAATCGTCAGCAGGCGCGTGGGAATCTGCCGCAGCACGAGGGCGAAGTTGCCCTTCTCCTTGAAGGCGCTCACCCGGAAGCGGGCCAGTTCGCCGAAGGCAAAGCCGAAGTCCGCGCCGCCCTTGGTGCGGACGTGCTGGATGTTGTCCTCGGACGTGATGCTGGTCATCAGCTCCTCGGTGTCCTCAGGGGCGCACGGCGGGCCCTGGATGCGTTCCAGCACGCCATGGGCGCGGATGCAGGGCGGGATGCCCACGCGCACATGCAGGTCGGCGGCGCCCTCGGACACCATCAACTGCAACAAATCCGACATTTGATAAGTTCCCATAGTCGCTCTGGATCAGCCCGTTGGCATGTGCTCTGGTTCGCCGTTGATGGTGTCGTCGTAAATCAGTGACCGGTCTTCGCGTCCGCCGTCGTCGCCTTGATGACTTCGTCCGCCGTGGTCATGCCAGCGACCACCTTGCGCGCGCCGTCTTCCCGCAGGCTGCGCATGCCCATTTCCCGCGCCCGCGCCCGCAGTTGAACGCCGGACACGCGCTCGAAGATGAGCTTGCGCACGCTGTCATCCACCACGAAGACCTCGAAGACGCCGAAACGGCCGCGGTGGCCGGACTTGTTGCAGTTGTCGCAGCCCATGCCCTTCGAGTAGTTCGCGCCGGGCAGGTTCGGGTCCAGGCTGAGCGTCTTGAGTTCCACCTCGCTCGGGATGGAGGGGCCGATGCACTTCTTGCAGATGCGGCGCACCAGGCGCTGGGCGATGAAAGCGCGCGAGGCCGAGGCCACGAGGAAGGGCTTGATGCCGATGTCCACGAGACGTTGCACGGCACCGGGGGCGTCGTTGGTGTGCAGCGTGGAGAAGACGAGGTGGCCGGTGAGCGCCGCGTTGATCGCGATGGTCGCGGTTTCCAAGTCACGAATTTCCCCCAGCATGACCACGTTCGGCGCCTGGCGGAGCATCGCGCGCAGCGCGGCCGCGAAGGACAGGCCGATGACCTCGCTGACCTGCACCTGGTTGATGCCGGCCAGCACGTATTCGACGGGGTCCTCGACGGTGATGATCTTGCGGTCAGGCCGGTTGATGTAGTTGAGGCAGGAGTAAAGCGTCGTCGTCTTGCCCGAGCCGGTGGGGCCGGTGACCAGCAGGATGCCGTCCGGGAGGCCGATGAGGCGCTCGAAGGTCTGCTGGTCGTCCGTGAGGAAGCCCAGTTCCGTCAAGCCCAGCTTGAGGCCGGACTTGTCCAGAATACGCATGCAGATGCTCTCGCCGTGGACCGTGGGCAGCGAATTGACGCGCAGGTCAATGGGCTTGCCGGAGATTTCAAGCTGGATGCGTCCGTCCTGCGGGATGCGCTTCTCCGCGATGGACATGCCGCCCTGAATCTTCAGACGGCTGATGATGGCGTTCTGCAGCTTCTTGGGCGGGCTGTTCACCTCCTGGAGACATCCGTCAATGCGGTAGCGGACGCGCAGGCGCTTCTCCAGCGGCTCGATGTGAATGTCCGAGGCCCGCGTCTTGTAGGCGTCGGCAATGATCGTGTTGACCAGCTTGATGAGGGGGGCGTCGGTGTCCAGTTCCTCCTGGTCGTCCCCCATCGCGTTGCCGGTGTCGAAGCCGAGGTCAATCTCACCCTCGGTCATGTCCTGAATCATCCCGGCGACCGACTCCTCGGCGGTCGCGTAGTGCTTCGCGATGACCTCCTCCACCTGCTCCTCGGTGGCCACGCGGAACTCCAGATTCTCCACCTTCAGGACGTGGCGGAGGCTGTCCATCGTGTCCAAGTCGGACGGGTCCGTGATGGCCACGATCAAGGCGCCGTCCCCGTAGAAAACCGGCACGCACTTGTATTTGTTGGCGATGTGGCGGGGGAGGATCTGCAGCGCGTCGTCTTTCAGCGTCAGGCCGGAGAGGTCCACCGTCTCCATGCCGAACTGGATGGCCTTGGCCTGCGTGATGTGCGCGGCGCTGATGATCTGCGTCGCCAGCAGCCGGTCAATCACCCCCTGGTCGGCGAACTCGCCCGACTCAATCTCCGCCCGGGCCTGCGTGACATCCTCGTTGGTCACCAGCCCCATGTCCGCCAGCGTATCTACCAGATAATCGTCTTTGACAGGCACGGCTTAAACGATGGTCAAAAGGTTCACGGCTACTGCGCGGGACAATACCGGCGAGTGACGTTGCGTGTCAAACCTAGCATTGTCCGGAACGCCTTGAGACTACGCTTCCTGCCCGCGCTCTGCACTACGGAAAAACCTCTACGCTTCACCCTTGAATCCCTGCTGCCGGAGGGCCTCGAACAGCACCAAGGACGCGCAGTTGGCCAGATTCAGAGAGCGCGCCTCCGGGTGGAACATGGGGATGCGCAGCCAATGGTCGCGGTGCTGCTCCAGCAAGGCCTTCGGCAGCCCGGCCGTCTCCCGTCCGAACACCAGGTAGTCGTCCGGGGCAAACTGAGCCTCCGCGTAGTGTCTCGGTCCACCCGATTCCACCAGCCAGAGCCGGGCATCGGCCCCCAGGCTGGTGGCGAATTCCGTCCAGTTCCGCCAGCGCCGCCACTCCACGTGCCGCCAGTAGTCCATCCCCGCGCGTTTGAGCGTGGCGTCATCCAGCTTGAAGCCGAACGGCTCGACCAGATGGAGCGTCGTTCGCGTCGCCGCGCAGAGGCGGGCGATGTTGCCCGTGTTTGGGGGGATTTCGGGTTCGACGAGGACGATGTTCATTGCACTCTCCCATTCACAGGGAAATGAGAACGGATATGGATAAACTCCAAGCTCCAAATCCCAAGCTCCAAATAATCTCCAAGGCCCAAATTCCAAAGGGCTGGAAGCTTCGAGCGCGGTCGCGCATTCCAGAATTGGCCAGGACGCCGACTTGTAGCAAGAAGCCTGGACCTGGTTTGGAACTTGGGATTTGGAGTTTCGCTCCTCCCCTCCCCTGCAAGCAGCACGCAATTGGCTTCATTCCGGTCTCGGCTTGGGGTGCAGGTTCTTCGGGTCATACAACACCCGCCACAGCACCAACCCACGCGCCGGGGCCGTCATGCCCGCCACCGTCCGGTTGCGTTGGGCCAGAATTTGGCGCACGGAATCGCTCGGAATCTTCCCCTCCCCCACTTGCACCAAGGTGCCGACTATACCCCGGCACATCTTGTAAAGGAACCCATCGCCCTCGATCACGAAGGTGAGCAAGGGCCCGCGCTGCTTGATCTCGCACTTCGACAACGTCCGCACGGTGGAGTCCGTGTCGTAGGAGGGGTTCACCCGGAAGGAGCGGAAGTCATGCTTGCCCACGAAGTCCCGCGCGGCCAGCCGCATGGCGGCCACATCCAGCTTGCGCTTGAAGTGCCACGCCTGCGTGCGCAGCAGGGGGTTCATCGCCGCATGGTTCCACACTAGGTAGCGATACTCCTTCCCCGCTGCGCTGAACCGCGCATGAAACTCCGCCGGCACCGGCTTCACCGACTGCACGCGGATGTCCTCGGGCAGGTGGGCGTTGAGGGCCAGCAGCAGCCGCGCTGTCGTCATTCGCCACTCCGCACGCGTCACCTCGAAATGCGCCGCCATGCCCAGTGCATGGACCCCTGAGTCCGTGCGGCTGGAACCGAACACCTTCGGCTGGCTGGGAAACAACTTCGCCAGCGCGGCCTCCATCTTCTCCTGCACCCCCACGCCGGTCTTCTGCGTCTGCCAGCCGTCATAGCCAGCACCGTCGTAGGCGATGGTGAGCTTGAGTTTGAGGGTGGACGGAGTGTTGGAGTGCTGGAGTGCTGGAGTGGTGTGGGGTTGGCCTTTCATCGCTCCATTACTCCAATACTCCATCACTCCGTTTCCCCGCCGTCCTCACGCTCCCCCTCCGACGCTGTCGAGATAGCTCTGGAGCAGAATCGCGGCGGAGGCCTGATCCACCTTGCCCCGCTGTTCCTTCGCGTTGTGCCCGGCCTGCCGCAACATCCGGTGCGCCTGCACCGAAGTCAGCCGCTCGTCCCAGGTGCGCATCGGCACGGTGACAGTCTCGCGCAGCTTGGTCATGAACTCGCGCACCTTTTCCGCTGCCGGCCCGATGGAGCCGTCCATGTTGCGCGGCAGCCCGACGATGATCTGCTCCACCTTCAATTCGGCGAGGAGCTGGTTGAATCGGGCAAGAAACGCCTCCCACGGCTCCGCCGGGATGAACTCCAGCGGCCGGGCGATCATCCCCAGTTCATCGCTGACGGCGACGCCAACGCGAACGGTTCCATGATCCAGGGCAAGCACACGCATGAGGGGATTGCCGCAAAAGCGCGCCGGGAGCGCAAAGCAATTCGGTGTTGAAGGGCGCGCGACCTGCCCCGTATGGAGTCCCGCCTTTAGGCGGCGAGGCGTCCGAAGATCAAGGACGCTACGCGCATGAGCGCCTAAATATGCACCGTTCCACCGGCTGAAGCCGGGACTCCGTGCATGGGCTCGCCTTCGTGGCGTTCTGCATTACCCTCCCAGCTTCGGTGCCGAGGCCACGGCCCGCCCCGGTTCGGAGTCCCGCCTTTAGAGCACTTTCTGTTTAAGTTGTCGCATAGCCGGCATGGCGAAGAAAATTGG
>CAZCBE010000038.1:0-32855 GCA_964496695.1 uncultured Klebsiella sp.
GCCGGACGGCACAGGCTGGTAGCCTGTGCTACCCATTCCCACTTCGGAGTTCGGGATTAGGTCAGCAAAATTGGAGAAGTTCCCGCGCTTCATCTTTCTGACCCCATTTTTCGGACCTCCCTCTCCCCCTCATCCGCTTGAGGCCGTTAACTTTTTTGATGCGCCGGCGCGTGGCGTGCGTCACTTTTGCCGCATGGCCAATGTGATTATTCGTCCCGACTGGCATCTCCCCGAGCGCCAGGTCACGCCCGAGCGCGCCTACCGCAACCGCCGCAAGTTCCTCCGCGAGCTGGGTTTCGCCGGCGGTGGCCTGCTGACGGCGGCCAGCCTGCTGCAGCAGGACGCCTACGCGGCGGAAGCGAAGAAGCTCTACCCCGCCGCGCGCAATGTCGCCTTCAGCCCGCCGGATCTGCAGCTCAGCAAGGAGCGCGTGTTCACCACCTACAACAATTTCTACGAGTTCAGCACGGACAAGGAAGCCGTGGTGGACCGCGTGGACAAGTTCGTCATCGCGCCCTGGCCGGTGAAGATCCACGGCCTGTGCGAGAAGCCGGTGACGCTGGATGCACAGGAGCTGGCGGCGGAGTTCGGCCTGGAGGAGCGCGTGTATCGTTTCCGCTGCGTGGAAGCCTGGGGCGCGGTCGTGCCGTGGACGGGCTTCGAGCTGCGCAAGCTGCTGGAGAAGGTCCAGCCCAAGGCCGGCGCGAAGTTCGTGAAGTTCGTTACTGCCAACCGGCCGGAACAGATGCCCGGCATCGCCCGCCTGCGCGGCTACCCGTGGCCCTACACCGAGGGCCTGCGCATGGAGGAGGCCCTGCACCCGCTCACGATGCTCGTCACGGGTGTCTATGGCAAACCGCTGCCCAAGCAGAACGGCGCGCCCATCCGCCTGGTGGTGCCGTGGAAATACGGCTACAAGAGCGGCAAGTCGCTGGTCGAGATCGAGCTGACGGACAAGCAGCCCAAGACCCTCTGGGAGACGCTCTCGCCCGAGGAGTATCCCTTCGAGTCAAACGTGGACCCTGCCATCCCGCACCCCCGCTGGTCCCAGGCCACCGAGCGCCAGGTGGACACCGGCGACCGCATCAAGACGCTGCCGCTCAATGGCTATGCCGCGCAGGTGGGCGGGCTGTATAAGAAGAAGGGGTGAGGTGCGGTTGGGCTGGTGGCGCGCGGCATTTATGCCGCTTCGACGTGCAGCCTGCTTTGGTTGTCCTATGCCTTGGAGCATCCGGACGACGAAGCGGCATAAATGCCGCGCGCCACTGCAACGCCTGCTCGCGCGTCTGGTCCGACGATTCGTCTACTCGAATTCCCAGCGTTCCCACTCATAGCCGCTGGTTCTGGCACTCTGGAATACATCGCGTCCTTCTGCGGCTGCGCGGATCAGGCTCTCGGCGAACTCAAACTCCACGTCGCAAGCGTCGAAGGCTGGTATCGAATGGTCCAAAAGCTCGACGCGAACCATTCCGCCTTTCCGGTGCAATAACTGGAGAACAAACGGCTCATCAAGCTTGATGCCAATAAATCCGCTGCGGGGGTCAAGACCGCGAAGAATCTCCAAGGTGGCATCGAGCGACGCGGTGATGGGAGCATCGCAGGGCACATCCGATCTGCTCTCGGATTGACCGTAAAAGATGTTCATGAGGCAATCGGGTCTCAAGCACGTCCATCTGCCCCGGCACGTTGAAGCGTGGCTGCCTACCAGGTGCTCAGTTCTCCCTGATCTTCCCTTCCTTGATGAGCTTCCGCAGCTTGGGGGCGATGACCACGCTGCAGTAGCCGTTTCGGTTGAAGTTCAGGTTGAAGTAGTTCTGGTGGTAGTCCTCGGCGGCGTAGAAGTTCTTCTGCGCGGTGATCTCGGTGACGATGGGGTCTTTCCAGCCGGGCTGGGCCTTCTTCTTGGCTTCCTCGGCGGCGGTCTTCTGCGCGTCGTTCGCGTAGAAGATGCAGGAGCGATACTGCGGGCCGGCGTCCGCGCCCTGGCGGTTCAGCGTGGTCGGGTCGTGCGAGGCGAAGAAGACCTCGAAGAGCGTGGCGAGCGTGACCTGCTTCGGGTCGAACTCCACCTGGATCACCTCCGCGTGGCCAGTGGTCTTGGTGCAGATCTGCTCGTAGGTGGGGTTCACCACGTGGCCGCCGGAGTAGCCGGAGACGACCTTCTTCACGCCGTTCACGCGCTGCATCACGGCTTCGGTGCACCAGAAGCAGCCGCCGCCCATGATGACCTTCTCAGTGGCGGCCTTGGGGTCCGTGCCGGGCTTGGCGGCGTCTTTGGGCGTGTCCTTGGGCTTGGGGGCGTCGGCGGCGTTCATGGTGGGGGCGAGCGCGGGGAGCGCGGCGAGGAGCGGGAGGAAACTTCTGCGGTTCATGGTGGTTGGACGTGGTTCGCGCCGGAAACTTACGGCTTTAGTTTCGAGGGTCAACCGGCAACTCGTGGTGGCCGGGGCAAGGGTTGAAGGGTTGAGCGAAGGTGGCACTCTTAAACGCTTCAACTTTTCAACCCTTTAACTCTTTAGCTCTTTAACCCCCGCCACCATGAGTATTGAATCCTCCCCGCACATGAAACTGAACCGCCTCGTCTCCACCGTCGCCATTTTGGCCGGCTCGCTCCTTGGCCTCCCCGCCGCCGATGCGACGAACACTCCGACCTTCGTCCCGCCCAGCCTCTTCCAGCTTTCCGACACCAATCTGGAGATCACCGTCTGGGCGTCCTCACCGTTGTTGAAGAACCCCACCAACATGGACACGGACCAATACGGCCGCATCTGGGTGGCCGAGGGCGTGAACTACCGCACCCAGTCCAAGCGCCAGCCCGAGGGCGACCGCATCGTCGTGCTGGAGGACACCGATGGTGACGGCAAGGCCGACAAGTCGTGGACCTTCGTGCAGGAGCCGTTCCTGCTCGCGCCCATGGGCATCTGCGTGATTGATAACAAGGTCATCGTCTCGATGACGCCCGACCTGATTGTTTACACCGACGTGAACCGCAACGGGAAGTTCGACCCCGGCGTGGACAAGCGCGAGGTCCTCCTCAGCGGCTTCAACGGCCGCATCCACGACCACTCGCTGCACAGCGTGACCGTCGGGCCGGACGGGCAGTGGTATTGGAACGCGGGCAACAGCGGCGCGCAGTTCACGGACAAGTCCGGCAAGACCTTCCGGGTCGGCAGCGCCTACGATCCTTACTACGGACGCAGCAATCCCGGTGACCTCGGCTGGAACCCGCGCGAGATTGCCGGCTCGAAAAGCGACGACGGCTTCGTGTGGATCGGCGGCTTCGCGGCGCGCATGAACCCGGACGGCTCGCGCGTGCGCATCATCGGCCACAACTTCCGCAACAGCTACGAGCAGACCGTGAGTTCGTTCGGCGACGTGTTCCAGAACGACAACGACGACCCGCCCGCGTGCCGCGTCGCCTTCCTGCCCGAGGGTGGCAACGCCGGCTTCTGCTCCGCCGATGGCAAGCGCACCTGGCAGGCGGACCGCCGCCCCGGCCAGACGGTGCCCACCGCCCAGTGGCGGCAGGAAGACCCGGGCACCATGCCGCCGGGTGATGTCTATGGCGGCGGCTCGCCCACGGGCATCGCGTATGTCGAGAACAGCGCGCTGGGCACCAACCATCAAGGCCTGCTGCTGAGCTGCGAGCCGGGCCGCAACACGGTGTTTGGCTACTTCCCGAAGCCGGACGGCGCAGGCTTCAAGCTGGAGCGCTTCGATTTTCTCACGAGCAACAAGGAGGGCAAGTTCGTGGGCAGCGACTTCATCGGCGGTTCCACCACCGTCACGCGGGAACTGCACACGCTGTTCCGCCCGAGCGACGTGATGGTCGGCGCGGACGGTGCGATCTATGTGGCGGATTGGTTCGACCCGCGCGTCGGCGGCCACGCAACGATGGACGACACGCTGGGCGGCACGATCTACCGCATCGCGCCCAAGGGCTTCAAACCCACGGTGCCGAAGGTGGACCTCACCACGCCCGAGGGCGCGGTGGCGGCCTTGAAAAGCCCGGCGGTGAACGTGCGCGGCGCGGCCTTTTACGCAGTGAAAGAGCACGGCGCGAAGGCCCAGGCCGCGCTCGACAAGCTCGTGAAGGACGAGAACCCCCACTTCCGCGCCCGCGCCATCTGGCTGCTCAGCCACCTGCCGCGCGCGAAGGCCCGGCTGTTGCAGCTCATGGAGGACAAGGATGACAACATCCGCCTCGCGACCTTCCGCGCCATCCGTCAGCTCGAGGACCGCACCGGCAGCGGCCTGCCGCATCCGTTCGAGGGGGACATGCGCGGCGCGGGCACCAACGACGGCCCCTGGTATTCCTGGCAGTCCGTGAAGGTCTGGACCGATCCCTCCGCCGCCGTGCGTCGCGAGGCCGCGCTGGGCTTGCGCGACGTGGTCTGGCAGACGATGGGCGCGGGCCGCAACTTCTACACGCAGGAGGCGCAGCAGGCCTTCATCACGCTGGCGCAGCGCTTCGATGGCCGGGATCGTGCCTATCTCGACGCACTCGGCCTCGCAGTGCGTGGCCGCGAAGCCACCGCCTACAACCTGCTGAAGAACTCCCTCGGCAATACTGATCCGCTGAAGTGGACGCCGCGCTGGGCGTGGATCGCGTGGCGGCTGCACCCGCCGCAGAGCATCGCGGACTTCAAGACCCGCGCGCTGGCTCCGAGCCTGCCGGACGCCGAGCGCAAACGCGCACTGACCGCCATCGCCTTCAACGACAAGCGCGACGCCGCCGAGGCCATGCTCGACATCGCCGCCACCACCGACAAAAGCGTGAAGGCCGAGGCCATCTGGTGGCTGCTGAACCTGAAGGACAGCCGCTGGGCCAGCCATGGCGTCGCCAACGTCCTCAAGACACGCGGCATCTACGACCCGGACAAGATCGTGCTGACCTCGGTGACCGTCCCCGAGCCGCCGAAAGTTTCCCAGCCGTTCTCGATCCCGGACATTGCGAAGCTCAAGGGCGACACGAAGCGCGGCGCGCAGTTTGCCACCGCCTGCTACACCTGCCATCGCGTCGCCAACGAAGGCGTGGAATACGCGCCCAACCTCACTGGCTGGGCCAGCCGCCAGCCGCTCGATGTGGTGCTCAACTCCATCATCAATCCCAGCGCGGACATCGCGCACGGCTTCAACGGCCATGAGCTGACCCTCAAGGACGGCACGGTCATCCACGGCCTCATCCTCGCCGACGCGGACCCGGTCATCATCATGTCCGCCGGCGCGATCACGCAGACCGTCCCGAAGAACCGCATCAAGGAGAAGAAGCCGCTGACCCGCTCGCTCATGCTGAGCGCGGAGCAGATGGGCTTGGACGCGCAGGCGCTGGCGGATGTCGTGGCGTTTCTGCGGACGAAGTGAGGCGGGGACGTTGGCGCTGCGTAGCGTCAGCCTTCGGCCGGCCGTGCCGCTTCACTACATCCACTCGGATGGAGCACAGGCACTGGCGCGGGACAAGCCTTGCAGTTCCAGTCTTGTCAGAGCCACCGTAACCGTCTCAAACCAAAGAAGAGTCGAAGTCCGCTTGGAGGACCGGAGACGCGAACGCAAGGTGACGGTGGAGAGGGGCTTGGACGAGTTTGTTCAACACTAACTTGGCCTTACTGGCCAGCCCCTCTGTTTCAGTTCCCGCTCTCGTAGCATCGCATCCATCACCGGCGGGAACACAAGAATGCGCCCACCATGCCGCCGTTGACGGTCTGCATTGGGACGCCTAGGTTTCAGCCATGACGCCCACACTGGACACCGTCTATCGGGAAGCCCTCACCTTGCCGGAATCCATCCGGCTCGAGCTGGTCGAGCGGCTGCTGCCTACCATCGCCACCGACCCGGAAATTGAGGCGGCGCAGTTCAGCATCGTTCAGCAACGGCGCGCGGAGGTGGAGTCCGGGCGGGTGAGGATGATTCCGGGTGAGGAAGTGTTTCGGGAAATCAGCGCGGCGTTGGCGGCCAAGCGGGGGCAATGACCTTTGCGTTTCATCCCGAGGCGCGGTTGGAGTTCCGGAAGCCTGCCGAGTGGCCAGAGGGGCAGCGGCCCGGCGTGGGGGCAATGCCACAAGCCAACCAGCCTAATCATGAGACTAGGCAACCACCGGTTGTGCGAGGTCAAACCGCCTGTTTCTTCTTCGCCCATTTCTTTTTGTTCCGTTCAATTTCTTCAGCGCTCGCCAAACGCTGGAACCACGCACCCTTGATCCGCTCGGCCTTGAGGCAATCGTGGATGTCTTCCGTGATAAAGATGTCTCTCTCTCGGTTCGTTGAACCGGCACAGTCCAACTCTGTCGCGAAGAACGTCCCTGGTGTGCTGGGCACAGCAATTTCACTGAGACAGCTGATCGAACCGGTCACCTCCCGGACTCGCTCGCAAACCGGGCACCTGGAGTTGCTGTAAGTGTAGCAGGCCGGATCTGACCAGACTCGGTGTATCACATTGATCACATGCCACGGAGTGCCTGGCACCTGCTTCAGCACCAAGCCAGTCCATTTGTTGTTCTCAATCAACGTCCGCACCACATCATGCACACACATGAATCCATCGAGCGTGGTGTGGATGTGGCCTCTAACTCGAAACTTCGCTCCTGCTTCGAACCCGAATCGGAACGCCGCCTCATGGTGGGGCTTATAGCACTTCGGGCAATAAAGATGGGCGTATTGCGGCTTTATCCTGATATTTGAACCTTCCTCGACAAGGTCGAATAATAGCCAATTGTCATTGGTGACCTGGTTACTCGTCCAGACTTGGTAAGTATTCATCGAAGAGCGTGCTATTTACGCGCAAGATGGGTTAGCTCCCGTTCACGAAGCAATGCAAAGATCACGGGGGTGACCACGAGGATGTGCAGGAGGCTGCTTAACATGCCGCCGATGACGGGGGTGGCGAGCGGTTGCATGACTTCGCTGCCGGGGCGGTGGCTCCACATGATGGGGAGGAGGCTGGCCACAATGGTGGCCACGGTCATCACCTTGGGGCGCAGGCGCAGGCGCGCGCCGTCTTTGATGGCCTGCACGAGGTCGTCGCGCGTGAAGGGCTGGCCGGCGGCGGCGCGCTCGGCCTGTTTCTTCGCCACCATCTCCTCCAGATACACGACCATCACCACGCCGGTCTGGATGGCGGTGCCGAAGAGGGCGATGTAGCCCACCCACACGCTCACGCTGAAGTTATAGCCCAAGATGTATTGCAGGAAGACGCCACCAGTCAGTGCGAAGGGCACGGCGAGGATGACGTGCGCGGCCTCCTTCGCCGAGTGATAGACCATGTAGAGCAGCAGGAAGATGATGAGCAGCGTGGCGGGGAAGATATAATAAAGCGTCTGCTGCGCGCGGACAAGGTTCTCATACTCGCCGCTGTATTCGATGGTCATGCCCGATGGGAGCGTGGGCTCGATTTCCTTCCGCACGCGCTGCTTCACTTCCTCCACGAAGCTCGTGAGGTCGCGCTCCTGCACGTTGGCCTGCACATAGACGCGCAGGCGGCCGTTCTCGCTCGCGATCTCGCTGGGGCCGGTGGTGCGGCGGAGGGTGGCGAGCTGGCCCAGCGGCATCTGCTTGCCGCTGGGCGTGGCAACGAGCACGTCGCCGAGGCGTTCGAGATCGTCGCGTTCGTCGCGCTGCAGGCGCACCTGGATGCCGGTGCGCTCGCGCGGGTCCATGCGCTCGGCGGCTTGATAGGTCGTGGAAATCACCTTCCCGCCGATGCCGGTCTCGACGGCGTCGAGCACGTCCTGCGCGCGCAGGCCAAAGCGCGCCATCGCCACGCGGTCCACCTCGACTTCGAGATACGGCTTGCCCTGCACGCGGCTCGGCGCGACGCCCACCGCACCGCGCACTTCCTTCACCACGCGCTCGACCTCGAAGGCTTTGCGCTGCAGGTCATCCAGCGAGCCGCCGAGGATCTTCACGCCAAGCTGCGCCCGAATGCCGGTGGAGAGCATAAGGATGCGGTTCTCAATCGGCTGCAAAAAGCCGGGCACGTAGCCCGGGACGTTCGAGAGTTTCTCGGTGAGTTCGGTGATGAGGGTTTCCCGCGTGGAATCGGGTCGCCACACGGGGTTGCGATAGACGCCGGGGACGGTGATGAAACCGAGGTAGGTGCGGTTGGTGGGCAGCCACTCGGGCTTGAGCATTATGGTGGTCTCGATCATCTCGACGGGCGCGGGATCGGTGGCGGTCTCGGCGCGGCCCAGCTTGCCGCCGACGCTCTCGACCTCCGGCAGTTCGCGGATGACGCGGTCCTGCCACGACATGACGCGCTTCACCTCGGTGAGCGACGTGCTGGGCAGCAGCACGGGCATGAAGAGCAGCGAGCCTTCGTTGAGCGTGGGCATGAAGTCCTTGCCGAAGCCGGCGAAGAGTTTGGTGAAGCGCGGGTGGCGCTCGGCGAAGGCGGCGAGGAGGAGGGATTCGTCGGTCGCAGCCGGAGCGCCGGTCTCCGACCCGGCGTGAGCATGGGCGGAAGCACTGGTGTTGGCATTCGGACCGCTCTCCCTCACCCCGGCCCTCTCCCGCTGGGAGAGGGGGGAACTTCCCCCGTCGCGGGCTGAGGCCGCCGCGCTCAGTGCGTTCGACGAGGCAGCTTGCGCTGTCCCCTCTCCCAGCGGGAGAGGGTTAGGGTGAGGGAGAGCGGCGGCTGAGTTCTTTGCGCTCAATCCAGTCGTTGCGTTTGTCCCCTCACCCCGGCCCTCTCCCCCGGTGGGGGCGAGGGAGGAACCTTTCGGCAGCGAGGTCTTGGCGAGCCAGAGCATTGCGGGTCGCGGGATGCCGAAGGCGATTAACAACGCGAACGCGAGGAGCAGCGCAGCGCCCGTCATCACGGTCTTCCGCCAGTGGAGGGCGAGGTCGAGAATGGGATCGTAGATCGCAAGCAGCACGCGCATGACCCAGTTGCGATCCTCGGAGTGGAACGGGCCGCGCACAAGGAGCGAGCAGAGCGCGGGCACGATGGTCACGGCGAGGATGGTCGAACCAATCATCGCGAAGGTCTTCGTGAACGCGAGCGGGTGGAACAGCTTGCCCTCCTGGCCCGACAGTGCGAACACCGGCAGGAACGCCAGGATGATGATGACCATCGCGAAGAAGATGGGGCGGCCGACCTGCTGCGCGGAGGTGAGGACGACGGCGAGGGTTTCCTCGGCGGTGAGGCGGATGGAGGAGGGATTAGTAATTGGTGAGGGAGTGCTTAGTGGGGCGGTGGGGGAGGATGCCGCTGAGTTCGGAGCGCCGGCCTCCGGCCCGGCATTTGATTGCGCTGTCGCGATTAACGCCGGGTCGGAGACCGGCGCTCCGCTGACTGCGGACTGATTACTAATCACTCCCGCACTCATTACTTTCTGCCGCTTCTCCTCCTCCGCGCGTTCACAATGCCGGATCACGTTCTCCGTCATCACGATGCCGGCGTCCACGAGCACGCCGATGGCGATGGCGATGCCGGAGAGGGACATGATGTTCGAGCTGATGCCGAACTTCTCCATGAGGATGAACGACACAAGGATCGAGAGCGGCAGCGGGACGGTGACGATGAGGATGCTGCGGAAGTGCCAGAGGAAGATGATGTGCGCGAGTGTGACGAGGATGATCTCCTCGGCCAGCGCGTGCTTGAGGGTGTCAATGGTGCGCTCAATGAGTTCCGCGCGGTCGTAAAAGGACTTGATGGTCACGCCGGGCGGGAGGCTCGGCTGGATCTGGCGGATCTTTTCCTTCACGCGGTTGATGGTCGCCAGCGCGTTCTCGCCGTTGCGCATCACCACGATGCCGCCGACCACTTCGCGGCCGTCCACGTCCAGCGTGCCGCGCCGGAAGTCGCCGCCGATTTGAACAGTGGCGATGTCCTTGAGGTAAATGGGAATGCCGCCGCGCTCCATCAGCACGATGTTCTCCAGGTCCGCGAGCGACTTCACGAGGCCGAGGCCGCGCACGACGAATTCCATGCCGTTCTCTTCGATGACCTTGCCGCCGACGTTGAGGTTGCTCGCACCGACGGCGTCCATCACGTCCTTGAGCGTGACCTTGCGGGCGCGCATTTTCAGCGAGCTGACTTCGATCTGATACTGCCGCACGAAGCCGCCGATGCTCGCGACTTCCGCGACGCCCTGCACGGCGTTGAGCTGGTAGCGGATGAACCAGTCCTGGAGGGCGCGGAGCTGACCGAGGTCGTAGGAAGGTTGAGCGTTGAGAGTTGAGAGTTGAGAGGCGGAGTTCGTGTGCGCGTCTCCATGCGCGTGCTGCGGATCAACGTGCAGATAATACTGATACACCCAGCCCAGGCCCGTCGCGTCGGGGCCGAGCTGGGGGACGACGCCGGGGGGGAGTTGCGCGGCGAGGAGGTTCAGGCGCTCGAGCACACGGGTGCGGGCGAAGTAGTTGTCCACCTTCTCCTCGAAGATGATGGTCAGCATCGTGAAGCCGAACATCGAGTTCGCGCGCACGGTCTTCACGCCGGCCAGCCCTTGCAGCCCGACGGAGAGCGGATACGTGACCTGGTCCTCGACCTCCTGCGGCGAGCGCCCGGCCCAGTCCGCGAACACGATGACCTGGTTCTCGGAAAGGTCGGGGATGGCATCCACTGGCGTGCGGTGCAGCGCGCGTGTGCCGAACGCGACGAGGAAGAACACGCCGCACACCACCAGGAAGCGGTTCCGCAAGGACCATTCGATGAGGCGGTTGATCATGGGGCGCGTAGGGCTGAATTCATTGCCACAAAAGGGCGCACTGAGGCGCAAAAAGGAGGAGTCCCCTTTGCCGGCGTGGACACGGCTCGGGTTTTGTGGTTGGATGCCAGTGTGCTGACGACCATGACCAAACGCGGGACCGTCGAGATCCCCAAGCCGCTGCGGGATGACCTCGCTCTGCACGCCGGCGACGTATTGCGGATCGCGGCTGGCGGTGACGGGCAGATCGTGATCTCGAAGCAACCGCAGCGGACACGGAGCTGGCTCAAGGTGCTGCGCGCCTGTCCGGCGGCATTGCCCGCATTGTCTCGTGAACACTTTGCGGAGCGCGACTGCGCCCTGTGAGCTACCTGCTCGACACGGACGTTTTGAGCGAGGGGGCAAAGCCTCATCCCAATGCCACGGTGCTGGTGTGGCTGGGAGCCCACGAGCCGCAGTGTTTCACAAGTGCGCTGGTGCTCGCAGAAATCACCCGTGGCATCGCCCGCCTCGCCGGAGGGCGGCGAAAGGAGCGACTGCAACTCTGGCTGGCAGAACTCCAGGCTGCGTTCGGTGCGCGCGTGCTGCCGTTCGACGCCGCAGCCGGGAAGACTTGGGGCGAACTGCTCGCTGACTTGGAACCGCGCGGACTGCTCCCGCCGCATCCCGACAGCTACATCCTCGCCACCGCCAAATGCCACGGCCTGATCCTCGTGACACGCAATGTAAGCAACTACGCAGGACGCGGCGTGGCCGTCCTCAATCCGTTCACTGGCGAACTTCACTAAGGCTGCCGCGCTGAGGCGGTGTTGCGAAGACCACTCGGTTAGGCGGTTGCTCATGGACCGCGAAGGGTTGAATTCTTTGCTCCAAGACGGCGCATCAGGCAGAGACAGGAAACTCCTTGGTTGGTTGGTCGTAGGAGATTTTGCGCGGAACGTGAGTTCATGTCTTTCCCCCTTTTGTGCCTTCTGTGCCTCTTTGTGGCTAAACTTCGTGGTTCACTTTTTCGCGGCCAGCTTGGCGAGGAACTTCGCGGGCTCTTTCTTGAAGTCGTCCTTGCAGCCGTCGCAGCACAGTTTGATTTCCTGGCCTTCGTGGACAAAGACGTAGGGCTTGCCCATGGAGCCGAGCTTCTCGCCCGAGACGATGCACACGTCCAGGGTGTAGGGCTTGGCGGCGGTCTTCGTATCCGCGCCCGGCTTGGCGGCGTCGGTCTTGGGTGCGTCGCCTTTGGGCGCGGTGGCGGCCGGTTCGGTTTTGTTGCAGCCGACCAGGACGGCAGCGAGAACGGTGGTGGTGAGGAGGAGGGCAACTGTGGTTTTCATTGTTTGTGCGTGTTCGTGGTTTGAGTTTGCGGAACGGCGTTCGTCTTGAGCGCCGAAAGTTTCTGGAGGAATTTTGCCGGGCTCGCCTCGAACTCGGGCTGGCAGCCGCCGCAGCAAAACTTCACCTGCTGGCCCTGGTAGATCAGCGACACCGGCTCGCCCATCGAGCCGAGGCGCTCACCCCCAACGATGCACACGTTGAGCGGGTAAGGCTTCACGCCGGGCGGCAGGACCTGCGTGTTTCGCGGCGCTGACTCAGGCACGACTGGCATGGGCGCGGGCGATTCGTCGGCCTGCGAGTTGAGCTGCGCCTGTCCGTCAATGAGCAGGTTGCCTGTGGTCACGACGCGCTCGCCGGCCTTCACTCCGTCGAGGATTTCCCAATGCTCGTCGCCGGCGCGGCCGAGCTTCACGCGGCGCTGCTCGTAGGCTCCGCCGCCCTTGTCCACATACACCACCACGCGTTCGCCGGTGTGCAGCACGGCGGAGCGCGGGATGGTGAGGACTTCGGGCGTGTCGAGTTTCACCACGGCTTCGGCGTAGGTTTTGTGCAGCAGCTCGCGGCGCGACTTGCCCTGCACGGTGAGCATCGGATTCTGCAGCTCCACGCGCACGCGCGCGCTGCGGGTCATGTCGTTAAGATTCGGGTCAATGAAGGTGATGGGCGCGACGAACTTTTTCCCCGGCACGCTGGGCACGGTGATTTCCAATTCTTGTCCCACGCGCACCCACGCGAAGTCGCGTTCATATAAGTCGAACTGGAACCACATGATGAAGAAATCCGCGAGCTCGAAGAGCTTGTCGCCTTCCTTCACGAACTGGCCTTCGTATATCTCACGGGTCACCACGGTGCCGCTCATTGGCGCGAGAATCTCGCTAATATAATTCGTCTCCGCCTTGGACGGCAGCTTCGCAATCTGCGCGGTGGTCAGCCCGTAGCGCACGAGGCGCTGCTCGGCGGCGCTCAACAGGCGCTTGTGCTCGGCGGTGAGCGCGGAGCTGTGCGCCATCTGGCTCTGGCGGAAGAGCAGCGAAAATTCGCGTTCGGCGTTGAGCAGCATCGGGCTGTAGAAGGTCGCGAGCGGCTCGCCTTCCTTCACCTCCGCGCCGACGAAGTTCACATGCAGCTTCTCGATGCGGCCCTCGACATAGGCGGAGAGCCGGCGGTGCTTCGCGTCGTTGTCGTCAATCGTGCCGGCCACGCGCAGCGTGCGGAGCAGCGGACGGGGACGCACCTCGGCGGTCTGCACATGCGCGGCCTGGATCACATTCGTGCCGAGGCTCACCGTGCCGGCGGCCAGCTCGAAGCCTTTCTGCCCCTCGTAGATCGGCACGAGGTTCATGCCGCACACGGTGCACTTGCCCGGCTTGTCCGACTTCACCCACGGGTGCATGGGGCTCTGGTAGTAAAGCGTCTTGCGGCCGGAGGCGTCGGCCTTGGCGGCGGGCGCTTCGGTGTGCGCGCCGCGAAAGTGATTCGCCGCGAACCAGCCGCCCGCGGCCGCGAGCGCGGCGGTGGCGAGGAGGGCGAGAGGAAATTTGGCGTTCATGCCGGGAATATGTTTAGACCGCAATAATACGTAGGCATATTACTTGCCGGGCGGTGGCGCGACGTGATGCGGGGCCGGCTGGCTGACCTGCGCCACCAGCCGCGCGAGCTGGAAATAGTCCGGCAGATCGCAGAGCGCGGCGAGCTCCACCAGCGCCTGATGCTCCTCCACGATGGCGCGGTCCTGCACGAGCTGGGCTTCGAGATAGGCGCGCCGGCCGTCGAGGATGTCGCGCAACGGACCGCGGTTCCCTTCCCACATGAGCTGGTGCGAGGCCATGGCCTGCTGCACGCGCTGGAGGATCTCGTCGCGGTAGAGGACGGCCTCGCGATAGGCGGCGTCGGTGGCGAGCGTCAGGCGCAGGATTTCCTCGCGCACGCTGAGTTCGTGATCGGCCAGCTCGGCCTCGACGATGCGCACCTTCGCCTCGTCGCGCTTGAGGTCGGCACGATACTTGGGGGCGTTCCACCACGGGAGGTTCAGGCTCACGGTGAACATGCCTTCGCGGAAGCCGGCATCGCCGCTGTATTGCCGGCCTTGGATGCCGAGGCTGATGTCCGGGCGGCGCATGGTTTCGGTGAGGCGGGTGACGGCCTCGGCCTTGGCTTTCTCCTGACGCATCACCTTGAGGCGCGTTTCATTGGCGGCGGCGTAGCTGGCCAGGGCCGGTGAGTAAGTAATGGGCGGCAGCAGGCGCGGTAGCTCAATGCGCGGCCAGGGGGCCTGCAGGTCGCGACCGAGCATGCGGTTCAGGGTGGCTTGGCCGGTGCGCAGGCGGTTCTGTTCGGTGCGCAGGGCGTCGGTGAGCTTGCTCTTCTCATTCTGCATGAGCAGCAGATCAGCATGGGAGCCGATGCCGGCGCGGAACTTTTCCTCGCCCAAGCCAATGAGCGTGTCCAGCCAGGCAACGTCGTTGGTGAGAAAGACGTTGCGGCGATGGATGAGGGCCAGGCTGAGCAGGGTCTTGGTCAGGTCGCGGCGAAGCTGGGTCTCGCGAAGAGCGGTTTCAGTGGCCTGGGTCTGGGTGCCGGCGACCAGGATGTCGCGATTGAGGCGGGGGCGATTCCAGAGCGGGAGCTTCTGCTCGACGCCATAGACCAAATCGCCATCCTCCTCAATGCGACCCCGACGCGGACCGGAGAGGACGGTGCCAAAGCTGAACTTGGGGTCGTCCCAGCTTCGGACGGTTTCCGTGTCGAGTTGTCCTGCAATGACGCGCGCCTCGGTCACCCGGAGGCTGGAATTGTTCGTCCGGGCCTCCTCAAAGAGGCCCAGCAGCACGGTGGGTGAGACCGCGAGGGAATTGGTGCCGTCCGCGATGGACGCCGCATCCAGCCGCGCCATTTTGCCGCACAACAAGCTGATTACCAATAGGATGGGAATTCCTGACTTCATAACTGCGATTCATCTGACCAAGCCATACCGAGAGAGCAAACCACGCCTCAACGCGATGCGTGGACACACTGCGACTGGGCGAGGCGAATCAGATGAGATAGCTGCAGTTCCGCAGGTAGAGCGGAACGTCAGCCGGGGCAGGAGGAGCAGGCAGGAAAGCGGATGGAGCGACGGACTCAGGCTGGAGCAGGACGAAATGGGTGATGTCTTGGAAGGCGGCCAGAAGCTGCTGAGTCCGCGAGGCATCCGGCGCGGAAGCAGGGGCCACCGGGGCCGGGGCCGAATCCGCCTGCTTCACGCAGCAACCAGATTCACTACAGCCGCACGCGGAACTGCTCTGACAGAGTTGCTGGACGGGAGACGCGAAGGCCGTCAGGTGCGAGAGCACCAGAGCAAGGCTGAAGAGGATGGAGACGATTGCCTTCACGCGTTGTTACTGTATTGGCTTTGACGGCTGAGTCAAAGGGAAGTTCAACCATCGCCAATAATGGTTGGACTCCGACAACGGCGGGTTGTTCCACGTGGAACAATCACTGACCTACAAATCCCCGCAGCACCCGCCATGACCGGGGACTTCATCCTGATGCTCGGCGGCGGCGCAGGCCATCGGTTCCGCCTCCTTGGGCCCACGCTTCATTGTGACCATCACCACGGAGATGTCCGCCGGGCTCACGCCAGAGATGCGCGCCGCCTGGCCGAGGGTGGCGGGACGGACTTGGGCGAGCTTGATGCGCGCTTCGGGCCGGAGGTTGCGGAGCGAGGCGTAGTCCAGCCAGTCGGGGATACGCTTGTCCTCCATGGTGCGAAAGCGGGCGATCTCATCCTCCTGCCGCTGGATGTAGCCGTCGTATTTCAGGGCAATCTCCACCTGCTCCACCACTTCGGCATCCAAGGCGTCATTGCGGCTGGGGAGGTCGCGGTAGCTCAGTTCCGGGCGGCGCAGCATCCTGGCGAGCGAGTCCGACCCCACATGGGTCTTGCCCAGCCGGTCCAGCTCGGTCGTGATGGCGTCGCGCTTGGCGACGACCTTTTGCCACAGCCGGTCCGGGAGAAGCCCTGCCTCGTGACCAATCTCGGACAGCCGCAAGTCCGCGTTGTCCTGCCGCAGCAGCAGCCGATACTCCGCCCGGCTGGTGAACATGCGGTAAGGCTCCACGGTGCCCTTGGTCACCAAGTCATCAATCAGCACGCCGATGTAGGCCTGGTCCCGCCGCAGCACAATGGGCTCCCTCCCCTGGACCCGGCGCACCGCATTGATGCCCGCCATGATGCCTTGGGCACCCGCCTCCTCGTAGCCCGAGGTGCCGTTGATCTGACCAGCGAGGAACAGGTTTCGGCAGACCTTGGTCTCCAGACTGGGGTGGAGCTGCGTCGGGAAGGCGAAATCATACTCCACCGCGTAGGCCGGCCGCATGATCTCCGCGCGCTCGCAGCCGATGATGCTGCGCACCATCTCATACTGGACCTCGAACGGCAGGCAGGTGGAGAAGCCGTTCACATAGATCTCATCCGTCGCAATCCCCTCCGGCTCCAGGAAGATCTGCTGCCGCTCCTTCTCCGGGAACTTCACGATCTTGTCCTCGATGCTCGGGCAATACCGCGGGCCGACCCCTTCGATCACGCCGGAATACATCGGCGACTTGTGGATGTTGGCCCGGATAATCTCCGCCGTCCGCTGCGTGGTCCAGGTGATGTAGCAGGGGAGCTGGCCGCCGTTTTGGGCGAGGATGGAGCCGGGAGGATACTTCGTAGTTTCGAGTTTCGAGTTGGGAGTTTGGGGTTGGGTTGCTCGTGAACCCGAAGCTCGAAACTCCAAACTCGCAACTGTTGAATGTTCCACGTGGAACAATGCGTCGTTCCACAGGTCTTCCTTCCAGTAGGTGAACCACGGGACGGGGTCGTCGCCGGGCTGGATCTCGGTCTTGGTGAAGTCAATGGAGCTCCGCACCAAGCGCGGCGGAGTGCCGGTCTTGAGGCGGCCCAACTCAATGCCAATCTCCTTCAGCGAGGCAGACAATCCCATCGCGGCAGCTTCGCCGGCGCGACCGCCGGACTGTTGGTTCGCACCGACGTGCATCAAGCCCCGTAGGAACGTCCCGGTAGTGATAACCACCGTGCGCCCAAGGTATTGCACCTCCAGCGTCGTCTCCACGCCCTGCACTAGGCCGTCTTGATGCAGAAGCTTGAGCGTCTGCCCTTGCTTGCAGTCGAGATTTGCCTGCCGCTCGCACAACCACTTGAGCCGGAACTGGTAAGCCTTCTTGTCGCATTGGGCGCGGGGTGCCCGCACGCTGGCTCCCTTGCTCGCATTCAACATGCGAAATTGCAGGCCAGTCATGTCCGTCGTCCGGCCCATCTCACCGCCCAGAGCATCAATTTCTCGCGCGAGGTGCCCCTTCGCCAAGCCGCCGATGGCCGGGTTGCAGGACATCTGGCCGATGGTGTCGAGGTTGATCGTGAGCAGCAGCGTCTGCGCGCCCATGCGCGCGGCCGCCAGGGCAGCCTCCACCCCGGCGTGGCCCGCCCCGATCACGATCACGTCATACTGCTTTGGATAAACGAACGCCATGTGGCAAGCAGCTCAGCCATCAAAAGGACACGAACACCCAGTTCCCTTACCAAAGGAATCGCCCCGCGTCCATGCTAGGCTTTTCA
The DNA here is from genome assembly GCA_964496695.1 of uncultured Klebsiella sp. Lineage (GTDB taxonomy): Bacteria > Verrucomicrobiota > Verrucomicrobiia > Limisphaerales > SXTU01 > SXTU01. The sequence goes on from CAZCBE010000038.1 coordinate 17,575, forward strand.
GGTGAGCGCGGAAGCGGAGTGCGAAGAGGCGGGATCAGCAGCAAGAGAAGAAAACTGAAGAGACTGTTGACGCGAACTGCGCCAATTTTCACGAATTGGTTGCGCAAAAAATTCGCGCCAATTCGCGAAATTCGCGTCAACTTTCCCAGCTATCCAAAATGAGCGCTGCCGCCATGGGGTTCCATCCGTTCCCTGGGACTCATCCATGATTTGGCGAAGTTTGAATCCGAAACTGCGGTCCAGTCGTTCAGCCGAATCGAGTTTTGGGCCATTTTGACGCCTAGGGGTCTAGCATTCGATCCTAGCGTGCGCGTTTGCGGACCCCACAGCGACCCTCGGCGCGAATAAAAACGCACCAAATCCAATCCTAGCGCGTCGTTTTAGGCGACTTTGCATTAGTTATAATTACCATTGCGAGTATTCAATAGTCTACAAATAATGGAATAGTATGAATATGTTGTTGATACAACTATCATGTTAGTGGCTTATGATTAAACAGTTTTCATGCATGCTAATCAAAAATTCCCTCTTTCAATCTTTCTGACCCCATCTTTTGACCTCCACTCCGGCTTCAGGGAACTTTGCGCTTCCCTCGCCAGAACGGAATCGGAAAGCTCACCCCAATGAAAGCGTTTCTGACCTTCGCCTGCCTGGCTCTGCTCCTCCTCGGCTGCAAGAAGTCGGAGGCCGACTTCGGCTCCGGTCCGGCGATCGGCCCCGGCAAGATGATCCTCCATCGTGGCAACGGCTCCGAGCCCTCCGACCTCGATCCGCAGATCGTCACCGGCGTGCCCGAGCACATGATCCTCATGGGGCTATTCGAGGGCCTCACCGGCGAGGACCCGAAAGATCTTCACCCCGTCCCCGGCGTGGCCGAGCGCTGGGAGGTGTCGCCCGATCTGCTCACCTACACGTTCTTCCTCCGCAAGAACGCCAAGTGGTCCAATGGCGATCCGATGACCGCTCGGGATTTCCACGAGTCCTACCGCCGCATCCTGGAGCCGTCACTCGCGGCCCAATACGCCTACATGCACCACGTCGTAAAAAATGCGGAGGCCTACAATACTGGGAAGCTCAAGGACTTCTCCCAGGTGGGCTACAAGGTGATAGACAATCACACGTTCCAAATCACGCTGGTCGGCCCGACGCCTTACTTCCTCTCGCTCATCAACCACACCTCTTGGATGCCTGTCCACCTGCCGACCATCAGCAAGCACGGCAAGCCCTACGAGCGCGGCGGCAAATGGACGCGCCCGGAGAATTTTGTCGGCAACGGCCCTTTTGCCCTCGATCAATGGAAGGTCAACGAACTCATCACCGTGAAGCGCAACCCGCACTACTGGGACGCCGCGACGGTGAAGCTCGACGGCCTCGCCTTCCATCCCATCTCCAGCTCCGAAACCGAGGACCGCATGTTCCGCGCGAACCAGCTCCACGTCACCGACACCGTGCCGCTGTCAAAGATTCCCGTTTACCGCAAAAGCAATCCTGACCTGATCCGCATTGATCCGTATCTGTCCACCTACTTCTACCGCATCAATGTCACCAAGCCGCCGCTCAACGACAAACGTGTGCGCAAGGCCCTGGCGCTGGCGATTGACCGGACCTCCATCGTGGACAACATCCTCCGCGCCGGCCAGATTCCGGCGCTCGCCCTCACGCCACCCGGCACCGCCGGCTACACCGCGCGGGCGCAGCTCACCGGCGGCGTCGCCGAGGCGAAGAAGCTGCTCGCCGAGGCGGGCTTCCCCGAAGGCAAGGGCCTGCCCCCGATCGAGCTCCTCTACAACACGCAGGAGGCCCACCGCATCATCGCCGAGGCGATCCAGCAGATGTGGAAGAAAAACCTCGGCTTCGAGGCGAAGCTGATGAACCAGGAGTGGAAGGTGTATTTGGACACCCAGCGCCAGATGAACTATCAGATCTGCCGCGCGGGCTGGACCGGCGACTACGTGGACCCCAACACCTTCCTGGACATGTGGGTGACCGGCGGCGGCCAGAACGAAACCGGCTGGGGCAACCAGGAATACGACCGTCTGATCGCCGAGGCCGGCCGCACCGCGGACGCCGCCGCGCGGCTCGAACTCTTCCAGAAGGCCGAAGCCATCCTGATGGATGAGGTGCCTATAATTCCGATTTATATATATACCAGACAGCATCTTATATCCCCAAAAATCAAGGGATGGAACCCGACTTTGCTGGACCATCATCCGTATAAGCATCTGTCATTGGAGTGACACGCAGGTCGGTTTCTGCCCATGCATTCGTCCCCGCAACGACTGTTCATATGTGGGCTTGATGAGCGGACTGGGTATCATTCCCGCAATATTTCCCATCTGATCAGCGTGGCAAACCCTGGCGCAGGCCAGCCAAAACCAGCCTGGTTCCAAGGAGCGCATTTGCCGCTCTGTTTCGGTGATGTCGTCTCGGAAGCAGACGCCCGGCGTTTGAACACCAGCGCTCCCAGCCGCGCTGACATTCAGCACGCGGTGGAATTCTTCCGGGCGGCTTGGGCGGGGGACAACTCAAGGATCTTGGTCACTTGTGACTACGGAGCGTCTCGGTCACCGGCCTTGGCGTATCTGTTCCTGGCCGATCAGTTGGGTGCAGGTCAGGAGGACAAGGCGTTCCAATTGATGTTGGCGCTTCGTCCTGACGCCGTCCCCAACGGACTGGTCGTGCGGCTGGGCGACTTGCTGCTTGGGCGACACGGCGCGCTGTTGAAACCCTTGAAGCAATTATATGCGCAAATGAATGCCGAGCTGTTTCCTTCGGCCCGCTAATCCTGTTCGCGTGGTCCAGCCCCTTTGGAATCAAGCGAAGAGCCGGATTCCGTCCCGGATGAACTGCGTCGTCACGCTTGCTGCTCTTGCTCCTGCTCCCACTTTTTAACCTGACCCACCGTTGACGCCCGGCCCTCCCCCGGCCAACCTTTCCCGCGTGAACCCGGTTCCACCGACATCAGTCTCTTCATCCCTGGCCATGAGATCCACCCTCCTCCTTGCGTTCGTCCTCGCCACCACCGCCGTTGCCCAGCAACCCGAGCCCAAGCCCGCTCCGAAGCCAGCGCCCAAAGCCCCGGCCATCCCCGCCGACGCCGCGTGGCACGATGTCACCAAATGGGGTGTCGAGGGCCGGGGCTGGGGCGATCAGGAGCGCAAGCGGTGGTTCGACCGCCTGCCCGCCAAGGCCGAAGGCAAGGTGACGCCCGCCGTCTGGAGCCTGAGCCGCGACAGCGCCGGGATGATGGTGCGCTTCAAGACCGACGCGAAGGCCATCTACACCCGTTACACGCTCGCCAAGACCAATATCGCCATGCCGCACATGCCCGCCACCGGCGTCAGCGGCCTGGACCTCTACGCCCGCAACGACAAGGGCGAATGGAAGTGGGTTCAAGTCACGCGGCCCAGCTCGGCGAAGGTCGAGGCCATGATCATCAGCGACCTTGCGCCCGGCTTCCGCGAATACGCCGCCTACCTCCCGCTCTACAACGGCATCGAGTCGCTGGAGATCGGCGTGCCCGCCGGCGCCAAGTTCGAAGGCCTCGCGCCGCGCCCGGAGAAGCCGCTCATCTTCTACGGCACGTCCATCACCCACGGGGCCTGCGCCTCACGGCCCGGCATGGTGCACACGGCCATCCTCGGCCGCCGCTTCGACCGCCCGGTGATGAACGTCGGCTTCTCCGGCAACGGCCGCATGGACGCCGCCGTGGGCGAGCTGCTCGCCGAGATTGACGCCGCCGCCTATGTGATTGATTGCCTGCCGAACATGGGGCCGGCGGATGTGACGGCCAAGTGCATCCCGCTGGTGAAACAACTCCGCGCCGCCCGCCCGAACACCCCCATCATCCTCGTCGAGGACCGCCGCTTCACCAACGACTGGATCACGCCGGGCAAGAAGAAGTTCCACGACGACAACCACGCCGCGCTGCGGGCCGCCTACGAGCAGCTCCAGAAGGAAGGCGTCACCAAGCTCTCCTACATCGGGGGCGACCATCTCTACGGCGACGACACCGAGGGCGCGACCGACGCCTCGCACGCCAACGATCTCGGCTTCATGCGCCAGTCGGACATCTTTGAGCCCATCATCCGGGCGGCGCTGAAGTGAGCCTGCGGAGCGCGGCCCTCTGGGCCGCAGCGGCAGCGTGGTTGAGCGTGCCCCGGGCTTTCGTAAGCCGTTTCCTGCTTCCAGCCGTTCCGGCCCGAGTGCCGCGCTCCGGGGACAGTGTCAAACCGCGCCCAACCGCGTCAGGCGCATTTTAGTTTCATGAGGGGCGTCTCTGACCAAATGGAGAAACCCGGAGGGTTTCAATATGAATAGCCGTGGGTGGAACCCACGGTGAGCGAGTCAGCAGGCGCAACCCCGGGAGGGGTTGAACGTAACACCACTCGACGAGCAAGAAAGTGTTCGACCCCTCCGGGGTCGGTCCGGGAAACCACGTCCCGTGGGTTTCACCCACGGCTATTCACGTAGCACCCCTCCGGGGTGCCTGAAGTCCGTGCTCGCAACGCTGCAAGAAACTGAGCTGCGTCCCACCCCACCGGGCGTATCTCGACACTGCCCCCGGAGCGCGGGTCTGCGACCCGCAGCGGCCACCCTCGTCTGAGGCCATTCGTGTAGGCCAGCGGGGACGCCAATCGGACGTTGCTGCGGGTCACAGACCCGCGCTCCGGGGGCTTTCGGGGCTGTGTCAAGCTGCGCCCCACCCCACCCCGCCGCCAAGCGTGCGCTTGCAATTTCCCGGTTGCTCCGAAAAGCTCCGCCCGATTTCTATGCGCCAAAACCGGCTCGGATTCCTCTTTGTCCCGCTGCTCGCCTTCGTGCTGGCGGGTTGTGCTTCCTCCGAGGTCCGCCAGGGCGGCGTCCGCTCGCCCATGGGCGGAGTGGGCCGCGCCTTCCTTGCCCCGATTCACAATGCCACGCCGGACGAAACCGCCGGCCGGGCGGTCACGGAACTCGCGGCCACCACCTTGCTGGCCCACGGCGTCCCGCTCGCGCAGACCGAGGACGGCCTGAACCGCAGCCGGGCGCTCCTCGAAGAGGGCAAGGCCGCGCAGATCATCGAGCTGGCCCGCTCGCTGCAATGCACGCACGTCCTGCTCGGCACCGTCACCGAGTATCGCTACAAAAGCGACCTGGACGGCTCGCCCATCGTCAGCATCACCATGCGCCTCGTGGACGCGGCGGACGGCGCGACGGTCTGGCAAGGGACGAGCACCAAGATGACCCAATACTTCGGCAGCCTCAGCCGCACGGCCCAGGCCGCGATGGAGAATCTGGTCGAACAAATGGCCGGCAAGGCCCCTGCGGCCGCCCGCAGCCGGGGCCGCTCCCGCCTGCTGCCGCCCCCGCCCGGCGACCCGGCCATCGAGGCCGCTGTGAGCGCCGCGCCGCCCGGCTCCTCCCACATCCCGGCCGCAGCCATCCGGCGCGGCAAGATTGAGCCGGAAGTGGAGCAAATCCGCCGGCGCGGCGACCAATGATTTTAGCGAAGCTCCAAATCTCAAGCCCCAAACTCCAAATTAACTCCAAACTCCAAACTCCAAAACCTGCTTCCGTAGGCGGAGGGCGATTGGGACTTGGGGGTTGGAATTTGTTTGAAGCTTGGAGCTTGGAGCTTGGAGCTTCGGTCACGTCTCGATGGATTTCCTAAACAAACTTGCGCCCAAGCATGGCTGGATGGACCTCGTGGTCCTCACCGGCCTGCTGCTGGTCGTGAACGGCATCTTCGCCTCGCGGGACATTGGCTGGACGCACCTGCACCCGACGCCTTGGGTGCTGCTGCCCATCCTCATGGGCTGCCGCTATGGCTTTGCCTCCGGCATGGCCGGCGCGGGCGTGGCGATCCTGGTGGTGGGCGTAGGGTTCTTCCAGCAGGCGGAAGTTTACTCGGTCAACTCCCCGGAACAGGCCCGCGCGACCTTCGAGAAGCGCATGAACCAAGTGGCCATCGTCGTGCTCGACGGCCGTCCGGCCAAGGACCTGACCCGGCCCCAGACCCAGCAGTTCGACGTGCTGGTGAGCGCGCTGGTGCGGCATCACGGTTATCTCTTCGCCGCCATGCTTGCCGCCGGGGGCATCTGCGGCCAGATCCAGCGCGGCTTCAAGTCCCGCGAAATTCTCGTCTCCGCGCAGGCCGAGCGCGCCGCCGAGCGGCTCAAGAAGCTCGACACCGACATCTTCCTGCTGCGCGAAGCCAAGTCCGAACTGGAACGCCTCCTCGCCACGCGCGACGCCGAGTTGTCCACGCTGGACGCGGAAATCCGCCGGCTCTTCGACAGCGAGGGCGACGAGCTATGGCAGGACATCCTGCTGCTGCTCAACCGCCAGGCCCGCGTGAGCGACGCCGCCATCTACACGCTGGCCGACAAAGGCCAGACCCTGGTGCGCAAAGGCCTGCTCGGCAGCGCCAAGTCGCTCGGCGGGCGGATGGCCGTCAAGGACATCGAGATGGTCGGCCTCGCGCTCAAGAGCAAGTCCACCGTGACCATCCCGGAGTTTTGGCAGCGCGCGGTGGCCGAGCAGCGCGACTACCTCATGGTCGTGCCGTTGCTCGACTCGCGGGACCAGCCGCTGGCGGTGCTGGTCGTCACGGGGATGCCCTTCATCTCGCTCACCAAGAAGTCGGTTTATCTCATCGCGCTCATCTGCCGCTGGGCGTCGCGCGTGGCGGAGGTCGAGGCGCAGGCAGACACCACCAGCCGGGCAGTCGCCGGGGTCGAGGGCCAGCGGGTGTTCACCGAGGAGTTCTTCAAGCAGAACGTCCAGCTCGCCTTCGATTCCTGCCAGCAGCACAGCCTGCCTTCGGCGGTGGTGCTGTTTGCCGTCGCCCGGCAGCCCAAGTCCAAGCAGGCGCAGGTCGAGGCGCTGATCATGGCCAACATCCGGGGCGGCGATTTCCCGGCAGAGATCGGCCTGCCCATTCCGCATCTGGCCGTGCTGCTCCCGCTCTGCGGCGAACGCGGCGTGGGCATCTTCGCCGACCGCATCCTCGCCGCCTGCCGCAAGGATCCGGAACTCGGCGCGCACCTCAAGGCCCATGTGGTCCACCTCGACACCGTGACCAGCATGGACCAGCTCTGGGCCGACCTGACCCGTCATGTGGCGTGAATGGAACCAACTTCAGTCGCTGGTAGGGCGAGACTCCGTCGAGCCCCATTTGCCGACGCAGGAGGCGCGAGCGAAGCAAGCATCTTGGACTGGGTATGCAGCCGAGAAGCTCGCTCCGCTCGCCTCGCTCCGCTCGGAATGGGGCTCGACAGAGTCTCGCCCTACCGGGCGGACAGTGTTGCGTGGTGCGTGGTGCGTGAGCGCTGCGCCCGCCTCCGCCTCACGCACCCCGCACCCCGCACCACGCTGTGGCCATTAAGCGCAAACCCGTCCCGCCCCCCGCCGCGCCCGCGCCCGCCGCGGACGACGGCGACTCGTCCGCTTCCAGCCTCCTGAGCCTCGCGGCCCTGCCCGGGGCCATCATCGCAGCGGTCTTGGAATTTCTTTCCGCCCGCGCGCTGCTCTCGGCCGCCCCGTCCGCGTTCACCGTGCTGGGCTTGCATCTGCTCGCCCTGCTCGCCGGGGTGCCCGCGCTGCGGCTGCTGTTCCCGGAGGAATACCGGCGGCTGAAATGGACCTTCATCGCCCTCGTCGTCGGCTTCGCGCTGCCGCTGCCGGTGATCGGACCGCTCTTTCTTCTCGGCTATCGGCTGCTGCTCTGCATCGAGCCGGCCCGGAACGTCGAGAGCAAATACGTCCTCGGCACCACGCAGTATCTCACGCTCACCCGCCACGAACTGGCCGAGCACGAGGAGCCGCGCTCCATCGCGGAGATCCTCAACGGCCGGGACTCCGTGGCCCGCCGTGCCGCCATCCTCGCGCTGCGCGTGGTCGAGCCCAAGAAGGCGCTGCCGCTGCTGCAAAAGGCGATTCAGGACAGCGACGAACAGGTGCGCCTGCTGGCCCAGACGCAGTTCAACCACATCATCGCCGGGCTCGAAGGCCGGGTGAAATCGCTCGAAGCCGAGCTGGCCGCGCCGCCGCGCCACGTCAACAAGCTGCTCCTGCTTGCCGAGCAATATCATGAGCTGGTGTATCTCGGCCTGGCCACGGACGAAACGCAGACGATCTACCTCGGCCGCGCGACTGAACTGCTGGAAGAAGCCGCCGCCGCCGCACCGGACAACACGTCCGTGCGCTTTCTTCTGGTGAAGTGCGCTCTCAAGGGCGGCCAGCTCGACAAGGCGCGCGCGGGCCTCCAGTTCCTGCGCAAGAAAGGCTGGCAGGCTGAAGTGCTCGGCCCCTGGGAGGCGGAGATCGCCTTCCTCGAACGCGACTGGGCGGCCCTCGCCACGACTTTGCGCCGGCTCGAAGCGGAGGGCGCGACATCGGGTGCGCTGCGCGGACCGATGGAGTTTTGGCTGACTCCGGCGAAAGGGTGACTGATGGCCATGTCTTCTCCTGCTCCTAATCTTGATCCTGATCCTGCTCTCTTCGCGACGGCACTGAAGTGGAGCAGGATTAGGATTAAGATTAGGAGCAGGAGAGAAAAGGCGCTTCGCTGATGCAACCCGCCCCAAAACCCGAGCCCGTCGCCGACGTGACGCTCTTCCTCGAAGGCACGTATCCCTACGTCCTCGGCGGCGTGTCTTCGTGGGTGCATCAGATCATCACGGGCCTGCCCGAGCTGAAGTTCTCGCTCTTCTACATCGGTGCGAAGCACGACCCCAAGGCGAAGCAGCATTACAAGCTGCCCGAGAACGTCCTCACGCTGAAGGAGGTCTATCTCCACAACGAACTGTCCAAACGCGAGCAGAAGCGCCGCCGCATCCCCGCCGAGTTCCGCATCGCCCTCTACGACCTGCTCGGGAAGTTTTACCTCGCCAAGACCGACAGCGAGCGCATGGCCTGCTTCTGGGCCGCGCTGGAGGGTTTGACCGAGGTCGAGAAACGCTTCCGCTTCGGCAACCTCCTGCGCGACCGCGAGGCCTGGGAAATCCTGGTCGGGGCCTACGAGGAGTTCTGTCCCGACGAGTCGTTCATTGACTTCTTCTGGACCGCGCGCTTCCTGCACCTGCCGCTCTGGAACCTGTGGAAGGCGCGCGACCTCGTCCCGCCCGCGCGGGTGTATCACAGCGTCTCGGCGGGCTATGCGGGCTTCATCGGGGCCATCACGGCCCGGCGGCGGGGCGCGCCGTATTTCCTGACCGAGCACGGCATCTACACCAAGGAGCGCATCGCCGAGATCAGCCAGGCGGACTGGATTTACGAGGCGGACCGCTTCCAGATCAACTTCAGCGAGGGCCTCGGCCGGCTGAAACAGATGTGGATCAACCTCTTCATGTTCCTCGGCCACGTCTCCTACGACCAGGCCGCGCGGATCATCACCCTCTACTCCGGCAACGCCGCCACCGAGATCGAGTTCGGCGCGGACGAGCGGAAGATCTCCATCATCCCCAACGGCATCGAGCCGACGCGCTTTGACGCCATCTACCAGCAGCACATGACGCGCTGGCAGACCAGCCCGGCGAAGAAGTTCGTGGGCTTCATCGGGCGCGTGGTGCCCATCAAGGACGTGAAGACGCTGCTTCGCGCCGCGCGCATCGTCTGCGAGCGGATGCCCGAGGTGGAGTTCCTCATCGCCGGGCCCTATGCGGAAGACCCGACCTATTTCGACGAGTGCTCCAAGATCGTGAAGCTCCTGCACATCGAGGACAAGGTCCACTTCCTCGGCATGAGCAAGATCATGGAGGTGCTCCCGCGCATGGACGTGCTGGTGCTCACCAGCATCAGCGAGGGCCTCCCGCTCGTCGTCCTCGAAGGCATGGCCGCCGGCAAGCCCAACGTGTGCAGCGACGTCGGCGCGTGCCGCGAACTCATGTTTGGCCGCACGCCGCCGGACAAGGCCTTGGGCCGCGCGGGGCGCCTCACCAAGATCATGTCCCCCGCCGAGACCGCCCACGCGCTCATCGGCATCCTCTCGAACCCCGAGGTCTGCGTGAAGATGGGCGTGGCCGGCCGCAAGCGCGCCGAGCAGTTCTACAGCATGACCACCATGCTGAGCGACTACCGCAACCTCTATAACCAGCTTGCCGGGAGGAAGACGCCGCCTGCCGCTCAAACCGCGCCCGGCCCGGCCCCTGCGTCAACATCTGCTCCGACTAGTGCGGCACCCCCCGCTCCCGCCACGCGTCGTCCCAAAGGCTTGCCGTGAGCAGGCACTCGGTTGTAGCCCTACAAAACCATTCAAATTCAACCGGTAAATGAGCTCGAAAATGTTTGCCGTCGGTTTGGTTGCGTTGCTCACCGCCTGTGCGACACGAATCGAGCGGGCCAAACCTGCGGAACCCACGCTTTATGGCACGGTTTCCGATTCGCTAGGGCAACCGATTTCGGGTGCCCGGATTGTCATAATTGACGCCATCAAAAAGCGACCTGGCAAAGCCATTTACTCCGATCCAAATGGCGCATTTGAAAGCACTCAGGATTTTCACAGCGGCACCGCCGTCCGGGTAAGTAAGCCGGGATATTCCCAACTGGGTTTATACGCAACAGCAACTCCGTTCACCAACAGGTTTGAATTGAAAAAGCGATTCAATCGCAAGTCGATTGGCACTGAATTGTTTTTGAAAGGGGGCATGGCGGATTCGGAAGCATACAAATATTTCCTGTTGTCTGATTCGGCTCAGGAAGCCTGGGGCATGGGCTTTTGCATCTCAAATTTTCCTCAATTACGGGATGCGACACTGAATGCCACCAAGGATTCCAAAACAAAGCAGGCGGCTTTGGGCGTCCTTGCTATGGCGGGACGGCAGGATGAATTATTGAGTTACCATAAAGCGGTTGATGCGAAACTAGATCCAAGCCTCATTTTGGGAGGTTTTTGCCAGCCCGAATCTGAAGCCGGATGGCAATTTATTCAGGAGTGCCTCCAAGAAAAGCACGGCGTGGGAGCTTTCTCGCATGCCTGCTCGGCGATGCTCGTGAGCAGCTCTCCAAGAGCATTTGAGGAGATCGCCAAAGCAGCACGCCCAGGGCGCACCGACATAACAGGAGAGTGTTTGCTAACGACGGCCGATTTTTTGAAGCGCGCTGGTGCCTTTGAATTGCCTGTCGGAATAGGCGACAAAGCGCCAAGCGCCGCCCTCCGGAGGTTGTATTTGGGTGAGTCAATGCGGATCACAACGGAAGATCAATGGGTAGATCAACGACGATCGCTCGCAGTTTACCTGTGCAGAATTGACAGCAGCGAACATGGCGAACGCTACGCCATCGCTTTTAGGCGAGAACACGACAAGTGGGTCGTTGCCTTCCTTCGCCTGCTGACGATTAGCTAAGATGCGCGGTTCAATCCTTTGGGCATAACCTCACTGGCGCGCCTCCCTGCTTGCATGAATAGCCATCCAAACCTCCTCCGTCCGACCCTCGATTCTTACTCCATGAACCTCGCCTTCTCACTCCGTTCCACCCTCGTCCTCAGCCTGCTGCTCCTCGGCTCGCTGCGGCCCGCCTTCGCCGCCTCGCCCATCGCCGGGGCACTCCAGCCCTTCGTTGAGAAGGAGGAACTCGCCGGGGCCGTGGCGCTCGTCGCAAACAAGGACAAGGTGCTCGCCGTCGAGGCCGTGGGCTTCGCCGACCGCTCGACCAAGCGGCCGATGAAGACCGACGCCCTCTTCTGGATCGCTTCGCAGTCCAAGCCCATCACCGCCGTCGCCGTGCTGATGCTTGTGGACGAAGGCAAACTGGACCTCGACGCCCCGGTGGAGAAATACCTGCCCGAGTTCAAGGGCCAGCAGCTCGACGCCGGCAAAGGCCCGGACGGCAAACCCACCCTCAAGGCCCCCGCGCACCCCATCACTGTCCGCGAAGTCCTCAACCACACCAGCGGCCTGCCCTTCAAGTCCGCCGTGGAGCAGCCCACCCTCGATGGCCTCCCGCTCCGCGACGCCGTCCAGAGCTACGCGAAGACGCCGCTCACCTTCGAGCCGGGCACCAAATACACCTACTCAAACGCCGGCATCAACACCGGCGCGCGGCTCATCGAGGTGCTCACGGGCAAGAGCTACGAGGCCTTCATGGACGACCGCCTGTTCAAGCCCCTCGGCATGAAGGACACCACCTTCTGGCCGACGAAGGAACAGCTCACGCGCCTGGCCACCCCGCACAAGCCCAACGCTGCCAAGACCGGGCTCGAAACCAACTCCATCAGCCAGCTCCACTACCCGCTCGACGAACGCGCGAAGCGTTTCCCGATGCCCGCCGGCGGCCTCTTCTCCACCGCCGATGACGTCGCCAAATTCTGCCAGATGATGCTCAACGGCGGCCAGTTGAACGGCAAACGCTACCTGTCCGAGAAGGCGGTGAAGGAGCTGACCCGCCGGCAGACACCGGAGACCTTGAAGGAGAGCTACGGCCTCGGCTTCAGCGTGGGCGGCGGCGGCTTCGGCCACGGCGGCGCACTGGCCACGAACATGAACATTGATCCGACGCGCGGCCTCATCATCGTCTGGCTCGTGCAGCACGCCGGCTACCCCGGCGAAGGGGGCAAGGCCCAGGGCGTCTTCCGCAAGACGGCCGAGGAGATGTTTGCCAAGAAGCCGTAAGACCACCGGCCATTGAAGGTGTTGGCATCCTGAGCGTCTGCTCTCACCGGACGCATGCGTCCCATGTTGCCGAAACTGAATGCCCCGATGAAAGCCCCCTACGTCATCACCCGCTCGCCGTTGTCCCGCCGCACCTTCCTGCGCGGCACGGGTGTCGCGCTCACGCTGCCGTTCCTGGATGCCATGCGGCCCGCGTTCGGGGCCGCGGCCAGCGCCACCACCACGCCGCGCCGCATGGTGGCCATCGAGACGAACATGGGCATCCTCCCGCAGTTCTTCTTCCCCGAGAAGCCGGGCAAGGACTACGCGCTCAGCCCCTATCTGGAGCGCCTCGCCGCCCACCGGCAGCAGATGACCGTCCTCTCCGGCACGAGCCATCCCGGCGTCACCGGCGCGCACGCGGCGGAGAAGTGCTTCCTCACCGGCACGCCGCACCCGGAGCGCGGCGGCTTTCGCAACTGGGTCTCGCTCGACCAGTTCGCCGCCGAGCAGGTCGGCAATCACACGCGCTACCCGTCGCTTGTGCTGGCGATGAGCAACGAAGGCTCCACGCTCAGCTACACCCGCAGCGGCGCGCCCATCCCGGCGGAGAAAAGCCCGAAGAAGGTCTTCCAGAAACTGTTCGTCCAGGGCAACCCCAAGGAAGTCGCCGCCAACGTCGAGGCCATCAAGCAGGGCCGCAGCCTGCTGGACTTCGTCGGCGACCAGTCCAAGCGTCTCAACCGTTCGCTCTCGAAGGCCGACCAGTCGCGCATGGACCAGTATTACACCTCCGTCCGCGACCTGGAGAAACGCCTGCACAGCTCTGAGGAATGGGAATACAAGCCCAAGCCCGTCATCACCGCCAAGGCTCCTGAGGACATTGACGACGCGAAGGAGTTCGTGGCCAAGACGCGCCTGATGTTCGAGGTGATGAAGCTCGCGCTGGAGACCGACTCCACGCGCATCGTCTCGCTCTTCATTGACACCACCGTCATCCACAACATCACGCACCACGGCAACCGCCCCGAGGTGCTCGGTGAGTTGCGCGGGCACGAGGAGAAGCAGTTCGACGCCTTGAACGGCTTCCTCACCGCCCTGGCCGGAACCAAGGAGGAGAACCAGAACCTGCTCGACCGCACCATGGTCCTCTACGGCACGCCGATGGGCAGCGCGAACTCGCACTCGAACGTGAACCTGCCCGTGCTCCTGGCCGGCGGCGGCTTCAAGCACGGCCAGCACCTCGCCTTCAACACGACCAACAACTACCCGCTCACGAACCTCTTCGTCTCCATGCTCCAGCGCCTGGGCATCGAGGCGGACCAGTTCAGCACCGGCAAGGGCACCCTGCGCGGGCTGGAGCTGGCGTGATTTTCCCACCGATTCAACACGACCACAGATTGGAACGGAGCATGCACTTCCAATGTCTTAATCTACGGTCGCCTTGAATCTGCGGGAAAGCTCTGTGTTCCATGGATTCCGAATCTGCGCAAAAAGACCCGCTCACCCATGCCGTCATCGGGCAGGCGATGGCGGTTCATCGTGAGCTTGGGCCGGGCCTGGACGAGGTCTTCTATCACCGCCTGCTCACGGAAAAATTGGCCGCCGCAGGCATCGAGCACGTGCTCAAACCAAGGCGGGAGCTGGTGCACCGAGGCAGTGTAGCCGACATCTTCGAGCCGGACATGGTGTTCCCCGGACAGCTTGTAGCCGAACTCAAGGTGCTGCGCGGTCCGTTCGCCCCGGCCCACCTCACTCAACTGTTGTGCTACCAGAAGTTTTGGAACCTCCCGACGGGGATGCTGTTCGACTTCGAGAAGGAGAGCCTGGTTTTCAAGCGGGTGATCTTTACACCGGTGGAAGCACCGTTCCCGGCGGTCGAAGTTCCCACGTTCGTTTCGGACCCTGAAATCGCCACGCGGTTGCTCCGGCTGCTGGGTGAAATGCATGCAGTTCACGGCCTCGGCTACCGGGAGACAACCTACCAAGGAATGCTAGCGGCGGCGTTGAAGGCCGAGGCCATTCCATTCACTGCACAACCGCTGTGCCAGGTAGGGGGCCTCGGGGCTGCGACCCTGCGCTGCTTTGTCGTAGCGGGGCGGTGCGTGACCATCAGCGCGCTAGGTGAACGTCTTGGTGCCGCCGACCGCGCCATCCTCCAAACCTACCTCCGCTGGCTGGACCTGCCGTGGGGACTCGCCGTCCACTTCGGGCGCGCTCGCCTGGATCTGCAATTTGTGGTGCGGCCGAAGAAATGATTCCTACAGATTCAAGACGACCACCGATTGAAGACAGAAACCCGATGACGCCTTCCTTCCCCATCTGTGGTCGCCTTGAATCTGCGGGAATTCTCCGCCTCTCGGTCTTCATTTCCAGGTCCACCGTGGCGGCTCACCATCTGCAGTTTGTGGTGCGACCGAAGAAATGATTCCTACAGATTCAAGACGACCACCGATTGAAGACAGAAACCCGATGACGCCTTCCTTCCCCATCTGTGGTCGCCTTGAATCTGCGGGAATTCTCCGCCTCTCGGTCTTCATTTCCAGGTCCACCGTGGCGGCTCACCATCTGCAGTTTGTGGCGCGCCGGAAAAGTGACTTCCACAGATTATAGACAGAAACAGCATGATGCTTTCCCTCCCCATCTGTGGTCGTCTTGAATCTGCGGGAATTCTCATCCTCTCGGTTTTCGTCTGTGGGTCATCTGTGG
>CAZCBE010000038.1:32955-54895 GCA_964496695.1 uncultured Klebsiella sp.
CTTGAATCTGCGGGAATTCTCATCCTCTCGGTTTTCGTCTGTGGGTCATCTGTGGCGGCTGACAAGTCCACGCAATCGTTTCTGTCCAAACACTGCACCGAGTGCCACGACGCGGACACGAAGAAGGGCGGGCTGGACCTCACGGCGCTCAAGGCTGATTTCACCAAGCCGGAAAACTTCCTGCAGTGGATGAAGGTCCATGACCGCGTGCAAGCCGGTGAGATGCCGCCCAAGAAGAGTTCGCAGCCCGCGGCCGAGGCCCGCGGCGCGTTCGTGAAGTCGCTGGGCGCGGAACTGCACGCCGTGTCCGCCGCCCGCCAGCGGGAGACGGGGCGCGTGGTCGTGCGCCGGATGAACCGCACGGAATACGAGCACACGCTGCACGACCTGCTCGGCATCACCGTGCCGCTGGCCGACCTGCTGCCGGAGGACAACGCGGCGGCGGGCTTCGACAATGTCAGCAGCGCGCTGGAGACCTCCGCCACCCACCTCGTCCGCTACCAGGTGGCCGCCGACCGCGCCCTGGCCGCCGCGCTGCCCGCGTGGCCCCTGACCAACAGCGTCCGCCGCTGGACCGGCCGGCAGTTCCTCGACAGCCGCCCCAAGCCGAATCGCGACGGCACCGCGCCCTTCGTGCGGTTCGAGGGCGACACCCTCATTCTCTGCGCGCTGCTCTACAAGCATGGCAGCGTCACCACTCCGGCCACTCCGGCCCCGGGCCGTTATCGCGTCCGGGCCTCCGTCCGCGCGGTCAACACGGAGGGCAAGTCCATCCCCGTGCTGGTGGGCAAGATCAGCTCCGACCGCTTCGCGCACGAGAAGCTCCAGCACCTGCTCGACATCCAGGACGCGCCGGCGGACAAGCCGCGCGTCATTGAAATCGAAGCCGCGCTGCCGGCCGGCGAGCAGGTGTATATCGAAGGCATGGGGCTGACGTTCTTCCAGGACTTCAAGAAGCAGCGCAATGGTGAACCCGTTGGCGACGATTACAAAGGCCCCGGCCTGGCCGTGGACTGGATCGAGCTCGAAGGCCCGCTCGACGCCGGTGTGGGCCGTCACCGTCTCTTCGGCGATCTGCCGCAGGTGCCGTCCCGCTACCTTGATGACACGCTCGCGGGCAAGCCCGTGCGCGACGATTGGAAGAAGTGGCCCGTGCCCGGCGAGTATTCCAAGTATCCGCTGGCCCCCGTCTCGCGCGAGCCCAAGGCCGACGCCGAGCGTCTGCTGCGGGATTTCCTGCCGCGCGCCTTCCGCCGTCCCGTGAGCGAGGAGACGGCCGCCTACTTCATCCGGTTTGTCCACGCGCAGCTCGAGGCCGGCGAAACCTTCGGCACCGCGATGCGCGCGGGCTACAAGGCCGCGCTCTGTTCCCCGCACTTCCTGCTCTACGTCGAGAAGCCCGGCCGGCTGGATGACCATGCCGTGGCCGCGCGGCTGGCCCGGCTGTTCTGGAACTCCTCGCCCGATGACACGCTCACCGCGCTCGCGGCCAAGGGTGAATTGGTCAGGCCCGCCGTGCTCCGCGCGCAGACCGAACGTCTGCTGAACGACCCCAGGGCGCGCCGCTTTGCCACCAGCTTCACCGGCCAGTGGCTCGACCTGCGGAAGTTCCAGGACATGAAGCCCGACGCGCTCTACGTGGAATACGATGACATGCTCGCGTGGGCCATGCCGCTGGAGACGACGAAGTTCTTCGACGAGGTGCTCGCGCGCGACCTGCCCACGAGCACCTTTGTCCATTCGGACTGGACCTTCCTCAACGCGCGGCTGGCCAAGCATTACGGTCTGCCCGGCGTGCTCGGGATGGAGCTTTGCCGCGTGAACCTCCCGCCCGGCTCGCATCGCGGCGGCCTCCTCACGCAGGCCAGCGTGCTCAAGCTCACCACCAACGCCACCTACACCTCGCCGGTGAAACGCGGCGCGTGGGTGCTGGAGCGCATCGTCGGCAAGCCGCCCCCGCCCCCGCCTGCGGACGTCGCCGCCATCGAGCCGGACATCCGTGGCGCGACCACCCTGCGCGAGCAGTTGGAAAAGCATAAGAACGTCTCCGTCTGCGCCTCCTGCCACATCCACATTGACCCGCCGGGCTTCGCGCTGGAGAGCTTCGACGTGGTCGGCGGCTGGCGCGAACGCTACCGCGTGAAGCAGCCGCCGCCGAAGGGCGGCGACTACGTGGAGCTGGCGAATTATCCCGGCAAGAAGGTCTGGCTCGCCCGTCCGGTCGAGCCGGCCGGCGAGACGCCCGACGGCCAGGCCTTCGCCAACATTGACGACTACAAGCGCCTGCTCCTGCGCGACCCCGACCAGCTCACCCGCAACCTCGCGCAGAAGCTCCTCACCTACGCCACGGGCGCGGACATCCAGTTCGCGGACCGTGCCGTCGTCGAGCAGATCGTCAGCGACGTGCGGAAGCAGAACCACGGCTTCCGTGCGCTGGTGCATTCGGTGGTGCAAAGTCCTGTGTTTTTGACCAAATAAAGCGTCCAAGCCCGCATGAACTTCATCAACTCGCGCTGCCTTGACCGCCGCACGTTCCTCCGTGCGGGTGCGGTCTCGCTCTCCCTGCCGCTCCTGGACGCGATGTTGCCCGCCGTCTTCGGCGCGGAATCCAGGGCCCAGGCGAAGGCGCTCCAGCCGCAGCGCATGGTGCTCATCCACCGGCCGCTGGGCACCTTTCACCCGTTCCTCTTCCCGGAAAAGGCCGGCCCGGACTACGAGGCCACGCGCTTCCTCAAGCTGCTCGAACCGCATCGCGGGCGCTTCACGGTTATCTCCGGCATGGGCCATGTCGGCTACCCGAACTCGCACCACACCGAGTCGGCGGTCTTCACCGGCGTCGCCCCCGAGGGCATCAAGCGCTCGGACGACATCCACAACTCCATCTCGCTCGACCAGTTCGTCGCCCGGCGCATCGGCGCGCAGACCCGCGTGCCGCACCTCGTGCTGAACACGGCGAACTGCGCCTCGCTCTCGTGGAATGAGAAGGGCGTGCCCACGCCCTTTGACCGCAGCCGCGCGCATGTCTTCCGCCGCCTCTTCCTCGACGGCACGCCGGAGGAAATCGCGCGCGAAGTGAAGCGGCTCGAAACCGGCCAGAGCATCCTCGACGGCGTGCGCGGCCAGTTGAAGTCCCTCAACCGCGAACTCGGCGTGGCCGACCGCGACCGCCTCGACCTCCTCACCAATTCTATCCGCGAGGCCGAGGGTTTCCTCCAGCAGGACCAGGCGTGGGCCGCGAAGCCCAAGCCGAAAGTGGCGGCGACCGCGAAGGAGTTCGAGCAGGCCGAGCACTGGGTCGCCGGGCAGCAGCAGTGGTTCTCACTGGTGCAACTTGCCTTGCAGACCGACTCCACGCGGCTGGTCGTCCTCGGTCTCGGCGAGCACAACCAGTCGGGCCAGCCCGACCTCGCCATCGGCCATCACGACGCCTCCCACCATGGCAAGGACCCGGCGAAGATCGAGCAGCTCGCCCGCTATGAGGAGAAGGAATACCGCAACTTCGGCGGCTTCCTCGACAAGCTGGTGGCCGCCGATGAGAACGGCCGGTCGCTGCTCGACCGCACGCAAATCCTCTTCGTCAGCAACCTCGGCGACGCCTCCGCGCACTCGTCGGACAACCTCCCGGTCATCCTCGCGGGCGGCGGCTTGAAGCATCCCGGCCACCTGGCCTTCGACCGCAAGAAGAACACGCCGATGTCGAATCTCTTCGTGCGCATGCTGCAAAACGCGGGCCTCGAAACCGACCAGTTCGGCAGCAGCACGGGAGCGCTGCCTGAACTGAAATCTGCCGCATGAAGTTCCCGTTTCCAGCTTCTGCGTTGCTGTTGGGCATGACGTTGCTCGCCGCTCCCGCGCCGGCATCCGCCGCCGATTTTCGCCCAGCCGCCTTCTTCGCCAAGCACTGCAACGAATGCCACGACAAGGACACGAAGAAGGGCAACCTGGACCTGACCGCGCTCAAACCGGACTTCACCGATGCGGAGTCTTTTGCACGGTGGGTGAAGGTCTTCGACCGTGTTTGCAGCGGTGAAATGCCGCCCAAGAAGCAAGCGCGGCCCCCGGCGGCGGAGCAGACGGCGTTTATCGAGGCGGCCCGGCAGTCGCTGCACGCCGCCTCGCTCGCGCGCCAGCGCACGGACGGACGCGTGCTCGTGCGCCGGCTCAATGTCACGGAATACGAGACCACCCTCCGTGACCTGCTGAGCCAGGATGTGGCCGTGAAGCACCTGCTGCCGCCCGATGCGACGGCGGCGGGCTTCGACAAGGTGAGCGCGGTCCTCGAACTGTCGTCCGTGCATCTGCTGCGGTATCAGGATGCGGCGGAGCAGGCCCTCAAGCTGGTCATTCCCAAGGCCCTGCCTGCAACCTTCAAGGTGCGCCTGACCGGACGCGAGGTGTTGGGCAAGTCCAAGAACGCGGATACCAAGGGTTCCCTGCGGGTGGAGGGCGATGCGTTGTTCATCCACGCCATCCCCTACAACCACATCACGCTCGGCACGGCCACCGTGCCGCAGGCCGGGCGCTACCTCGTGCGGGCCTCCTTGCAGGGCGTCGGCACGGAGGGCCGGCCGTTGCCGGTCCGGTTTTCAGCCGGCAAAGACTGGGGCCGGAACACGGGCAGCGTGCTCGCGGTGCGGGATGCGCCCGCGGACAAGCCCGCCGTGATCGAAGTGGAATGTGAGCTCGGCCGCGGCGATCTGGTGGACGTGCTCGGCTGGTCGCTCCCCACCCAGCGCCAGTTTTCAGACGGCAAGCTCGCCGAGGCCAAGCCCGGCCTGGGCCTGGTGGTGCAGTGGCTGGAGATCGAAGGCCCGTTGGATGCGTTTCCGCCCGCCGGCTACCAGCATGTCTTCGGCGATCTGCCGTTGAAGGTCCTCACCCGGAACGGGCCGCCGCAGGTGGTGTCCGCCGACCCGCGCGCGGATGCCGACCGGCTCCTGCGGTCGTTCCTGCCGATGGCCTTCCGCCGGCCGGTCCCGGCGGACCTGCACGATTACTATCTCAAGATTGTGCTGGGTGCGCTGGACCGGAAGCTGCCCTTCGCGGACGCCCTGCTGCTCGGCTGCCGGGCGGCGCTCTGCTCCCCGCACTTCCTGATGCTCGCGGAGCCGCTTGGCACCCGCCGGGACCAGCCCGCCGCGCTGGATGATTACGCGGTGGCCGCGCGGCTCGCTTACTTTTTCTGGTCCACGCTGCCGGACGCCGAACTCCTGCGGCTCGCGGGCCGGGGCGAACTGACCCGGCCCGACGTGCTGCGGGCACAGGTCGAGCGGCTGCTGAAGGCCCCCCGCGCGCATCGCTTCACCGAGAACTTCACCGGCCAATGGCTCGACCTGCACAAGCTCAACGAGACCACGCCCAGCCCGCAGATTTATGGCGAATTCGACGACTACCTCTTCTGGTCCATGCCGGGCGAGACCACCCGCTTCTTCGAGGCCGTCCTTGGTGGCAACCGACCCCTGACCGACTTCGTCCACTCGGACTGGACCTTCCTGAACGAGCGGCTCGCGAAGCACTACGGGATTCCCGGCGTCTTCGGCGGCGAGTTGCGGGAGGTGAAGCTCCCGGCCGGTTCGCACCGGGGCGGCGTGCTGACCCACGCCAGCATCCTCAAGGTCACGGCCGACGGCACCAAGACCTCGCCCATCCTGCGCGGCAAATGGGTGCTGGAGCGGATTCTCGGCCAGCCCCCCGCCCCGCCGCCGCCCAATGTGCCGGCGGTCGAGCCGGACATCCGCGGCGCGACGACGATCCGCCAGCAACTGGACAAGCATCGCGACAACGAGTCCTGCGCCGCGTGCCACCGGCACATTGACCCGCCGGGCTTCGCGTTGGAGGTCTTCGATGTCATCGGCGGCTGGCGGGACTTCTACCGCAGCACCGTCCACAAGCGGGATGCGATCGTGAAGCTGGCCAACTATCCCGGCCGGACCGTCATCCGGGGCCCGGATGTCGAGCTGGGCGGCGTGACCTCCGCGGGGCGCGCGTTCCGGGACCTGGAGGACTACAAGCAGATCCTGTTGTCGGACAAGGACCAGCTAACACGCTGCCTGGCGGAGAAGCTCCTCGTCTATGCCACCGGGGCCGAGCTGCAGTTCGCCGACCGCGAGGTAGTTGAGCAACTGGTTGCGCAATCGCGCGCGCAGAACCATGGTTTCCGGTCGCTCGTCCATGCCGTGGTCCAAAGCCGCATTTTTCTGAACAAGTAACCTCGACCCACCACCCCCATGACCAGACCCCTCGCCCCCATGGAGCGCCGCACCTTTCTGCGGGCCGGTGCCGTGTGCATCGGCCTGCCCCTGCTGGATGCCATGCTGCCCGTCGGTCTCCGGGCCGCGGCGAAGGAGGCCGCGCTGCGGCCAAAGCGCATGCTGCTCATGTGCCGCTCGCTGGGGCTGCACACGCCCTATCTCTTTCCGACCCAGACCGGCCGCGACTACGAACCGACGCGCTATCTCAAGCTGCTGGCGGAGCACCGCGCGGACTTCACCGTCTTCTCCGGCATGTCGCACCTGGGCTACGGCGGCGGGCATCACACCGACAAGGCCCTCCTGACCGGCATCACCACCGAGGACTGGAACAACCGCAAGAACGGCATCTCGCTGGACCAGCTCTTCGCCTCGCGCATCGGCGCGGAGACCCGGTTCGCGTCGCTCGTGCTCGGCGGGAGCAGCAACCTCTCTTGGAACCAGCGCGGCATGGCCGTCCCCTCCGAGGGCTCGATCAAGACCGTCTTCAAGAAGCTCTTCATTGACGGCACGCCCGCCGAAGTGGAGCAGGAAATCCAGCGGCTCGCCACCGGCCACAGCATTCTCGACGGCGTGCGCAACCAGGCGCGGGCGCTGGCCACCAGCCTCAGCCCGTCGGACCGCCAGCGCCTGGACCTCATGCTCACCTCGATCCGGGAGGCCGAGCAGCGCCTGGCCCAGGACGAGGCCTGGGTGCGCAAGCCCAAGCCGAAGCTCGCGCCCGGTGACGCCAAGCTCTTTGCCGACGAACCGCGCCGCATGTTGGACCGCGAGCGCCAATGGTTCGACCTCGTCCACCTCGCCTTGCAGACGGACTCGACCCGCGCGATCACCGTGAACCATTGGTCCCACCAGGAAAACCTGATGATGGACGGCGTCACCCTGACGCATCACGACGCCTCCCATCACGGCCAGGACGAGGCCAAGCTCCAGCAGCTCGCGCTGGTCGAGGAGGCGGAACTGAAGCTCTTCGCCGCCTTCCTCGCCAAGATGAAGGCCACGAACGACGGCGGGCCGTCGTTGCTCGACCAGACGATCGTGCTGCACGCCAGCCATCTCGGCAACGCGTCGTCGCACAGCGGCGACAACCTGCCGATCATCCTGGCCGGCGGCGGCTTCAAGCACGCGGGCCACGTCGCGTTTGACCGCAAGCGCAACGCGCCGCTCTCCAACCTGTTCGTCCGTATGCTGCAGCAGGCCGGTGTCGAAGCGGAGAAGTTCGGCGCCAGCACCGGCACCATCTCTGAACTGGGAACCGGCGCATGAACCGGACTTGGGCACCGTCTCTCCTCGTGTTCGTCTGGGCGGTGGCGGTCGCCGTCGTCCTTCCCGCCGCCGCCGCCGGGCCGCCGCCGGCGCGCTATTTCACCCAGCACTGCACCGAGTGCCACGACGCGGACACGAAGAAGGGCAACCTCGACCTCACTTCGCTCAAGCAGGACTTCACCGACGCGGAGACGTTCGCGCGGTGGGTGAAGGTCCACGACTACATCGCCTCCGGCGAGATGCCGCCGAAGAAAAAGGCCCGCCCGCCCGTCGCGGACACGGCGGCGGTGGTGAAGTCTCTGCGCGACTCGCTGCTCCAGGCCGAGCAGGCGAAGCTCGCGGGCACCGGCCGCACCGGGCTGCGCCGGCTCACGCGCGCGGAGTATGAGAACACCATCCGCGACCTGTTCGACATGCCAGGCATCGCGCTTCAGGGCAACCTGCCCGCCGACGGCTCGGCGCACGGCTTCGACAAGAACAGCGACGCGCTGGACATCTCGCACGTGAACCTCGCCAAGTATGTCGAGGCCGCCGAGCACACGCTGGAACTCGCCACCGCGACACGGCCCGACGCGCCCACCGTGCAAAAGCGCCGCATCTCGCTGATGAATGCCGGCGGGTTTGTCACGCACGTCGTGATGAACGGCGACGGCGTGCTGCTGCGGAACAAAAAGCCAGACCCGAACTTCCCGCCCGCCGGCGAATGGACGCATGTGGACCAGGGCGCGCACGAGCGGCTCGGCATCTTCACCACGAACAGCAGCACCGGCCTCTTCCGCCACGAGGACGAATCGCTCAGCCCTTACTTCATCGAGCACGTCACGATTTATCCCGGCCGCTATCGCGTGCGCACCTCGGTGTGGGCGTTCCAGTGGGACAAGGGCGCCGTGCTCCCCGCGCGCGGCACCGAGGCGGCGCGGCTTTCCGTGGTGCAGCTCACCGGCGATGGTCGCGGCGGCCAGCATCCGAGCTACGTGCTGGGCTATTACGACGCGCCTTCCTTGCAGGCGAAGGAGCACGAGCTGGTCACCTGGCTGAATCACAACGAGATCATCGGCTTCAACGTCGCGTCGCTCGCGCCCGCCGCAAACTACGCGCGCAAAGGTCACGCGATGTCGTTCACCGGGCCGGGCATTGCGTGCGACTGGCTGGACATCGAAGGCCCGCTGAACGACGTGTGGCCGCCGGTCGCGCATCGCGTGCTCTTCGGCGACCTGCCGTTGGTAGAGTTTGATCCCAAGGCCAGTCCCGGCGTGACGCCGCCCGCGCGCAAGAAAGTCCGCCAGATTGGTGCGGGCAAGAACCGGCCCGACCCGGAGAAGGGCCTCTGGACGGTCAAGAGCGAGCAGCCGCTCGTGGACGCGGACCGCCTGCTGGCGAGCTTCCTGCCCAAGGCATTTCGCCGGCCCGTCGAGGCGGGTGTGCGGAAAGATTACGTCGCGAAGGTCGAGGATCGCCTCAAAGCCGGAGACTCCTTCGAGATGGCGATGCGCTGGGCCTACCGCGCGGCGCTGTGCTCGCCGGACTTTTTGTATCTGGTGGAGGATGGAAACGCGCGTGAGGGGGACACCCCTGTCCCCCGGCCCGTGCGCGGCACCGGGGACAAGAGTGTCCCCGTCACGGACTTTGCCCTTGCCGCGCGCCTCTCCCATTTCCTCTGGAACTCCACCCCGGACACGCGCCTCGCCGAACTCGCCGCCGCCGGCAAGCTCCGCACGCCCGCCACCCTCCGCGCCGAGGTCGAGCGTCTGCTGAAGGACTCGAAGTCCCAGCGCTTCATCGAAGACTTCCTCGGCCAGTGGCTCAAGCTGCGTGCCATCGCCGCGAACGACGCGGACAAGAAGCTTTACCCCGAGTTCGGCCCCTACTTGCAGGACTCGATGGTTGCCGAGACGCGCGCCTACTTCCGCGAGTTGCTGGAGAAGAATCTGGATGCACGGCATCTGGTGAAGTCGGACTTCGTGATGGTGAACGAGAAGCTGGCCAAGCACTACGGCATCGCAGGCGTGAGCGGCGCGCAGATCCGCCGCGTGCCGCTGCCGCCGGACTGCCCGCGCGGCGGCTTCCTCACGCAGGGCGCGATCCTCAAGGTCACCGCCAACGGCACCACCACCTCGCCCGTTCCGCGCGGGGCGTTCGTGATGGACCGCATCTTCGGCCAGCCGCCCGAGCCGCCGCCACCGAACGTCGCCGCCGTGGAGCCGGATGTGCGCGGCTCGACCACCATCCGCGAGCTGCTCGACAAGCACCGCAACAACGCCGCCTGTGCCGGCTGCCATGCGAAGATTGACCCGCCGGGCTTCGCGCTCGAGAGCTTCGATGTCATCGGTGGCTATCGCACGCGCTACCGTTCCATCGGCGAGGGCGACAAGCCCGAGCGCGGCGCGATTGACCCGTTCATCGGCATCAGCTTCAAGCTCGGCCCCGCCGTGGACGCCAGCGGCGCGCTGCCGGACGAGCGCAAGTTCGCCGACATCCGCGAGTTTCAAAAACTCGCCGCCGCCGACTCAACGCTGCTGCTCAAGAACCTCGCGCAGCAGCTCGCCATCTACGCCACCGGCCGCGAACTCGCCTTCAGCGACCGCGACGCGATTGCGGCCATCGTCGCCAGCACGCAGAAGCAAGGCGGCGGCGTGCGCACGCTCATTCACGAACTCACCCAAAGCCCACTATTTCAAACCCGATGAACACACTTTCACACGATCCTGAGCAGGGAATCATGAAGTCGTCCGGTCGCTGCTTCCCTCTCCCCTCAACGGGGAGAGGGATTGAGGGTGAGGGGTGCAGCCACGCGGAGACTGAGTCGTTCCAAGCCTCGCCGAATATCTCGGGGAGGGCCATTGGCGCTCGTTCGTCTTCTGGCATTCGCACCCCTCACCCCGCCCCTCTCCCCGTTGAGGGGAGAGGGAGGAGAGGCAACGGACGCACGCTGCCAGCTTGCAAACGGGGCATCGCTTTCGCAGTTCGGAGCATGTTCATGTGCGCCATGATTCTGTGTGCTCTCCCCGCCCTCGCCGAGGAGCAGACGGGCACTTACCGGCTCTTTGGCCTGAGCGCCGCCGAGCGCGAGGCGGACTTGCGCGAGGTGATGAAGGCCGTGCCGGACGTGGCGCTGGTCAGCCTCGATGCCGCGAAGGCCGAGGTCACGCTGCGCTACGAGGTGGAAAAGCTCTTCCCCACCGCGAAGCCCAAGCAATCGCCCGCGCCGGACAAGATTACCGAGCGCATCAGCAGCCTGATCAGCCAGGCGTCCAAGAGCACCTTCACTGTCCACGCACGGTCCACTGTGCCGGCGGACAAGCTGACCAAGGTGGAGATTCCCATCGGCGTGCTGGACTGCAAGGGCTGCCGCTACGCCGCCTACCAGGCCGTCGCCAAGCTCGACGGCGTCGAGCGCGCGACGGTGAGCACCACGCCCAGCGCGGTCATCGCGTGGATTGATGACACCAAGACCAAGCGTGAGGCTTTGGAGGAGGCCTTGAAGAAGGCACGGGTTGATCTGCTGGGCAAGCCTTGAGCATGGACGCGCACATGAAGAGCCACGCAATCGGGAGAGTTTCAACCAGACCCCAGATCACTTGCCTGATGAACGACGCCTTCCCCCTCACCCCGGCCCTCTCCCTCCGGGAGAGGGAGAAACGCAGTCCGCACCCTTGGTTCCGAACCGCCTCGGTGTGCCCACCGCTGGCTGCCGTCCTCCCTCTCCTCGGGGAGAGGGCCGGGGTGAGGGGGAAGGACGCGCACTTGCCACGGGTGCTCAGCTTCTCGCCGAAAACTGGCTTCCTGATTCTCTGCAGCCTGATGCTGTGGACCCCGGCCCAAGCCGCCGAACCCAAGCTCGCCCCGTTCTTCACCAAGCACTGCACCGAATGCCACGATGCTGACTCGAAGAAAGGCGGTCTCGATCTCACCACCCTTCCTCCGGCCACGAGCAGCGCGGAGAACTTCGCCCGGTGGGTGAAGGTGCATGACCACATCGCGTCCGGCGACATGCCGCCGCAGAAGAAAACCCGGCCAGCACCTGCCGACGTGCAGGCGATCACTCGCTCCCTGTCGGACACGCTCATCGCCGCCGAGCGCACGCGGCTCGCGGGCGAGCCGCGCACCGGCGTGCGCCGCCTCACGCGGGCCGAGTATGAGAGCACGGTGCGCGATCTCTTCGCCATGCCGGGCATCCGCCTGCAAGACCTGCTGCCGGCGGATGGCTCCGCGCATGGCTTCGACAAGAACAGCGACGCGCTCGACATCTCGCACGTCAACCTCGCCAAGTATGTCGAGGCGGCGGATCACACGCTGAACGTGGCCATCGCCACGCAGCCGGAGGCGCCGAAGGCGGAGCTCCTCCGGCTCTCGCTCGCCGGAAATTACGGGCCCAACCTGATGCTGATGAGCGGCGATGCCGTCCTGCTGCGTGACAAAAAGCTTGATCCGCTCGTCCCGCCGGCGGGCGAGTATCCGCACGCGGGCCACGGCCAGCACGAGCAGCTTGGCCTGTTCTCCCGCATGAGCAGCGTCGGCGTGTTCCGGCATGAGGACGAGTCGTGGAACCCGTATTACCAGCACTTCGCCACGCTCTATCCCGGCCGCTACAAGGTGCGCGCCTCCTTCTGGAGCATGACCTGGGACAAGGGGCAGATTCTCCCCGCGCGCGGGGTCGAAGCGGCGCGGCTCTCCATCGTGCAGTTCAACGAGAACGGCCGGGGCGGCGGGCATCCCAGCACGGTGCTCGGCTACTATGCCGCGCCGTCCATCGAATCGCAGGTGCATGAGGAGACCGTGTGGCTGAACTACAAGGAGAGCTTCGGCTTCAACACTGCGTCCCTCGCGCCCGTGGTGCTGTATCGCGTGGGCACCTGGGGCCAGAAGGACCGCACGATGGGCTTCACCGGGCCTTGCATCGTCAACGACTGGCTCGAAGTGGAAGGCCCGCTGCACGACGTCTGGCCGCCCCGCAGCCACCGCGCGCTCTTCGGCGACCTCCCGCTCACGGAGTTCAAGGCGGCGGAGCACAAGGACGTCCGCCCGCCGCCGCGCAGCCCGCTCCGCCAGGAAATCATCGGCGCGCGGAACAAGCCCGAGAAGGTGGCCGGCCTCTGGACCCCGCAGAGCACGCAGCCGCTCGTGGACGCGGACCGCCTGCTGGCCAGGTTCCTGCCCAAGGCCTTCCGCCGGCCGGTTGCAGCCGAAGTGCGGAAGGAATACGTGGCCAAGGTGGAGGCGCGCCTGCAGGCCGGGGACTGCTTCGAGACCGCGATGCGCTGGGCCTATCGCGCGGCCCTGTGCTCGCCGGACTTTCTGTATCTGGTTGAGCCGAGTGCGGGGGACACTCCTGTCCCTCAGTCTCAAGCCAGCAAAAGTGCCGTGACCAAGCCCAGCACGGGGGACAAGAGCGTCTCCCTCACGGATCACGCGCTCGCCACCCGCCTCGCTTACTTCCTGTGGAATTCGATGCCCGACGACACCCTGCTCGCGCTCGCCGCCAAGGGCACCCTGCACGAGCCGAAGACGCTCCGCGAACAGACCGAGCGCCTGCTCAAAGACCCCAAGTCCCAGCGCTTCGTCGAGGATTTCCTCGGCCAGTGGCTCAAGCTGCGCGCCATCGCCGCGAACGACCCGGACAAAAAGCTCTACCCCGAGTTCAACCCGTATTTGCAGGACTCCATGGTGGCCGAGACGCGTGCCTACTTCCGCGAGCTGCTTGAGAAGAACCTCGCCGCCACCTATCTCGTGAAGTCGGACTTCGCGATGCTCAACGAGAAGCTCGCCAAGCACTACGGCATCTCCGGCGTGAGCGGGCCGGAGATCCGGCGTGTGGCCCTGCCGCCCGGCTCGCCACGCGGCGGCTTCCTCACGCAGGCGGCCATTCTGAAAATCACCGCGAACGGCACGACCACCTCGCCGGTCCCGCGCGGAGCGTTCGTGATGGCGCGGTTGCTCGGGAAGGAACCGGAACCGCCCCCGGCAAATGTCGCCGCCGTCGAGCCGGACGTTCGCGGGACCACGACCATCCGCGAGCAGCTCGCCAAGCATCGCGACAACGCGACGTGCGCCGCATGCCACGCGAACATTGATCCGCCTGGCTTTGCGCTGGAATCGTTCGATGTCATCGGCGGCTTCCGCGAGCGCTACCGGTCCATCGGTGACGGCGACCCCGCGCCGCGCGGCAGCATTGATCCGCGCATCGGCATCAGCTTCAAGCTGGGGCCGAAGGTGGACGCCTCGGGGTCGCTGGCGGACGGGAGAAAGTTCGCCGACATCAACGAGTTTCAATCCCTGCTGGCCGGCTCGCCCACGCTGCTGCTGAAAAACCTCGCGCAGCAGTTGACCATCTACGGCACTGGCCGGCCGCTGGCGTTCAGCGACCGTGAGGCGCTGGACAGTTTGGTGGCCCGCACGGAAAAGCAGGGCGGCGGCATCCGCACGCTGCTGCACGAGCTGGTGCAGAGCCAGCTCTTCCAGGCGCGCTGAAGCCGCCGTGCGGCGGACACTCCTGTCCGCCGTGCAAGGATCTGCCATTACGCCGTGGCCTTCGTAGGCTTTCCCGCTCACTGGGCCAACCAGATTTGCGCCCCAAAGATGGGAATCCGAAATCTTTGTCTACCCTGAATCTTTGGGGCCGGCTGCTCCGATTATTCCGCGGGTTTGAATCGCCGGGCATTCCGCGCTGACGTTCGGCGGTTCATCCGTTACGATCGCAACCATGCAACGCGCCCCCGCCAGTCACTACGCCACGCTCGGGCTGGACCGCCGCTGCACGCCTGATCAAATCCGCACCGCCTACCGCGTGCTGGCCAAGCAGCATCACCCCGACCTCAATCCCAATTCGCCTGCGGCCGTCGCCCGCACCCAGGAACTCAATGCGGCCTACGCCATCCTGAGCGACCCCGACAGCCGCCGCGCCTACGACGTTGAATTAAACAGCGGAGGCGCCAAAACGGCGCGCGCCCCCCGGCCCGCGAAAGCCGAACGCAACGCGGCGCAAGACATTCACCTGCGGCTCGAAGAGTTCCTGCGCGGGGTCACGCTGGACGTGCTGGTGAACGACCCCGGCAATCCCGACGGTCCGGAGACATACTCGTTGATCGTCCCATCGGAAACCGCGCCCGGGACCCGCTTCCGTGTGGCACGACAGGGACATTTCGCGGGCGGGGTAATTTTGGTAAAGGTGCGGGCGAAGCCCGACTTCCGCTTCAAGGTGCGCGGCTCGGACCTGCGCTGCGATCTGAAGCTGAAGCCCGAGCGCGCGGCCCAGGGCGGGACGGAGATGGTCCGCAGTGTGACCGGGGCGATGCTCCGCGTGCCCATCCCTCGTGGCGTCGGGCGGGGCGAGATCATCAGCCTGCCGGGCGAGGGGCTCCCCAAGCCGCGCGGCGGCCGGGGCGACCTGCTGGTGCGGATCACCTACCGTCCAGAAGTCCGCATCACTCGCGCGGCGCGCCGGTGATCGGAAACTCCGGGTGTCACGCTGGCTCGGTCGGCGCGGCCGGGGCGGCGGTGCCGTCCGCGGCGGGTGACCGACCGGCTTCGAGTTTCAGGCGGCGCTTCTCATCCTTCTTGGCCTTCTTGTCCATCTCCTTGCGGCGCTTCTCGAATTGATAATTGGGCTTTTGCATCTATTGGCCAGCAGCCTGCCAGTTCAAAGCCCGCAGAGCGAGCGGCGATTTTCACCCTCCACCAGCCACGCTTTCGGCGGCCCAAGGCTGCAGCGCCAGGCCGGGGTTGAAGCCGGCTGCGGCCACGCGCCGCAGCACGACGAGCACGCCAGTCTCGGTGGCTTCCTCCTTGGGCAGCGACCTCGTTCTGGTCGGCAAGGTTTGGAGCTGGTCGCAGCCGATGGCGCGTCAACCTGCCCGGCAACGAATGGAGCTGGCGGGCTTCGATTCCACCTCACGCAAACTTCCACACCGGCTCCGGCGCGCGGCGATATGTCAGCCGTGCGTAGTGCAGGCCGCTGCCGGCCTTCTCCTCGGCGGTCAGCGCCGGGATGCCGGCCTGGCCTTCGTAGGGATGGTTGTAGGCGCGGGTGCTGACACCATGCACGATCAGTTGCGTGCGCCCGTGGAGCGGGAAGAGTTCGCAGAAATCAATCTTGGGCCGCACCGCCCGGCGCATGGGCAGCTTCACCGCCTCGCTGTCAAAGAGGATGCGGCGGTTGGAGGTGCTGATCTCGCCCGCGATCTTCACGTCCCAGCAGTAGAGCGGGTCGCGGTCGTAGCGCTGCGGTGACACCGCGCGATCCCCGGTGAAGAGACGCACCACCCCGTCCGCGCAGCGGAAGGCCGTGAGCGGCGCGCTCACGGAAGGCTCGCGGGAGAAGGTCACCGGTTCCCAGCCCATGAAAGGGTCCCCGCTGCGCGCCCAGGCCACCAGGCCGTTCGCCCGGGCCGCGACCAGCCAGCCATCGGCCAGGCGCACGAGGCTCGCCTCGGTGAGCGTCACGCGTGGGGCGGTGAGCCACGGGCCGGTCGCCACCCACTCATAGCGTCCGGAGGGTGGATCGAAGCGATGCTTCAGCACCGCGAGCCGGCCCCGGTCGAAGTGGTTGCAGTCCGCCCACTCGGTGAAGTCCGCGCTCGCCGGCACGGGCGGGCAGAAGCTCTGGTTCATCGCGACGGCATCCTCCGCACTGCAAAACTGGTCCCCCGTGGCGAAGCCCCGCTGACGCATCCGCTGCACCGGCTGGAGGATTTCCAGATCGTCCTCGCGCTCGTTGAGGCGGAACTGCACCCACTCGACACCCTGCGTTGTGGCGGCGTGGGTCTTCTCCAGATAATCACGCTTCAGATCCAGCGCCCGGGCGAGCACGCGCCACTTGGCGACGAAGACATTTGCATTGGCTGCCGGACGGCCCGCGACGACCGCGCCCTTGGGCACGCCGAAGGCGACCATGTGCCCGTGCTGCTTGAACCACACCTTGCCCTCTCCCGCCGCCGGCACGCCCTCGGGCCGCCAGTCCGCCTGCGCGCGGGCGAGGAATCCTTCTCGCACGACTGGCCCATCGGGAGCGTCCCGCCGCAACTGCCACACGATGCTGCGCTCGTCATCCACGCCCCGCCACCCATGGGTGGAATAAACCACGAGCCAGCGGCTGCGGCTGGCCTGCAGGCAGTTGGCATGGCGCGGCACCACGTCATCGCGCCGCCGCTCGCCGGCCAGGGAACACTCATGGATGAACTCCCCGGCGGGCTGGAGGGACTCGACGCTGTCCTCCCCGGCGGCCCCGCGCGCGCGCCCGATGCCGGTGAGCATCAGGCCCGTCGCGCTTCCGGCGAGGAAGTTGCGACGGGTCCAGAAAGCATGCAGGCGTGTCATGGTTGTGGGCAAAAGACGCGCCGACGGCCTGGACACTTCAGCCGATCACGCCTTGCGACATTTCCAAGACGCGCTAGGGTCGGCCATCTGCCCTATGAAAGCCGTTGTTTTCCTGCTTGCCGTCCTGCTGCTGCCCGTGGCCTGCAAGCGGCGTTCGCCGCCGGTGGCGCCCCCGGCTGCTCCACCCAGCGCCGTTCAGCCGGCTCCCCCGTCGGCCCCGCCCGCCGCCACTACAATTATCCCGGGCGACCAGAATCTGCCGGTGATCAACAACGCGTTGAAGGCCTACATCGCCAAGCACAAGAAAGCGCCCGCGAAACTCGACGACCTCGCCAAGGAAGGGTTCCTGCCCTTCGTCCCCGGAGCGCCGCCCGGTTCGCGCTACGAACTGGATGCCGCTCGCGGCGAGGTCCGGCTGGTGTCCCCCATGGTCAAGTGACCGGCGCGACTTCGCCCTTGCGCAACGGAACCGGCCACCTAAAGTCCGACCATGACCCGTCAACCCGCTCGCCCAGCGCGTGAACCGGCTGCCTTCACGCTGATTGAACTGCTCGTGGTCATCGCCATCATCGCCATCCTGGCGGGCATGCTCCTGCCGGCGCTGGCCAAGGCGAAGGCCAAGGCTGACGATGTTTACTGCCTCAACAGCAACAAGCAGATCGGCACGGCGATCATCCTCTACAGCGGCGACTACGGGGAAAAGTATCCCCTGCCGGTCAACTGGGGCCGCTATTGGGGCATGAGCTATCAGTCCGTGGGCGCAACCAACTGGCTGCCCGAACTGATGCAGCCCTACATCGGGACCAACCGGGAAATCCAAACGACGGTTGCCGCCCTCAAGAAAGGCATCTGGATGTGTCCGGCCGCGCTCAGGACCAAGGACCCGACCATGACGCCGGCGATCATGGTGAACAACCAGACGACCTACGTCTGGACGCATATCTACAGCCGGCCAGGTCCGGGCTACGTCCTCAACAATCCCGTCAGTGGCCGCCACACCATCAACGTGGTGGATGCATCGCAGGCGACCATGCTGTGGGAAATGCCCTACCACAACCAGCCCACCATGCCGCACAACAAAGGCATCAACGTCGTGCATGCCGACGGCTCGGCGTGGTGGTATCGCGGCGACCCGGCGCAATACGACTGGTGGGCCTACCACTCTTGGGAAGGGTGGGAGTAACCCCCGCTCACTTCGCAATTTCCAGCGCGAAGAGCTGCTTCTTGTCGCGCTGGTAAATCTTGCCGTCCGCAATCGCCGGGTGGCTCCAGGTGTTGCCGCAGACCTGGATGCGGCCCAGCTCCTCGAACTTCTCCGGGCTGGCCTTGAGCAGCAGCAGCGTGCCGGTCATGTCCTGCACCAGCAGCTTGTCCCCGGCGGCGATGATCGCCGCGTAGTCGCCGAAGCCCGGCTGGCTCCACTTCAGGTCACCGGTCTTGAAGTCCACGCAGATGAACTCGGTCTTGCTGCCTCCGGTGCCCAGGCCGTAGAGATGGCCGTTCACCAGCACGGGCGTGGCAAGCGTGACCTTGACCTTGTCGTTCTTCCAGGCCGGTTCGACCTTGAAGCCGCCGCTGTCCTTGATGACGGAGAGCTTGGTCAGCCCGACCGAGGACGACGAAATGGTCACGGAGTCGCCCGCGAGCAAGGGCGTGAGCACATGGCGCTTGGCCCCGGTCTTCACCGGTGTCTGCCAGAGGATCTTGCCGCTCGCCACGTCCACGCCCATGAGCGAGTCCGCCGTCAGATGCACCACCTGCCGCGTGCCCGCCAGCGTGCCGACCATGAGCGAGGAATACGCGGTGTTCTCCTTGCCCGCCGTCCACAGCACCTTGCCGGTCTTCTTGTCGAAGGCCACGAGCGTGCCCTTGGTCGGGCTGCCCACGGGGACGAAGATGCGGTCGCCGTCAATCACCGGCGACCCGTTGTTGCCGTGGCGGCGCGAGGCGGTTTCCTTGGCCTCGGGCGCGCTGCTGGAGTTGCCGAAGAACGGCGCGGCCCAGTCCTTGTCAAAGCTGGTCTGCCAGAGAACTTTGCCATCGGCCAGCGCCAGACAGCGGAATTCGCCCCGGCAGGTCTGGGTATAGACGCGGTCGCCATCCACCAGCGGCGTGCAGCGCGGGCCGGTGCCGTAGGCATTCGAGAAGGCCTCGGACTCGCCGACAGGCGTCTGCCACAACTCCTTGCCCGTCTTGAGATCCACCGCATGAGCGACCTCCTGATCCTTCTGCTCGTCGAGATAGATCAGCTTGCCGCCCGCGATGAGCGGCGAGGCCTGGCCGTTGCCCACCGGGATGCTCCAGAGCGTCTTGGCCTCCTTGGGCAGCGCAGCGATGGTGGCGTTGACGTGACCGTCGCGGTCGGGACCGCGCCATTGGGCCCAGTCGGCGGCGGAGAGGCTGGCGGCGGCGGTGACGGCAACGAGGCAGAGCGGAGTTTTCATGTGTGTGTCGGCGCGGATATTGACGGCGGCGGCTGCGCTGGCAATCAAGTTCACGCAAGGTGCCACCCGGCGGGCGCAGCTTGACCCTGCCCCCGACCAGGCTGGCCTTGCGGAGCGCCGATCTCCGATCCGGCGCGTTGCTGGGAGCATTGCAACACCCGCTGGGTCGGAGACCGGCGCTCCGGGGGCAGTGTCAAGCTGCGTCCCCACCCGGCCGCATCGTTGAAATGGACACCGAAGACAGCGGCGGCGAAATGCGTCCCCAAGCTCCGGACCCGCTACGGCAGGGGCTATAACTGTTGGACGCGGATTTCACCATGGCCCGGGAATGGGCACGACAGGACTTGAACCTGCACGGATTGCTCCACTGGATCCTAAGTCCAGCGCGTCTGCCATTCCGCCACGTGCCCGCGAGGCGTGGGCATACTCGCCCGCCCGGCATTCCCCGTCAACGACCGGCGGGTATCTGTTTGTGGGCCTGCGCGTCAGCGGCTAGGTTACGCCCATGGCTTTGACGCTTTCGCCGGAAGAAACCCGCATCCTGGGCTGCCTCATCGAGAAGGAGCGCACCACGCCCGAGCAATACCCGCTCTCGCTCAACGGCGTCATGATCGCCTGCAACCAGTCCACCAACCGCGATCCGGTGACCTACTACGAGGAGAAGGTCGTGGCGCTCGGCCTGGATGACCTGCGGGGCAAAAAGCTGGTGACGCAGCTCTGGGGGGCCGGCTCGCGCGTGCAGAAGTTCCGGCACAACCTGCTGGATGTCTTTGACCTGAACCCGCGCGAAGTGGCCCTGATCTGCGTCCTGCTCCTGCGTGGTCCGCAAACCCCGGGGGAACTCCGCATCCGCGCCGAGCGGCTGCACCCGTTTGCCTCCTTGGGCGAGGTCGAGGAGACCTTGCAAGGTCTCACCCTCCTGTCGGAGCCCCTCGTGCGCATCGTCCCGCCCCGCCCCGGCCAAAAGGAAAAGCGCTACGTCCAGCTCCTCTCCGGCGAGCCGGCGCAGGAGGAAGCTCCCGCCGCCGAGGTCCGGCCCGCCGCCGTGACAACTCCGACGCGTGTCGAAACGCTCGAAGCCGAGGTCGCCGCGCTCAAGACGGAAGTGGCCACCCTCCGCGACGAGTTCGCCCGCTTCCGCAAGCAGTTCGAGTAAACCCGAAATCAGCGGCCAACAAGTGGGGCGGGCTTCCAGCCGGTCTCGGCGGGCATCTTGCCCGCGTTGTCCTCCGGCCACCTGACCGGCGCCCCGGAAACACAATCGCGGGCAAGATGCCCGGTGAGACAGGCTGGAAGCCTGCCCCACTATAGCGACGGCGCGTTGACAACCGCCCGTTCAACGCGGACAAATCCCGCGTCATGACGAAAGTCGCCATTGTCGGTGCGTCCGGTTACTCCGGGGAAGAACTCGTGCGGTTGCTGCTGAACCATCCGCAGGCGGAATTGGTCGCCGTCACCTCGCGCCAGCAGGCCGGGCAGACGGTCGCGCAGGTGTTCCCGAAGTTTGCCAGCCATCCGCGCGCCCGGGCGCTGCGTTTCGTGGAGCCGAACGCCGAGCTGCTGGCCAAGCAGGCGGACGTTGTCTTCCTCGCGCTGCCGCACGGCGTGGCGGCGGAGTTCGCGGTGCCCTTGCTGAACGGCGGCGCGCGGGTCATTGATCTCAGCGCGGACTTCCGGCTCAAGAGCGCCGCGATCTACAAGGAGTTTTACGCGCACGATCACCCCGCGCCCGAACTGCTGGCCAAGTCCGTTTATGGCCTGCCGGAAGTGCATCGCGCGGCCATTCAAGGGGCGACGCTCGTCGCCTCGCCCGGCTGCTATCCCACGAGCATCCTGCTCCCGACCCTCCCGCTGCTGCGCGCCGGCCTCATCAAACCGCAGGGCATCATCGCCGACTCCATGAGCGGCGTGAGCGGCGCGGGGCGCAAGGCGGACTTGGACTACCTCTTCGTCGAGTGCAATGAGAGCGTGCGCCCCTACGGCGTGCCGAAGCACCGGCACCTCTCCGAGATCGAAGAGCAGCTTGCGCTCGCGGCGGGCACGGACGTGACGATCCAGTTCACGCCGCACCTCATCCCGGTGAACCGTGGCATCCTCACCACACTCTACCTCGCCCCGGCGAAGCACTTCGCCACCGCCGAGGAAGCGGCCGCGCTCAACGCGCAGATTGCCGCGTGCTATCAGGCCGCCTATGCGAACGAACCCTTCGTCCGCGTGCTGGAAGGCAAGGCGCTGCCCGACACCAAAAACGTCGTCGGCACCAACGTGCTGGAACTCGCGTGGCGGCTCGACCCGCGCACCGGCCGGCTCATCGTCATGAGCGCCGAGGACAACATTGTGAAAGGTGCGAGCGGCCAGGCCGTGCAGAGCTTCAACCTCATGTTGGGCTTCCCGGAGACCGCGGGGCTCCTCTAGCCAGCGAGGCGTGTCTCCTCCGCTCTGCGGCGCGCACGGAGTCCCGGCTTCAGCCGGTGGAACGCGTCGGCGATCAAACCGCTGCGCAGAACGGCAATTGAGCTGCAGACGTCCCGCCGCCTGAAGGCGGGACTCCACACCAGCAGCCCCTGGACCCGTGCCGGTGGCTTGCCGCCACCGCCGCTTCAGCATCCAGATTCAGCCCGAACTCCGAAGCAGCGGCGGCGCAGCCGCCGGGTAGCACAGGCTACCAGC
>CAZCBE010000039.1:0-54814 GCA_964496695.1 uncultured Klebsiella sp.
GGACGGCACCCCTCACCCCAACCCTCTCCCCTCCTCCGAGGAAGGGAGAGGGAGAGGGTGTGCGTCGTGAGCCTAGATCGGTTTTCTCAACCGCTATTCCTTCGATGGTCATTGGGAACTGGGATCCGGAATATCTGTTGCATGTTTAGCAAGGTGGCCGCGCTCCGGGGGGCTCTGCGTGAGGAGCGTCTGAAGGTCTGTGCGGATCCGCCGGCTGAAGCCGGGACTCCGAACGAGGGGCGGTGCCGGCTTCCTTTGTTCGGGCGGGGTGGTTAAACTTGCCGCATGGAACGAAATGCTCGCGCGGAGAAGCGCGCTCTGCTGGTTGCGACTCAGGCTGCCCGGGCGGCGGGGAAGCTCATGCGGCAGAACCTCAACCGGCCCAAGCGCGTGAACGAGTCCACCCAGCACGACATCAAGCTGGAGCTGGATGTGCGATGCCAGAAGCTGATTGAGCGCACGTTGCGCAAGGCGTTCCCCACGGTCGCGATCTTGGGCGAGGAGGGAATTCTCGGCGATCCTGCTTCAGCGGCCCGGTGGGTGGTGGACCCGATTGATGGCACGGTGAACTTCACCTATGGCATTCCGCACGCGTGCGTGTCCATCGCGTTCCAGGTGCGGGATGACCAGTCCCGCCAAGCGGGCGATCCGCTGCGCGGCTACACGACGCTGGTGGGGGTGGTGTATGATCCGTTTCTGGATGAGATGTGGACGGCGGTGCGGGGCGAGCGGGCGAAGCTGAATGGGAAGCCGATTCAGGTGAGCAATCGCGCGAAGCTGGACGAGGCGATCGTGGCGATGGGTTTTGCCAAATACACGAAGACGCTGGCGCTCATGCTGCCGGTCTTCAACCACCTGGTGCATCGGGTGCGCAAGGTCCGGCTGCTCGGGGCGGCGGCGCTCTCCATGACGTGGACGGCGGCGGGGCGGCTGGATGCCTACATCGAGAACGGGGTGCGGCTGTGGGATGTCGCGGCGGGCGGGCTGATTGTCGAGTGCGCGGGCGGGGAGTTTTGGTGGGAGCCGGTGGAGGGGGACTATGCGGTGGAGATTTGCGTGAGCAACGGCAAGCTGCGGCGCAAGCTGATGGCGGCGGCGAAGTAGGGCTTATTGGCGTGGCGCAACTGCGCGGGGAGGGGGAGGGGGTTACTTCTGGGGGTGGAGAACCACGAATGGACACGAAGAGACACGAATGGGAAGGGAGATGCGCTGGTGCGAGATGAAGCCACAGAAGGCGCGGAAAGGACCGGAATTCCCGATGAGTTTCCCGCAGATTCAAGGCGACCACAGATGGGGAATGGCTTTTGCGGAACGAAGCCCATGGGGAGGACGGAGAGCCCGCGAATCACACGGATGACGCGAATGAGGCTGCGAAACGAAGCCATTGGGGAACCACGAATGGACACGAAGAGACACGAATGGGGAAGGGATGGGAAATTTCAGACCGCCGGGGAGACATCTGTCTCTGCGGTTGTCATGCCTCGGTGGGGCACGGGAATTGAGTTTTACCGCAGAGGCGGGACAGGCGCGGAGGGAAAGGAGGCTGGAGGAATGACGGGACTTGTTTTGCGAAACGAAGCCAATGGGGGAATTCGGTTGAGCCATTTTCACTTTACAAGCCGGGTTGGTAAAGTTGACATCGGCTGCCCGAGAATGGGGACTGTCTGGTGAAGTTACCCGTCCGTGCCCGGGTCAAGTAGAGCCCGTTTATGCCATCCAAACAGACTGTCTTCCTCTCGCTGGCGCTGGCCTCGCTGCTGGTGGTGCAGGGGGTGGGCATCTGGAGCGAGCGCGAGGAGGCGGAGGCGGTGCGGTGGCGGCAGCATTCCGTCGAGGCGCTGCTGGCGATCAGCTCCATCCGGGAATGCACGCGGCTGAACGAGGTCCGGTTCCGGGAATACATGGTGAGCGGCGAGGAGGAGGCGGCGAATCGCGTGGGGGTGGGGCTGGCCGATTCGCGGAAGCGGCGCGCCTTTGCCCGGGATTTGATGCGGGACAATCCCGGGCAACTGAAGCAACTGGACCGGCTGGATGCCGCGCTGGCGCGCGTGGCCGGGACGTTGGTCCGGCTCGTGGACGCGCGCCGGGCGGAGGGGGTAGAAGCCGCAGGCAAGCTGGTCGCGGCGGCGGGCATTCCCGCGATGAGTGAAGCGGCGGAAGGCATCCTTACCAAATTGGTGGAGGAAGAGGACCGTTTGCTGGCTGAGCGCCAGGCGCGGGCAAAGTGGCTCGCCACCGTCACATCCACTACGACCAAAGCCGGCGGCCTGCTGACGCTGCTCTTCGGCGGCCTGGCCTGGCACATGCTGCGGCGGCACGCCCGCGCCAGGGAGGCGGCGGACGCGGAGAAGCTGGCAGCGGTCGCCCAGTTTCGCGCCCTGATGGAGAGTTCGCCGGACGCCATCTGGATCAGCCAGCAGGACCGGGTGGTGTATGCCAATCCCGCCTTCGCGCGGCTGCTGGGCCACGCTTCACCGCAGCAACTGATCGGTCGTTCACCTTTCGAGTTCGTCCGGCCGGACTTCCACGAGCACACGCGCGGACGGGCAAAGGCGCTGGATGCCGGGCAGCGCGTGGAAGCGGCGGAGATTGTGTATGTCCGTTCCAACGGGGTGCAGATCCCGGTGGAGGTCAGCACCGTGCCCGCGATGTTCAACGGGCAGCCGTGCGTGCAGGTGATTGCGCGCGACCTCTCGGAGCGGAAGCGCGCGGAGCAGGCCCTGCGCGACAGCGAGGCGCGGTATCGCACCTTGTTCAACTCGATTGACGAGGGTTTCTGCGTCATCGAGATGATGTTCGACGCGCAGGAGAGGCCGGTGGACTATCGTTTCCTGGAGATCAACCCATCCTTCGAGAAGCAGACGGGGCTGCATGATGCCGTGGGCAAGCGCATGCTGGAACTGGCTCCGTTGCACGAGCAGCACTGGTTTGACACCTATGGGCGGATCGCGGTGACGGGCGAGGCCGTCCGTTTTCAAAACCGCGCCGAGGCCCTGCGCCGCTGGTATGACGTGTTTGCCTTCCGGTTCGGCGAGCCGAAGCTCCGGCAGGTGGCAATCCTGTTCAACGACATCACGGCGAGCAAGGCGGCGGCGGCGACGTTGCAGGCCAGCCAGGAGAACCTGGCGGTGACGCTCCAGTCCATCGGCGATGGCGTGCTGGCCACGGATGCCGAGGGGCGCGTGACGCGGTTGAATGCAGTGGCGGAGGCGCTCACCGGCTGGAAGCAGGCGGAGGCGGCGGGCCGGCCGGTGGCGGAAGTCTTTCGCCTCATTGCCGAGGGGAGCCGGGGGCCGGTGTTTCTGCCGGTGGCAGAGACGCTGGCCAAGGGCACCATCCACGGGCTGGCGAATCACACGGTGCTGGTCGCGCGCGACGGGAGCGAGCGACCCATCGCGGACAGTTGCGCGCCGATTCGCAACGCCGAGGGCCGCGTGATCGGCGCGGTGCTGGTCTTTCGTGACGTGTCCGAGCAGCGGCAGGCCGAGCAGGCGCTGGCCAAGTCGGCACAGGAGATTCAGGATCTCTACAACCACGCGCCGTGCGGCTACCACTCCGTGGATGCGGAGGGGTTTTTCGTGGCCGTGAATGACACGGAACTCGGCTGGTTCGGCCACACGCGCGAGGACCTCATCGGCAAGCGGAAGCACCGGGACCTGGTCACGCCGGAGACGCAGGCGGCCTATGACGCGGGCTTCGCGCACTTCAAGCAGCACGGGGAAGTGCGCGACCTGGAGTTCAAGATTGCCCGGCCGGACGGCACGGTGATGGACATGCTCCTGAACGCCACCTGCGTGCGGGATGCCGCCGGGCGGCTGCTGCACAGCCGCTCGACGATGTTCGACATCACGCGGCGGAAGCAGGCGGAGGCCGCCTTGCGGGCGAGCGAGGACAATCTGCGGGTGACGCTCCAGTCCATTGGCGATGGAGTGCTGGTGACGGACGCCGCCGGCTGTGTCACGCGGATCAACCCGGTGGCGGAGACGCTCACCGGCTGGACGCAGGCGGAGGCCCAGGGGCGGCCCGTGGCGGAGGTCTTTCACATCGTGAACGAGGAAACCCGGAAGCCCGCGTTTCTGCCGGTGGCGGACACGCTGGCCAAGGGCACCATCCACGGGCTGGCCAATCACACGGTGCTCATCGCCCGCGATGGGCGGGAGCGGCCCATCGCGGACAGTTGCGCGCCGATTCGCAACGCCGAGGGCCGCGTGATCGGCGCGGTGCTGGTCTTCCGCGATGTGACGGAAGAGCAGGCGGCGGAGGTTGAACTGCGCCGCAGCCGGGCGGTGTTTCAAAACCTCTTCGAGTCGCTGCCCGGCCTGTTCCTCGTGCTCACGACCGAACTGCGGATCGCGGCAGTCAGCGACGCCTATCTGAACGCGACGATGACCCGGCGCGAGGAGATCATGGGGCGCGGGCTCTTCGACGTCTTTCCGGACAATCCCGGCGACGTGGGGGCGACCGGCACCACCAAGCTCCGAATCTCCCTCAACCGCGTGCTGCTGGAGGGTGTGACGGACACGATGGCCATCCAGAAATACGATGTGCAACGGCCCGATGGCACGTTCGAGGAGCGTTACTGGAGCCCGGTCAATTCGCCCGTGTTCGGGGCGGACCAGCGGATCGAATACATCATTCACCGGGTCGAGGACGTGACGGCGTTTGTGCGGCAGAAGCAGCAGCCCACGCCGGAGGAAACGGTGATGCTCACGCGCATGGAGCAGATGGAAGCGGAAATTTACCGCAGCGCGCAGGCGGTGCAGACGGCCAAGGAGCAGCTCGAACAGCGCGTGAAGGAACGCACGGCGGAGCTGGCGGCGACGAACCGCGAGCTGCTGGCGGAAATCTCCGCGCGGGAGCAGTCACAGGTCGCCCTGCGCGCGGCGGAGACGAAGTTCCGCACGCTGGTCGAGCAGTCGCTGGTGGGCATCTATGTGATTCAGGACGGACGGCTTATCTACGTGAATCCGCGGCTGGAGGAAATTCTCGGCTATAGCGCGGAGGGGCTGACCAGCCGGCCGGTGCTGGACTTCATCTTTGAAGCGGACCGCCCCCTTGCGCAGGAAAACTTCCGCCGCCGTCTGGAAGGGGAGGTGCAGAGCATCCACTATCAGCTCCGCATGACCCGGCAGGACCGGATGGTCATTCATGTGGAGGTCCACGGGGCGCGCAGCGAGTTCAACGGCCGGCCGGCGATCCTGGGCACCTTGCTGGACATCACAGAGCAGAAGGTGGCGGAACTGCGGCTGGGGGCCGAGCGGCAGCTCCTGCGCACGTTGATTGACCATCTTCCGAGCCACATTTTCGTCAAGGACACCGCCGGCCGCTACCTCGTCAGCAACCAGTCCCACACGCGGCTGCTGGGAGGGGAGGCGGAGAGTGATCTGCTGGGGCGGACGGTGTTCGAGTTTTTCCCGCCGGAGACGGCGCGCGGCTTCATGGCGGACGACGAACTGCTGCTGCAGGGTGGCCAGCCAGTGCTGGACCGCGAGGATCGCTACGAGGCCCGTGGCGGCGAGGGCTGGCACTCGGTCACGAAGGTGCCGCTGCGGGACGCGCAAGGGCGCATCATCGGCCTGATCGGCATCCGCCATGACATCTCAGAACGCAAGCGGGCCGAGCAGGAGCTGAGATTCTACACGGCGAGCCTGGAGCGGAGCAACCGCGAGCTGCAGGACTTCGCCTCGGTTGCTTCGCATGATTTGCAGGAGCCGCTGCGCAAGATCCAGGCCTTCAGCGACCGGCTCAAGGCGCGCTCCCATGAAGGCCTGGACGAGACGAGCCGCGACTACCTGGACCGGATGCAGAGCGCCGCCGCGCGGATGCAGACGCTGGTGAATGACCTGCTGACCTTCTCGCGCGTCACCACGCGCGCGCAGCCATTTGTGCAGACCGATCTGGCGCGGGTCGCCAGCGAGGTGCTGACGGATTTGGAGACGCGGATCGAAGAGACCAAGGGGCGGGTGGAAGTGGCCGCCCTGCCGGTGATCGAGGCGGACGCCCTGCAGATGCGGCAACTGCTGCAAAACCTGATGGCCAACGCGCTCAAGTTCCGCCGCCCAGACGAGCCGTCGGTCGTGAAAGTTTACAGCGAGCGGGACGACGGCTGCGTGCGGCTGTGCGTGGCGGACAACGGCATCGGCTTTGACGAGAAATACCTCGACCGGATCTTCACCATCTTCCAGCGGCTGCACAGCCGCGAGGAATACGAAGGCACCGGCGTGGGGCTGGCGGTGTGCCGGAAGATCGCACACCGTCACGGAGGGAGCATCACCGCGCGGAGCCAGCCGGGGCAGGGGGCGACCTTCATCGTCACGCTGCCGGTCCGGCAGCTTCAGCAAGGCGCGCCGATCTGAGGCGTGGTGCGTGGTGCGTGATTCACGCTGGATGCGCCCTGACGAAGTCACGCACCGCGCACCACGCACCACTTTCAAAATCCGAACTCAAGTGGGGGTGGCAGTGCCCGGTGCGGACGGGATGCGGGCGTCCACCTCTGCGGCTGCGTTGCACACGCTGCGGGCGAAGTCCGGCGTGAAGAAGTGCTCCAGCGGAACCTTGAGAATCTTGCCGATGACGAAGAGTTCACAGGCCTTCACGAAACGCACCTGGGCTTCGATCTTGGCGAGCGTGCCGCGGGTGAGATTGATGCCCCGCACCTGGCATTGGGCGGCGAGCTGCTCCTGCGTCAGGCCGCGTTCGTTGCGAAACCGCCGCAGCGCCGGGCCCACCACGTTGGCCATGGTGATCGCTTTGTTGAATGTCCGTTTCATTTTTGCGCCACCCGCGCGTGAGCCTGCCTGTCACTCAAATCCGCACCACGCTACCACAGTGGCTGTCCACCGGGTGCTCTCATTCAGAGCAATAATCGTTTGCCAACTTTGAACGGTGGGAGTAGTGTGCAAGCGTTTTAATCCAGAGATGGTTGTTTTGAACCAAAATAATTTTCCAAACTGCGTCCTGGCCTAGGTCTGAAAGGACCTGCTCAGGTCTCAGAACCATACGCGGCGGTCCGCGAATTCAACGGAGGCAGAATG
The DNA here is from genome assembly GCA_964496695.1 of uncultured Klebsiella sp. Lineage (GTDB taxonomy): Bacteria > Verrucomicrobiota > Verrucomicrobiia > Limisphaerales > SXTU01 > SXTU01. The sequence goes on from CAZCBE010000039.1 coordinate 7,035, forward strand.
AAGGAGCAACCGGTAAGAGTGCTGCTAGTGGAGGACGATGAGGATGACTTCGTCCTGACCCGCGATCTGCTCGCGAACAACGAGCGGACGCGCTTCCATGTGGGCTGGGCGTCCAGCTATGAAGCCGGGCGCGAGGCGCTGGGCCGTCAGGAGCACGAGGTCTGCCTCGTGGATTACCGGCTGGGCGAGCGCAACGGCCTCGAGCTGGTCCATGAGGCGAGCGAGTCAGGCTGTCAGATGCCCCTGATCCTGCTGACGGGGCAGGGTGGTTCGGATCTGGATTTGGAGGCCATGCTGGCCGGGGCCATGGATTATTTGGTGAAAGGCCAGATGGACGGCCCGGCTTTGGAGCGCGTCATCCGCTACGCCATTGAGCGCAAGCGGGCCCAGGAGAAAATTCGCGCCCAAGCCGAGCTGCTCGACAAGGCACATGATGCGATCATCGTGCGCGACCTGGATCTGCGGATCATCTACTGGAACAAGGGGGCGGAACGGATGTATGGCTGGACGGCGGGGGAGGCCTGTGCCACCGAGCCCGCCCGCCCGCCGGCGAAGGACGGCTCCGCGCAGTTTCAGGAGGCCAACCAGATCACCTTGGAAAAAGGCGAGTGGCTGGGCGAACTGCGCCAGCAAACCAAGGACGGACGGGAGATCATCGTGTCGAGCAGCCGCACCCTGGTGTTTGATGAACGGGGCCGGCCCAAGGCGATCTTCGCGGTCAACACGGACATCACCGAGCGCAAGCAGCTCGAAGCGCAGTTTCTCCGCAGTCAGCGGATGGAAGCCATTGGCGCGCTCGCCGGGGGCATCGCCCATGATCTCAACAACGCGCTCGCGCCGATCGTCATGGCCAGCGAGTTCCTGCGGATGACGTGCAAGGACCCTGACACGAACCGCATTCTGAGCACCATCCACGACAGCGCCCAGCGGGGTGCGGGCATGGTCCGGCAGATCCTCACCTTCGCCCGGGGCTCGGAGGCGGAGCGCGGCATCGTGCAAGTGCGGCATCTCGTCCGGGAAATCGTGGACCTCGCCCAGCACACCTTTGCCAAGTCCATTGACATCCGCACGGACATTGGTCCGAACATCTGGCCGCTGGTGGGCCAGCCCACGCAGTTGCACCAGATCATGCTCAACCTCTGCGTCAATGCCCGTGACGCCATGCCCACGGGCGGCACGCTCACCGTGGCCGCGAAGAACGTCCGCGTTGACCCCGGCCAGCCGAAGCCCGCACCTGAAGCCCAGCCCGGTCCCTACGTGCTGCTGACTGTGGCGGACACCGGCACGGGCATGCCCCCGGAAGTGCAGGCACGCATCTTCGACCCCTTCTTCACGACGAAAGCCCCGGACAAAGGCACCGGGCTGGGTCTCTCCACGGTCCGCAACATCGTGAAGGATCACGGTGGTTTCATCCTGTTGCATAGCGAGGTGGGCAAGGGAACACGCTTTGACATCTACCTGCCCACGCAGGCGGAAGCCCAGGCCACGGCCCAGGCTGTCCGCGCGGCTGTGCCCGTGGGCCGGGGCGAACTCATCCTTGTGGTGGACGACGAGGCGGCCATTCGGAGTGTCGCCACGCAGACCCTCCAGATGTTTGGCTACAAGGTGCTGGGGGCGGCGGACGGGGCGCAGGCAGTGGCGATTTGCGCGCAACATCTCGAGGATCTGCGGCTCGTGATCACGGACATGAGCATGCCCATCATGGACGGCCCGGCCACTGTCCGGGCGGTGCGCTCGCTGCTGCCCAAGGTCCGGGTCATCGCCGCCAGCGGATCAGAAATGCAGCCCGCCGGCGGGGAACTGGACACCATTGGTGCGCAGGCGGTGCTGCGCAAGCCCTTCAGCGCGGATGCGCTGGCCCGCACGGTTCACGAGGTGCTGCAGCGGCAGGCCTGAGCAGTCCGGTCAGTTGGCCGGTGGCTTGGGGCGGAGAAAATTCTCGGCGTCCTTTTGGACGTCAAAGTTCTTGGCGAAGCCGTAGGTGTCACGCAGGTGCGGGAGGGCGTTGCTGACGTAGCGCTTCTGGCTGGTCATGGGCAGTGTCACTGTCTCTCGCTGGGCATCGGGGCGGCCGAACCGGACGTGCAGCTCACGGTCTTCGTGCTGCATCCCGCCGCCCAGCTTTACGAATTCGGCGAAGAACCGTTTGAGCTGTTCGTCGCCTTCACCGAGCTTGTCGAACTCCGCTTTGGACACGGGAAACCGGAACCGGATTTGCTGGCCGGTCAGGGAGAAGAACGGCTCGGGGCGGGCCAGGGAGCGGTTGATCAGTTCACGTTCCTCGACCGTCTGTTTGTCCTTCATTTCCAGCTCCAGCGCCTTGCGCATGGTTGCGTTCCCTGCCGCGAGCAGCTTGCTGACATTGCGGAGGGTCACGCGCTGGGTGCCGCAGGGCTGGCCTGCTTCGTTGAGGTGGAACTTCCCGTTCTCGATCTGGACATTGGCGATCAACAAGGTCAGCAGGTTGGTCGTCGCCCGGCGGAAGGCCTCTTCGAGCGAATTGGTCTTGGGCAGGACGGCATCCGCAAGGCCTTTCTGAAACGACTCCTGATTCAGTTCAAACGCCCAGTTCGCGAAGAAGAACGTCCGCTGGCCCTTCATCACCGAAGCGAGCTGCTCGCGTTCCTTGTCCGTCAACTGCTGTGGGTCATCCGCGCCGAAAATGCCGTGATACGTCTGGTGGATGCGCAGCGTGTCGCTCGCCGTGTCGTGCTGGTAGGTCAGCGTCTGCCGCTCGAATTCGATGCAGCCCGTGAGCACAAGGGCCAGCGCGAGGAGGGAAAGGAGCTTTCGCAGCATGGGGCAATATTAGAGGCGGGCCGAGGGCTTGCCAAGCGTGCGTCCAAGTTCGGAGTCCCGCCTTCAGGCGGTGAGGCGTTCAAGGGCCTATTCGGAACCATGTAGTAGCAGGACAATTCGTAGCAACGCCGAGAACCAACGGAGCGCCGAACATGCCTGCACAGGAACCGGTGATGGGTAGGGCGGGCTGTCCTCAGCCCGCCGCCGACTACCCGGGGGCAGCCGGACCTCGGCGGCGCGGTGAGGACACCGCGCCCTGCCAGCATTTGGTTCAAGTGCGCGTCAGCGTCTGGTGCTCACCCGTCCCGCCGCCTGAAGGCGGGACTCCGTGCCTATCTGCTCCCGCGTCGTTCCGGCATCAGCCACTGCTCGCCATTCTGCGCCTGGAGGAATGCCAGCAAATCGAGCAACTCCTCCTTCGTCAGTCCGGCCGCCAGACCTTCCGGCATCACCGACACCGCGCCGGGCTTGATGCTCCTGATGTCGGCGCGCGGGATGCGCTGCTCCACCATCGCGTTGAGTTTCACCACCACGGAACTCGCGTCCTCGCGCACGATGTTGCCGGTGATGACGTCATCCTTGGTCTCCACGCGCATCGGTTCGTAGCCGGGGACGAAGCTCGCGCTGGGGAAGACAATCGCCTCGAGGATGTCCCGCCCGGAACGGATCGCCCCGATGGAGGTCAGGTCAGGTCCGAGCGTGCCGCCCTCGCGTCCGACCGCGTGACAGGCGGAGCACTGGGATTTCTGGCTGTAGAAGACCGCGCGTCCGCGCCCGACATCGCCGCCGGAGAGCAACGGCTCCAGCTCCGCGAGCCGCTGGATGCGCTCGGCCTGGCGTGCGGTGATGCGGTCCCGCAGGGGCTGGGCGGCGGTGCGGACGGCCTCGGGATAGCTCGCGAGCAAGTCGGCGAGCTGAGTGGCGCTGAGGACCTCCTCGGCGAAGGGGTTCGCGCCCAGCGCGACCACGAGAGACTGGCCCACGGTGGCGTTTTGGTTTCCTCGATAGGCTTCGAGCAGGGCGAGCAGCGCGACGCTGTCCGCCTTCGCCACCGGGTTGCTGGCCAGCACCGTCAGTTGCTCGTCGCTTAACTTCGCCTTGCCCAGCACCTGCGCGGCGGTGCTGCGCACCGGATAGTCCGGGGCGGAGAGCGTCTCGCGGAGGAACGTGAAATGATTGGTGTCCAGCGGCAGGGTGCGGGGTGCCAGTGCGGCGATGGCGGCGAGGCGGACAGGGGTCGGCTCCCGTTCCGTGCCGCTGAACCGGCGGAGCAGGGTGTCAAACTCCGCGAGGCCCCGGGTCCGCACCAGCGCCAGCGTGCGCAGGCGGAGGGTCTGGCTTTGTCCTTCCAGCAAAGCGCGGATCACCTGGTTCCACGCTTCGGGAAATTTCTTCATCTGGCTCCGTTCCAGCACGTCGAGCAGGAACAGCCGGTGCTCTTCCCCGGTTGTGGGATTGTTGAGCGCGGCGGCGACGATGTTCTGCACCGGCGCATCCGCGGCAAAGTTCGACAGCGTCTCCCGCAGCAGTTCTTCTTCGCCCGGATCCCATTTGACCGTCTTCAGGCGCGCTGCCAGATAGTCGCGCACGCCCGCGCCCCAGTCGGGATGGCGGGCAAAGACCCAAAGCGCGGTGCGGCGCAGCTCGGCGTCCTTGCTGCGGAGCAGCGGGGCCACGTGGGGCATGACGAGCTGGCACGGCTCCATCTGCTCGAAGGCGAAGAGCGCCGCCTTCGCGCTGCGCGGAGCCATGGTGGGCAACTGCATGGTTGAGCCGCCGATGTGCTGATTCGTCATGCGGGCGAAGTTCTGGATCAGCGCGTAGGTGATGGCGTGCTCCTCGAAGCGGTCGGCGGCGCGTGTGGCGGCGGTGATGAGCGGGCCGTTGCTCCGCTTGTCACCAATGCGGCCGAGGGCCGTGGCGGCCTCGCGGCGGGCGGGGGACTGGTCTTGCTGAAGGATCTTCTGCAGCGCCTCGAGCGCTTCCTTGTCACCCGCGAGGCCGGCGGCCTGGGCGGCGGCGATGCGCACGTCCAGCGCACCATCCTGCAACGCGGCCCGCACCTCGGCCTGGGCATTCGTGGAGCCCACGCGGAACAGCGTCCACACGGCTGCACTGCGGGCTTCCGTGCTGGCGGACTTGCGGCGGATGTCCGCGACCGGACCGACGGCGGCCTCGCCCTGCTTCACGAGCGTCTCGACGGCGCGGCTGGCCACGAACGGGCGCGGGTCTTCCAGCAGTTTCGCGAGCGCGGCGGGCGGCTGCTTCCAGTTGAGCGAGTCGCCGCGCGGGTCGTTCACTTTCCGGGCGCCTGCTTTCCGCACGCGGTAAACACCGCCCTTGAACTCCGGCTTGCTGATGCGCGAGAGCGGGCACTGGTCCACATACCAGCCGCCGGTGTCCACCACGAGCAGGCTGCCGTCCGCGTCTTCGAGCACGTCGCACGGGTGGAAGTCAGGATCGCTGGAAACGAGGAAGTCGGAGTCCTCCGTGGTGAACGTCGCGCCGTGCCGGGCGACGACGTGGCGCTGGACGCGGTGCGGGTTGAACTGCGCGCTGAAGAGGTTGCCGCGAAACGCCGGTCCGAAGCTTGTGCCGCGATAGCTCATCAGTCCGGCGGGCGCGATGCGCGCGAACCGGGTCATCGGCGGCATGAGGTCGCCGGTGAGCTTGAACTCGGCCACGCTCTCGTGCCACTTGCTGTAAACGCCGCCGTGGAGGAAGTGCATCAGCCCGTCGCGCTGCCCGTGCTGCGGGTTCACGAAGTAGGTCATCGTGCCGATCATCTCGCCCGCCGTGGTCCAGGCGACCTCGATGGGATTGTCAAAGCCGCCGCCGGCGAAGGACTGGAGCTGCCGTCCGTCCGGGCGCACACGCCAGATGCGCGAGGCCAGGCCCTTGAGGTTTGTGCCTTCCTTGGTGTGGATGTCGAAGCCGTGCCGGCCATCGGTCAAGTAAAGCCAGCCGTCGGGCCCAAGGAACGGCCCATGCAGGCTCGCGGTGCCGCGCACGTTCCAACCGCTCAGGAGAATGGTCCGCGTGTCCGCCTGCCCGTCGCCATCAATGTCATCAAAGCGCAGCAACTCGGGCGGGGAGGCGACGAAGAGGGAGCCGTTGTGCCACAGCACGCCCATCGGGATGCCCACGCGGTCCACGAAGCTGGTGCTCTTGTCGAACATGCCGTCGCCGTCCGTGTCCTCCACCATGCGGATGCGGCACTCGGGTGCCTGGGACATGGCCGCGCCCTTGATGTTCTTCCCGGACGACTCCGCCAGAAACAAGCGGCCCCGTTCATCCAGCGCACCGAACATGGCGTAGGGCGCGAGTTTCGGCCCGGCGGCGAGTTCCACCTTGAAGCCCTCGGGCACGCGGAGCGCGGCGAGGCCGTTGGCGGTGGGCGGTTGCGCTCCTGAAACGGCCATTCCGGCCAGGCTGAGCACCGTGCAGAGCAGAACGTGGGACGAGAAGCGCGCTGGTTTCACGGGCGGAGACTAGCAGAGTCACGTCGCGTCGCCAACCGTCAGCTTGGCAGGTGCCCCGGCGCGCGGAGTTTACGCCGCTTCAACGTCCGAACGCGGCAGGAGTTGGGTTCACCAAAGTGAGACGCACGTTGAAGCGGCATGAATGCCGCGCGCCCTGGAGCCGCGCCCGCGCTTACAGCGCCTTGTGGTGCAGGTGCTGGTGGGCGGCGGCGATGAAACCGCGGAAGAGCGGATGGGCCGCATTGGGTTTGCTGAGGAATTCCGGGTGGAACTGGCTCGCGACGAAGAATGGGTGATCCGCCAGTTCCATCAGCTCGACCAGCTTGCCGTCCGTGGAGGTGCCGCTGAAGACGAAGCCTGCCGCCGCATACTGGTCCCGGTAGGCGTTGTTGAACTCATAGCGGTGACGGTGGCGCTCGTTGACGACGAAGGCACCGTAAAGCTGCTGGGCCTTGGTGCCCATCGCGAGCTGGCAGGGCTGGGAGCCGAGGCGCATGGTGCCGCCCATCTTGGTCACTTTCCGCTGCTCGTCCAGCAAGGCGATGACCGGGTGCGGCGAGTCGGGGTTGAACTCCGTCGAGTGCGCGCCCTCGAGTCCGAGGACATTGCGGCCGAACTCGATCGTGGCGATCTGCATGCCGAGGCACAGACCGAAGTAGGGGATCTTGTTCTCGCGGGCGTATTTCGCCGCGATGATCTTGCCCTCGATGCCGCGCTCGCCAAAGCCGCCGGGCACGAGAATGCCGCCCAAGCCCTTGAGAATCTTCTCCGGGCCGAACTTCTCGATGTCCTCGGCGTCGAGCTTCTCGATCTCCACGCCGCAGTCGTTGGCCACGCCGCCGTGGATGATGGCCTCATACACCGACTTGTAGGCGTCCTGCAGCTCGATGTATTTGCCGACCACGCCGATGCGCACGCGGTGCTGCGGGGCGATGAGCTTGCGGATGATCTCCTGCCAGTGCGTCATGTTCGCCGCCGGCACATGCAGGTCCAACACGCGGCAGACGAGGTCGTCCAGCCGCTCGCGCTGAAGCATCAGGGGCACTTCGTAGATGGAATGGTCCACGTCCTTGTGCTCGATCACCGCCTCGTAGGGCACGCTGCAAAACATCGCCATCTTCTGGCGCAGTTCCTTGTCGAGCGACTTTTCGCAACGGCAGACCAGAATGTGCGGGCTGATGCCGATCTCCCGCAGCTTGGCGACGCTCTGCTGGGTGGGCTTGGTCTTCAGTTCGCCGGCAGCCTTGATGAACGGGACGTAGGTGACGTGAATGAAGCAGACGTTGTGCAGCCCGGCCTCCAGGCCAAATTCGCGGATGGCCTCCAGGAACGGCAGCCCCTCGATGTCGCCGGTCGTGCCGCCGACCTCGGTGATGACCACGTCCACTTTGGAATCGTCCGCCAGCACCTGGATGCGGCGCTGGATTTCGTCGGTGATGTGCGGAATGACCTGGACGGTCTTGCCGAGGTAAACACCCTTGCGCTCGTTGTCCAGCACCTGCTGATAGACCTGGCCGCTGGTGGTGTTGTTCTTGCGGGTGAGCTTGGTGCTGGTGAAGCGCTCGTAGTGGCCGAGGTCCAGGTCCGTCTCCGCACCGTCATCGAGCACATACACCTCGCCATGCTGGTAGGGGGACATCGTGCCCGGGTCGAGGTTCAGGTAAGGGTCGAACTTTTGCAGGGCGACCTTGAGCCCGCGGTTCTCGAGCAGCGTGCCGAGGGCGGCGGCGGTGAGGCCTTTGCCGAGAGAACTGACCACGCCGCCGGTGACGAAAATGTATTTCATGAAAACGCAACGGCGGACGCTGCACTTGTTGAACGTCCGCCGGACCGGAACTTTAGGAACCAGCGGCGCGCCGGGCAATGGCTAAAAACTGATTTCTCTGGACCGCCGGAGCGGTCGGAAAGAGGGCGGGAAAATCCCAAGCTCCAAGCTTCAAAATCCAAAGCAGCTCCAAATTCCAACCTTCAACCCGAGGCGGAGAGGTTGCCCATTGGATTTTGGGACTTGGAATTTGGAGTTTGTCCTCGGCTCAGTCAGCGCTTGCTTCGCGTCCCTGCTCGCCAGTCTAATCGGCGCGTGGCACGCCGGACGCAGCGGCTTGCCCGCACATGCTCAAAGTCAAAGACACGCTCCGGGCCACGGTGAACCTGACCTTCGACGGCCGGGTGATCAAGGTCTTCCACGGGCCGAACGCCTTGGAACGGTTCACCAACGAGGTGCGGATTCTCCGGTATCTCGAAGCGCACAAGTGCGGCTTCGTGCCCCGGCTGCTGGAGGCGGACGAGGCCAAGCTAAAGATCATTACCACCAACTGCGGCAGCCGCGTGGAGCATCTGGACCCGGAACGAACGCGCACGCTGTTTGCGGAACTGACGCAGTTTGGCGTCCGGCACGACGATCCAGACATCCGCAACGTCACCTACCGCCAGTCGGACGGGCGCTTCTGCATCATTGATTTCGAGCTGTCCACCCTGCTGCCCGGTTTCGAATAACTGTCACTCCATGGTTCAGCCTCCCCGCGAAGAATCTACTGTCAAGCAGTTGAAATGGTCGGGCCGGACCGATCGCGGCAAGGTCCGGACCAACAATGAGGACGCCTTTCTGGGGCTGCGATTTGACGCCCGCGAGGTCCAGCATCTGGGCAAAGTCGGCGAAGCCGTGACGAGCACCATGGATTTCGCCTTCGCCGTGAGCGATGGCATGGGCGGGGCGAAGGCCGGGGAATATGCCAGCCGCATCGCCGTTGAGAAAATCACCAAGCTGCTCCCGCGCTCCTTCCATCAGTCGGCCGCCGGGCTGGCCCCGGGTTTCGGCGATGTGCTGACGGAACTGTTCGGCCAGGTGCATCGGGCGCTGGTTTATCTGGGGCAGAGCTATGACGAGTGCCACGGGATGGAGGCGACCTTGAGCCTGTGCTGGTTCACGCCGGGCTGGATGTATTACGGCCACATCGGCGACAGCCGGATCTACTACCTCTCCGCGCGGGACGGCGTCATCAAACAGCTCAGCCTGGATGACACGCATGTTGGCTGGCTGTTCCGCAACGGAAAGCTGAACGAACGGGAAGCCCGCACGCATCCGCGCCGCAACGTGCTGCAGAAGGCCCTCGGCGGCGGCAACCAGTTCGTGGACCCGCAGGTGGGCGCGGTGGCCTGCGAGCCGGGGGACATCTTTCTGCTCTGCACGGACGGGCTGACCGAGGGGCTCTACAATCACCAGCTCGTGGAGCTGTTGCGCGCCCCGCAGGCGGCGAAACGGGGCAAGGCCGTCCCCTCAACTATCGCCGAGCGGCTGGTGGATGCCTCACTGGCAAACGACGGTCGGGACAACACCACGGCCTTGGTGATCCAAGCGTCATAGTCCGGGGCGAAGGAGGTCGCGCCCTGCGTCTTGAAGTGCGGAGCGCGGCGTTTACGCCGCAGAAGGCTGCGACTGGAAAAGTGTGTTCGAACCATCCCAGGCGTGCTCCCGTTTCTGCGGCCTGAAGGCCGCGCTCCGCCGCCCCACCGGCACCGACATTCCTCCGCCAACCAAAACACGGACCCCAAAAACGGACCCGCCGCGCCAACTGCAACTCGCGGGTTGCAGTTATTGGCGCGGCGGGCCGTGTAGCTGACAGATTAACCGTGGTAGCCTTCTTCACCGTGCTCGGCGAGGTCGAGGCCGACGGTCTCGACTTCTTCCGTCACGCGGAGGCCGACGACGGCCTTCACGATGTAGGCGATGACCACCGTGCCCACGACCGAGAGCACCAGCGTGAGGGCGACGGCCTTGAGCTGCTCCATGAGGAGCGGCTGGAAGAGCGAGTCGGTCACGTAGGTCTTGAGGTTCGTGGCCAGGTTGGCGTTGGCTTCGTTGCGGGCCAGCATGCCGGTGAGGATCGCACCGAGCGTGCCGCCGACGGCGTGGACGCCGAAGGTGTCGAGCGCGTCGTCATAGCCGAACATGGATTTGAGCTTGGTGCAGGCGAAGAACGGGATGATGCCGGCGAGGACGCCGATGATCATCGCGCCACCCGGGGTGATGAAACCGCAGGCGGGGGTGACCACGACCAGGCCGGCCACCGCGCCGGAGCAGAAACCGAGGACGGAGGGCTTGCCCTTGAGGACGTATTCCAGCATGGCCCAGGCGAACGAGGCGACGGCCGCCGCGATGGTGGTGGTGGTGAAGGCATTGGCCGCGACACCGTCAGCGGCGACCGCCGAGCCGGCGTTGAAACCATACCAGCCAACCCAGAGCATGCCCGTGCCGATGGCGCACATCGTCATGCTGTGCGGCTGCATGGGCTGCTTGCCGAAGCCGAGGCGCTTGCCGAGCAGGAGGCAGAGGATCAGCGCGCTCCAGCCGGAGCTCATATGCACCACGGTGCCGCCGGCGAAGTCAATCGCCTTGATCTTCGCGTCCGCGTTCCACACGCCGTTCATCACACCCTTGATGCCCCACACCCAGTGCGCGAGCGGGAAGTAAACCACCAGCATCCACAGCGTGATGAAGAGCAGCACGGCCGAGAACTTCATGCGTTCCGCGATCGCGCCGAGGATCAGCGCCGGGGTGATGATGGCGAACATGAGCTGATACATGGAGAAGACGTTCTCGCTCACCCAGTAGCAGTAGTCCGTGTTCGGCGCGCCGGTGACCCCGGCGAGCAGCGCCTTCAGCTTGAAGTCGCCCACCCAGGCACCCGCGCCGTCGCCACCGGCGAAGACGAAGCTGTAGCCGAAGAAATACCAGAGGATCGTCACCAGACCCGCGATGCCGAAGCACTGGGCGATGACGGAGAGGATGTTCTTCTTGCGCACCAGGCCGCCGTAGAAGAGGAACAGGCCGGGCAGCGTCATGAAGAGCACGAGCGCGGCGCACACCATCTGGAAGGCGTTGTGGCCGGGGCCGGCGACACCGACGGCGGGAGTGGTCAATCCCTCGGGAATGCCGTCCACTTCCTTGCCGTCCTTGTCCTTGATCTTGGTCTTCAAGGGCGCGGTGGGATCGGTGTTGCCCACGTAGGCTTCGAGGCCGGCCACGCGCTGTTCGAGCGTCGGGTCGGGCTTCTTGGGTTCAGGTGCCTTGGCGGCCGGGGCGGCGGGAGCCGCCGGAGCGTCGGCCGCATGCGAGGAAAGAAGCGTCGTGCCGAGGAAGGAGCACAACGTCAGGGAGAGAATCAGTTTCTTCATTTTCAATGTTTGTTCAATGGGTTGTGGTTGGCGGTTTAGACAGCGGCGTCACCTTTCTCGTCGGTGCGGATGCGGACGGCGTCGTCCACGGTGGAGACGAAGACCTTGCCGTCACCGATCTTGCCGGTCTTGGCAGCCTTGACGACGGCCGCCACCGCCGCGTCCACGCGGCTGTCGGGCAGCACCAGCTCAAGCTTGATCTTGGGCAGGAAGTCCACGGTGTATTCGGAGCCGCGGTAGATTTCGGTGTGGCCCTTCTGGCGGCCAAACCCCTTCACCTCGGTCACGGTCATGCCTTCGACCCCGATGTCACTCAGGGCGTCCTTCACTTCCTCCAATTTGAACGGTTTGATGATAGCTTCGATTTTCTTCATTGGGTGTCTTTCGCTCTGGCGTCGCGCGGAGAAGTGCTGGCGAAATCCCGCGCGTTACCGCCGGACGGAACGCATTTGTTAACTGCTGGTGACCAGCGCACGCTTCCCTTAGCAGCGGCGGTGCCAGCGGCGGTGGAAAGTTTTTCGCTGGTAAAATCACCAATGTTTTCAAGGCTTTCATCGTAACCAGCAATGGGACTGCTCAATTTCATGAACCTTTCTCTGCCCGGAATTGAACGGGGTGTTTCTTTTTAGCCAGCCGGTGAACTTCGGCTCTGGCCGAATGGACAGGGGCCGTGATCGCTCACGTTGAAATTTCCGGCTCGCCTTGCGCGTCGGATGCGGCGTGAATTCCGTCATGCCACCTACCACCCGGAGAACGTTCCTTGCCCGCACCTTGGCCTCCGCCGGGGCGCTCACGACCTTGCGGGCGGGGGCTCAGGCGGCCGGCGATTTCCGCCTCGCCGCATTCTCCGCCGACGTGACCGTGCCGATGGGCCACGGCATGATGGGCGGGGCCTGGCTGTCCAAGTCGGTCATGGACCCGCTCTTCGCCAAGGGCATCGTGCTGATGGGCGGCGAGAAGCCCGTCGTGCTCGTTTCCGTGGACTGGTGCGAAATTCGGAATGCCGCCTTCGACCGCTGGCGTGACGTGCTGGCGGCGGCGGCGGGCACCGACCGTCAGCATGTCCTGGTTTCCAGCACCCATGTGCATGATGCGCCCGTCGCGGACTTGGAGGCCGAGCGTATCCTGCAGGAGCGCAAATGTGCCGGGACGGTCTGCGATGTGAAGTTTCACGAGGAAGCCATCCAGCGCGTGGCCCAGGCCCTGCGCGAGAGCCTGAAATCCGCCGCCAAGATCACGCACCTGGGCCTCGGTCAGGCCAAGGTGGAGAAAGTCGCCTCCAACCGCCGCTACCTGCTCCCGGACGGCAAGGTTTCCTACGGTCGCATGAGCCGGAACTCCAACGTGCTCGCCGCGCAGGCCGACGACGGGGACATTGATCCGATGCTCAAGACCCTGAGCTTCTGGAACGGTAACGCTCCGCTTGCCGCCCTGAGCAATTACGCCGTGCATCCCATGAGCTTCTACGGCGGGGGCGAGGTGTCCGCGGACTTCCCCGGCATCGCCCGCCGACGCCGGCAGGAAGACGTGCCGAACTGCGCCCAGATCTACTTCTCCGGCTGCAGCGGGAATGTGACCGCCGGCAAATACAATACGGGTGCGCGCGAGAACCGCGTGGTGCTGGCGGGCCGGATTTATCAGGCCATGGCCGAGGCGTGGCGCGACACGAAGCGCTCGCCGCTGGAGAAGGTGGCGTTCCGCTCCGTGCCCATGACCTTGGAGCCCCGCAACGATCCGGCGGGCTTCACCGTGGAAGGCTCCGAGAAGCTGCTCGTGCCGGACCAGAAGCCGTTCGCGCAGTGTCTCGCGGCGATGAACCTCTCCTGGCGCAAGCGCGCCGCTGCCGGGCAGCCGATTGATGTGCCGGCGGTGGATTTCGGTCCGGCGCAGTTTCTCCTGCTCCCGGCGGAAGCCTATGTCGAGTATCAGCTTCATGCGCAGGCCGTGCGCCCGGATGCGTTCGTGATGGTGGCGGGTTATGGGGAGAGCGCGCCGGGCTACATTCCCATTGAGCGCGCGTGGGAGGAAAAGGATTCGAACCTCCACGACTGGTGCTGGGTCGCGCCCGGCAGCGAAGCGCGGATGAAGGCGGCCATCGAGGCGGCGCTGAAGAAGTGAGCGGAGACTTCGGAACCGCAGATGGAATTTTCCAATCTGCGGTCGCCTTGAATCTGCGGGATTTTCTCCGAAGCCCATTTCTCCTGCGGTTCATTTTTCTGACCCCATCTTTCTGACCGCTCAGCCGGAGTGAGGCTGTCGGCCGGGAAATATTTCAACTTCAACGCAGAGGCGCAGAGAACGCAGAGATTCGCAGAGCAGGCAGCCAAGCGGGACCACCAAGGGGTGAATGTGGTTGGGAGGGGACAAATCTTTGCGCTTCTTCGCGTCCTCTGCGCCTCTGCGTTAGTCTGCACTGTGCTGTTACCGCATCGGTTTGATCCAGAATCCAGCGGGTCCGCCGATTCGTTCCACCGATTTGCTGACAATCATCCGGTTCGCTGCTACTGTCGCGTCCGGGTTAACTATGAACGCCAAGCTCCTGCTCAAGACCATTTTCCTCATCGTCGTGCTCTCTTTCCTCGTGCTGATGGGAATGAACAACCGCGCCATCGTGGATCTGTCCCTGCCACCCATCCTGCCCAACCGCATCTCCCAGCCAGCCGCCCTGATGTATTTCGGCTTCTTCGCGATCGGCGTGATCACCGGCACCATCCTGAACGCCGGTGGCGGCAAGGGCGGCGGGGGTGGTGGCAGTGGCGGGGGCAAGTCGGGGAAGTAATCCCGTGAACGTCCGGCTCAGCCTCATCGCTGCGCTCCTGCTCGGCGCGACACCCGCGCACCCGCAGTCCAAACCAGCGGCCGACACATGGGTGACTGACGCCGTGCTCTATCCGCAGGGGCTGGCGACGAACGCCCTCCGTTCCGAACCCTTTGCCACGCTGCGCTCCGAACACCTCGCGGAACAGCTCAAGGTGCGGTGGCAGCCGGGCGTTCCCGTCGCCAGCCCGCGCGTCGTCCTGCACTACAGCGCCGACGCCCCCGGTCACTGGCCTGCGCGTGACTGGCGGACGCTGCCGATGACCCAACGCGGCATGGTGTGGGAAGCCACGCTGCCGGTGGACGAACTGGATGTCCCATTGGTCTATTTCCTCAGCGATGGCACTGAAGCAGCCGCGCTGCTCTCGCCCATGCGCGCGGTTTCACCCCGTCTGGCTGGCATGGAGAAACCGGCGAGGATCTTCTGGCCGTTTTTGGATGGTTTCGAGGAAGGCTTGACCGGCTGGAAGCTCTTGTCAGCGCCACATCCCGCCTCACCGCTCAAGCTCTCGGCCAGCGCGCACGATGGCAACGCGTCGCTCGCCGTGAACCTGCCGGCCGGACAGCGCTCGGTGGCAGTGAGCACCACCCGGGTGCGCGGGTGGCATTACTCGCACCAGTTCGCCACCGGGCTGCGGGTGTGGCTCCGGGCGCCGGGCGGCAGCGGGCAAGCCCGCTTCACTTTGCACGCTCACGCGCACACCACCAATGCCGTCGCGGTCGTTTCCACCATCGAGCTGGCGGTGGATGACCGGTGGCGGAAGGTGGACCTGTCGTTCAGCTCCTTCCCCAACTTCCCCGTGGTGAATGCCGATCTCTTCAGCATCGAGTTCACTGGTGAAGGGCCGCGTGAGTTCCTCGTGGATGACCTGCGGCTGCTGGGGCGATGGCGGCTGGCCGGGGATTAGTCGCTCGACCTTGGAATGTCGAACTACGTTGCCGCGCCGCTCGATTTCCCGAGCCCGGCCAACTGCGCCCGCGCCTGCTTGACATCTCCCGGACGGATGGATTTTCGCAGGGAGTAATCCTTGATCGCGTAGCGGTCGCCGAAGACCACGCGCTTCAGCGGCATGAACGGATCGAAGTGATAGGCGAAGCCGAGGTCGTGCAGCACCCGCAGCTTCACCGCCCGCCGCCGGTCTTCCACTGTCAACGTGGACCAGTCCGTCGGACCCTTCTTGCCCAGCGCATCGGCGAGGACCCGCGCCATCCGTTCCGTGGATTTGCCGTCCGTGGCCGAGCACCATTTCTGGAGATGGGCGCGCCGACGCGCCGCCAGTTCCGGCGGGGCAGGGGAGTGGAGAGCCTGTTCCACCATGGGCACCAGCTTGGCGGGATCATCGCAGGCCAGGCCGCTGGCGGCGGCTTCCTTGCTGTGCCACAGCGGGTGGCGCTCCAGATCAATCTCCACCGTGGGCTTGCCGGCGATCCAGCTCTCCAGCGCCGTGGTGCAGGTCTCGATGGAAACCTCCAGATCACAGTCCAGAATCAGTTCCGTGATGCTGCCGCCGTGATCCAAGGTGACCAGCGCCCGCTGCTCCGCCGGCAGCGTGGCGAGGAAGTTTTCGTAGAAGTCCTTCTCCTCGCGGGGATGGGGACGCAGGGTCAGGTCATAGCGTCCGCACGCGGCGAGTTCCCGGAAGAAATCCAGTGCCCGTGTGCGGCCTTTGTAATGCGCCTCGATGCCGCCCCAGTAATCCCGGTAGAGGGGGATGCGATCTTTCCAGGCCGCAAAGAACCGGTCGCCGTGCTCACGCGGCAGCTCACGGAACTTGGCCGTGATGAAGTTGGTGCACAGCAGCAGCCGGGGTCGCTGGCGGGGCGTGAGGCGGGGACGCTGGTAGAGCCGTGACCAGGGCTCGATGTAAAAGTCGAAGCGCGGCACGCCGACCACTTCGATGCGCGACTTCGCGCCGAAGCCGCTTTCGCAGAGGGCCTGCCGGTGCTGCTCGTTCCAGCAGAAGAACAGGTCAATGTGCGCGTCAGTGTGATGCCGGCCGGAGTTGAAGCGCATCTCCTCCTGGTCGTAGAGAATGCCCTCGTTGGGCAGCACCGCCGTGAGCACGCCCATCTCATGCAGCCGCCGCGAATAGGCCGCGAGGTGGCTGGCCGTGAGGTGGTTGAAGAGGATCAGGTCCGGCCGCCACGCCGCGAGGCAGCCTTGATACGCTTCGAGCGGTTCGAGATGCGCCACGATGCCCAGCGCCTCCAGATGATGCGCGACCAGGCTCGCGATCATCAGGTCGCGCGTGCGGTCATCCACGAGGATCACCACGTGGCGGATGGGCTTGGTTTGGCTCATGTTGCCGGGAGGAAAACCATCCACCCTCAGGCCGCCTTCTGCTTGCGACCGGTGGTGGAACGTTCCTCCGTATGCACCGGGCCGTAAGCACTGGAGCCGCCCCAGATGTTGTCCTTCACCCACTGGCCGTCTTCGATGCGCCAGACGCGGCGGTCGCGGAAGGTGTCGCAGACACGGTCAAACTCTTCCTCGGTCATGTTCACATATTTGAGCCAGCGTTCGAGGTCGCGGCGGGGTTTGACGTGGTCGTATTTCTTGACCATCTCCATGCCCATGGCGCGATCCATCACGCCCGCGCGGATGTCCTTGCAGGCGTGGTCGCTCGCGCGGCCATAGCCGAACTTCACGAACTTGAGGTAGTCGTGGATGCCGTTTTCGTGCATGTCGTCCAGGTTGGAGAACATGCGATAGGTGCGCTCAAAGGGCTGCTGGGCGGGCCGCCAGCCGCACTTTTCCACGACGAGCTTCGAGTGTTCGTTGGCCTCCCAATGGACGTAGTTGCCCAGGTAGATGCCGCGCACGCCGACGTCCGCGATCTCGTCATCCGTCGGATACTGCGCCCAGAGCAGGTCCTTGGCGGTGAGGCCTTCGGCCAGATCGGAGCGGCCCAGCTTGGCGAGGCCGGCATCCGTGAAGTCATGCCAGTCATAGCCGCGCAGCGCATGTTCGAGCCGGTGCTTGGCGGTGAACTCCACGTAGTCGTTCAGGGAATACATCCCGCCGAGGTCGAGGAAGCCGTGCTCGCCCCACAGCATCAGCGGCACCTTGTAGCGCACCGCCACCTGGATGGGCGCGGTGAAGATGCCACAGTGGCCATGCCAGTTCATGTCCCCCTGCAGCTTGAACCCGAGACGGTTCATCTTGATGAGCACGTCCACGCTCGGCCGGACGATGATGTGGTCGCAGTCGAACACCTCCCGCATCCGGTTCAGGTTGTATTCGCCCTCGGGGAGGTAGTTGTTCCCATGATAGGTCATGAGCAGCACCTTCAAGCCGAGGGACTTCGCCACATGCGTCTGATAATAGCTGTCCTTGCCGCCGCTGACGGGGATGAGGATGTCGTAGTTGCTGGTCGAGCGGTGCTCGTCAATCAGCTCCTCGAACTGCTTCCAGCGCAGCGCCCAGTCAATTTTCTTCTTCTCCTCCGCCACGCGGCAGCCGGAGCAGACGCCGTTCGCGTCGAAGGTCATCGGCGTGGCCGCCAGGCTCGGGTAAACGCATTTGGTGCAGTATCTCATAGGTAGAATCAGGTCAGCGGCGCACGTTCACGCCCGCTTTTAGCAGGGCCTTCTTGCCCAGACGATCCGCGAGTTCCTTGAAGTGCCACAGGTTCGCCGCCGCCACGGCGGACGCGCCGGCCTGGATGCCGGGCGCGTAGTCCTCGAACCGCCCCACGCCGCTGCACGCGATCAACGGGATGGTGATCGCGCCGGCCATTGCTTGAATCAGCTCGGTGTCGTAGCCGGTGCCGCGACCATCCCGCTCAATCACCTGCAGCAGGACTTCGCCGGCCCCGAGGCGTTCGCACTCGCGCGCCCAGGCTACTGGCTCCAGGCCGGTCGCCGTGCGGCCACCGTCCACGAACACCTCACGGTTGCCCTGCGCGTTGCGGCCCACGTCAATGCTCGCGACGATCGCCTGGCTGCCGAACCACTTCGCGCCTTCCGTGATGAGCGAGGGCGTGCGCACGGCCTCGGAGTTCACCGTGATCTTGTCCGCGCCCCGGCGCAGCCGGTCACGCATGTCCTCGGTCGTGCGGATGCGCCCGCCCCACGTCAGCGGCATGAAGCAGGTCTTGCTCACCGCATCGAGGATGCCCAGCGGATGATCCAGCCCTTTCACCTTCGTATCGTCGCGGCGCAGGTCGTAGCTGCCGTCGCGGCTGATATCGAGGTAGATCAGTTCATCCACGTTCCACTCGTTGAAGCGCTGCACCTCGTGGATGGGGTTGCCGATGATCTGGTGGATCTGGAACAGCTCGCTGCGCACGAGCAGGCCATTTTGCAGCAGCAGCACCGGGATGAGCCGTTTCTTTAACATGCGCTGGCCTGGAGAAAATTCCGCAGCACGGAGAGCCCGCACTTCTGGCTCTTCTCGGGATGATATTGCGTGGCAAAGATGTTGCCCTGCTCCACGCTGGCCACGAAGCGTTCCCCGTGCTGGCACCACGCGCTGACCACGCTCGTGTCCTCCGGGCAGAAGATGAAGCTGTGGACGAAGTAAAAGGTCTGTTCGCCCTTGGCTTCTTTGTAGATGCCGTCGTGCTTGGCGATCTCCACGTCGTTCCAGCCCATGTGCGGAATGCGGATGGCGGCATCCGTGGTCGCGAACCGGCGCACTACGCCGGGAATCCAGCCCAGCCCCTGCCAGTCGCCGTGCTCCTGGCCGCTGGTGGCAAGCAACTGCATGCCCAGGCATAGGCCGAGGAACGGCTTGCCCCCGGTGCGCACCTCGGCTTCGAGGGCAGGGATCCAGCCGCCGCGGTTCAGATTGGCCATGCCATCGCCGAAGGCCCCGACGCCCGGCAGCACCAGCCGGTCCACCGTCTGCATCTGCGCGGGCTCGGTCAGCAGGATCGGCGAGCACTCCAGCCGTTCGAATGCGTTGGCCACGGAACTGAGATTGCCCATCCCGAAGTCAATGATGCCGACGGTCATCGTGGGGCGGGCTTCTCCAGCAGGAACCAGGTCAGGTCGTCCTGCGGGTGGTTGGGATCACCGTGATACACAAACCCATAGTCCAGCAGGCGCAGACCCGGGTGGCGCTTGAGCAGTTCACCGGCAAAGTCGCGCTTGAACAGCCGGTCAGTGTGGCCGCGATACGGGATGGCCACGGGCGACGGGTTGTAATACTCCGCAAGACAGATGTAACGCGCACTGGCGGCGTGCATGAGGTCATACACCTGCGGCAGCTTCTCCGGGTTCAGGTGGATGAGCACCCCCTTGATCAGCACCAGGTCCACCGGCTTGGGCGGGGTGAATTCGAGGATCGAAGTGTGGTGGACTGTGATGTCCCCCAGCCGTTTGAGTTCGGCGACGGCCTGGGCGTTGATCTCCACGGCGGTGAGGTCGGCCTGCGGGAGCAGTTGCCGCAGGGCGCGGAGGTTGAGGCCGAGATTCGCGCCGAGTTCGAGGACCGAGCGGACGTTCTCCGTGCGGCCGAGCACCTTGGCAAAGAGCGCGAGGTTGCTGGCCACCCACTGCGCCCCGACGTTGCGCTGGGTGTAGTCGTTGCCGAACTCGCCGGCCCAGAAGGCTTCCTGCTCCGTGGCGAAGCGGGCTGGGGCGGCGGACTGCTTGCCCGGCTTGGCGGGCGCTTTCTTTCTGACCGACATGGGCGGACAGCATGGTGAATCCCCGTTCTCCATTCAACCATTTCAACACGGGGTCCGTGGAAGCGGGCGCTACGTAGCGCCGGCCTCCGGCCGGCCGTGCCGCAAGCGTCCTCGCTTGCCCCGCAGCTCGAAACCGGGAGAAGTGCGTGGATGCACCCCACGGAAGAGGCGCAACTCAATTTCTGGCGCGCCGTGATTTCCCTGGTGCCTGCCCCGTTCGCGGATGCCCGAGCCGGGGGAAGTCGCGCCAGCGTCTGGAGTGCGGCGTGTTTCACCGCCGCTTTCGGTTGGGCACACGGTGAGAGTGGCGAGCTGGCCAAGGCCCGTGGCGGGGAAAAGCGGTGCTGAAAGACAGCGCACTCCAGACGCTCCGCGTTGCCGGCGCAGTAGAAGGGGTTCGAGCGCACTGTTTTAGCTGCGGCGCTCGGCGTTTCTTTCGCCTCGCGTAGCGAGGACCGAAGGTAGCCGTGGGTTTCAACCCACGGTAATCGGGGAGAATGACTGGCGTCGCGTAGCGATGCAGGAACCGGTCGAGATTCTTGGCGACGTGGAAACGCGAGCGCTCAATCGTCGCTACGCGACGTAGCCTCCTTCGTGGCCTTACCGTGGGTTGAAACCCACGGCTACCGTCAGCGGGTCGCTACGCGACCTCGGCAAGCGACGGCGTTGCCCCTTGGAACGCGCCTTCCGCCGATGGCCGCCCACAGCGGTCCGAAGTTTCAAGCCTTCACCCACACCCAGAGCCGGCCCTGGCCGAACTGGCCGATGGGTGGCAGGGAGAGGGCCAGGCGGTTGACCGGTGAATCGTAGTCCGGCTCGGTGCCGGACTGCGCGGCCAGGGCGGCGTTCACCACGCGGCTGAGGAAGTAGTAGGTGGAACTGTAGTGGTTCACCTCGGCCAGCTTGAGGCCGGGCACCTGCAGCGTGGCCAACTCGGCATCGCGGAAGTAGCGGTTGTGCCAGGGCGGGATCACCGGCGGGAGGCCGGTATTGGCCCGCAGCACGTTGATCGCCTCCAGGCCGTCCTGGCTGTTTTCGCACATGGCATACACGCCGCCGGGCGCGAGGAGCTTGGCGATGTCCGCAATGGCGTGCGCCTGGGAGTTCCAGTCGGGCAGGTTGATGAGCACGCGCTCGGTGTAAATCAGGTCGAACCCGCCGGCGAATTGCGGCATCTGGCGCACGTCGCCCACCTGAAAGTTCACCTCGCCCCGCAAGGTCTGGCCTTCGAGCAGGCCCCGGGCGGCGGTGATCATGTCCTCGGCGAAGTCAAAGGCCTGGAGCTTCACGGCATGACGGCGGGCGATCTCAATCGCCGTGATGCCGTTGCCGCAGCCGATCTCCAGCACGCGCAGGCCGTCGCGGGCGCGGGCGGCGAGCACTTCCATCTCCAGTTGCTTGGCCAGCACATCGCGGGTGCCGGCCCATTGACCCAGGCCCGCCCGGCTGTTCCAGAAGGCCAGCACGTCGTCCGGCTTGTTTGACGTTTCGCTCATAAATTCGGTTCTCTGCCGGCCAGGATGTCGGCGACGCGTTCCGCGCCCCGGCCGTCCACCAAGGCGCGTCCCGCCGTCGTCATCTGCGCGCGGCGGGCAGGATTGTGGGCCAGGGCATTGAGGACTCCAGCCAATTTATCCGGCTCCCACCCGGCCGGTCCCGGCTCCAGCACCTCGGCGGCCCCGGCCCCGGCCAGCTTCCGCGCCGAGGCGAGCTGGTTCTCCACGATGACGAGCGAGCACAGCGGCAGGCCCAGGCACGCCGCCTCCCAGCAGGTGCTGCCACCGGCGGTGACGGCGAGGTCCGCCCAGCGCATCAGCTCCGGCATGTCGCTGACGTTGCGCCGCAGGCTGGCTCCGGGCAGGCGCAGGCTGGCGCGCAGGCGCTCGTAATGCAGGCTGGCCCCGCCCACCACCACGACCACTTCCAGGTCGGGCAAGGCCAGTTGCTCCAGCGCGGTGAGCACCGAGCCGGTGACGTTGTCGGGATCGCTGCCGCCCAGGGTGATGAGCAGCCGCCGCACCCGGGCCGGCGTCTCGCGCGGCCAGTCCCGCCAGCGCGTGAAGTCCCGGCGCAGCAGGGCGAAGCGCGTTCCCAGCAGCAGCCGGGTGTGCAGTGCGCGCCGGGCATACAAGGCGGGTTCCGCGTGCAGGTTTTGGTTCAGCACCCAGTCGGCGACATACTCGCCGGCGTGGGCGTTGTCATCCACGCAGAGCAGTTTCACCGTGTCCCCGCGCAGGCGCGCCTGGAACGAGGTGTCGAAGTGATAGCCGTCGAGGACCACGGCCGCCGCATTCAGTTCCTGCGCGATGGCGCGGGTGGCGTCCGCGTCCTCGGGGCTGCCGGCGATGCACCCGATCCGGCGCAACCCCACGCCCTCCGTGGCCAGCCGTTCATCGAAGACGTCGGCGGTCCCCGCCCGCACCAAGCACGCGGCACCGCCGCGATCTTGCCAGGCCTGGGCCAGCGCCAGACAGCGCATCACATGGCCCAGGCCAATTTGCGGGCTGCCATCGGCGCGGATGAGGAGGGTGGGCATCAGGAAACTCCTGCCAGCCGGGCGAGCGACTGGTAAAACGCATCGGGATCGATCGAGGTAGGCAGCCCGGAAACACCGCCATCACCGACCTCGATGATGAGCCAGGAGCCGTCCTCCTGCCGGGCTACGTCAATGGTGAGAAACTTGGCGCTGAAGCGCCGGGCGACAGCCTGCCAGCGTCCGAGATCCTCCAACGGGCCATGGTTCCGCACCGGCGGCGTGGCAGCGATCAGTTCACTGTTCCAAAAGAAAAGCCGATATTCCTCATGAACCGGCTGGCCGCGCAGGTCCATCTCCAGTTGCACGAGTGGGTGGATTCGCCGGAATACGATTCCCTTCTCAAACAGGTTGCCACGCGCCTGGAAGAAGGCGCGGATGATCTCCTCGAACCGTTCGCGTGGAGTGTGGGCGGGGATGAAGCAAGCCTCCCGCCACCGGTGCTTGGCCGACTTCACCCAGTCTTTCACCATCACATCCGCAGAACTGACTGATTCGTAGAGCCGCCACGCCTCGTCCATGTCGCGCCCGGTCATCCAGGCCGACTTCGCGGTTTCGTTCTCAATATGCCGGTAAGCATTAGGCAGATAGTGGACGCCCGCATAGTCTTGAGGACTGGTGGCCAGCCGCGCTCCCTTGCCGATGACTCCTTCGTAAAGCGAGCGATAGAGCATGTCGCTCATCATCCAGCCTCGATGGATCATCGTGGTTCCCGGCACCGGCTCGCAGACGCGGAGCGCCTCCGCCACGTTCCCCTCGCGCACCGATTCCAGGCTGTAAAGCTCGCACGAGAACCCCGCTTCCTTAGCAGCCGTGAACTCTATTTCGTAGTCGGGATCAGGAAGGCGCGCTTTGAGCGGGTGGTTGGGAAAGAGAATGGTCATCGGCCTGCCTCTGGTTTTTCATCCCAGAATCTTACGAAGTTCGCTCACCACCCGTTCCTGATCCCCGTCCGTCAGCCCAGCAAACATCGGCAGGCTGATGGTTTCGGCGTAATACTTCTCGGCCTCGGGGAAGTCGCCGTCCTTGAAGCCGAGCTGGCGGTAGTAGGGCTGGGTGTGGACGGGGATGTAGTGGATTTGCACGCCCACGCCGGCGGCGCGGAGTTCCTCGACGATCTGGCGGCGGGACTTCCGGAGCCGGTCGAGTTGCAGGCGGATGACGTAGAGGTGCCAGGCGTTCGCGGTGTCCGGGTGCTGCCACGGCGTAATGAGCGGGAGGCCGTGGAGCAGTTCATCGTAGCGGCGGGCGATGGCACGACGGCGGGCGACGAAGGCATCGAGCTTGTTCATCTGGCTCTCGCCGAGCGCGGCCTGGAGGTCGGTGAGGCGGTAGTTCCAGCCGAGTTCCGTCTGCTGGTAATACCACGGGCCGTGGCTCTCGCCCTGCATGAGCTTGGGATCGCGCGTGATGCCGTGGCTGCGGAAGAGGAGGAGCCGCTCGTAGAGGTCCGTGCGGTTCGTCACGATCATGCCGCCCTCGGCGGTGGTGACGATCTTGACCGGGTGGAAGCTGAAGATGGCGAGGTCGCTGAACGCGCAGGAACCGACCGGCTGCCCGCGATAGCTTGCGCCAATCGCGTGGGCGGCGTCTTCCAGCACGATGATGCCGTGGCGCTTCGCGAGCGCGGCGATGGCCACCATCTCGCAGGACTGGCCGGAAAAATGGACGGGCACGAGAACTATCGGGAGGCGGCCGGCCTGCGCGGCCACGGCGAGTTTCTCCTCCAGGCGGGCGACGCTCAGGTTGTAGGTGCGCGGATCAATGTCCACGAAATCCACGTCCGCGCCGCAGTAGCGGGCGCAGTTGGCGGAGGCGACGAAGGTGTTCGGCGAAGTCCAGAGCGAGGTCCCGGGCTTCAGGCCCAGCGCGGCGGCAGCAAGGTGCAGCGCGGCGGTGCCGTTGGCGACGGCGACGGCGTGCTTCACGCCGCAGTAGGCGGCGACCTTGCGCTCGAAGCGTTCGACCGCCGGACCTTGCGTGAGCCAGTCGGAGCGCAGCGCCGCGACGACGGCGGCGATGTCCGCTTCGTCGAGGGATTGGCGGCCGTAGGGCAGGGTGGGGCCGGAGACGGATTGCCAGGGGGAGTCGCTCATTGGGTCACTGACTGATGTAAATGCAGGCTATGCGGTTGATGACCGGACAATTTGCCCAGCTCTAGTTTCAGAGCGGAGGGAAAATGGAAGGTGCCACCTTGCTCCCGCATCAATCGAAAACGATGCTGATCTCCCTCTCCTCCACAAAGTGGAGGAGAGGGCCGGGGAGAGGAGGTGCGCTGCGTCGGAGCCCCCCTCGCCCCGGCCCTCTCCCCGCTCGTGCCTCGCAGGGCGAGGGGGTTCGTGCGCGGTCGGCTGGATGACATGGTATGAAACGAACGCGTAATCCCGAACTCCGAAGCCGGGAATGCCGGAAATGCACCGACCGCGAGCGGAGCGCGGCATTCATGCCGCTTCAGCGCACGCACCGCGTAGGCGGTCTGGTGCAGCGAGGCGTTCGGACGGTGAAGCGGCATGAATGCCGCGCGCCGTTCCGCCGGCTGAAGCCGGGACTCCGAACGAGGCTTCATTGTCCCTCCGCCAGCGCGGTGCGCAGCTTGGCTGCGGTTTCATTCAGGGCCTCGGGGAGCACGGCCGTGCTGCCGGTGACGGGCATGAAGTTCGTGTCGCCGTTCCAGCGGGGGACGATGTGCCAGTGCAGGTGCTCGACGATGCCCGCGCCAGCCACCTTGCCGAGGTTCAGGCCGACATTAAACCCGTCCGGCCGCATGACCTTGCGGAGCGCGGCCTGCACGCGGCGGAGCAGGACCTGCATCTCCATGGTCTCCTCGTCCGTGAGTTCCCAAAGATCAGCCACCTGACGGTAAGGGCAGATGAGCGTGTGACCGGCGTTGTAAGGGTAGGTGTTGAGCACCGCGTAGGAAGCCTTCGCACGGCAGATGACGTGGTGCTTCACGTCTTCGGAGGACTGGCCGATGGCGGCAAAGAGCGAGCGGCCGTCCGCATCGGCCTGCTTGGGGCCGAGGATGTATTGGATACGCCACGGGGCGTGCAGGCTTTCCATGCGCGGACGCTAGCGAGCGGTGAAAGGGAAGTCAAAGCGGCGACGAACGGTGGCGGCAGGCGTCCGCGCCTGCCGTAGAGCCGGGCGTCCCGCCCGGCGGATGGAGGGCAACGCAGTTCCAGACGGGCAACTCAGTGCAAATCGGTAGCCTGCCGACGGACGACACCCCTCACCCCAACCCTCTCCCCTCCTCCGAGGAAGGGAGAGGGAGATGGATCTGCGCCGCGATCCTCGTTGGTTAGGACACCGATTCTCATTCAGAGTGGGCGCAAGGAATCTTTGGGGCCCAGTTCCGGGCGGCGGGACGCACGCCCGCTACGGCAGGCGGGACGCCTGCCGCCACGGTCACATCACCCGCAGGCTCGCGAGGCGGGCTTTGAGCAGGTAGCTCAACGCCTTCACGCTGAGTTCCACGAACACAAACGGCTTGGCGATGAGGTCGTTGGCCCCGCTGAGGGTCGAGCGAGCGCGGCTTTGGAAGTCGCTCAGGCCGGTGACAAAGACCACGGGCGTGTCCTTGTAGGTCGGCTGCGCGCGGAGCTTGGTGCATAGCTCGTAGCCGGTCATGCCCGGCATGTCCACGTCCAGCACGATGAGATCGAAGTGCGTCTCGCGGGCCATGAGCAGCGCAGCGGCGCCGTTGTCACAGGCGACCCCGCGGACGCCGGCCTTCTCAATGGACAGCATCACGGCCCGGCGCGAGAGTTCCTCGTCGTCCACGGCGAGCACCGCCGGGTCGAAGTTCATGAGGTGGGGCAGGGTGGCTGCCTTTTCCAGCAGGGCGGAGATGAAGAAGAGCGTCTGCGTGGAGGTGCGGGTGGTGGAGACGTTGATGTTTCCGGGCTTGTCGTGCATCTCCTTGAGCAGCGCCTCGTAGGCGGCGGAAATGCGCGCGATGATGTCGGCGCCCACGAGTCCCGCGCTGCCGGTCAGCGCGTGGATGTGCCGGTAAAGCTCGCCCGCCGCAGCGATCTTGGCCGTGCGGTCCTCCGTCTTGATGAAGGTCTGATGCAGGTCGCGGATGGACTGGTTGAAGTGCGGCACGCTGGCCAGGAACTGCCGGCGTTGCTCGGCCTGAAATGCATCGTCCTCGACGGCGGACGGCGGGGCGGGAACGGCAGCCTTTGACGCGGGGGCGGCCGGTTTCGGCTGCTCGGCCTCCATCTGGGCGAGCAGCTCGTGGATCGTTTCGGTGAGCTTCTTCGGGCTGGTGTTGGACTTGGTCAGCACCGTGGTCGCGCCCGCCTTCCACGCCGAGTCAATGACCGAAGTCATGTAGGCGTTGGAGAAGACGATGATGGGGATGCGCGCGAACTCGGGCATCGCCCGGGCCCGGGTCAGGATCTCCAGCCCGTTCAGCTTGGGGAGCATCAGATCCAGCAGGACGATGTCCGGCTGAAAGGCCAGCATGCGCTCCCAGCCGGTCTCTCCATCCTCCGCGACTTCAACATTGAAGCCTTCGACCGCAAATTTTTTCGAGTAGATGCTGCCGATGATGCGGTCGTCTTCGATGATCAGGAGTTTCCTCATGCGCTGTGGGTCGGCCGTGTCAGCGCTGAAGCTGCTTTTCCAGGAAGGCCTTGATGCGCGTGAACTCGCGGCTCACGATTTCCAGTTCCGTCATCGCGCCTTCAAGCTGGCCGGCATCCCCCATGCGCTCCAGCGCCCGCAAAGCCGGCACCACGCCCTCCATGCCGCAGGTCGCGTTGGCCCCGGCGGCGCTGTGGGCGACGCGCCGGACTTCGGTGGCGTTCCCCGTGGTGATGGCGGTGCGGATGATCTCGATCTGCCCGGCGGTCTGGGTGAGGTAAAGCTCCACCAACTCGGCCAGGCCGTCGTCACCGCCGGCCAGGTCGGTGAGTTTGGCGATGTCCACGGGCGGAACTTCTTCGGGCGGCGGGGTGTTGGCTGGGCTGGTCATGACAGGGGTGACGTCGGGCAGGCCGGTCTTCGGCCTGCGGGTGAAGGAGGTGGTTTCGCTGGTTTTGGCCGTCGGGGCCGGCGCTGGGGCCGGGGTGGGAGCGGGAGCGGGAGCGGGAGCGGGAGCCGGCGGGGGCTCCGGGACAGGGGCCGTGCGGACCAAGGACTTGCCCCATTTTTCAATCATCCCGCGCAGGGCGTCGGGGCGAACGGGCTTGGGCAGGTAGTCGTCCATGCCGGCGGCCATGCACCGCTCGCGGTCGCCGACCATGGCATTGGCGGTCATCGCGATGATGACGTGCCGCTGCATGCGGGCGCTGCCGGGCACCTGCTCGAACTCGCGGATGCGGCGGGTGGCCTGCAGGCCGTCCATCTCCGGCATCTGCACGTCCATGAAAATTACGTCGTAAGGCCGGGTGGACACGGCGGCGACGGCCTCGGCCCCATTGTGCGCCACATCGGCGAGGTAGCCGAACTGCTGGAGCAGGCGCAGGGCGACCTTCTGGTTCACCGCGTTGTCTTCGGCGAGGAGGAAGCGCAGCGGGAAGCGGTCGGCGAGCGTGCCTTCGGGCGGCTTGGCGGCGGCTTTTTGCTCGGCCGGTGCGCCGGAGACCGCCTTAATGAGCGCGTCGCGAAGCTGGCCGTGCTTGACCGGCTTGGAGAGGCACGCGGCGAAGTTGCCCCCCGTCGCCTCCAAGTCGTCCTTGCGGTCGGCCAGCGAGGTGAGCAGCACCAGCGGGGTCTTTTCGAGACCGCCGAAACGGCGAATCTCCTTGCCCAGCGCCACGCCATTCATCTCGGGGAGGCTGCGGTCAATCACCGCGAGCTGGAAACGTCCACCACCCTGGATCCACTCCAAGGCCTCGGAGGAACTGCTGGCCTCCTTGACGTTCAGCCCCCAGCGGGCAAACTGCGAGGCGAGCGAATGCCGCTGCGTCGTGTTCTTGTCCACCAGCAGCGTGGTCAGGCCGCGCAACTGCGGCGGAGCCTCCGGCGCGCTCCGGCCCGGAGCCGGCTGCACGGAGATCGTGAAATGGAAAGTGGAGCCGCGCCCAGCCGAACTCGTCACCCACATGGTGCCGCCCATGAGTTGCGCGAGATTCTTGCTGATCGCGAGGCCCAGCCCGGTGCCGCCGTAATGCCGGGTGGTCGAAGTATCCACCTGGCTGAACGACTTGAACAACTGGTCCAGCTTGTCGTCGGGGATGCCGATGCCGGTGTCGCGCACCGAGAACTTGAGCATGACGGGCAGGCCGAAGCTTTGCGCCTGGGCGTCTGCGCATTCCTCGCCCTTGGCGTGCATGACATGCACGGCCACCTCGCCCTTGTGGGTGAACTTGACCGCGTTGCCGATGAGGTTGACGAGGATCTGCCGGGCGCGGGTGACATCCCCCACGACCATCTCCGGCACGTCGTCATCCATGTGGCTGACGAGGTCAAGACCCTTCTGGGCGGCGTTGGCGGCGAGCAGGTCGAGGGCATCCTCCACGCATTCGCGGAGGTTGAAGGGCTGCGTTTCCAGCGTGAGCTTGCCGGATTCGATCTTCGAGAAGTCGAGGATGTCGTTGATGATCGCGAGGAGCGCATTGCCCGAGTTGCGGATCGTCTCGGTGAACTCGCGCTGCTCCGCATTGAGCTTGGTCTCCAGCAGCAGGCCGGTCATCGCGATGACGCCGTTCATCGGCGTGCGGATCTCGTGGCTCATGTTCGCCAGAAACTCCGACTTGGCGCGGGCGGCCGCCTCGGCGGCGGTGCGGGCGGCGTCCAGCTCGCGATTGGCGCGGGCCAGCTCGTTCTGCAGGCGGTTGGCGGCGAGGGTTGAATTTACCCGGGCACGCAGCTCAGCGATGTCGAAGGGCTTGGTGACGTAGTCTACCGCCCCCTGGCGGAAGGCCTGGACCTTCTCCGCCGTGCTGCTGCGGCCCGTGAGCAGGATCACCGGGGCGGGATTGACGTCCGGGTGCTCCTTGAGCTGCTTGAGGATGGCGAAGCCCTCCATGTCGGGCAGCCCGAGGTCGAGCAGGACCAGGTCAAACTTGTGCTCCTTGGCCAGCGCGATGCCGGTGGCCCCGTCGAAGGCCGACGTGACGCGCACCTTGTTGTCCAAGAGGCAGCTCACGACGGTCTCCTGCATGTTCAGGTCGTCGTCGATGAACAGAACCTTGAACTCCAAGTCATTCATGAGTGGCGCGCCGAGGCTTTCAACGGGCGGAGGCTAAGGCACACTCCGCCGCGTATTCCAGCGCATTTTTGCCGGGCGGGCGGAAATCGGGGCGGAGTGTGGGTCTGCGACCCGCAGCTACGTCCGAGCGCCCGTCCGCTGGCATTTACGAATGGCCTTGGATGAGGGCGGCTGCTGCGGGTCACAGACCCGCGCTCCGGGGGCGAGGCAGGATTCCGTTCGCGTCTGCCCGAGGCTGGGCTAAACTCTGCCCGCAATACGACGGTGCCGAGATGCAAGTTGGAGAACGGTTGAGTGTTAATGCCATGATGCTTTGGTGGCACCCGATTTGGCGCAGGAGCCGAAAGGCTCCGGGAGTGGAGCTAGCCGCTGCTAATTTCCGCCTCTGGGCTGGTTCGTTGCTTTACTGTCTGGCCAACGCGCTGTGCTGGGTCTTTTTCTTCGTCATGGGCGGCGACCTTGGTGTGTTTGTCTACATGGGAATCGTTTGGGGAATCGGCCTGCCGGCTGCGGCGGCGGTCGCACTGCTCGTGTTCAAGTTGCGTTCACGAAAGGCCAGCTTCTCTTGGGGAGCCTATGCCACGGTGGTGGCAACACTCGCCGCGATGGGCTGGGCCAACTTGAGATTCGTTATCAATTCGATCCCTTAGCCGGAACGATGCAGTCGGAGCGCCGGCTTCCCAGCCGGCTTACCGCGCTGGGAGGCGAACTGGTTGCACTTTGCCCCCGGACAACCGGGGCACTGAATGGTGCGTCGAACGGCCTAGACCGTTCAGCGTTCCGGACTCCACTCGAGGTAAGCCGGCTGGAAGCCGGCGCTCCGCCAACGGCATCGTTCCGGCTTAGTTTGAGCCCGGCAGGAGGCTTCATTTCGATGCTTCGCGTCTTTGCGTCCTAGCGTTATGTTCCCCCCGATATGACCGATGAGTTTCAACCACGGGTTTCCTACCCTTGGCCGGAGAACCCATGATTCTGCTTTTCGTGGTGCTACTGGGTTTCTTCGTGGTTCCGATCATCGTCGGCCTTTTGGTGTGTTGGCTGATGGAGCGCCTGCGGGTGTCACAGCCGAAGCTCCATTCC
Source organism: uncultured Klebsiella sp. (assembly GCA_964496695.1). Lineage (GTDB taxonomy): Bacteria > Verrucomicrobiota > Verrucomicrobiia > Limisphaerales > SXTU01 > SXTU01. Next base: position 37,719 of record CAZCBE010000039.1, read on the forward strand.
GTGCTCTGGACCAGCTTCTTCCTGGTTTCTGGATGCGGTGTTTTGGTTGCGGTCTGCTTGATTTTTTTCTCAGGATTAGGAGTGGCCAGTGCTTTTGGTGGAGGTGGCGGCGGTCCCGGCGCTTCCATTCGGTTCCCATCGGGTTTTGACTTCTTCCGAGCGTGGATGTTGGTCGGCTCCCTCATCGTTTTCCATTACTTGATCGGGAAGGGGCGTCCTTCTTAAGCGGACAGGTTTGGCTTCGCGTCTTTCCGATTTTGCGCTAAGTTGCTCCCGATATGACCGACGAGTTTCAACAGCGGGTTACCGCCGCGATGGCCAACCCGCAGAACATGGGCGAGCTGCCCAATGCCGATGCCATCGGCACCGTGGGCAATGCCGACTGCGGGGACATGCTGCGCGTCTGGGTGAAGTTCAAGGAGGAGGGCGGGCGCAAGGTGATTGACCGCGCCAGCTTCCAGTCCTTCGGGTGCGAGACGGCCATCGCCGCCGCCAGCCTCGCGATGGAACTCATCAAGGGCAAGACCGCCGCCGAGGCGCTCGCCATGCGCGGCGAGGAGTTTGCGAAGGACCTCGGGCCGCTGCCGCCGACCAAGGTGCATTGCACCTCGCTGGTGGAAGGTGCGCTGCGCGAGGCGCTGGCCCCGGTGGGCACCGCCCCGGTTCCGGTGGTCGCCCCCGCTGCCGTTGCTGCTCCGCCGCCGAGCTTGATGGACACGTTTAACAAGCCGGAGCAGAAGAAGAGCGGGGTGAAGGTGGTGTTTCTCAAGCCGTCGTGAAGGGGACACTCCTGTCCCCGGTCAGCGGCAGCGAATCCACTCACGGCGGACAGGAGTGTCCGCCGCACGCCATGCATCCGGCCAAGATGCTCGCTCTGCTCGCCGCGCTGCGCGCGAGATGGGGTTCGACGGAGTCTCACCCTACCGGGCTGCAAAATGTCCGCCGCCTGCCTTGAGTTTCCGGCGTTTATGCCCACACTGCGCCCACGATTGACTGAATTATGAGCCGAGCCGCCCATGCCGAACTCCTGAAGAAGCTCCTCGCCGAGCGCATCGTCATCATTGACGGTGCGATGGGCACGACCATCCGTTCTTACGGCATGAAGGAGGCGGACATCCGCGGCGAGCGCTTCAAGGACTCGAAGAAGGACCTGCTCAACAACGGCGATCTCTTCTCCATCACTCAGCCGGCGATGATCTGCGACATCCACCGGCGCTTCCTTGAAGCCGGCGCGCACATCATTGAGACGAACACCTTCTCCGCCACGAGTATCGGGCAGAGCGAATTTTTCGTGGATGACCCGCGTGAGCACGGTGGTCGCAAGGACCCGGCGTTCTATCAAAAGGTCGTGGACGACAAGTTCCTCGGAGACCTGGCTTGGGAAATCAACGAGACCTCCGCGCGCCAGTGCCGTGAGTGGGCGGACCGTGTGGCGAATGCTGATGGCAAGCCGCGCTTCGTGGCCGGAGCCATCGGGCCGCTCACGGTGTCGCTCTCGAACTCTCCGGACGCGGACGATGCCGGCTTCCGTGTCTGCACGTTTGACCAGGTGAAGGCAGCCTATGTGCAGCAAGTCCGCGCGCTTATCGCAGGCGGTTCAGACTTTCTGTTGGTGGAGACCATCTTCGATGCGCTCAACGCCAAGGCGGCGCTGGTGGCGATTCAGGAGGTGTTCGAGACGGACAAGGTGCGGCTGCCCATCTCGATCTCCGCTGCCGTGGGCCGGGGCGGCGAGACGATGATCTCCGCCCAGACCATTGAGGCGTTCTGGAACGCGGTGAAGCATGTCAAACCGTTGTCCGTCGGTCTGAACTGCTCGCTCGGTCCGGACTTGATGCGCCCTTTCCTCGCGGAACTGGCCGGGAAGTCTGACACCTTCGTCTCCTGCTATCCGAACGCGGGTCTGCCCAATCCGCTCTCCCCGACCGGCTTTGACTTGAAGCCGGAGGACATGGGTAATTTTCTCGGCGAGTTTGCACAGAGCGGCCTTATCAACATCGCCGGTGGCTGCTGCGGCAACACGCCTGAGCACATCGCGGCCATCGCCAAGGCGCTGGAAGGCCGGCACCCGCGCGAGCAAGCGGCCAAGGAATCTGGCACCGAACGACTTGGTGGTATTTCGAGCCCCGCGGCGGTGGCGAGCCCAACTCCGGGCGGCAAGATGCCGCCCGCTACGGCAGGCGGGACGCCTGCCGCCACGCTGCCCCTCCGCCTCTCCGGCTCCCAGCCCTTCACCCAGCAGATTGGCCAGTTCATGATGATCGGCGAGCGCACGAACGTGGCGGGTTCGCCGAAGTTCGCGAAGCTCATCAAGGAAGGAAAATACGACGAAGCCGTGGCCATCGCGCGCCAGCAGGTCGAGAACGGGGCCAACGTCATTGATATCTGCATGGACGAGGGGATGATTGATGGCGTCGCCGCGATGACGCGCTTCCTGCAGCTTCTCGGCAGCGAACCGGAAGTGGCCAAGGCTCCCTTCATGGTGGATTCCTCGAAGTGGGAGGTCATCGAGGCCGGCCTGAAATGCCTGCAGGGCAAGGGCATCGTGAACTCCATCTCGCTCAAGGGCGGCGAGGACTTGTTCCGCGAGCACGCGCGCAAGGTGCTCAAATACGGAGCGGCGGTGGTGGTCATGGCCTTCGACGAGAATGGCCAAGCGGCGACCTTCGCCGAGAAGATCCGCATCTGCGAGCGTGCTTATCGCGTCCTGGTGGACGAGGTTGGCATCCCGCCGGAGGACATCATCTTTGATCCGAACATCCTGACTGTCGCCACCGGCATCGAGGAGCACAACAACTACGCGGTGGACTTCATCGAGGCCACGCGCTGGATCAAGCAGAACCTGCCGCACGCGAAAGTCAGCGGCGGCGTGTCGAACGTCTCTTTCAGTTTCCGCGGCAACAATCCCGTCCGCGAGGCGATGCACAGCGCGTTCCTCTACCACGCCATCAAGGCGGGCATGGACATGGGCATCGTGAATGCCGGCATGTTGGAAGTGTATGAGGAGATCGAGCCAGAGCTGAAGGAACTCGTCGAAGACGCGTTGCTCAACCGCCGTCCCGATGCCACCGAGCGCCTCGTCAACCACGGCGAGAAGCTCAAAGCCGCCAGCGCCGGCACGACCGCGTCCGACAAGAAGGTCGAGGAAGAATGGCGCAAGGGCACGGTCGAGGAACGGCTCTCGCACGCGCTCGTGAAGGGCATTGACCTCTACATTGACACCGACACCGAGGAGGCACGCCTCAAGCTCGGCAAGCCGTTGCTCGTCATCGAGGGGCCGCTCATGGCGGGCATGAGCGTGGTCGGTGACCTGTTCGGCGCGGGCAAGATGTTCCTGCCGCAGGTCGTGAAGTCCGCCCGTGTGATGAAGAAGGCCGTGGCCTGGCTCACGCCGTTCATGGAGGCGGAGAAGGCGAAGAAGCGGCGTGTGCGCGAACTGCGCCTGCTGGCCGAGCAGACGCCGGGCGAGACCGTGACGCTGGTGGAGGGCTTCACCTACACGCGCTTCCCCGACCTGACGGCGGACGAGCGGGCCATCGAAAACAAGTTCGCCGCCGAGCTGGCCGCCGACCTCGACGAGGCCGCGCGGCGCTACGACGCGGAGTTCGCCAACGTCTTCGACCGCAATTGCGCGCAGGAACTCAGCGCCGACTTCGCGGCCAGCCGCGAAAGCCGCCAGCGCTGGAGCGTGGCGACGCTCGGGCCGGCGGGCGGGTTCATTGACTGGCTGTTTGACAAGAAGCTTGCCGAGCTGCCGCCGGAAAGCTTGATCGCCTTCAACGCTGGCGGGCAGGGCAGCGGCAAGACGACCGCAACGCGCCTGGCCGACACGCGGCGGACGGCGGCGCTGGTCATGGACGGCACGCTGCAGGACGAGGCGCGCAGCCGCGCGCACATCGCCGCCGCCATCCAGCACGGCCATTTCGTCCAGGTCCGCTTCGTTTACTGCCCGTGGCCGTCCGCGGTGGTGAACATCCTGCGCCGCGCCGCGAAGGAAACCGGGCGGGTGGTGCCGCTCACGCGGGCGGCGGGGGGGCATTACCAGTCGGCCCGGACGGTGCTCGCGCTCGCGCAGACCGTGCTGAACATGCCTGGCGACATCTACGTGTTCGACAACACGGATTTTGACCGGCCCGCTGAAAAGGACCTGGCCTGGCTGCGGGAACGGCTTCATGCCTCGCTTGAAAAACTCGTTGAAAACGGCCGCCAAATGGCCGAAACTTACCTCCATGAACAGAGAGATGACCCCGACTTCCACACGGGACCAATTCGGAACGGATTCCTCCAAACGTCAGCGCGCGCTGGAGAAGATGCGCATCCTCAACGAAGCGACAATGAACGCCCTGCGTCAAGCGGGGCTGGCCCGCAAGCAGCAGGAGCAGGAGGAACAGATTTTGCGGGAACAACCAGCGGCCTACCGGCAGCCGCCGAAGAAAGCGACGCCGCAGGCTGCATAGTCCTTGCCACCGTCAAGGGTGACGTCCACGACATCGGCAAGAACATCGTGGGGGTGGTGCTCGCGTGCAACAATTACCGCGTGGTGGACATGGGCGTGATGGTCCCGTGCCAGAAGATTCTCGACCGCGCGATTGAGGAGAAGGCCGATCTCATCGGCTTGAGCGGCCTGATCACGCCGTCGCTGGATGAGATGCAGCATGTCGCCCGCGAGATGGAGCGGCTGGGCTTCAAGCTGCCGCTGCTCATCGGCGGCGCGACCACGAGCAAGGCGCACACGGCCATCAAGATTGCGCCCTACTACAGCCAGCCGGTCGTGCATGTGCTTGATGCCTCACGCGCAGTCCCCGTCACCACGAGCCTCCTGAGCAAGGACGGCAAGGACGCCTTCGTGAAGGCACATCGCGAGGAATACGAGCGCGTCCGTCAGCAGCACGCCGGGCAGCAGGTGAAGCTGATCGCCCTCGCCGCCGCGCGGGCGAATGCGCCGAAGCTTAAGTTTGATGACTTGCCGAAACCGGAGTTCACCGGGGTGCGGGTGCTGGAGCAGCCATCGCTGGAAACCATCGCCCAGTTCATTGACTGGACGCCGTTCTTCCACACCTGGGAGCTGCGCGGCGTCTATCCGGCCATTCTGAACCACGAGAAGCACGGCAATGAAGCCCGCAAGCTCTTTGCCGAAGCGCAGGAGATGCTGGCCAAGGTGATCCGCGAGAAGCTGCTCACGCCGCGCTGTGTTTATGGGCTTTTCCCGGCGAACCGTGTGGGCGATGACGTGGAGGTTTACACGGACGAGTCGCGGCAGACGGTCCGCACGACGTTCCACTTCCTGCGCCAGCAGTCGGACAAGACGGATGGCTCGCCGAACTGGTGCCTGGCGGACTTTGTCGCGCCGAAGGGGCAGCCGGATTACCTCGGTGGCTTCGCCGTCACCGCTGGTGAGGAGACCAAGGCACTGGCCGAGGCCTACAAGAAGGCGAACGACGATTACAACGCCATCATGATCGAGGCCATCGCGGACCGCCTGGCGGAGGCCTTCGCCGAGTTCATGCACAAGCGCACGCGCGACGAGTGGGGCTTCGGCAAGCAGGAGAACCTCACCACGCAGCAGCTCATTGACGAGGCCTATCGCGGCATCCGTCCCGCGCCCGGTTATCCCGCGTGCCCGGACCACACGGAAAAGGGCCTGCTTTGGTCGCTCCTCGACGTGGAGAAGAATGCCGGCATCTCGCTCACCGAAAGCTTCGCCATGTGGCCGGGTGCGAGCGTGAGCGGCTTCTACTTCGGCCACCCGGACGCGAAGTATTTCGCCGTCGGCAAGCTCGACCGCGACCAGATCACCGATCTCGCGCAGCGCAAGGCCATGCCGCTGGCCGAGGTGGAACGCTGGCTGGGACCGTGGCTCAACTACGATCCGGCGACGGCGAAGTAGTCGCAACCTTCAGGTTGCGGATCAATGCGCAGGCTGAAGCCCGCGACTAGGGCGCATCCGCGCACTGCCCCCGGAGCGCGGCACTCCGGGCCGCAGCGGCCACCCTGCAGAACGGGCTGCGGAGCTTCCCAAGCCTGTCCCTGCTGCCAGCCGCTGCGGCCCAGCGGGCCGCGCTCCGCCGTCGTGCGGGGGCAGTGCCAAGATGCGCCCCTGCGACTACTGGCAGCGCAAAATACCTTGCCGCCCGGTGCGCTGGTTCTAGCTTCGGCAACATGCGCCCCCGGTTGCTCACATGTGTCCTCGCCGCGTTGCTCATGGCTGGCTGCGCCGCGCGGCAGGCGGAGCGCCCTCCCTCGGAGAAGGAGCTGCTCACTCCGCCGAAGTTCCTGCTCGAATGGGGCCGCAAGGGCACCAATGCCGGGGAGTTCACCTCGCCCATCGGCATTGCCATCGGCCCGCGGGACGAGGTTTTCATCGCTGAGTTCAACGCGAATCGGGTGCAGCGTTTCACCTCGGAGGGAAAGTTCCTCGGCCAGTTTCCGGTGTTGAAGAATCCCGGCGGCATCGCGGTGGATCGCCACGGACGCTGTTACGTCAGCTCGATGACGCAGCATCGCGTGGCGGTGCATGAGACCGACGGCAAGCGCATCACCGAGTGGGGCGGCAAGAAAGGCGCGGCGGACAATGAATTCAACCAGCCCGGCGGCATGGTGATCGGGCCGGACGGCGCGGTGTGGGTCGCGGACCAGTGCAACCACCGGGTGCTGAAGCTCTCGCCCGAGGGCAAGCTGCTCGCGAAGTTCGGCAGGTATGGCAGCGCGCCGGGGCAGTTCGGCGGCGGGGGCAAGGCCGGCTCACGCTTCGGCGGACCGCATTTCCTCGCCTTCGACCGGCAGGGAAATCTCTACACCACCGAGGCCGCGGGCGGGCGCATCCAATTGCTCGACCCAACGGGCAAACCACTGGCCGCGTGGGGCGACAACTCCGAGGGCCCCGGCGGTTTCGGTGGCCGCCCCAAGACCGATCGCACTCCGGAGTTGGGGCCGATCGCCATCTGGATGGATCGCCTGGGCCGCATCTGGGTGGGCGCGACCAACAATCGTGTCCAGCTCTTCACGCCCGAGGGCAAGTATCTGCTCACGGTCGGCAGCGAGGGCACCGGACCGGGGCAGTTCCACCTGCCGCACGGGATGGCGACGGACAGCCATGGCCATTTCTACGTCGTGGATGCCTCGAACCAGCGCATCCAGAAGTTCGCGCCGTGAGCGGGGTCCGCGCGATTGGCAGGGACGCGCGTTGACGCGTCCTTGGCTTTGGGCTTTGATTGGCCCATGCAAATGTCCAGCCTCAAGGTGTTCTGCGATCTCAGCGAGACCGAGAGTTTCACCAAGGCCGCGCAAATCAACGGCGTCACCCAGTCCGCCGTGAGCCAGCAGATCAGCGCGCTGGAGCGGCAGTTCAAGGCGATGCTCATCGAGCGGAGCAAGAAGAAGTTCCGCCTCACCCGCGAGGGCGAGATCCTCTACGACTACAGCAAGCGCATCATCCAGACCTACGAGGAACTCCAGAACAAGCTGCAGGAAGTGCGCGACATCGTCTCCGGCACCATCCGCGTGGCGACCATCTACAGCATCGGGCTGCACGACCTGCCGCCCTACATGAAGAAGTTCCTCAAGGCGTATCCGACGGTGAAGATCCACGTCGAGTATCGCCGGGCGAACCAGGTGTATGACGACGTGCTGGGCAACGTGGTGGACCTCGGCCTGGTGGCGTATCCGAACAAGGACCCGCGCCTGGAGATTGTCCCGCTGCGCAAGGACCGCATGGTGCTCGTGTGCCATCCGCAGCATCCCTTTGCGAAGCTCAAGGTTCTGCCGCTGCCGTCGCTGATGGGCCAGAAGTTCATCAGCTTCGAGCCCGACATCCCCACGCGCAAGGCCATTGACCGCATCTTCAAGGAGCACAACATCACGGTGCAGACCGTCATGGAGTTCGACAACGTCGAGACCGTGAAGCGCGCGGTGGAGATTGATGCCGGCGTGTCCATCCTGCCGCAGGCGACCATTGCGCAGGAAGTGGCGAAGGCCACGCTCGTGCAGGTGCCATTCGAGGGCGAGGAGTTCCACCGTCCGCTGGCCGCGCTGATGAAGAAGAACAAGGTGCTCTCCCCCGCGATGAAGCAGTTCCTGGCCATCGTGAAGGAAGCCTGAGGGCGGCCCGCTAAACACGCCAGACCGGCGAAATAACAGGCCGGAACGTCGTAGTGGAAACTGCGTCTGCTTTCAACACGCAGAGCCGCACCCAGCGTGGCCGGATGACTTGCTTTAACGCAAAGGGCGCAGAGATCGCAGAGAGACGCGGACGGGTAGTTCCCTTTGGCCTCTGCGCAATATCCGCGGCCTCAGCGGGCTCTGCGTTAGAGTGAAGGCGGTTTCAACTGCGACGCTCCGTTGAGCGCAAATCGGATTCGAGTCCCCGGGCAAAGGGTCTCTTTTCGCGTCATTTCGCGTGTTTCGCGGGCACCCCTCAAGGCCGCGCGGAAATCTCCAGCATCCGTTCGATCGGGGCGCGGGCCTTGGCGATGATCTCGGCCGGGAGTTCCAGCCGCGGCGCGAGGTGCTTCATGCAGTCACGCAGCTTCTCCAGCGTGTTCATCTTCATGTAGCGGCACTCGCTGCACCGGCAGTTGTCCGTGGGCAGCCGCATCACGTCATACACCGGCGCGCAGAGGAACTCCTTGCCCGGGCACTCCTTCTGCATCCGGTGGATGATCCCTGACTCGGTCACGATCACGAAGCGCTTCGCCGGGCTGGCCTTGCAGTGCGTGATCATCTTCTCCGTCGAGCAGACCACGTCTGCCAGTTCGCGCACCTCGCGCAGGCTCTCGGGATGCACGATGATCTCCGCGTCGGGATACGCCGCGCGGGCGCGCAGGATGTTGTCCCGCTGGAACTCCACGTGGGCGTAACAGTTGCCGCGCCACAAGGTCATCGGCCGTCCCGTCTGCTCCATCACCCACTGGCCGAGGTTCTCGTCGGGCACGAAGAGCAGGTCGCGGTCCTTCGGTGCGGCGTTGACGATCTTGAGCGCGTTGCCGCTCGTCACGATCACGTCGCTCAGCGCCTTCACCGCGGCCGAGCAGTTGATGTAGGCGATGGTATAGAAGTTCGGGTTCGTCGCCTGCAGCGCGGCGAGCTTCGGCGCGGGGCAGCTTGCTTCGAGCGAACAGCCGGCATCCATGTCCGGCAGCACCACGATCTTGCCGGGGTTCAGAATCTTGGCCGTCTCCGCCATGAAGTGGACGCCGCAGAAGACGATCACATCCGCGCTGGTGCTGGCCGCCTGCTGCGAAAGACCGAGTGAATCGCCCACGAAATCCGCCACGTCCTGAATCTCCGGCACCTGGTAGTTGTGCGCGAGGATGACGGCGTTGAGCTGGCGCTTGAGGGCCTGGATTTCGGCCGCGAGTGCGTCCACCTGTGCCGGAGGCCGGGGCGGGCGGACGATGGGCTGGATTTCAGCCAAATTAATCATGCGCCGGACGCTAATGCCGCAGGGAGGATGCGTCAACGTGCGGGGTGACTTGCGCGTGTGAGAGAGGGCCGGTGTCGGCCCAACACACTACGCTCACAGCGGCGTGTAGCCGCGGTGCCGGTAGTGCTCATGCATCCAGCGGAAGTCCACGTTGTTCGTGCCGCTGGGCCCCAGAGTCCAGTAGAAGGACGCGATGCCATTCCCGGAGGCCGTGGCGGCTGCGAGCACGCCGGGATCCTGCCAGCGCCGCATTTCAGAATGGCCGTCGGCATAGGCCAGGCTGCTGGCCGCCGAATGATAGACGGCGAAGGGGTCCACCCAGCCCGGGGCGTCCGGCAGCGCGTCCAGCACCCAGGTGCCCCAATTGTAACCGCGGGGATCGGATTCCTCGAGGAAGACCAGCGAGTCGGAGGGCTGTGGGATTTCCACCATGCGCAGATAGGGGGACTGGGTGCCCCAGGCCCCGCCGTTCATGCCGTTCGCCTTGGAGTAGCTGTCGTAGCCCCAGCCCGCCCCCGGCGTCCGGCTCGCTCGCTTGTCCCCCGGGCAGTGATAGGCGCTGACGTTGTTGGCATAGCGAAACATCAGCCCGGCGGCCAGCCCCCGTTGGACGTAATCCAGCGTCACCGCCGAAGAGAGCCCGGTGAAATTGGGCGGCGGCCCGAGCACCGCGCCGGCGGTGTCCATGGCCCCCGGCCAGTAACCCCCGCCGGCCGCATTGGGCACCATCCGGTCATCGTGGTCACCCGCATAGAGCATGAAGGCGAGTGGGAGCTGCTTCTGGTTGTTCAGGCACGCGGCACCCGTGGCCTTCATCTTCCCCTTGCTCAAGGCCGGCAGCAGCATGGACGCCAGGATCGCGATGATCGCAATGACCACGAGCAGTTCGATGAGGGTGAACGCGGCGCGCTGACCGGGGCGGTTAAGGGTGTCCTCTGCCTTCATGAAGGGGAAAGGGGTTGAGCGATGACGCTTTGGGTGAACTGGCTGATGGCTGGCAACCTACCAGAGCCGTTCTTCCCTGCAACCACGATTTGGCCGTTACTTCAGCGGGGGGCGCAGCTTGACACGGCCCCCGAAAGCCGAGCCCGCGCGGACGCCGGCGGCACGGCCCGCGGGACGCGGGCGCTCCGTAGCGCCGGCCTCCGGCCGGCCGTGCCGCAAGCGTCCCCGCTTGCCCGGTTTGTGGGCGACGATGGCGAGAGCGGTGCGAATGCACTGAAGGTTCCGGAGTGCGGCTGCGCCGGGCCAGAGGCGTTGAGGAATTCCGATACCGCCCGGCAATCGTGCGTTGCTGCGGCTGATCCCGCGCCGGGCGGGACACAGCCGCGCTCCGGGGGCCTCGAACGGCACCCTTCCGTCCGTTCGCCCACACTCCCCGCTCGACATCCCCGCCGCGCTTTTCCACTCTCCCCGCCATGTCGAAACCTGCCTTGGGACGCGGTCTGAGCGCGTTGCTGGGAGGCGGAGCCGCTGCGAAACCCGCACCCGCCTCCGCCCCGCCCGCACCCGCCGCGCCAGCGGCACCTGTCACGCCTGCGCTGTCGCCTGCGCCGGCCGCCCCGGCCCCCGCCCCCGGCGAACTCGTGCGCCCCATGGCCATCGCGCGCGTGCATCCCTGCGCCTTCCAGCCGCGCAAGGACTTCGCCGAGGACGCCCTCCGCGAACTGGCCGACTCCATCAAGGCGCAAGGCATCCTCTCCCCGCTCATCGTCCGCCCGCGCGGTGACGACTTCGAGCTCATTGCCGGTGAGCGCCGCTGGCGGGCCGCGCAGCTTGCCGGCCTTAAAACCGTCCCCATCATCGTCCGCCAGGCCGATGACCGTGCCGTCCTCGAACTCGCGCTCATCGAGAATCTTCAGCGCGAGAACCTCAATCCCATCGAGGAGGCCCTCGGCTACGCGCAGCTCGTCGAGCAGTTCCAGCTCACCCAGGAAACCGCCGCCGCGAAGGTCGGCAAGAGCCGCGCCGTCGTGGCCAACGCCCTGCGCCTGCTCAAGCTTGCGCCCGAGCTGCAAGGCTTCCTCCGCCACGGCCAGCTTTCCGTCGGCCACGCCAAGGTCATCCTCGGCCTGCCCGGCGTCGCGGAGCAGCAGCTCGCCGCCGAGCGCGTGCTCAAGGATGCCCTCAACGTTCGCCAGACCGAGGAACTCGTCACCCGCCTCCAGCAGTCCAGCACCCAGGCTCCGGCCAAGGCTGGCACAGGCGGCAAGGCCTCCGCCCCGCGTGACGTGCATGTCGCCAGCCTGGAAAACCGCCTGCAGGAACGCTTCGGCACCAAGGTCGCCCTCCGCTATCGCAAGGGCAAAGGCGCGGTGGAAATCCGCTTCTTCAACGACGACGACCTCGACCGCATCCTGCAGATTGCCGGGGTGAAGGTGGATTGAGCCGTGACAAGTGGCTTGTGACAGGTGAAACGGATGCGTCAGGACGCCAAAGTTCATTCGAATGCAACAATGGGCATGGATGGCCAAGCCAAACCGAAGGACCGCCTGGATGATTACCGCATCTACCAGGCGGCGCGGCAGTTGTTCGAAGCCTTTTGGGACGATTCGGAGATTCTCAGCCGGGATGCACGCGCACGGGAGCTGGTCCGCCAGCAGGTGCGCAGTCTTGATTCTGTTTGCGCGAACATCGAGGAGGGCTACGGACGCGGCTTTGGCAAGGAATGGCCGCAGTATCTCCGTTATGCCCGTGGTTCCGCCCGCGAAAGCCGGGGCCGCTACGAACGCTGCGCCCGCCTCCTGCCCGCTGACGTTCTTGCGCAACGCACCGCCACCTTGGACCACATCATCGGCGGCCTCACCAAAACCATCAACACCGCCGAACGCAAGCTTGCCGCCCGACGCTGACGAACCAGCCTTTGTCACCCGCCACTTGCCACCTGTCACCTGCCCATGAAACTCCCCGTCCGCAAATATGGCGACCCCGTCCTCCGCAAGAAGGGCGCGCCGGTCACTGACGTCACCCCCGAAATCCGCCAGCTCATCGCCGACATGTTCGAGACGATGGAGGCCCACCACGGCGTCGGCCTGGCCGCGCAGCAGGTGGGCCACGCGCTCCAGCTCACGGTCATTGACATCCGGCCCATCGAGGACCGCCCGTCCACCTTGCATCTGGACGGCCAGCCCGCCGACCCGAACTCCATCATGCCGCTGGTCCTCCTGAATCCCGTGGTGAAAGCCGTGGGCCCCAACGAAGCCGGCTCCGAAGGCTGCCTGAGCTTCCCGAAGGTTTACGGCGAGATCGAGCGCCCTGAGTCCGTGGACGTGACCGGCACCAACGAGAAGGGCGAGAAAGTGGTCTTCCGCGCTGGCGGCCTCCTCGCCCGCTGCGTCCAGCACGAGACCGACCACCTCAACGGCATCCTCTTCATTGACCGCATGAACCGCGAGACCAAGGAAGAGCTGAAGCCTGATCTGGAAGAACTCCAGGCCGCCACCAAGGCCGCGCTGAAAAAGAAGAAGTAGCCGCCCTCGTTCGCGGAGCGCCGGTCTCCGACCCGGCGCGCTGCAAGTGTCCATGGGACGAAGGGGACAGATGGGGATGATGCGGGCGCTGCACGATCAGGCCGGCTCGCGGGGCGAGGAGATGATTTGCGCCACGCAATTGGGCGTGGGCTGGGGAGGTGCGAGGGTGGGTGGCGTGATGGCTCTATTTCACAGGGCGGGAAACCACGAATGGACACTAATGGACACGAATTGCCGAGGCGGGGGACCGGGGGGCGAAACGAAGCCAATTTTGAGGAGTCAGCAGGGAGGAAGAACAGCTATTGCACCGCAGAGGCGGGACGGGCGCAGAGGGGTTGCATGTGTTTTTGCGAAACGAAGCCATTGGGACGCGGGACGAGGAGCACGCCGGGTCGGAGACCGGTGCTCCGGGGGGACTCGACATTGGAATGTCGAGCTACGTGATTTTGCCAAACGAAGCCAATTTGGAGGAACCGGCAGAGGGAAGACCCCAAATGCACCGCAGAGGCGGGACGGACGCAGAGGGAGGGAAACCGCGAATGGACACGAATTGCAGAGGCGGGGGACCGGGGGGAGTTTTTGCGAAACGAAGCCATTGGGACGCGGGACGAGGAGCACGCCGGGTCGGAGACCGGCACTCCGGGAGAACTCGACATTGGAATGTCGAGCTACGCGATTTTGCCAAACGAAGCCAATGGGGGAGCGGGACAAGAGACACGCCGGGTCGGAGACCGGCGCTCCGGGAAATTCGTGTCCATTGGTGTCCATTCGTGGTTTCCCCTCCCGCTCAAAACTTTCCGCGTGCGCCTCTGACGGCAGCCGCTACCCTCGCCGTCAACTCTCGCACAACATGAATCTCCGCCCCCAAGCAGAGCCGGCCTCCCGCCTCAGCCTCCGCCAGCCCCTGAACCCGTGCCGGCGGCTTGCAGCCGCCGTCCGTTGGTTGCAGCAGTCCGTGGCGGCTTTGTGCTTCCAACCCGCAACGCGGCTGCTGCAAGCCGCCGGCACGGGCCTCGCCACTTTCCTCCTCTTCTCCCTGCCGCTCCGCGCCGCCGACACCTCCGCCATGACCACGGCGAAGCCCCTCACCCCCGCCCAGGCCCTCGCCGGGCTCCAGGTCGAGGCCGGCCTGCGCGTCGAGCTGGCCGCTGCCGAGCCGCTCGTGGCGTCGCCTTGCGCCGTCGCGTGGGATGAACGCGGCCGGATGTTCGTCGCCGAGAATCGCGGCTACCCCGTAGGCCCCGGCACCAACCAGCCGCCCGCCGGCATCATCGCCATGCTGGAGGACACCAACGGCGACGGCACCTACGACAAACGCACCGAGTTCGCCACCGGCCTCACCTTCCCGAACGGCCTCATGTGCTGGCGCGGCGGCCTCATCGTCACCTGCGCGCCGGACATCTTCTACCTCAAGGACACCGACGGCGACGGCAAGGCCGACGTGAAGCGCGTCCTCCTCACCAGCTTCGGCACCACCAGCACCACCCAGCTCCGCGTGAGCCATCCCACCCTCGGCCTCGACGGCTACATCCACGTCACCAGCGGCCTCGTCGCCAGCAAGGTCACCTGCCCCGAGCATCCCGAGCGCGGCGCGATTGACCTCCCGCGCGGCGACGCCCGTTTCCACCCGGACACGCTGGAGATCGAGCCGTGGCCGGGCGTCGGCCAGTTCGGCCTCGCCTTCGATGACTTCGGCCGCAAGTTCATCTGCTCAAACCGCAACCCCCTCCAGCACGTCGTCCTCCACCCGCGCTACCTCAAGCGCAACCCGCACCTCGCCTTCTCCGACACCGTGCAGGACGTCGCCCCGCCCGGCGACGCCGCGAAGGTCTGGCCCCTGAGCGCGGACCACACCACCGCCGCGTTCATCCCCAGCCTGATGAGCACACCGCACGCGGGCACCTTCACCAGCGCGTGCGGCATCAGCCTGTGGCGCGGCGGCGCGCTGCCGGCGGCGTTCGCAAACAGCGCCTTCATCTGCGAACCCGCGCAAAACCTCGTCCAGCGCCAGGTGCTCACCCCCGACGGCCCCACCTTCAAGTCCGTGCCCGCCACCCCCGGCCGCGAATTCCTCGCCAGCGCCGACACCTGGTTCCGCCCCGTCTTCAGCGCCACCGGCCCGGACGGCGCGCTCTACATCTGCGACATGTATCGCAAGGTGATTGACCACCCGCAGTATCTCCCCGAGTTCATCCGCGGCACCCTCGACTACGAGGCGGGGAAGACGATGGGGCGCATCTACCGCGTCGTGCCGGCCAATCTGAAATCACCAATCGCAAAATCCAAATCGAACCTCGCCGCCGCGAGTTCAAAGGAACTGGTCGCCAAGCTGAATGATGTGAATGGGTGGGTGCGGGACACGGCGTTTCGGCTGTTGCTGGAGAAGGATGACAAGGCTGCGGTGCCGCTGCTGAAATTGTTGATTGGCAATCCCCAATCGCCAATCCCGGCCCGCGCTGCCGCTTTGCGCCTGTTAGACAACTTCCGCTCGCTCGATGAAATCTTGCTGTTGAAGATGCTCGATGACCCGGCTCCCGCAGTGCGAGAAGCCGCTCTCCAATTATCGGAGCAGAGGCTTGCAACAGAAGCTCAGGCAGTCCTGCGTGCGTGGCGTGCTGGACGCGGAGAGGAGAGGATTTCGGAACTCACTCGTCATGCGCTCATTCATGCCAAGGATAGTGATGCCCGAGTGCGCTTTCATTCAGCTTTGGCTTTAGGCGAACTAAGTTCTCTGCCGCGAGAGACCACCGAATTCATCGCCTTGTTTGAGGGATTGGCAATGGTCAGCGTCCGCGATGCGACGAATCGCTGGTCGCGTGTCTCTGTGCTTTCTTCTGCCACGGGCAATGCCAGGCAGTTGTTTCGGATACTGTGCCGGGACACGCGTGAGCATCTGGAGAACTTTGCGCCGCTGTATTACGAGGTAGCACGCCTGTTGGTCGTAGAAGCACCGGCTACGGAGCAGTTAAGCCAAGACCTCAATAGTATGCTTTCCCAGTTTCAAGGAGGAAGTCAGGGGCAGCAGCAACTGGCAATGGCCTTTTCTTCCGGCATGGGGGCGTCGGCTGCCGCCAGGGGCCTTGGCAAGGATGGCCGTTCCGCCCTCGTCACGCTCGCGTCGGCGAACCCCGACACCGCGCGCCGGCTCGGCGAGTTGTTCGCCGCCGCCAGCAAGACCGTCGCGACCGCCTCCGCCCCCACGCCGGAGCGGCTCGCCGCCATTGACCTCCTCGCCCACAGCGACGCCGCCACCGCCGGCGCGGCCCTCCAGTCCCTCATCGCGCCGCAGACGCCGAACGAGCTGCAGGCCGCCGCCGTGCGCGCGTTGAGCCAGTTGCCCGGCGCGAAGGCCGGCGAGTGGTTCGTCGAGCGCGAGCGCTGGCGCAGCTACACCCCGCCCGTCCGCGACGCCGTCCTCACCGCGATGCTCTCCCAGCCCGCGCTGCAACTCGTGCTGCTCGAAGCCGTCGAGAAGGGCGTGGTGCAGCCCTGGGCCGTGCCCGCGAACCGCCGCAACCCGCTCCTCAAACACCGCGACGCCGCCGTGGCCGCCCGCGCCACCAAAGCCTTCCAACCCCAAGGCGCCGCCGACCGCATGAAGGTCTATGAAGACCACAAGGCCGTCCTCGCGCTCCCCGCCAACGCGAAGAATGGCAAGGCCGTCTTCGTGAAAACCTGCGCCGCCTGCCACCAGTTCGCGGGCGAAGGCCAGCGCGTCGGCCCCGAACTGACCGGCGTCCGCCTCCAGCCGGCCGAGGCCATCCTCCTCCACATCATCGTGCCCGACGCCGAGATTTACCCCGGCTTCACCGCCTACGAAGCCGAGACCAAGGACGGCCGTTCCCTCACCGGCCTGCTCACCTCCGACACGCCCACCAGCGTCACCCTCCGCGCGGCCCAAGGCATCGAGGAAACCATCCTCCGCTCGAACATCGCCAAGCTCACCAGCAGCAGCATCTCCCTCATGCCGAACGAACTGGAGAAGACGATGACCAAACAGGAACTGGCGGACCTGATGGCCTTCCTCAAGGGACAGTGAAGACGGAGAAGGAATTCCCAAAGATTTGGGACGGACAAAGATTGGAAAGCCACCTCTGCTTTTATCTTTGTCCGTCCCAAATCTTTGGGAGCCTCCCCCTGAACCGCGCGAACGCGGCGCGCCCTATGGAGTGCGGTGACTTGTCACCGCTTTCCGCAGGCGACCT
>CAZCBE010000040.1:0-3016 GCA_964496695.1 uncultured Klebsiella sp.
GTTCTTCGGGGCGCCGACTTATTTGCGGCCCCCTCTCCCTCCCGGGGTGGGGGGTTGTGGGGGGGGGGGGGGGGGGGCTTCCGACGGCAGGCTGCCGATTTGCCTTTGGAATTGGTGTGAAGTTCATGGAGAGGAAGAACTGCCACCCCTTCCCGCGCCTACCCGACTGCCCGCGCGCTGTCTTCTCCCTCTCCCCCATCGGGGGAGAGGGCCGGGGTGAGGGGGCGGTTAGCGACAAGCCAGCGGTGCCACAAAAGTTCAACCCCATTGGCTTCATTTCGTAAAAACCCCCGCCCGCCCTCTCTGCGTCCGTCCCGCCTCTGCGGTGCCAAAGCCCTCGCTCACGGAGCGCCGGTCTCCGACCCGGCATTCCCTCCAACCACCGATTAAAGCTCCCATCTGTGGTCGCCTTGAATCTGTGGGAATTACCCTGCCTTTGCTTCTCTCTCTTGCGAATCTTCGCGTCCTCTGCAGTGCTATCTCCCAACTTCGTCACTGTCTGAAAAGATTTTTCCAACGCCAAGGACGCAGAGCACGCAGAGATGGCGCAGAGACCGCCGGGACATCTCCGCCTCCGCGTTTCTCTGCGGTCTCTGCGCTCTTTGCGTTACAGCAAGTCATCCAGCCACTTTGGTTGCGGCTCCGCCGCGCTATGCCTCTGCGTTGAAACTGGAACCCGCTCTTCAAGCACATCATCTCGCGCCAGTCCGCCGCCCCCCCATCACTGATGCCACTCCCCCGTAAACGGCTTGTAATACTGCTTCCACTCCCGCTCAAACCACACCGGCGACGACGGAAAACCTTCCTGCCCCAGCGCATCCACCGCCACGACATAATACCGCCGCGCATTCTTCCCCGCCTCCGGGTCGCTGAACGTCGTCGCCCCAATCGGCTCCGGCGTGAGCCGCGGGATCGGGTCCTTGTCGTAACGCCCGTTCATCCGATACACCCGGTAGCCGCGCAGCGACTTCTCCGCGCTGGCCGCCCACTTGAGCTGGCACGTCGTGCCCTCCTCTTTCGAGAAAAGCCACTGCGGCGACGACGGCAGGGTGAACTCCGCCGCCGATGCGCCACTCTCCCCACCCGGCGTCACCGCGCGCACGCGATAGGCGAACACCGCGAAACGATACGCCTTGCCCGCCGCATCAAACTGCTCCGCGTTAAACTTCCGCTCGTAAAGCGGCGCTCCCACAAGCGGTTCCGGCCGGCTCAAATCCACCGTCGTATCCGTGAACGTGCTTTCCTTCACCGGCACCGACGTGAGCCGCTGAAACGGTCCTACCTTGGTGATGGCCCCAACGCTCGCTTCCGCCAGCGGCTCCGTCTGACGCTTGAGCCGGCGAAGCTGGTCCTCCGTCGCCACCTCCACCCGTGCCCGCTCCACCTGATAGCCCGTCACGCCCTTCTCCCCCGACTTCTTCCACGCCAGCTCCACTCGATTCGCCGCCAGCACCGACACCGTGATGTCCTCGACGATGCGCGCGTAGCCGCCGACGTGAGGAGGCGGATTCCCTGACACGACCGGCTCACCGCTCCGCCTCCTAACGTCGGCGGCTACGGGCGCGAACCGATAAGCCCAGACCTGCTGCTCCGCCGGCCCCTGCGGCGGATGCGTCCGGTTCTCCAGCAACACCGCGTTCAATTCCGGCGCGAACAGAATATTTCGAGCGCGGCTGCCCGACGGGTCCGGCTCGCGCACCGGATTCAGCTTCGTCCATTGGTTCGCCCCGGCATCGAACGCCCACGTCTCCAGCCGCGACTTCGCATTGTCCTCCTTGCCCTCGCTCACCTTCACCACGGCGATGACGACCTGGTTCACGGAATCGTAAGTCAGCACCGCATCGTTCTTGTCCGTGGGCGGCAGCAACGCAGGCTTGAGGCTCGTCCATCGGTTCTCCGCAAGGCTGTAGGCCCACGTGTGCGGGTCGTTGTTCATCTGCGCACCGAACAGGATGTGCAGCTTGCGCGCCGCGTCATAAGCCATGTTCCCGCCGCTGCGGAATTCCGGCTGGGGCGACGGCTTCTTGTGCGTCCACGCGTTCGCATGCGCGTCATACACCAGCGTCCCCTCGCTGCTCGTCTCGCCGCCAAAGAGCACGACGGCGTTCGCCGCCGAATCCCACGCCGCGCAGCGCAATGGCTTCGGGCTCGCCGTGGGGATCGGGCGGAGATTGCGCCACTTGTTCTCCGCCAGGTCGTAGCTCCAGACCGACGAGTCGTTCAGATAAATCTCCCGCCACCACTGCCAGCCATGGCTCCCGCTGAACGATGGGAAACGCAGATAGCGGCCCTGCAATGGATCGAACACATTCTGCTGCCCGCAGCAAATCCCCGGCGGCTGGACATTCGGCTCCTTGAGCGTCCACTTCGCCGTGCGCGGGTCGAACGTCCACATCTCCGAATGCTGCTCCCCTCCCCCGCCCTGGTTATGCCCGCCGTAGCGGATCATCACCTGATGCTTCGCATCCCACACGCACGCCCCCTCATACCCCAGCCGCGGCGACGGCGGCGTGTTCGTCAGCGGCGACAGCTTCACCCAGGTGTTCAGCGGCAGTTCGAGCGGCGCGGAAACAGCCCAGGATGCACTGAACGCCAAAGTCGCCGCCACGAGCAGCACCAGCCCATTCCAATTCCCAAAAACTTTCGGCGGGACGGTTGTCGTGGGACCGCGACACACGTCAGCTCCCTCTCCCTTCCTCGGAGGAGGGGAGAGGGTGGGGGTGAGGGGTGGCCTCCGATGGCAGGCTCCCGACTTACATTCGGAACCCGTATCAAATCGTGAAGCTTTCATAGGTGTGCTCCACCTCTGACGCGAACACCGAAGCAGAAATTGGAAATCACAAAATACACTCGACGCCACCGCACCGGCGGACCGCGACGTTCACGTCGCTTCACCGTCCGGCCATGGCAAAGCTTGCGATCATCACAACGCCCGCTCGTTCTGGCCGCGCGCTCCCTTCCCCCTCTCCCTTCATCGGATGAGGGGAGAGGGCCGGGGTGAGGGGTGTTCGCATGG
>CAZCBE010000040.1:3116-54534 GCA_964496695.1 uncultured Klebsiella sp.
GGACCGCGACGTTCACGTCGCTTCAACGTCCGGACACCACAAAACTTGCGAACACCGACGCGCCCGCACGATCCGCCCGCGCTCCCATCTCCCTCTCCCTTCATCGGATGAGGGGAGAGGGCCGGGGTGAGGGGTGTTCGCATGGCCCACGCGTCGAAGGCCCTCCTCCCCGCTCCCGCCTCGCCGGGCGAGGGAGTCCGGGCACTCATGGTTCCAGTGCCACCCCCGTCAGTCGCCCCTGCCTTCTCTGCGCCCCTTCGCGTCAACTCTCCCCATCCGTGTGAATCCGTGGTTTTCAATTCCCCAGCCACGCCACAATCCGCAGCGGCGCACCCGTCCCGCCCTTGATCTTCATCGGCAGCGCCACCACATACGCGCCCGTCGCCGGCAACTGCCCCAGCCCCGCCACGTTCTCAAACGCCGGGATGTTCTTCTCAAACAAAATCCGATGGCTCTCGAACAGCTTCGACTGCCCGTAGTCAATGCTCGCCGTGTCCAGGCCGATCGCCTTGATGCTGCGCTCCCTCGTCAGCCAGCGCGCCGCCTCCGGGTGCAGCCCGGGGAAGTGCAGCTTCGCCACCGCCGCCGGCCCCTTCTCCGCCGTGCCCAGATACTTCTGCGCATCCGGCCAGTGCCGCGCGAACCCCGTGTTCAGCAGCAGGATCGCCCCGGCCGGAATCTTTCCATGCACCGCCTCCCACCCCTGCAAGTCCGCCGCCGTGACCTGATAATCCGCGTCCTTCAACGCCTTCGCCGACACATCCACCACCACCGCCATCCCCGTGAGCTGATCCAGCGGAAGCTGCTCCACCGTCTTGCGATCCCGCGCAAAGTGAATCGGCGAATCCAGATGCGTGCCCCCATGCTCCGACGCCCGATAGCGGTTCGCCGCGTAGAAGTAGCCGCCCGGCGTCACCCCCTTGAACTCCGACTCCAGCGCAAACCCCTCCGCCGTAGGCCAGTAAAGCGTCTCGAACGAAAACTCATGCGTCAGGTCCACCCACCGCCCCTTGGCAAACGGCGACTCCGCCGCCCCGGCGGACGGCGCGAATAGCAGTGCGAGCAACAGACTGGAAAGCAATCCGGAGGGAATCTTCATGCTCTGAGGATAACGACCCCAGCCCTGCCCAGCAACGCCGGACACAGAAACCGAACGCCCCCGATGGCAGGAGACGCGGCGGCGAGTCTCTGACTGACGGACGGACAAGCCAGGAAACGTTTGACGCGAATTCCGCGAATGCCCACGAATTTCAATCTTTCCGCATTCGCGACAATTAGCGCAATTCGCGTCACGCATCGGTGCCTTTCCGCAGTTCTCTGACTGCGATACCGCATTCCGCATTAAGTTTGAGACTCCTCACGTCGTCTCCTACGGAGCCATTGACCTGCGGTGCGGGCGGACTCATACCAATTACGGGAATACACTGGTCGAATCCTTGCGGTGGGCGATTGAACGCGTTCTCCCTCACCCCGGCCCTCTCCCGCTGGGCGAGGGAGAATCCTCGGCCGCAACGTGTCCAAGCGATGCACCGCTGCTAACCGCACCGGGCTACGTGGCCCCCTCTCCCAGCGGGAGAGGGCCGGGGTGAGGGAGAACGGCCGTGAAGTCAGGGGCGCGTTCGTTTTACCAAACTATTCTCGTAGTTGGTATCATAAAGCGGGGGGGGCATAGCTGGGGCAGTCGCATCCTTCACCAAATGCGAACCGGACGTCGAGAGTGAAAGAGTCTCCCATTTTCAACTCGGAACTCAGAACCTGCCGAAGGCCGGGGCGGGCAAGGCGTTTGCCCGTTCTCCGAAGCAGCGGTGCGAAGGAGAAGGTGTTGAGTTTGATGTAGGTGAGCTTTGCTCCGATTTGAGGAGGGTTCGTAGCCGAGAAGCTGCGCCAGCGTTTTTTTCATGGCACCAGGCGTGCTATGGTTGGCGTGTCGAGTTCACTTTGCCATCAGGGCGACGCACGCTCTTGAGCCACCCTTGGAAATTCCCACTGTCGGAGGCACCCCGGCGACCGCCGCCTACAGCAGCCGCGGCTGCCGCTCTTCCTTCACCAGCGATTCACCCAGGCTCTCCACCCGGGCGCGGCGGCGCTCCATGATGTTCTTTTCCAGCCGGGGATCG
This sequence comes from uncultured Klebsiella sp., assembly GCA_964496695.1. Classification (GTDB taxonomy): domain Bacteria; phylum Verrucomicrobiota; class Verrucomicrobiia; order Limisphaerales; family SXTU01; genus SXTU01. The sequence continues at coordinate 5,234 of CAZCBE010000040.1, forward strand.
TAGTCCACCGGGTAGTCGCCGTCGTAGCAGGCCATGCAGAAGCCTTCGCGCGGCAGGCCCGTGGCCTTCACCATGCCGTCCTGCGAGAGGTAGTGCAGCGAGTCGGCGTTGAGATACTGGCGGATCTCGTCGAGCGAATGGTTTGCCGCCATCAGCTTGTTCCGGTCCGGAAAATCAATGCCATACACGCACGGGTTCATGTGCGGCGGGCAGGAGACGAGCACATGCACTTCCTTCGCCCCGGCCTCCTTGAGGCTGTTCACGCGCGTCTTGCAGGTGGTGCCGCGCACGATTGAGTCATCCACGATGATGACCCGCTGGCCGCGCACGAGGTCGCCGATGAGGTTGAGCTTCACGCGCACCGCGAAGTCCCGGATGAGCTGCGACGGCTGGAGGAAGCTGCGCCCGACGTAGTGGTTGCGGACGAACGCCATCTCGTAGGGGATGCCGGACTGCAACGAGTAGCCCAGCGCGGCCGAGTTGCCGCTGTCCGGCACGGGGATGACCAGATCCGCCTCGATGGGATGCTCGCGCGCAAGCTGCCGGCCCATCTCGACGCGCGTGCGATAGACGTTGCGTCCGTTCAGGTTGCTGTCCGGCCGCGCAAAATAGACGTATTCGAAGATGCAGAAGGCCCGCCGCTCGTGGGCCGGGAAGGCCTGCACGCTCTTCAGCCCGTCCTTGTTGATGATGACCACCTCGCCGGGCTCCACGTCCCGGACGAACTTCGCGTGGATCAGGTCAAACGCGCACGTCTCGCTGGAGAGCACCCAGGCATCGCCCACCTTGCCGATGGACAGGGGCCGGAAGCCATGCGGGTCCCGCACGCCGATGAGTTCATGCTCGGTCATGATGACCAGGGAGAACGCGCCTTCGATGCGGCGGACGGTGTTGATGATCGCGCTTTCCCCGCGCGGATCGCTGGGCTGTGCGAGCAGGTGGAGGATGATCTCGCTGTCCACCGAAGTCTGGAAGATGGACCCTTGGGCCTCGAGTTCCTCGCGGAGCTGGGCCGCATTGGTCAGGTTGCCGTTGTGGGCCACGGCGATCTGTCCGCGCGCGCAGTCCACCGTCAGCGGCTGCGCGTTGCGGATGTGGGAGGAGCCGGTGGTCGAGTAGCGTGTGTGCCCGACCGCCATGGTGCCGACGAGCTTGTGCAGGTCCGCCCCGTCAAAAATCTGCGGCACCAGCCCCATGCCCTTCTGCTCGCGGAACTGCCGCCCGTCACAGGCCACGATCCCCGCGCTCTCCTGTCCACGGTGCTGGAGCGCATAGAGTCCGTAGTAGGCCAGCTCGGCGGCGTTCGGATGGCCGTAGATGCCAAAGACGCCGCAGTAATGTTTGGGATGGTCAGGAGATTGCATTGGGCGCGCTGCGGGCGAGACTCAAGCGGACGCCCAGTGCGTTGGCAAGCGGAGAGTGCGCGGCTCGGACTCCTGCTCCTAATCCCGATCCTGATCCTGCTCCGCCCACGGACCGAAGCGTAAGCTCATGATTGGGATCACGAGCAGGCAGGGCGCATCTCGACCCTGCCCCCGAAGCCGAGCCGGCGCGGACGCCGGCGACACGGCCCGCGGGACGCGGGCGCTACGTAGCGCCGGCCTCCGGCCGGCCGTGCCGCAAGCGTCCTCGCTTGCCCCGGGCCGCGGATGCCCCCCAGCAGGAAGGGAAGGCTCCGCCCCGGCTTGCAGCGTCCGGGTGTCTGCGATACGCTTCGGACATGACAAAGTGGCTGATCCTCCTGGCGGTGCTTTTGACCGGGCTGGCCGCACCCGACGGCCTGCGGGCAGCCGAGGTCCTTCCCGCAGCCGGCCCCAAGAAAGTTTACGTCCTCCCCATCCGCGAGGACATCATGCCGCCCCTGGTCTATGTCGTCCGGCGCGGAGTGAAGGAAGCCATGGAAGCCAAGGCCGATGTGCTCGTCCTCGACATGGACACCCACGGCGGCCGCGTGGACGTGACGGAGGAGATCATCGGCATCATCAACAAGTTCCCCGGCCAGACGGTGACGTATGTGAACAAGAAGGCGTGGAGCGCCGGCGCGTTCATCTCCTTCGCCACGCAGAAGATTTACATGGCCCCGCAGAGCGTCATCGGCGCGGCCGCCGTGGTGGCGGCCGCACCGGGCGGCGGCACGCAGGAGATCGGCGGCACCGTGGAACTCAAGGCGTCCTCGGCCATCAGCGCGCTCGTGCGGGCCAACGCCGAGAAGAACGGGCACAACCCCGAGGTCGCCGACGCGATGGTGAAGAAGACCAAGGAACTCAAGATTGATGACAAGGTGATCAACGAGAAGGGACAGATCCTCACGCTCACCGATCAGGAGGCCGCGCGCGAATACGGGACTCCCGCCAAGCCGCTCCTCTCCGCGGGCACGGTGGAGAACCTCGACGCGCTGCTCAAGAAGCTGAAGCTCGAGCAGGCCGTGTTGAAACGCATCGAGCCCAGCGGCGCGGAGCAGCTCGCCTCCTGGATCAACAGCATCAGCCCCCTGCTCCTCATCATTGGCATCGCGGGCATTTACATCGAGTTCAAGACGCCGGGCTTCGGACTGCCCGGCATCATCGGCATCTGCGCGTTCGCCATCTACTTCTTTGGCGGCTACGTCGCCGGGCTGACCGGACTGGAGTGGGTGGCGGTGTTCATCGTGGGCATCGCGCTCGTGGTGCTGGAGCTGTTCTTCTTTCCCGGAACGCTCGTGCTGGGTCTGGCTGGCTTTGGCATGATCGTCGTGGCCCTCGTGATGGCCATGGTGGACATCTATCCCGGCATGCCCGGCCTGCCGACCATGCCACAGTTGCGGCTCCCGCTGAATGATCTTTCCCTCGCCATTGTTGGCTCGTTCGCGGTGATCTACCTGCTCAGCAAGGTGCTGCCCAAGACGAACGTCTATCACGCCCTGGTCTCCCACGGCGCGAGCGGCACGAAGACACAGGCGGCGCTCGCGACCACGCAGGAGCAGCGTCTCGGCCAGACGGGCGTCGCCCTCTCCACGCTCCGGCCCGCCGGCAAGGCGCAGTTCGGCGATGAGATTCTCGATGTCGTCACCCGCGGCGACCTGATCGAACGCGGCGGCAAGCTCCGCATCGTCGGCAGCAGCGGGCACGAGGCCGTGGTCGAGGCGGCTTGACGGAGCGCCGGTCTCCGACCCGGCGCGAACCCTGAAGTCGTGGTAGGGCGCGGTGTCCTCAACGCGCCGCCGAGGTTTCGCGGTCTCCGGGTGGCCGACGGCGGGGTGAGGGAGAGCGGCCACCCACTTGCTGATCAGCCACGGCATTGTTTGAAAATTCTGCCGAAACTCCTCCCGCAGCACGCCGGCTCGGAGAGCGGCGGGCGCATCTCGACACTGCCCCCGACAGCCGATGGAGCGCGGGTCTGTGACCCGCAGCAACGTTCGAACGTCCGTCCCGCTGGCCTACACGAATGGCATCAGCCGAGGGTGGCCGCTGCGGGTCGCAGACCCGCGCCCCGGGGGCAGTGTCGAGATACGCCCGAGAGCGGCGCTCCGTCACCCCGCCGCTTGCACTCCCGCCGCGCCTTTCCTACGCTCCGCTCAATTCGCCCAATCATGAAACTTCTCCCCGCCCTCCTCGCTGCGCTCTGCTGCGTCGCCTCGCCCCTGCCCGCCGCTGAAGTCCCGCCCGCCATCCGGGCCAAAGTGGACGCGGAATACCCCCGCCTGCTGGACCTCTACAAACACCTGCACGCCAACCCGGAAATCTCCTTCCAGGAGGTCAAGACCGCCGCCCGCATCGCGGACGAACTAAAGCAGGCCGGCTTCGACGTGACGGCCAAGGTCGGCGGCCATGGCGTGGTCGGCGTGCTCAAGAACGGTCCCGGCCCCACGGTCCTCGTCCGCACCGATCTCGACGGCCTGCCCGTGCTGGAAGAGACCGCCCTGCCCTACGCCAGCAAGACCCGCACGAAGGACGACAAGGGCAACGATGTGCCCACCATGCACGCCTGCGCGCATGACATCCACATGACCTCCTTCATCGGCACCGCCCGTGTGCTGGCCACGATGCGCGACAGGTGGAGCGGCACGCTGGTCTTCATTGGCCAGCCGGCCGAAGAGCGCGGCGGCGGCGCGATGGCCATGCTCGCCGACGGCTTGTTCAAGCGCTTTCCCCAGCCCAACTTCTGCCTGGCCCTGCACGCCGCGAGCGATCTGCCCGCCGGCATGGTCGGCCACACGGAAGGCTACGCGCTCGCGAACTCCGACAGCGTGAACATCGTCGTGCGCGGCGTGAGCGGCCACGGCGCCTGGCCGCACATGACCAAGGATCCCATCGTTCTCTCCGCCCAGATCATCCTCGCGCTCCAGACCATCGTGAGCCGCGAGACTTCGCCCACCGATCCCGCTGTCGTCACCGTCGGCTCCATCCACGGCGGCACCAAGCACAACATCATCCCCGACGAAGTCCGCCTCCAACTCACGCTCCGCAGCTACTCGGACTCGGTGCGGGACGCCTCCCTCGCCGCGCTCAAGCGCATTGTCCACGGCCAGGCCCTCGCCGCCGGCATCCCGGAAAAGCTCCTGCCCACCATTGAGATCGCTCAGGAAGGCGCGAAGTCCACCTACAACGACCCCGCACTCACCAAGCGCATGATGGGCGCCATCGGCCGCTGGATCGGCGACGGGAACATCACGCCCAAGCCCGCCGTGATGGGCGCGGAAGACTTCGGCCTCTACGGTCGCACCGAGGCCAAGATCCCCATCTGCATCTTTTGGCTCGGCACCATCACCAAGGAATCCGTCACCGAGAGCATCAAGACCGGCAAGACCCTCCCCTCGCTCCACTCCAGCAAGTTCGCCCCCGTCCCCGAACCGACGCTCAAGACCGGCGTGACCGCCATGACGGCGGCGGTCCTGGAGTTGGTGGGGAAGAAGTAACCAGCGCGTCTTGGACTGCGGCGGCAGAGCGTAGCGGCGACGCCGCTTTTGATTCCCGCGGAGCGGTCTGCGCGCGTAGCTCGACATTCCAATGTCGAGTGCCGAAGACTGCCGCGCCCGCATTCTCGACATTGGAATGTCGAGCTACCCGTTGGCATCGTCCAAATTGGCCAATGCCGCCTCCGCATCCGGCGGGTTCCACCACACCTTCCTCCCCGCGTCCGCCACCAGCACTCGCGCGGCGTTGTAGCCGCAGAGGCCGGTGACGTTGCCTCCCGGATGCGTCGAGCCGCCGCATAGGTAGAGGCCGGGCAGCGGCGTGCGGTAGGTGCCCGCACCGGGGAACGGACGGTTCCACCCCACCTGCCCGTTCGCGAAGGAGCCGACCAGCAAATCGCCGCTGGTCATGTTCGGCAGCGTGCGCTCGGTGTCGAGGGCCGAGCGCGTGAAGGAATCGAGCACGCTGCCCGCAAGGTTCGGCGCGAACTCGGTCCACGTCGCGAGCAGGTCGCGACCGTGCGCAGCCTGCGCGGCGTCCCAGTTGCGCGCATCGCCGCGCAGGGCGTAAGGCAGCTTCTCCCACAGGAAGGCGACGTGCTGGCCGGGCGGTGCTTGCGAGGGATCAAAGAGCGTCGGGCACGCGCCCCACGCGACGGGTGCGGGAATCTCACCCCGCTCGTGCGCCGCGACGATGTCGTGGAACTGCCCGAACCGCTCCAAGCCAACGATGAACATGAAGGCGCGGTCCAGCTCCGGTCGCCGCGCGGCGGCGGCCCAGCGCGGCGGTTCGCGCAAGGCAACATTCAACGCGAAGAGCGGGGCGAGCAGGTTGTATTGAAAGCCGGCGGCACGGGCGCGGACCTCGGCGGGCACGTCGTCGGGCGGAAGCAGGTCGAGAAAGGTCTGCTGCGGGTTCAGGCCGGACGCGATGAAGTCAGCGGTGAGTTGCTCGCCCGTGCTCAGCTCCACGCCCGCCGCGCGACCATTGCGGACGAGGATTTGCTTCAGTTCCACACCACAGCGGATTTCGCCGCCCTGCTCGGCGATGTCCGCGACGAGGCCGCGCGCGAGGCTGCCCGAGCCGCCCACGCACATCTGCGCCTTCGCGGGCGAGGCGAGCAGCGCGGGGATGGCGTGGCCAAAACCCGGCTGCCGCAGGTCCACTTCGCGCAGCCCGTTGAAGAACAGCAGGCCCGCGCGAATGGCGTCGTGCTCAAAGTTCTGCGTAACGAACTCCAATGGCGAGAGCGCGGAGACTTCGATCAGCCGGCGGCCTAGCTTCGACCGAGACAGCAATTCCCGACGGCGCGCCGGCTCCAGCGGCGGTGACTGTGCCTCAGGAATCAAGATCTGCTCGACGATGGGCCGGAACTCCTCCGTCCAGCGGCGCAGGGCGTCCGCGTCCTTGCGCGAAAACTCGGCGAATGACGCAGCGGTGCGCTCAAAGTCCGTCCACCACTCCAGCGCGCGGCCATCGCGCAGCAGCATGGCCACGTTCAGCTCCGGTTCCAGATAGCGCACGCCGTGGCGCGCAAGTTCGAGATCGCGGAACCACGGCATCCGCGTGATGGCGCGGTGAAAGAACGAGTGCGGGTGATGCGTGAAGCCCGGCAAGTTCGGGTTCGCCATCGTGCGCAGGCCGCCGCCCGGCTCCGGTGCGCGGTCGAGGGCCATCGTGCGCAGACCGCAGCGCGCGAGGTAGCCTTGCAGCACGAGCGCGTTGTGCCCGGTGCCAAGAAGGAGCACGTCATGGTGGGACATGAGTTAGAGACGAACCACGAATGGACACGAATGAACACGAATAGGAAGCATGGGACTTCGTTGCGGGGTTCTCATTCGTGTGAATTCGTGTCCATTCGTGGTTCACCCAATTTCCGGTCCGGCCAGGGCAAAAATCTTCTGCGGGTCGCCCGGCCATTTGTTTTCGCCGAGAAACATGCGGATGAGCGGGCGCTGAGGCTGGAAACCGAGGCGCTGGGCCAGTTCCACCGCGCCGGTGTTCGCGTCGGGGATGTCCCAGAAGATGCGTTTGTCCGGCAGCGCGGCGAGGAAACTCTTGATCAAGGGGCCGGCGGCCGCGATGGACTCAGCGACGACCGGACCGAGGTAATGCGCCCGCGCGCCCTTGCGGACGATGCCGAAGGCATTGATGCGCCGCTTCGGCGTCAGGTGGACCAGCGGTCGCGAAACTTGCCAGGTCATGCGCCGCACCATCGGCCAGCGTGGGACTCCGAAAGCGTCGGCATCGAGCGCCTGAATCGCTGCTTCGTCCACCGCCTGCCAGCGGCGGACGCGAAACTTCGTCGGAGATACGGGTGCCAGCATCGCGTTGGTCTGCCACCGTTGGAGCGTCCACTCATCCTTGAACCCCAGCGTGTCGTAAAGCGTTTTGCCCAGCGGCGTCGCGTCGAGCTTGATGCAGGCCACCCGTGGCTTCAGGAACGTGATGCAGTGCTCCAGCAGCGCCCGCCCGATGCCGCGCCGCTGAAAATCCGGGTGGACCAACACCATCCCGATCCACGCCACCTTGTCCTCGTAGATCGTCGTCGTCGCCGTGCCCGCTGGCACACCGTCCCACTCGGCAATGAAGCACCCGTCCGGCTGGTGGTTGAGGAACCGCAGCCAGTCGTCCTTGGTTTGGTTCCAGCCCACGAGTTCACGCAACGAGTCGGCGAACACGAAGTCCGTCTTCTGAAACAGCCGGATGCGCAGTGAACTCACGGGGAGAGACTAACCGCAAGGGCGGTAGAAAGTGAACCTTGTTGTGCAGCCACCCACTGGCGGACGCACACTGCGTCACGTAGCGCCGGCCTCCGGCCGGCCGTGCCGCAAGCGTCCTCGCTTGCCCGGCGAGGCGAGCCCAGGGCAGTGCGCACCTGCCCCCACCGGCGGGCGCATCCGCGCACTGCCCCCGGAGCGCGGCCCTCCGGGCCGCAGCGGCCACCCTGCAGAACGGGCTGCGGAGCTTCCCAAGCCTTTCCCTGCTGCCAGCCGCTGCGGCCCAGCGGGCCGCGCTTCGCCGTCGTGCGGGGGCTGTGTCCAGATGCGCCCCCCACCGGCCAGCGCAATAAGGGTGGCTTGCCTGCCCGCCACCGGTTTGCTACGACCTTGCCCGGATTTGGGGAACCTTGCCGGAGACACGCACATGAACAGCCTTGGAAAGACCATCGGGATCACCTGCGCCCTGCTGCTGACGCTCGCCGCCCACCTGCACGCGGCGGATGCCAAGCTTTGGAAGACCTATTGCGACGACGCCTGGAAGTCCGCCGAGGCGCGCCGTTTCGCGGAGGCCAAGCAGTTCGCCAGCCTGGCGCTCGCCGTGGCCGAGCAGTTCGGCGAGGCCGATCAGCGACTGATCGAGACGTTGTTCCTGGTCGCCAGCATCCACCGGGCGGACAAGCAGTTCGCCGATGCCGAGCCGCCCCTGCGGCGTGCCCTCGCCTTGCGCGAGGCGAAGCTGGGTGCCAACGACATCAACGTGGCGGAATGCGCCTTTGTTCTTGGGGGCAACCTGAGCGAGCAACGAAAATTCACCGAAGCAGAGACCCACCTGAAGCGGGCCGAACACATCGCCAAGTGGAAGGCCGGCTCCTACCACCCGGTGGTCGCCACCTGTCAGGCCGCACTGGCCCGGAACTATTTCCTGGCTGGCCGCTACGACGAGGCGGACAAGCTCTACGTTGCCGCGCTGAGAATTCTAGGCACCTTGAACATCAAGACAACTTTCAGCGGCCCCAATGAAGTTCAGGACAACGTTTTTGTCCCCAACTACCGGCGCGTGATGCAGATCCGGCTCGAACAGGCCCAGTCCCTGCATGCCGGAAAGAAATACAAGGAGGCCGAAGAGGCCTACAAAAAGCTCGTGAAGCTCATCGAGGATGTGGAGGGCAAGGAGAGCTTCCTCCTCACCGGCCCGCTGCTGTCATTCGCCATGCACTACGCCGACGTGAAGAAATACTCCGCCTCCGAGCCCCTGCTCCTCCGCAGCCAGGCGGTAATCGCCAAAGCCGCCAGCGAGAAGCACCCCGAGTTCTTGAAGACGATGGCCGCACTCGAACGCATCTACCGCGATCAGGGCAAGACCGCCGAGGCCGACCGCCTCGCCCGGGAACTTGCCGAGGCGGGGGTGAAACCCGCCCCGGCGAAGTAGCCCGGCCGCTCGCGCGGTCGTTCCCGATGGCCCTTACGCCACCTTGATCTCCACGCTCTTGGGCAGCGCCTTCTCGAGCTTCTGCAAACGCACGCGCAGCACGCCGTCCTTGAATTCCGCGTTCACCTTCTGCGGGTCGGCGTCATCCGGCAGGACGAAGCTGCGCAGGAAGCTGCCGTAGCTGCGCTCGATGCGGTGATAGTGGCGGCCGTTCTCCTCCTTCTCCAGCGTGCGGGTGCCGGCGAGGTTGAGGGTGCCGTGCTCCACCGTGACCTTCACGTCTTCCTTCTTCACCTCGGGCAGTTCGGCCTTGATGAGGTATTCGCGCTCATCTTCGGTGATGTCCACGAGGGGCGCCCACTGAGCGACCGTGAGGTTTTCCTCCTTGCCGCCGTGCAGGCGCGTCGGTGCCAGCCCCAGGAGCGAGGACAGGCGGCCCTGCATCTCATCCATTTCCTTGAACGGATTCCAACGAGTCAGTGTAGTCATAGTGCTTGGTTGTCATTGCGGCGTTGTTCGTGTGGTGAACCGGCCACGCCAAGGCCCGGCCTCACCATGCTGGCTCATCAACTCCGCGCGCTTGGTTCGCCGCGAAGTGCCAGCACCTCCCTGATTAACAGTCTCCGTGCCACCTGTGGAAAACCTCCGAAACCCCTGAAACACGGCGGAAAACGCGCAATTTGGCCGCTCTGGTGCCAGCGCTCGCTGTGACAGGTGGGTAAAGAGTTTCCAAGCCTGTGCCAAAGCGGCACAGCACGACCGCACGGTGCCGGCCGGGCGCAGACCAGGTTTTAAGCCCACCGCCAAATCTCATTAGCACCCGGCTTCAGGTGAAAGCGGGTGGTGCAAGGGCGAACCGTTTCAACGGTTTGCCCCAGCAGGCGGTTGGTGCGGCTGGCACCAGCCGTTGAAACGGCTGGCCATCGTGCGGTTGCCCCAACACCCGGCTGAAGCCGGGTGCTAATGAGAGCAACCCAAAACCTGATTTGCGCCCGTGCCGGCCTAGTTCCCCAGCACGTTCTTGACCGCCCTCAGAATCTCGTCGCCGGTGAAGGGCTTGCTCATGGTCATGTGCGCGCCAAGCTTTCCGGCCACCGCCAGCACCGACGCACCCGTCATGGGCGAACCGCCGGAGATCGCAATGATCTTGGTGGTGGGATGCCGCCGCCGGATTTCCTGGATGGTCTCGATGCCGTCCTTGCCCGGCATGAACAAGTCCACGATGGCCACCTCCGCAGGGGCGACCTTGAGTTGCGCGAGCGCCTCGTTCCCATCCAGCGCCACCCGCACGTCATGACCCGCCGTGGTCATCATCCGTTGCATCAAGGAACTCAACCCCTCTTCGTCGTCCGCAATGAGAACTTGTGCCATAACCTGATGGGTGTGCTCGCAGGAGACTCGTTTGCCAGAACGCCCTGCGAAGCGACTGGCCAGTTCAATATCTACCGCACACGGGTAGCCCACCACCCCGGCCAAGTCCAGAAATTCCCACTACAGGTGCCCGCTCACACGCTCGGCCGGGGCACGACGGTCGGAACCGATGCCGGAAACAAAAAGGGCAGGCTGTTGTCAGCCTGCCCTGAAACTGGTGGCAAGAAACCTACTTCTTCTCCTCTTTCTTCTCGTCCTTCTTCTCTTCCTTTTTCTTCACCGGCAGCTTGCCGATGTTGAGCACGGTGGCTTCCAGCTTGCCGTCCGCCGCGGCCTTGTATCCGCCGGACACTTCGTCGCCATCTTTCAGGTCATCCAGGATGGCCGGCTTGCCGTCCTTGGTGATCTTGGTGGTCGAGGTGATTTGCAGGGTGCGGCCCTTTTCGCCCGAAAGCTTGACGGTCTTGGCCGTCTTGTCCACGGCCACGGCCTTGCCGGTGAACCCGCCCCCCTTGGCCTTGTCCCCGCCCTTCTCCGGCGCCTTCTCGGCGGCCTTCTTTTCGTCCTTCTTGTCCTGCGCGGACGAGGTGGCGGCACCGCCGAGCAATACGGCGGCAGCGAGGGTGGCGACGAGCAACGGCTTGAGCAGGGCTTTCATTTAACTCCTTGGATTTTCTTTTGTATGTTTGACAACCTGAATTGGTCGGAAAACAGGGTGGTTGCTAGCAAAACCGGCGCGGCGGCGGCAACTCTTTTTTTCTCCCCATTGGCAGCCGTCCGCCGGCCGTGGCACCATTGGCCCGTCCCTATGAACAATCCCGCCCTGTCCCTGCGCCGGTGGTTGGCCCCCGCTGTGCGATGCCTGCTGGTCGTCACGTTGCCCGGCTTCTCCCCGCTCGCGAGTGCGGAGCCAGGCCCCGTCACCCCCGTGCCCGAAGCGGTGCGCGCGGAGTTTCAACTCGCGGCCCACCACCAAAAGTTCGTCAGCGCCGGCGGCCTGCCCGTGGTTGGCTCCGCCAAGGTGAATGACGTCGCCCTGCTGGAGGCGAAGTTCCTCATCCTGCAGATGATCGGCCACCGCCCGGAGATTCTGGCGGCCATGGCAAAGAACAAGGTGCGCTTCGCCATCATGGCCGCAAACGAGTTCACCACAGACATCCCGGAGCACAGCGATCTCTCGCCCAAGCTCTACTGGGACAAACGCGCCCGCGGCCTCGGCGCGACACGCGCCCGCCCGGCGGTGAGTTGTGGCGAGGAGAACCTGCTGTGCCTGCCGGGCGACCCGTATGCGGCGGAGAACATCCTCATCCATGAGTTCGCCCACGCCGCGCATCAGATGGGGGTCAACTCCCTTGATCCGACGTTTCAAACCCGCCTCCAGGCCGCCTTCGACGCCGCGACCAAGGCCGGCCTCTGGAAGAACAAATACGCGGGCACCAACCCGTCCGAGTATTTCGCCGAGGGCGTGCAGTCGTGGTTCGACACCAACCGCGTCAACGACCACGACCACAACCACGTCCACACCCGACCACAGTTGAAGGAATACGACCCCGGCCTGGCGAGGCTCTGCGAGGAGGTCTTTGGCGACCGCGAGTGGCGCTACGCCCGGCCTGCCGCCCGCCAGCCGGCCTCGCCCCACTTCGCTGCCTATGACGCAGGCAAGGCCGGAAAGTTCGTCTGGCCCAAGGAACTGATCGAGTGGCAGGAGAAGTTCCGGCGTGGCGAAGTCACCATGGCTCCGACCAACGCCCTCGCCCTTGCGCCGCACGCACCCGACGAACGCGCCAACTGGCGTTCGGAACAGCAAGGCGGGCGGAGCGAGTTGTTCCTCCAGAACGCGCGCAAAGACCCGGTGCTGGTCTTCTGGGTGGACAACGAGGGCACCGCCCGCTTCCAACGCAAGCTGCGGCCGGCCGAGCATTTCCCCCAACTCACCACCGCCGGCCACCTCTTCAAAGTCACAGATGAGGCAACCAACACGCTCCACTACTTCATCGCCGGACCGAAGACGGGGAGCGCCGTGATCAAGTAGCACCAAATGAAGAGCAACGCCCCGATGCAAAAACCACTGACCCGCACTGACCTGCACGAATCAAAATGGTTCTCCGCTGTTTTCAGTGGCATGGGGTGGGAGAAGCTCCAAATCCCAAGTGCCAAATTCCAAAGAAACTCCAAACACCAAATTTCAACTGGAGGCGTCGCCCGCACTGGCCGGGTCAGCCGGACCGGATCAGCCCTTGGGCCAAGGGCCGAACCAGGGCGAGCGAGCCGGCCGGGGGCACAAGGAACGATTGGAATTTGGGCTTTGGAGTTTCTTTGGAGCTTGGGACTTGGAGCTTGGAATTTTCCGGCCCGCCTCCCTGTTCCACTGGAAACAGCGAAGAACCACCCAAATGCACTTCCAACTCAAAGCCCTCCCCTTCGGATTAGTGCCAGTCAGTGCCGGTTAGTGGTTTAGTTATTCGTCATGACGCCCACCCAGCCAGAAACGCAGCCCGCGCACCGTGGCCCATGGTTGGTCGTCATCATGGTAGTCGGCCTGCTCGCGTTAAGCACCTGGGATATCCTGCGCAACTCTGGCGGAAACTCGCCCATCGCCCTCCGCCGGGCCGCGTTCGATGGCGACGAGGCCACCGTGCGCCGCCTAATCGCCGCGCACCCGGAGTGGATTGACAGCGTCGGCTCGACCAACGCGTCCAAACCGGCGGCCGGCGGCCTCCTTGAGGTGACTTTGATCGCGCTGGGCAAACCAGCTCCCTCGCCGACGTCCCCAGAGGGCGAACGGGAGGAACAGTTTTTGAAACTGGAAGCGCTGGGTTCGACTCCGCTCGTGCATGCGGTGGTGGGGAATCATATCGACGTGGCGCGGGCGCTGCTGGAAGCCGGGGCGAAGGTGCGAGTGAAGGATGCGCATCGCTTTTCGGTGGTTCCTGACAGCATCACGCGGAACAACCCCACCTTTCTGTCAGCTTTGCGGGTGGGAGGCACGATGCTATCTCCGAAAGACGCTGGCTTCGGGCCGTGGCTGCTGCACGCAGCCGTTCAAGAAGGAGAAGCGAAGCTGGTTCAGTTTTTCATTGAGCGTGGCATTCCATTGAACGGGACCAACAGCGCCGGAGGAACTCCGTTGTGGCTGGCGATTAATTTCCACCGCCTTGATCTGGTGCAACTGCTCGTCACCAACGGGGTGGATTTTGTCTGCGTTCCTGTTCGTCGGCAGTCTGCCGTCGAAGTTGCCCGTGCAATTGCCGCTGACGAACCATCGAGCAATGCCACAGCGATCGTCTCCTGGCTGGAAGCCTTCGCCGCCACCAACCAGCCACCTGCCAAACCCGCGCCGTAATGACCGAGGATGTCTCCCCCTCGGCGCGCGTTTTGGAGTGCGGTGACTTGTCACCGCTTTCCGCAGGCGACTTGTCGCCGTCGAATAGCTGTTCACCTCCATCCGCACATGACCACCGGGCTTGCGTCAGCCTGAACGCCACTTCCGTCCTTGCCTCCGGAGGACGCCGACGGCGACGAGTCGCCTGCGGAAAGCGGCGAGAACTCGCCGCACTCCATAGCCCATGTCGCCCCGCCCCCACATCATTCCCGCTGGCGTTCGTCCCCGACGCATTGCAAATTCACCCCGTGCCAAGCATTGAACGGACAATTCAGGTCAGTTGGCGTCACCAGGTGCATTTCACCCAGGGGATCTTCAACCCTGCCAACCCCGTCCTCCGCGACGTCCTCGTCGGCGGGGGCGGGCTCACGCGACGCAAGGCGCTCGTCGTCGTGGACGAAGCGCTCGCCAAGTCCCAGCCCGGCCTCGAACGCGCCATCGCCGACTACTTCACCACCCACGGCGACGCCCTGGAATTGGTCCGCTCCCCCATCGTCATCGAGGGCGGCGAGCGCGTGAAGAACTCCTACTTCCACGTCTCGGAAATCCACTCGCAGATTGACCGCTACCACATTGACCGCCACGCCTACCTGCTGTGTGTCGGCGGCGGCGCGCTGCTAGACATGGTCGGCCTCGCGGCGGCCACCGCGCACCGCGGCATCCGCCATGTGCGCATCCCCACCACCACCCTGAGCCAGGACGATTCCGGCGTGGGCGTGAAGAACGGCGTCAATGCGTTCGGCAAAAAGAACTTCATCGGCACCTTCTGCCCGCCCTTCGCCGTCATCAATGACTTCCAGCTCCTGGCCACGCTCACGGCCCGCGACCAGCGCGCCGGCTACGTCGAGGCGGTGAAGGTCGCGTGCATCCGCGATGCCGAGTTCTTCAACGCCATCGAGCGCGACGCCGAAGCGCTCGCCGCGTTCGAGCCCGCCGCCATGCAGCGCCTCATCTACCGCTGCGCCGAGCTGCACCTGAACCACATCGCCACCAGCGGCGATCCCTTCGAGTTCGGCAGCGCGCGCCCGCTGGACTTCGGCCACTGGGCTGCCCACAAGCTGGAGCAGCTCTCCGAATACAAGCTCCGCCACGGCGAGGCCGTCGCCATCGGCATCGCGCTGGATGTGCTCTACGCGAAGAAGGTCGGTCTGCTGGACGCCGCCAGCACCGAGCGCGTGCTGGTGCTGCTGGAGCGGCTCGGCTTCGACCTCTTTGCCTCCGAGCTGCTGCACACGGACTCGGAGGGCAACCTGATGGTGCTGTCCGGCCTCACCGAATTCCGCGAGCACTTGGGCGGCGAGCTGACCATCACCCTGCTGCGCGCCATCGGCGAGGGCATCGAGGTGCACGAGATGCATCTGCCCAAGGTCGTCGAGTCCATCCACCGCCTGCAGGAGCGCCACGCGGCGCGGTCGCGCAAGATCGTCGCGGTTGCGGGCTGACGCAGTGCGCTTATACTGCCGACATGAACGCAGCCGTTGAACTTTCCGACCGGTTGGGGCTGAACGAAGAACAGCGCACGCTGAGCTTCGCTATCGGGCTCCACCTCGCCGGACACATCAGTTCCGGCAAGGCGGCGGAGTTATGCGGCATGGACCGGTTTGAGTTCCGGAGCCTGCTCGCCCAGCACGGCATCCCCATCAGCTACGGCATGGAGGAATACCAGCAAGACTTGCAAACCATCGCCCTGCTGGAGGGACGGTGATCGTCGTCAGCGACACCTCCGCACTCTGGACGTTGGCGGCGGTGGGCCGGGCGGATTTGCTGCGTGAGTTATACGGACGCGTGGTGGTGCCGCCTGCCGTTGCCGCCGAGTTCGTCCAGCCGCGCGGGCTGCCGGTCGGAAAAACACAACTGACCCTGCCAGCCTTTGTCGAAGTCGTCTCCGTGTCCGATGCAAGCAAGGTGCGCGTGCTCGCCGAAGGGCTGGATTACGGCGAAAGCGAAGCCATCGCCCTGGCGATTGAACTCAAGGCTGACGTGCTGCTGCTGGATGAACGCGAAGCCCGGCTCGTGGCGCAGCAGCGTGGCTTGCAATTCACCGGAGCCGTCGGTGTTTTGCTCCAGGCCAAGCAACGCGGTCTCCTGCCGGCCATCCGCCCAATCCTGGAAGCGGCCCGCACACAGTTTGGCTTCTTCTTGAGCCAGCGGGTGTTGCATCGTGTGCTGACGGATGCCGATGAGCTCTGAACTTTCATGAACCGCACCGCCGTCCTCAACGTCGTCGGCCTCACCGAGGCGCTCCTCGGCGAGCGCACCCCGCGCATCACCGCCTTCCGCAAGCGCGGCGCGGTCGTGAACCTCGACCCCGCCTTCCCCGCCGTCACCACCACCGCCCAGTCGAACTACCTCACCGGCACCAAGCCCGCCCAGCACGGCATCGTCGCCAACGGCTGGTATGACCGCGACCTGGCCGAGGTGCAGTTCTGGAAGCAGTCCAACCGCCTCGTCCACGGTCGCAAGCTCTGGGATGAGTTGCGCGCGCGCGACCACCGCTTCACCTGCGCCAAGCTCTTCTGGTGGTATAACATGTATTCCACCGCCGACTGGTCCATCACCCCGCGCCCCATGTATCCGGCGGATGGCCGCAAGGTCTTCGATGTTTACTCGTGGCCCTACTCGATCCGTGAGGAGATCAAGGCCGAGCTGGGTGAGTTCCCCTTCCCCGGCTTCTGGGGGCCGAATGCCGGTATCCAATCCCCAGCGGGCGCACCCGACTGCGCCTCCCGCTGGATCGCCGAGTCCGCCAAGTGGATCGAACGCAAGTTCCAGCCCACGCTGAACCTCGTCTATCTCCCGCACCTCGACTACAACCTCCAGCGCCTCGGCCCCAAGCACCCCGACATCGTGCGCGATCTGCTGCTGATTGATGACCTGGTCGGTGAGCTGATCCTCTTCTTCCAGAAGCGCAATGTGCAGGTGGTCCTGCTCTCGGAATATGGGATCAGCCCCGTGGACAAGGCCATCCACTTGAACCGCATTTTCCGCGAGCAGGGCTGGCTCACGGTGAAGGAGGAACTCGGCCTCGAACTGCTCGATGCCGGGGCCAGCCGCGCCTTCGCCGTCGCCGACCATCAGGTCGCACACATCTACGTCAACGACCCGGCGCTCCTCAGCCAGGTGCGCTCCGCCGTCGAGTTCACCCCCGGCGTCGCCGAAGTCCTGGCCGAGAAGGAGAAGACCGCCGCCGGCATCAACCACCCGCGCGCCGGCGACCTCATCGCCGTGGCTAAGGAGAACGCCTGGTTCTCCTACTACTACTGGCTCGACGACCAGCGCGCGCCCGACTTCGCCCGCTGCGTGGACATCCACCGCAAGCCCGGCTACGACCCGGTGGAACTCTTCCTCGACCCCAAGCTCCGCTCGCCCAAGCTCAAGGTCGCCGGCAAGCTGCTGAAAAAGAAGCTCGGGTTCCGCATGTTGATGGATGTCGTCCCGCTCGATGCCTCGCTGGTCAAAGGCTCCCACGGGTGCCGCCCCAAGAACCCGGCGGAGTGGCCCATCCTCATCACGGAACGACACGATCTCCTGCCCGCGCACCAGCTCGACTCCACCGAGGTTTACAATATCATCAAGCGCCACCTCGTCCCCGCGTAGCCGCGACCTTCAGGTCGCGGCCGTCCTTTTGCTTCATGAACCCGCCGACCACCACCCCAACGCGCCGTCCGTGGCTCTCCCGCCGTCGCCTGCTGTTGGGCGCGGGAATCATCGGTGCCGGCGGCGTGGCGGGCGCGGCCTACACCCGTCTGGTCGAACCCAAGCTGCTGGAGGTCACCCACCACACCGTCCCGCTGGGTCACGCGGGCAGCCCCATTCGCGTTCTGCATCTGTCTGACCTCCACGCGTCCGGCTTCGTGCCGCTGGACTTCATCGCCCGCGCCATTCAGCTTGGCCTCGCGGAAAAGCCCGACGTCGTCTGCCTCACGGGGGACTTCATCACGAAACACTTCACGCAGTTCGCCGACTACGCCGAGGTGCTGAAGCCGCTGGCCGCCGCCGCACCCGTCTTCGCCTGTCTCGGCAATCACGATGGCGGCAAGTGGGCCGCGCGACCGATCTATCGCGGCCACTCCGACCACACCGCCGTCCGCAACTGCCTTGCCGCCAGCGGGGCCAAGGTCTTGCTGAATCAGTCCCAGGAAATCACCATTCGCGGGCGCAGGCTCCGGCTGGTTGGCGTCGGTGACTTTTGGAATGACGAACAGCGCCCGGCGGAGGCGTTTGGCGGCAATGCCCCCGACGCAAAGACCAGTGTCCTCACGCTGATGCACAATCCCGACGGCAAAGACCAGCTCGCTGGCCATCCCTGGCACCTCGCCCTCTGCGGCCACACCCATGGCGGCCAGCTTCGCCTGCCGTGGCTCGGCACGCCCTTCGCCCCCGTCCGCGACCACCGCTACGTCGCCGGCCTCAACCCTTGGCGCGACCGCTGGATTTTCACCACGCGCGGTGTCGGCAACCTCCACGGCGTCCGCTTCAACTGCCGCCCCGAAGTCAGTCTCCTGACGCTGACCTGACCCGGGGTGGCACGCGCCTCTGGCAGGTCGCGACGACCGTCCGCTCCCTCTCCCTTCCTCGGAGGAGGGGAGAGGGTCGGGGTGAGGGGTGCCGTCCGACGGCAGGCTACCGACTCACCTTGAAAATTGGAATTTCAAGCGCCAGCCCTCGCCAAACACCCACTGCCCTCCTACACTATAGATGCTGGGCAGGACGCCACGACCCACCAACAGGGTCCCACTCAGAACCGCCTCACGTCAGGCTGTTCAATTTCCCGCACGTCCGTTCCACTCGGCGCATGAAACACCGCGCAGCCCCAGCGAGGAAACACGTCGGCCTCATCGGCCTGGGCTTGATGGGCCAGGCCTTCGCCCAGCGCCTGCTCGCCGCCGGCTGGGAAGTCCTTGGCTTCGATGTCGCCCCGGCCTGCCGCCAGCGAGCCCGGCGGCTCGGGGTCCGCGTCACGCGCAGCAGCACCGCTGTCTTCGCCGCGTGCGACCGCGTCCTCCTGAGCCTGCCGACCTTGCGCGAAACTGAAGCGGTCCTCACCGAAGCCCGCCCTGCCCTCCGCCCTCACCAGTTCATTCTCGACACCACGACCGGCGAACCCGAGCACGCCGAGGCCATCCACGCCCGCCTCGCGACGCATGGCGTGCGCTATCTGGACGCCACCATCTCCGGCAATAGCGAGCAGGTTGCAACGGGCAACGACGTGCTCACGATGGCAGGCGGCACCGCCGAAGACTTCGCCGCATCCGTGGACCTGTTGCAGACCCTCACGCCCCGTGTCCGGCACGTCGGCCCGTGCGGTAGTGGCGCGCGGATGAAGCTCGTCACCAATCTTGTTCTCGGGCTGAACCGGGCCGTGCTCGCTGAAGGCCTGTGCTTTGCGGAGCGGCTCGGCTTCAGCCGTCGTGCCACGCTGGAGGTGCTGCTGGACAGCAAGGCCTTCTCGGCGGTCATGCACACCAAGGGAGAAAAGATGGTGAGCGAGGACTTCACACCGCAGGCCCGGCTCTCCCAGCATCTCAAGGACGTGGACCTCATGCTGCAAGCCGCTGGGGCGAAACAATTCAACCTCCCGTTTACCACCCTCCATCGCGAACTGCTGCGGACCGCCGAAGCCGCCGGCCTCGGCGCGCTCGACAACTGCGCGCTCATCCAGGTCCTGGCCGCCGACGGAGCGCCGGCTTCCCAGCCGGCTTAAGTGATGGGAAGTCAGGAGCGCCGGGCTGGCCAGAGCCACCGACGCACGATTCATGGTAATTCCCGATGACTATCGGTGGAATAGTTGATGAGGAGCGCGACGCCTATCCGGCTCCCTCTCCCTTCCTCGGAGGAGGGGAGAGGGTTGGGGTGAGGGGTGGCCTCCGGCGACAGGCTGCCGACTTGCATTGGGAATTGGTATCCGTGTCGCGGCCGGCACCCGGCACCCCGACTGCAACGTCTCGCTCAAGCAAACGGGTTCAGCACCGAGTGCCTCCCCACGCGGACGCTCCCGGCAATCGCCCGGGTGATGAACTCCTTGGCCAGCCACACCGCCTGCGGCAGCGGGTGCCCCCGCGCACAGCCCGCCGCGATGGCCGCCGAGTAAGTGCAGCCCGTGCCGTGCGTCGAGACGCCGCGCACGAAGGGAACCGAGAGCATCAACTCCGTCTCCCCGTCGTAGAAAATATCCACCGCCTCGCGCAGTCCGCGCAGGTGCCCGCCCTTGACCAGCACGGCGCAGTGCCAGTGCTGGTGAATCGTGCGGGCGGCGGCGCGCATGTCTTCCACGGACTTCACTTTCGACGCCACGAGGATTTCCGTCTCGTCCAAATTGGGCGTGACGAGCGTGGCGAGCGGCAGCAACTCCTCCTGCATCGCCCGCAGCGCGGCGGGCTTGAGCAGCCGCGCACCGCTGGTGGCCACCATCACCGGGTCAACGATCAGTGCCGGGCGCGTGCCCTTGAGCCGGCTCCAAAAGTCCACGACTTCGCGAATGATGGCCGTGTCGAACAACATCCCCGTCTTTACCGCCGCCGGACGCAGTTCGGCGAACACCGCCTCGATCTGCGCGCGCACCATCGCCGGCCTCGCGGCCTGGATGGCGGAAACACCTTTGGGATTCTGCGCGGTGAGGCAGGTAATGGCGCTCGTCCCGTGAACGCCCAACGCGGCGAACGTCTTGAGGTCCGCCTGGATGCCCGCACCGCCGCCGCTGTCAGAACCGGCGATGGTCAGGGCGATGGGGACGGTGGGACGGGACATGGCGGCGTGGTGCGTGGCGCGTGGTGCGTGAAGGCCGAGCGCGTCCTGCCGGAGTCACGCACCACGCGCCACGCACCACGCCCCACGTCACCTGTATTTGACCTCAAGAATCTCCACCCCCGCCTCCTTCTTCACCTTCTCCAAAAAAGCGGGCAGTTGCTTGTCCGCTTCCTCCTGCTGCAAGGCTTCGCGGATGCGGTCCTTCACCTTCTCAAACTCGGCCTTCTTCGGCTGGTTGTGCTCCAAGGTCTTGATGATGTGGAAGCCATACTTGGTCGTGACCACGTCGCTGATCTGGCCCGGCCGCAGGCCAAACGCGGCGGTCTCAAACTCCATCGCCATCTGGCCGCGCGGGAAGAGGTATTCCCCGCCGCGCTCCTTGGAGCCGGGGTCCTGGGAGAATTCCTTGGCCAGCTTGCCAAAATCCTCCCCGGTGCGCACGCGCTTGAGCAGGCTTTCCGCCAGGTCGCGCTGCGCCTTCTGCTTGTCCGGCGGCAGCTCCTGGTTGGTGGCCAGATCGCGCGTGGCCAGCAGGATGTGCGCGGCCCGCACCGTCTCGGGCTGCTCGAAGCGCTTCGGATTGTCGTCGTAGAACTTCTGCACCTGCTGCGGCGTGATCGTGATCTTGTCGCGCACCTCGCGGTTGACGACTTCCTCGACAATGGCGCGCTCGGTGAACTGGTCGGAGAAGCCCTCCGCCGTCATGCCCATCGCCTGGATCTGCCGCCGGAAGCCGTCCATGGACCCGGCCTGCTTGATGAATTCATCAATCAGCTTGCCCGCCGCCGCTTTGCCCTTGGTCTTGTCCGCCTCCGTGGCTTTGCGTTTGAGCACCTCGACGACGATCAAGCGGTCCAGCAGCTTCCGCTCGATTTCCAGGCGCTTCTCCTCTGGCGGTGGCGCCTGGTTGCGCGAGGCGGCGGCGGTCCGGAAGTTCAGATATGCATCGTCGAGCTGCTTGCTGTTGACCTCGAAGCCCGTGCCCTTGGCCAGCACGGTGGGCGGAAACAGGGAGTCCGCCGCGACGACCGGCTTGGGCAGCGGCGGCGCGACCACGGACTTGGGGTCCTTGGGATCGGCGGCCAGGGCGGCGGTGGCGAGCAACAGCAGGGCGGCGATAGCTTTCATGACGTGGTGCGTGATGCGTGGTGCATGATCGGAACCGGCGCGCTTGCAGTGCGTTCACGCACCACGAACCACGCCTCAGGGATCATAATTTCACCACTCGGACATTGCTGAAGACGGAATCGCGGCGCAGTTCTTCGAGCAGTTCCACGGGCGGCTCGCTGTCCACATGGAAGACCGAGAGCGCGTGGCCGCCCGCGTGGTCGCGGCTCAGGCTCAGGTTCGCGATGTTGACATTGTGCTTGGCCAGCAGCGTGCCGACGTGGCCCACGATGCCCGCCCGGTCCTGGTTGTTGAACATGAGGAACGTGCCATGCAGCGGAATCTCCAGCGGGTTGCTGAAGAGCCGGACGATGCGCGGATTGTTCGGCGAGCCGAAGAACGTGCCGCCCGCCGAACCGACCTTTTCCTCGCCTTTGAAGAGCTGGACGTGCAGCCATTCGTTGAACGTGACCGGCTCGCTTGAACGCTTCTCCTCCACCGTGATGCCCAGCGTGCCGGCGATGCCGCGCACGTTGATCGGGTTCAAGTCCTTCACCGCCGCGCGGGCCAGGAAGCCCATCAGCACGGAGCGGGTGATCGGGTCAATGTTCGGCAGTTCCTGCGCCTTGCCGCCGTAGGTGATGTGCGCCCGGTCCACCTGCTGCGGCACGACCTGCGCCAGCAGCTTGCCCAGCGCCTCGCCCAGCGCCATGTAAGGCTTTACCTGCTCGAACGTGCGCGCATCGAGGAACGGCAGATTCACCGCATTGCGCACCTCGCCGGTGAGCAGGTAGGAGGTGATGACCTCGGCCACTTCGATGCCGCACTTCTCCTGCGCCTCCTCGGAACTCGCGCCCAGATGCGGCGTGAGGATCACCGACGGATGCTTGCGCAGCGGATGATCCGCCGGCAGCGGCTCGACGCAGAACACATCCAGCCCGGCACCAGCGACCTTCTTGGAATCGAGCGCTGCCAGCAGGTCATTCTCGGCGATGATCTCGCCGCGCGCACAGTTCACGATGCGCACGCCCGGCTTCATCTTAGAGAAGGCGGCGGTGTTCAACATCCCGCGCGTCTGGTCCGTGACCGGCAGATGGATGGTGATGAAATCCGCCTCTTGATAAATGGCATCCACGTCAGCGGCGAGCGAGAAGCCCAGCGCCTTGGCCCGGCCCTCGGTAAGGAATGGATCGTAGGCCAGCACCTTCATGCCAAAGGCCAGCGCGCGCTTGCCGACCTCCGTGCCGATGCGGCCCGCACCCAGCACGCCCAAGGTCTTGCCGTGCAGTTCCACGCCCATGAACAGCTTGCGGTCCCACTTGCCCGCGACCATCGATCCGTGCGCCTGCGGCACCTTGCGGGCGAGGTTAAGGATCATCGCGAAGCTCAGTTCCGCCGTGGTCAGCGTGTTGCCGGCGGGGGTGTTCATCACCACCACGCCGCGCTGCGTGGCAGCCTCCACGTCCACGTTGTCCACGCCCACCCCGGCGCGGCCCACCACGCGGAGCTTGGTGGCGGCTTCGAGGACCTTCTTGGTCACCTTCGTCTCGGAGCGCACGACCATCGCCTCGACATCGGCGACGACCGGCAGCAGCTCCGCTTCGGAGAGCCGCTTGTCGAGCACCGTGACCTGGAACTCGGGCCGCTGCTTGAACAGCTCAATACCCTTCGGCGAGATTGGATCGCAAATCAGAACCTTCATAAACAAGGGGGCGGAGTCTAGGAGAGGCACCGGACCCGGTCAAATGTTCATCCAGCCTTTTCGTCCAGCGCCTGCGCCTGCGCATCGCCTCCGGCGCGCGGCGTTTACGCCGCTTCAGCGTTCGGTCGCGCCGAGGCGCAAGGTAGTGCCTTGACGTTGCGGACGTTGAAGCGGCGTGAACGCCGCGCGCCGCGGAGTGCCGCCGCCCCGCACCCCGCAAAAAGGGTTGGGATTCGGCTCGGCCGCCGGATTAAGCTTTCCCCGTGAGCAAACCGACCGACATCCGCTGCACGTCCGCCACCCTGTATTTCCTCCCCGTCCATACCCGCATGCCGCTCAAGTTCGGCGGCGAGACCGTCAGCTACGTCACCTGCGCGCGGGTCCGCGTGACCGTGCGCGACGCGCAGGGCCGCGAGGCCGAGGGCTGGGGCGAAACACCGCTCTCGGTGACCTGGGTGTGGCCCAGTTCCTTGACCTACGAGGCGCGCCATGAGGCGATGAAGGAGTTCTGCCGCCGGCTGGCCAAGGCCTGGGCGGCCTTCACCGAGTTTGGGCATCCCATGGAAGTGGGCTACGACTTTCAAGAGCACGAGCTGCCGAACTTGCTGAACGAGTTCAACGCCGGCCGGGCGGGGGACGAACCCATGCCCTGGCTCGGCGCGCTGGTCTGCTGCTCGCTCTTCGACATCGCCCTGCATGACGCCTACGGCAACCTGCATGGCGTCCCCATCTACTCCACCTACACCTCCCCCTGGATGAGCCGCACGCTGGCGGACTTCATCACCCCGGTCACGGGATCGGACGTGTCGTTCGCGGACAAGTTCCCGGCGGACTTTATGACCACGAAGCGGCCCGACCGTCTGCGCGCGTGGCACCTCGTCGGCGGCGTGGACCCGATTGATGCCAGCGAACTGACGGGCAAGGAGCCCAATGACGGCTACCCCGTGCTGCTGCGCGACTGGATACGCCGCGACGGCCTCAAGTGCCTCAAGCTCAAACTCCGCGGCACCGACGCGGCCTGGGACTACGCGCGCACCGTGAAGATCGGGCAGCTCGCCATCGAGGAAGGCGTCGAGTGGCTCACGGCTGACTTCAACTGCACCGTCCAGGACCCGGCCTACGTGAACGAAATCCTCGACCGCCTCCGCGACGAGCAGCCACGCATTTACGGCATGTTGCTCTACGTCGAGCAGCCGTTTCCCTACGACTTGGAGAAGCACCGCATTGACACGCACAGCGTCAGCGCGCGCAAGCCGCTCTTTCTCGACGAGTCCGCGCATGACTGGGAGCACGTCGCGCTCGGCCGCAAGCTCGGCTGGACCGGCGTGGCGCTCAAGACCTGCAAGACGCAGACCGGCGCGTTGCTCTCCCTCTGCTGGGCCAAGGCGCACGGCATGACGCTCATGGTGCAGGACCTGACGAACCCCATGCTCGCCCAGATCCCGCACGTCCTGCTCGCCGCCCACGCCGGGACCATCATGGGCGTGGAGACCAACGCGATGCAGTTCTACCCCGAAGCCTCGCGGCTGGAGGCCACGGTCCATCCCGGCCTCTACCAACGCCGCAACGGCGAGGTGGACCTGAGCACACTGGGCGGGACTGGCTTCGGCTACCGGCTCGCCGACATCGGCACCGCGCACCTGCCGGCGGCGGAAAGCTGAGTGCCGGCGGCTTGCAGCCGCCGACCGTTGGCCGCAGCAGGACGAACCGGCTTCGCAGAGAAAGCTGGAAACGCATCAGCATGACCGCGCGACCGTTGCGGTATGGAGTGCGGCGAGTTCTCGCCGCTTTCCGCAGGCGACCAGTCACCGCAATCCAAAACACGCTCGTCGCGCCCGCCGCTCGTTTTACTGATTACTAATCACTCCCCTTCCCCCATTCTCCCCGCGTGGCCCTGCAGCACACCCAGATCACCTTTCATTACGAGCGCCTGCGCGCCGTGACGACCGGCATCATGGAGGCGGCGGGCGCGACCTTCCTCCTCCTCATCGCCGTGCGGCACTTCGAGGCGGGGCCAATGGCCAAGGCCCTCATCGCCGCCGGCGGCAGCGTGGGGCACGTCATCAGCCCGCTGATAGTGAACCGGGCCACCAAGCTCGGCTGGCCCGTGGCCCAGGCCGCATCGCGCATCGGTTTCCTGGGCGCGGCCTCGCTGCTGCTGGCCGTGTTTGCCCCGGGGCTGCCGTTGTATGTGCTCGGCAGCGTGCTCGCCACGACGTGCGCCTCCGCCGCCATTCCGCTGATGACGCAGGTGTATCAGACGAACTACCCGCCCATGGAGCGCGGGCGGCTCTTCTCCAAGGCCATGGTGGTTCGCATCGGCATGGCGGCGCTGGCCAACGAACTGGGCGGACGCCTGCTCGCGGTGCATCTGGAATACTTCCGCGCCCTGCTGCTGTTCTTCGCCGCGGCATTTGCCTTCGGCGCGTGGTGCCAGTCACGGATTCCCTCCGAACCGCTCACGATCAGCGCCAGCGCGCACCCGCTCCGCGCACTCCAATACGTGCGCGAGGACCGGCTGTTCCGGCTCACGCTGATCTCCTGGATGTTCATGGGCATGGGCAACCTCATGATGTATCCGATGCGCGTCGAGTATCTTGCCAACGAGCGCTACGGCCTCAAGCTCGACGTGACCACCGTCGCCCTGCTGGTGGGGGTGATTCCCAACCTCGCCCGTCTGGTCATGAGCCCCGTGTGGGGCTGGCTGTTTGACCGGATGAACTTCTTCACGCTGCGCGCGGTGCTGAACGTCGGCTTCGCGCTTGGCATCCTGTCGTTCTTTGTGAGCAAGGACACGTTCGGCCTCGCGCTGGGCGCGGTCATCTTCGGCGTGGCCAACGCCGGCGGCGACGTAGCCTGGAGCCTGTGGGTCACGAAGTTCGCCCCGCCCGAACGCGTGGCGGACTACATGAGCGTCCACACGTTCTTCACCGGCGTGCGCGGCGTGGCGGCCCCGCTCATCGCCTTCCACCTCGTCGGCACCATGGGCATGACCAACATGGCGTGGATGTGCACCGGGCTCATCGCCGTGAGCGTGGTGATGCTGGGCACGGAAGTGCCGCTGGGCCGGAAAGCCAAGCCGGCCACGCCGCCAACGGAGGAAATCTCGGAGTAGCCTGGGCTCGGTAGGGCGAGACTCCGTCGAGCCCCATCTGCCGACGAAGGAGGCGCGAGCGCAGCGAGCTTCTCATACCAATTCCCAACGCCAATGGTGGCATTGCCGATGAGAACCGTGACGCACCGCTTCTCCCTCTCCCTTCCTCGGAGGAGGGGAGAGGGTTGGGGTGAGGGGTGCCGTCGGGCGGAAGTCTACCGATATGCATTTGGAATTGGTATGAGCCCTGCGGAGCCCTGCCGAGATGCTCGCTCCACTCGCCTCGCTCCGCTCGAAATGGGGTTCGACAGAGTCTCACCCTGCCAGATGACACTTCCCTTCCCTCACTCAACCGCCAGCAACTGCAACAACTCCTCCTTCGCCGCCAGCAGGCTCTTATAGTCCAGCATCGCATCCGGCATCGTGCCGAGCGCTCGGGCCAGGCCGCGTGCGGCGGCGGGATGACGCTTCACCTCGGCCAATGGAATCACCGTCATGCGAATGCCAAAGAGCACGCCGCGACTCTCCGGCAAGGCAACCAGTGCCTGGTCCTCCACGCGCAGCCACACCTCGTCCTCGCGCAAGGGCGGGCGGAGCTTGGGCAGGCCGCGCGCGGGATGCTGGTTCAGCTCCGGCGAACGGCTCAGGCCCCAGTTCGCACGACACCACGCGGCACCGGGCTTGATGCGGCTTAGGAAATTATGGATGGGCGAAGCGAGTTGCTCGTTCAGGTGCGGCACGGGCGTGTGGATGACCTCCAACGGATGGCCCACCTTCTCCTCAAACCGCCACGAAGAAGGAAAACACACGCAGCCGCCAACCAGATGAAAACGCCCGGTCACCGCATCCGGCCTCAGCAGCAAGTAATCCGGCTCCCACGCCTCGCCGAGCGCGAGACAACGGGTGAAAGGGTCAGCACCTTGCAGCGGAGCGCCGGCCTCCGACCCGGCGTGTTCCTGCTTGGCTTCACCACGCGCCGGGTCGGAGACCGGCGCTCCGAATTCAGGCAGCGAATTCCACTTCCTCGCCAGCGCGATGGCCTCCTCCAGCAACGGCTCCGCCCCCGGCAGCAGCGCAGCGCAATGCGCCGTGTCCGTCCGCAGCCAGTGGCGGCGTTGGGCGAGCAGGTCCGCGTGACCTTCGGTCGGGGCGAAGAACGCCTCCGCGCGACCGGCCTTCAGGCCGAAGCTGTGCTGGTAGTCCTCGTCGGGCAGGACGTTCACCCAGGCAGGCGGGCTGGCAGCGGTTTCGGACACCGGCGAGTTATCCTCTGCCCAGCCGCCGACGCGCAACTACCGACTCAACGTGAAGGGGACACTCCTGTCCCCTTGCTCATGCTCTCGACAGGCGGAAAAAAAAGCAG
Organism: uncultured Klebsiella sp.; assembly: GCA_964496695.1. GTDB lineage: Bacteria > Verrucomicrobiota > Verrucomicrobiia > Limisphaerales > SXTU01 > SXTU01. Next base: position 33,044 of record CAZCBE010000040.1, read on the forward strand.
GAGCGGAGCGACAACCTGGGGACAAGAGTGTCCCCCACACGGGCGCTTACGGCACGCGCAGCACGCGGAAGAAGAGGCGGTTTGTGGACGGAAGATTGGTCAGGCTACCGTTGGTCGTCGTCGGCACAACCGGATTGCCCACGCGGAACCAGTTCGTGAAGTCCGTCGTGGCCTGCACCTCGTAAACCTCGTAGGCCGTCGCGAGCCAGTTCAGGCCGTTCTGGGAAAAGGAACTGAACCGCAGCACCGACCCCGCATCCACCGGGCTGGTGCCCAGACGGAACTCGTTGCGGTTGCTCACCCCGTCGCCGTCGTTGTCGTCATTCGGTCCCCGCAGCGAGCCAGCGCTGGGATTGGAACTGCCGAAGAACTGCGTCATCCAGTTGTTGGGCATCCCATCCGAAAAAGTGTCCCGGCTGAAGGACAGCACCCGGACCTCCACATACGGCGAGCCATTCGTCCCGTCACTGATGCGGACGAACGCGCGGTCAAATGCCGACGTGGTCGTCGGGTCAATCCGGGCGGAATCGCTGAAGGCACCGGCCGGCGTGTAGCGCAGGGTGCCGCCATTGAGGCTGAAAGTCCCGTTGGCCGAAGTGGAACTGACTACGCTCAACGTGAGGTTCGTGGTCTGCTGGTCGTAGCCACGAATCTCCACCTCGTTGATGCCGGTGATGTTCGGGGCGGGACTCGCCGTGACGACATGCAGCATGCGGTCGTAACCCCACGGCGGCGTGTTGCTCGCCGGGTAGGCCTGCCGCACGACGGGCGGGTCGTAGCTGCCCAGCGTCGCGCCGCGTCCGTCGGCGTGAATCTGGAAAAACATGATCGCCTCCTTGAGCGTGTTGTTCGGCTCGGAAGTGTTCTCGCTCGAATGATCCATGCTGAGGATATGGCCGATCTCATGGCAAAGCACCTCTTCGAAGGAGACGACATTTTGCAGCGTGGTCCGGGTGTGCTTCATGACGAGGCTGCCCCGCGTGACTGGGTAGAACTCGTTGCCCGCCACGTTGCCGCCCATGCCCCCGTTGGGAAAGTCGCCTGCGATGCTGTAACCATTCCCGCCCACCCCCAACGTGGTGGAGCCACCGATGCTGCCATACAGATCATGCAACTGGACACGGATGCGCCCGTCGTTGGTGATCACGCTGGAAGCGACGGTGCCAAAGCTCGTGATGCCCAGGAACTTGAAGCGAAGGCTTGTGACATTCTCCCACGCCCGGAAGGCGTTGCTCACGGCGTTCAACGCCTGTGCCTGCGTCATGCCGGCCGGCAGCGCATCGGCGTCCACGAGATACTCGATCGCCTCGCCGCGGTCGCCGCCGATGAAGCGGCGGGAAACAGGGCTTCCGTCCAGCAACAGGCCGGGGGTCGCGGTGGGTGCCAGCAGGCTCGCGCCCTGTCCGCTCAGGTCCGGCCCCGCCGCGTCCGGGTAGCGGCTCTTCGCGGCGGACCTCAACGCCACCGCGTTGGGATCAGTGACTCCCGCCGGCTGTCGCGCGCCCGCGCGGGCCAGCGGCGGCGCACCGCTGCCCCCGTTGTCCACGAAGAGCGTGCCGTCCGCACGCTGGCCGAGCAGGAAGAGCCGTTCCTCGCCCACGACCAGCCTGGGGGCATCGCTGAAAACTTCGCCTTCCTCCCCCACCCTTCCGCCTCGATGCACCACCGTGATGGTCGCCGGGAACTTTCCCTTCAACGCCTCGTTCACCTGCAGCCAGGTCCGGGTGTAGATGCGCCCGTCCGTTTCGCTGCGGAAGCTCTCCGAACCGAGCACCGTGGCGTGGCAGATGGCCACGGCATTCTGCACGCGCTCGTCGGGCGTGGCAGGCGCCACGGTAAGGGAGAATCCAGGCAGCACGACGGCGAACAGACACGCCACCGCGAGGGTGAACAAAAATCGCTTCATGGTCCGGGAAAGATGGGCTACCTGCCGCATCGGCGCAAGCGAGTAGCCGACGACGCTCCGTAGCGCCGGCCTCCGGCCGGCCGTGCCGCAAGCGTCCTCGCTTGCCCCGGTGGGCCGCGCTCCAGCGGCTGCCGAGGCTACGCCAGCACCCCTTCGATCAACTTGGCTCCCCCCGCGATGCCCGTCAGGCGTTCCTGCCGGCCATTCGCCTTGAAGAACAGGTCTTCGTGCCGCAATCCCAGCGCGTGGAGGATGGTCGCATGCAGGTCCATCATCGGGTGCGGACGGTCAATGGCCATAAGCCCGATCTCATCCGTTGCCCCGATGCGCACCCCAGGCCGCGTGCCGCCACCCGCCATCCAGAGCGTGAAGCCGGCGGCGTTGTGCTGCCGGCCCTTGTCCCCTTGCATCATCGGGGTGCGGCCAAACTCGCTCGCCCAGATGACCAGCGTCTCGTCGAGCAGGCCCTGCTGCTTGAGGTCGTCGAGCAGCGCGGCGACCGCGCGGTCAGTCCAGCGGGCGCGTGGATCGTGATTGCCGCGCAGATTGCCGTGCGCGTCCCAGCCGTCCTTGTCCGGCATGTCATACACCTGCACGAAACGCACGCCGCGCGCGACGAGCCGCCGCGCGAGCAGGCATTTGCGCGCGAAGCTCGCCGTGCGCTTGTCGGCGTCGTCCACGCCATAGGCCGCGCGCATATAGGCCGGCTCGCCCTTGAGATCACCCACCTCCAGCGCGGCGGCCTGCATCCGGTAGGCGAGTTCGTAGCTGGCGATGCGGGCATCAAAGTCCGTGAAGGCTGGCCGGGTGGCGCGATGCTTGAGGTTCAGGTCCCGGATCAGATCAAGCGACGCGCGTTGGCCCTCGGCGAATTCCGTCGGCGGCAACAGGTCGAGCACCGGCGTGCCTAGGTCGCGGAGGCGCGTCGGTTGGAAGGCGGCGGGAAGAAAGCCGTTCGCGTAATTGGCCGCACCGCCGAGTGGGCCGGCATCAAACAGCGTCACGTAGCCGGGCAGGTTCTGGCTCTCGGAGCCGAGACCGTAGGTGACCCACGAGCCGAGGCTCGCCTTGCCGGACCGGATGTCGCCGGTGTGAAGCTGGTAGCTCGCGGGCGCGTGGTTGTTCGAGTCCGCCTGGAGCGAATGGATGAAGCACAGCCCGTCCACATGCCGGGCCACATGCGGCATCAGGTCGCTCACCCACATGCCGGACTGGCCGTGCTGCGACCACTGGTAAGGGCTGCCCATCAGCTCGTCCTTGCAGCCGTGGAAGACATTCGCGTGCTTGGTGGCTTCGAGCGCCTTGCGGATGGCAGCGGGAACGGGCTTGCCGTTGAGCTTCTGCAGTTCAGGCTTGTAGTCGAACGTGTCCACCTGCGACGGCCCGCCGACCATGAACAGGAAGATGACCGACTTCGCGCGCGGCCGGAAATGCGGCCGCCGGGGCGCGAAGGGATTCAGCGGGTCAATCACCGGCATCGCCCCCGCGCTGTCCGCCCGGGCCACGTCCTGAAGCAGCGCGTTCAACGCCACCGCGCCCAGGCCCGTGCCCGCGCGAGAAAGGAAGTCTCGGCGCGACGAGTGGCAAGGCGTGGCGGACATGGCGGCAGTATGTGGAGCTGGCAAATACTTGGAAGCGCAGACCGCGGCTTGAATTCGCCCCCGTCTTCGGATTGTCTGATGAGGAATGCCGCTCCCGATGAGAATCATGGCCCTGCTGGTCGCCGCCTTGTCACTGGCGGCGCACGCAGCCGAACCACCGGCACGACGCGGCGATGCCTGGACCGACCCCAAGAATCCAGTGCGTGAAGTTTGGAAAGGCGCGCGAATTGACCTGTGGTCCCTCAAGCCGATCAAGGATTCGCCACCGCCTCAACGCACCGGTGCTCGCCATCCCATTGACCAGCTCCTCCGCGCGAAATCACCCTCGGCCAAAGCCGCTCCGGAAGCCTCCCGCAACACGCTCATTCGCCGCCTCGCCTACGATCTCACCGGCCTGCCGCCGACGCCTGAAGAGGTGGACACCTTCCTCGCCGACCGCGCGCCTGACGCCTACGAGCGGCTGGTGGACCGCCTGCTCGCCTCGCCTCGCTACGGCGAACACCAGGCGCGCTGGTGGCTGGACGTGGTGCGCTACAGCGACAGCAACGGCTTCGACTGGGACGAATTCCGCCCGCGCGCGTGGCGTTTCCGCGACTACGTGGTCCGCAGCTTCAACGCGGACAAGCCCTTCGACCGGTTCATCCGCGAGCAACTGGCCGGTGACGAACTGCTCGCCGCCGCCCCGCGTGACACCGCCGAGCAGGACGCGCTCATTGCCACCGGCTTCCTCCGGATTGGCCCACATGACAACACCGCCGGCTCGTTCAACGAGCAGGACCGGAGCCGCGCCGAGCTGATGTTCGACCTCGTGGAGACCACGGGCAGCGCGTTCCTCGGCCTCACGTTCAACTGCTGCCGCTGCCACGACCACAAGTTCGACCCGTTGCTCCAAGCCGATTACTTCCGTCTCCGCGCCTTCTTCGAACCGGTGAAGTTCAACGACACCACCCCGCTCGATCTGGCCACCGAACAGGACGCCATCCGCAAGCACAACGACGGCGTGGACGCGGAAGCAAAGCCGCTCAAGGCGCAACGCGACGCCCTGCTCGAAGCACCGAAGCTGCGCCTCCGCACGGAATTGGTGGCGAAATTAAGCGCGGAGGAGAAGACGCTCGTGGACCTGCCGAAGGAGAAGCAGACCGGCGAAGTGAAACCGAAGTTCGACGCGGTGCAGAAGAAGATCACGCCCGGTGACAAGGATGTGCTTGCCGCGCTCGAGAAGGAGCAGAAGACGCGCTACGACCAGCTCGGCGAGCAGATCAAGACCATTGAGACCAAGCGGCGGACCTTCACGTTCGGCCTGCTCATGAACGATGGGGACGGCAAGCCGGCCGAAACGAAGGTGCTCTACCAGGGCAACTACAAGCAGCCGCGCGAGGCCGTGGTGCCGGGCTTCCTCTCCGCACTGGACCCCAACCCAGCGGTGCTGCTCACGAACGCAAACCTGAAGACCACGGGCCGCCGGTCCACGCTGGCGGCGTGGATTGCCTCGCCCTCCAACCCCTTGACCGCGCGCGTGCTGGCGAACCGCCTCTGGCAGGAACACTTCGGGGCCGGCCTCGTGGCGACGCCGAACGACCTCGGCCTGGCGGGCGCGCGCCCCACTCATCCGGAACTGCTCGACTGGCTGGCGGGCGAGTTTCTACGCGGCGGCTGGTCGGTGAAACGATTGCACCGCGTCATCGTGACGAGCGCCGCCTATCGCGCCGCCGCCGCGAGCAGCACATCGTCAGCCTTCGCCCGCACGCCGCACCGCTTGTCCGCCGAGCAGTTGCGCGACTCGTTGCTCGCTGTGTCCGGCCTGCTGGCCGCGAAGGACAGCGGCGCACCCGTCTGGCCCGAACTGCCCGCCGAAGTGTTGCAGGCGAACCCGGCCTTCCTCGACGACAACGCGGAGAAGACGAAGGGCTGGTATCCCTCACCTAAAGCCGACCAGTTTGTGCGCAGCCTCTTCCTCGTGCAAAAGCGCACGGTGAAGGTGCCATTCATGGAGACCTTCGACCTGCCGGACAACGCCGTCTCCTGCGCCCGCCGCGACCAGTCCATCGTCGCCCCGCAGGCGCTGACGCTGCTGAACGGACCGCTGACCATCGAGGCCGCCAAAGCGCTTGCCCAGCGGGTCCAGCGCGAAGCCGGCGAACTGGCGGAAGCGCAGGTGAAGCAAACCTTCCGTCTCGTCCTCCAGCGCGCGCCCACCCGCGAGGAAGCCACTGCGTGTCTCAAGCTCCTGCAACAGCGCAGCCTGCCCGAGCTATGCCGCGCGCTGCTGAATTTGAACGAGTTCGTGTATGTGGACTGAGTGGGGAAGTAAGAAGTGATTAGTAATTAGTTTACGCGAACGTCCACCTTCTGCGTTCTTGCCGAAGCCAAAAGCTAATCACTAAATACTAATCACTTTCCCGCAGCACGCTCACTTCACCCCAAACACCAGCCGGTCCCCGTCCGCACTGACCTTCACGCGGTCGCCCGGCTTGAACTCGCCTTCGAGCAGCTTGGTGGCGAGCGGGTCGAGGAGCAGGTCCTGCACGGCGCGCTTGAGCGGGCGGGCGCCGAACTGCGGATCGTAACCTTCCTTCGCGATCAGTTTCCGTGCTGACTTGTCCACGTCGAGTGTGAGATGCTGCTGCGCGAGGCGCTTTTCGAGCCGGCCGAGCTGGATCTCGACAACCTTGGCCAGTTCATCCTCATCGAGGCTGGAGAAGATGATGGTGCTGTCCACGCGATTGAGGAACTCGGGGCGGAAGTGCCGTTTCAGCTCGGCCATCACCTTGTCCTCCATCGCCGAGCGGGCACCGGTGCTCGTCTTTCCGTCGAGGAAATACTCCTGGATGATGGGCGAGCCAATGTTGCTGGTCATGATGATGACCGTGTTCTTGAAGTCCACCGTGCGGCCCTGACCGTCGGTGAGACGGCCGTCGTCGAGCACCTGGAGCAGGACATTGAACACGTCGTGGTGCGCCTTCTCGATTTCATCGAAGAGCACCACCGAGTAGGGCCGGCGGCGGACCGCCTCGCTCAATTGCCCGCCCTCTTCATAGCCCACGTAACCGGGCGGAGCACCGATGAGCCGCGCCACGGTGTGCTTCTCCATGTATTCCGACATGTCAATGCGGATCATGGCCTGCTCGTCGTCGAAGAGAAAATCCGCGAGCGCGCGGGCCAGCTCGGTTTTGCCTACGCCGGTGGGACCGAGGAAAATGAACGAGCCGACGGGACGGTCGGGGTCCTGCAGGCCGCTGCGGGCGCGGCGCACCGCGTTGCTCACAGCGATGACCGCCTGGCGCTGGCCGACCACGCGCGCGGCGAGCCGCTCCTCCATCTTCACGAGCTTCTGCCGCTCGCCTTCGAGCATCTTGGTGACGGGAATGCCGGTCCACGACGCGACGACCTTGGCGATGTCCTCCTCGGTGACTTCCTGCCGCAGGAGTGGATTGGCTGTCGAGTCGGCAGATTGCTTGGCCACGGCGACGAGCTTCTTCTCCAAGTCTGGCAGCTTGCCGTATTGAATCTCCGCCGACAGTTGCAGGTTGCCCTTGCGCTGCGCCTGCTCCAGCTCCGTCTTCGCGGCGTCAATTTGCGACTGGATCACGCTCACGGCGTTGGTGGCGGCCTTCTCGTTCTGCCATTGCGCGGTGAGCGCCCCGGAGCGTTCCTTCAGGTTCGCCAGCTCGACTTCGAGCTTCTTTAGCCGCGCCTTGCTGGCCTCGTCCTTTTCCTTCGCGAGCGACGTGCGTTCGATTTCAAGCTGGAGAATCGCGCGATCCAGCTTGTCAATGTCCGTGGGCTTGGAATCCAGTTCCATCTTGAGTCGTGAAGCGGACTCGTCCACGAGGTCCACAGCCTTGTCCGGCAGGAAGCGGTCGGCGATGTAGCGATGGCTCAAGGTCGCCGCCGCCACCAGCGCCGTGTCCTGGATGCGCACGCCGTGGTGGACTTCGTAGCGCTCTTTCAGACCGCGCAGAATCGCGATGGTGTTCTCGACGCTCGGCTCGGCGACATACACCGGCTGGAAACGCCGCTCCAGCGCCGGGTCCTTTTCGATGTGCTTGCGATACTCGTCGAGCGTGGTTGCGCCAACGCATCGCAGTTCACCGCGTGCGAGCTGGGGCTTGAGCATGTTCGCCGCGTCGGCGGAGCCTTCGGCCTTGCCGGCGCCGACGATGGTGTGCAGCTCATCAATGAACAGAATGATGCGGCCCTCGGCGGAAGTGACTTCCTTGAGAAACGCCTTGAGCCGGTCCTCGAACTCGCCGCGATACTTCGCACCCGCGACCATCGCACTGAGGTCCATGGCCACGACGCGCTTGTTCTTGAGCGACTCGGGCACGTCACCGTCCACGATGCGCTTGGCCAGGCCCTCGACGATGGCCGTCTTGCCCACGCCCGGCTCGCCGATGAGCACGGGGTTGTTCTTGGTGCGACGCGTGAGCACCTGCATCACGCGGCGGATTTCGTCGTCGCGACCGATGACCGGGTCAATCTTCCCCTGACGCGCAAGGGCGGTGAGATCCTTGCCGTATTTTTCGAGCGTCTGGAATTTCTCCTCCGGGTTCTGGTCGGTCACCCGCTGGTTGCCGCGCAGGTCCACGAGTGCCTTGAGCACCTCGTCCCGGTTGAGCTTGTGCGTCTTGAGCAGCTTCTTGAGCGTGTCGCCGCCCTCCGTGAGCAGACCGAGCAGCAGATGCTCGGTGGAAATGTATTCGTCCTTGAGCTTGCGCGCCTCGGCCTCGGCGGCATCAAACGCTTTCTTAAGGTTCTGCCCCAGATAAACGTCCGAGGAACTCGTGCCCTGCACCTTATGGCGACGGGTAAGCTCCTTTTCCAGGTCAGCCTTCAGCGCGAGCAGCGTCACGCCGAGCTTCTGGATCACGAGCGGCACGAGGCTCTCCGGCTGCTCGACGAGCGCGAGGAGCAAGTGCTCGCCATCGAGTTCCTGATGGCTGTAGCCATGGGCAACCCGCTGGGCTTCTTGCACGGCCTGCTGCGCTTTGGTGGTGAATCGGTCCAAGTTCATGCCCTACACCTTGCAGCGACAGTGCCAGCGACGAAAGGGCGGGATTTGGCCGAAATGCAGCGTGGCTTGGCACACCCGGAAGTGCGGACTCGTCACACCTGCGCCGCTTTGACCCTCCGGAAGGCGCGCGGCATTTATGCCACTTCACCGTCCGAATGTTCCAGGGCACACGATCATCAAAGCCGGGGCACGTTGAAGCGGCGTGAACGCCGCGCTCCCCCCGAACCGGCAGCCGCTGCCAACCGCTCATGCTTACGGCTTCGGACAGACAGGCTTGGACGGCAGCCGTTCCGGTCGCAGTGCCAGGAACCCGCGCGCCTTCGCCAAGGTCTCCTCGTATTCTGCCGCCGGGACCGAATCCGCAACGATGCCCGCACCCACATGAAAGTGCGTGCGGTCCGCCTGCCGCACCGCTGTGCGAATCGTGATGCTGAGCTGGCTCTCACGGTTGAAGCCCAGGTAGCCATGGCAGCCGCAATACGGGCCGCGCGTGACCGGCTCCAGCTCGTCAATGATCTCCATCGCCCGGATCTTCGGCGCACCCGTGATGCTGCCGCCGGGGAAGCACGAGGCGAACGCGGCAAAGTGCGTCACGTCCGGCCGCAGCCGCCCCTCCACCGTGCTGACGAGGTGCTGCACCTGCGGATAGCGCTCCAGCCGCACCAGTTCCGGCACCTGCACGGAACCGTATTCGCAGACGCGGCCCAGGTCGTTGCGGAGCAGGTCGGTGATCATCACCAGTTCGGCCATTTCCTTCGCGCTGGTTTGCAGTTCGTAGGTGAGCTGGGCATCGCGCGTGGGGTCGGCCGAGCGCGGGCGCGTGCCCTTGATGGGGCGCGTGGTGATGTGCGGCCCGCTGAGGCGCAGGAACAATTCCGGCGACGTGGAGGCAATTTGAAACTCCCCACAGTCCAGATACGCCGCGAACGGTGCAGGCGAAATATCCAGCAACCGTTCAAACAACTCCCACCCGGAGAAGCACGTCGGCGTGCTCAACCGCTGGGCGAGGTTCACCTGGTAAATGTCCCCCGCCCGGATGTAACGCTGGACGTGCTCCACCCGCGCGATGAACTCGTCCCGGGTAAAGGTCGAGGTCACCCCGTAGTCGCAACCTTCAGGTTGCGAAGCCGAGTCACCGTGCGGGCCGGCTGCAACCACATCGCCCAGCCGCTCACGCCACCAGTCCGTCTGTGCCTGCGCGCGGGCCTCGCTGCGCGAGCCATCCACATCCAGACCAGTCGAGACGATCCACGTCTTGCCCAGCCGGTGGTCGAAGACAACGAGGCTGTCGTAGAAGCCGACGCGGCAATCGGGCAATTCGAGATCGTTCACCGCCCGACGCGGGAGCTTCGGTTCGACGAAATGCTTGAGGTCGTAGCCCCAGTAGCCGAAGCAGCCGCCGAGTGGAAAGGGCAGGTCCACTTCGTCGAGCAATTCGTAGCGGGACATCAGTTCATCCAGCACCCGCCAAGGGTTGCCGAATTGGGTCTGGGGTCTGGCGTCCGGGGTCTGGGGAGTCGTGAGTTCACAGCGCGTGTCGCTGGACTGGAACACCAGAAACGGCCGCGCGGTGACGAAGGAATACCGGGCGTGCGGCAGATCAAAGCCCGCGCTCCGCAGCAGCACCACCTCGCTGCCAGCCCCCAGGCCACCAGCCAAGGAGTCCGGCGTGTGGGCCGTGCTGACTTCGTGGAGGAGCGGTCTCACGGGGAGTCACTTAACCAGCTTCGGGACGACGCGGGCGAGGAGCGCGGCCTTTAGGCCGCAGAAACGTGGGCCAGCCACGGACGGTTCGGACGCACTTTTCCAGCCGTGGCCGTCTGCGGCGTAAACGCCGCGCTCCGCCCGCTGACGGCGCGTCTTCGAATTTTGAATCGAATTCACGAGGCTCATTCCACCGTGACCTTACCCTCCGGAGCCTGCGGCGGGATGGGTGTCTCCCAAAGCTCCAGCCCGCCGACCTCATTGCGCAGCGCGTAATTGCCGTGGTAGTCCATGGACCAGGTTTGTGAGCAGCGCTCATAGCCTTGGTCGGTGATCATCTCGGGGCGGTCGGGGTTCCGAATGTCCCAGATCTGCATGCCTTGATCGTAGTCGCCGAGAATCACGTAGCCGTTGTGGCAGACCACGCCGGAGTGGCGACGGCCCTCCACGAAACTGCGCAGCACAGGTTGCCCCGGGTCCTTCACGTCAATGACGTAGAACCCTTCGGTGAGCGGATCGCTGCCATAGCCTTGCGATGCGACCAGGTAATTGCGCCAGAGCGAGCAATACGGATTCCGGCCGCGCAGCCAGGGGATCGCGATCGCGCCCAGCTTGTAGGGACGATGCAGGTCGGTGACATCCAGCGTGACGAGGCCCTGCTGCGTCAGCACGTAGGCGAGCTTCCGTGCCCCCTCCTTGCGCACCTCGATCTTGATCGGGCCGTCCGTGCCCGCATCCACTGCGGCGGCAACGCGCGAGGTGGGATACAGGCTCTTCTTCTTCAAATCGTAGAGGAACACGTCATGCCCCTGCGCCGCATACAGCACCTCGCCATCGTCGAACGAGGCCATGTTGGCCCGGTCACCGCTCGCGATCGTGGTCCACCCAGGATGCTGGCCGGTCACATCGAACGGCTGATCGAAGCTGCCGTTCTTGAGCAGGTTCTCCCCGCCGCGCAGCAATTGCAGATCCGCCACCCACGCCTGTCCCTTCACCCCGACTTGAAAGATCAGCTTGTCCATCTTCGGCGGCACAATGAACGAGCGCTCGATGCGGTAGAGCACGCCGTCCTGACGGTCGTGCGTGTAAGCCCAGGCCTGCGCCTTCCGGCCCTCGAACATCGCCGCAAACGTCACCTCGTTGTTTGGCGTCTGCTCGGCGGAACGCACCAGCTCGAACTCCTGATACGGCAGCGTCCGCGCAAAGCCTTTAAACTCGAGCCGTTCGCCGGGTTTGACATCGAAGGTCACGGAGCGCACCTGCGTCGCCGAGCGGCCGGCACTGGCGATCATGCAAACCGGCCGGTCAGCCACTCGATACTCCGGGTCAGGCCCGACCCAGACCGGGAGCAGCACATCCCGCTGCAGATCAAACAACCCGGTCTTCGGGTTGCGCTCCCACTTCCACACCGTGTCGGTCGCGACGTGATACTGGCCCCAGCCGCCGGAACACGGGAAGCCGCAGCGCAACGGATGCTCCGTCCACTGCTCCATGAGCGCGCGGGGTTTCTTGGGATTCGCGATGTCCACAAACAAACGCCGGTAGCTGCCGATGGAAACCAGGTCGCTGTCATCCGAGCGAATCCACCATGACTCGCCAAAGCCCGGCCCGCCACCGACCACCTTGGGATGCTGCGGGTCGGCGACATTGATGCCGTAGGTCGCGCCGAAACTCGTCACCCACACCGTGTTGCCGTCCTTGAGTTCGATGTTCAGCCCCTCCATGTCCTTGCCCGCCACCACCGAGACGCGCGGCTGGTCTTCCATGAACGAATACTTCCACGCGCCGACGAAGGCCAGCTCATCCAGCGCGGCGATCTCCTTCGGTGCCTTCGGCTGACGGCAGTCGAGCACGCGGAACGAACGCATGCCGCTCAGGTAAACATAATCACCGTCGGGCAGGATGCCGGCCGTGTCTTCGGGAATTACGGTCTTTGAAGCGAGGGCCGGGGCTTTCATGTCCTTGTGCTCGATGCACACGAGCTGCTTGTCCTTGACCTTGCCCGGCGTCATCACCCAGGTGTGGTCCCGGTCCGTCACCGTGATGCCTGGCGAGAAATCCACCTTGCCCTTGGCCGGATACGCGCCGAGCACCTTCGGATTCGCGATGTCCGTGATGTCGAGGAACTCCAGCCGGCCGTCCAGCCAGCGCATCGCACGATTCCGCTCGGCCAGCACTTGGTGAATCGAATGCGAATTCGTGTGCACCGTGACGCGTTCGACGCGCGTGGGGTCCGTGATGTCCACCTCGGTCGTCCCCTTCACGCCGGGCACGAACAACCGGTTGCCCCGGAAGAAACCGGAGACGTGCGTGGGACAACTGAACTTCAGCACCGCACCGTTCTCCAGCCGGATCATGCGTTCATAGAACGGATGCTTGGGGTCCTTCATGTTCACCGTCTGCAAAAAGTTGTCGTGGAAGTTGCCGGTCATGTAGGCGAAGCCGTCCCGATAGCCCAGAATCGTGTGCGGATAGGCGTAGTGCGGCGGCTGCCCGGCGACCGAGAGGATCTTCATGTTCGTTGGATCACTCAGGTCCATCACGCCGAGGCCTTGCGACTGCTCGCTCATGGCGGCGATGGCGTAAGGCCCGGCCTTGCGCCAGCCCGCGAGCCGCACGTTGATGTATTCGGTGCGCGATACGAACTCCGGCTCCCGGTTCCGGCCGTCGGCAAACTTCAACCGCCCGAGCTTCGCGTCCACAGCCACCGTGCCCTGCGGCACCGTGACCGCTGGAAACCCAGCTTTGTCCGAGAGATCCGTGGGCTGCAGCTTCAGCCGGTTGCGATATCCCATCGCCACGCGGTAAGCCTCCGAGGTCACATCCACCCCGTCCACCATGACCTTGGGCGGCTTGTCCGCAGCCTTCGGCGCAAAGGTGTAGGTGGTGTCCTCCTTCGTCGCGCGCAGTTGATACTGGAACGTGCGGATGGTGTTGCCGGCCTTCGCATAGAGCTTGTCCCCGTCGCTCACCACGGCCTGGCAGTCTTCCCCCGGCTCGCGGCGCGACCCCAGATACGCATCGTCCGCGCCCATGCCGAGCAGGCGCAGGCCGTCATCACCGGCCGCAATCGCAATCACCCCCGGAGCGATCAGCTTCACGTCCTGCGCGCTGCCCGCACCCAGACGGCAATACCGCCACGCGGCGACTGAATCGTCCTTCAGCGTCAGCACATAGGCGCGCGTGAGCGGCAGCTTGTTGAAGCTGTAACTTGACGTGACCAGGTAGCGCTCCTCGCCGAGTGCAGTGATCGAGGTGGTGGGCAGCATTTCATCCACACTCTTGTAAGGCCGGTTCCAGACGCTCTTCCACGTCACTTTCTCCGCCGGAGAAACCAGCTTCTCCAGCTCATAGATGAACACCTCCGTGCCCACGACCAATACCCGCCGTGCCTCGATCACCACGTCACGGATCGGCGGCTGCGATGGCCGGCTCTCGGAGCGCGTGGGCAGCTCCAGCGGGCGATCCGCAACCTGCTTGAGCTTCGCGGGATCACGGATGTCCACCAGCATCAGGTGGTTTCCGTCATGCACGATGCCCGCATGAGTTGGCCCAAGCCGCAGCAGCGAAGCGTTCGTCGGCATCGCCAGCGTGCCCAGCACACTGAGCTTGCCGTCCGCGAACTTGGCCGCCGTCAGTTGCTTCGTGCTCAGCAGATAGACCGTGGGGCCTTGCGTCGCGATCTTCAAAATCGCTCCCTCATCGCGATAAACTTCCTTGGCCAGCGAGCCGCCCACGACGCTCATGAGCGCCGGACCGTCAGCGACGAAGAGCTGGCCTTGCATCGCCAGCATCGGGCCGGTCTGCCGGGTGGGCAGTTTCGCGGTGATCCCGCCATTCGCCAGCATCGTGACGGAGCCATCCCGCCCCACCGCGACCTGCCGCTTCGCATCGCCCGCAACTTCGGCCACGGGACCCAGGTCTTTGACCGGCTTCAGGGGGCTGAAGCGTGATGTCTTCGCGTCAATCTGAGTGACGCCCAACTGGCCCGCCCCATGCAGCACGAAGACCTGCTCCCCGAACGATTGGAACGAGGTGCCATCCTTCACCGGCAGTTCATCCAGGACAAACTGCGCCTTCACGCCGGGCGCGCTGAGACTGCGCGGCACGAGCTGCGCGTCCTGATCACGGCGCGAGCGCGCAAAGGCCTTGGTGTTGTAGAGCCGCAGGCCCGTGTCCGCGTCGAGCACGAGCGACTGCATGGCGCCCCGAGGCTCGACCCAGCGCACGTTGCCGAACAGTGGCACATCGGCGAGGAACTCGATCCGCCGGTCAGGCAGGATGTTGTAGAGCTGGCACGCGCCGCCGCTGCCCAGCACAAAGTAGCGGTCCGGCACGCTCGCACCCACCAGGTGCCGCGAGGACATCTTCCAGCGCGTCTCCGGGATGCAGGCATTCCCCACGTCGCGGGCCAGTTGCATCGTCGTCGCCGTGCGGAGCAGCAGCGCGCCCGGAATCGCCCCGGTGACCTGGTCCAGACCCTCCAGCGCATACTTCCAGGCAAAGGCGGCCGTGCCCTTCTTGCTGTTGATCTGATAGGCCGAGACCCCGACCGCATCCGCGACATACAGCCGCGCGCCGGACAGCGAGACGAAGCGAATCGCCGTGTGACTCTGGATCGTCGTCAAAAACTCCGGCATCCCGTTCGTCCCCAGCCGATACAAATCCACCAGACCCGCGCGCAGCCCCGGTCCCCCGCTCGCACCCGCCGTGGTGGCCACCGCCAGCACGTCGCCGGCGAGCGCCGCATGGGTGGCAAAGCCCGAGCCGAGCTGCGCCACCGCCAGCGGCTTGAGCAGCGCCTCGCGGCGATCCGTTTCAAAGGGCACCGGTGCAGCCGGCCCGGCCACCAGCCGCGCCGCCTGCAAAACCATGAGCGCGGCGAACAGGAACGGTTTCATGGTGCAATCCTCCGAAATTACTCTTTCCCGCGCAAAGCATCTTTCATCAGGCTGGGGCTGAATTTCGATGGGCGCCCCCCGGAGCTCGGGTTTAGCCGACGATGCCGTTGGCGGAACGACGGCATGGCCCTCATGCCGTTCGAGAATTACACGAGCGAAGCAGCGTGGACGGCCAATCAGGGCTGAAAGCCCGCCCGGTGACAGCCCGGGGTGAAGCCCCGGGTAGGCTGGCCAGCAAAGCCGGCACGCCCTGAAAGGGCGGGACTTTCCGCCTCGTGCAGAGTGCCGCCCTTTCAGGGCGGTGACGGAGTGGACCGCGAACCCGGGCCTGCACCTCGCGATGCTCGGCTCCAGCCCGGGCTGTCATCGGACGGGCTTTCAGCCCTAAAACTGGCAGCGCCAAGCCCAGGGTTTCGAGACACGAACTACCGTGGGAACAGGGCTGGAGCCCGCAACCCCGTTGGAATTGGAAATTTTTCGGGCGGCGGGCAAACGGACTACATCCGGGATTCCAAGCCTCACCACGGTTGGTTCGCCAGCCCCTGATAATAAAATGGTCGGGACGGTGAGATTTGAACTCACGACCTTCTGAACCCCATTCAGACGCGCTACCAAGCTACGCTACGTCCCGAACCATCTTTCTCTCGCGAACGAGAGAACAACGCCATACTAGGTGTCGGCCAACCGGTTTCAACCCTTTTCGACCTTGGGCTTGTGGGCGGAGCATCCGCAATGGCTTTGGAGCGTGGCGCTTCGGGCCGCAGCGGCAACTCTGCGGAAGATGCTTCGGGCTTCCGCCAGCCGTTCCCTGCTGCCCGGAGGACCGCGCTCGTGGCACAGGCAAATCTAAAAAAGAATACTGGCCCGGCCCGGATTCGGTGCTTACCTTCCGCCGTGCCCGTGCCGTTCAACTGACGGGCCGAACAACCCAGACTATGGAAACCGCCGTGCAAACCTCGCCCGTGGACGAGAAAATCCGCGACCTCTGCCAGGCCATCATCGAACGGCCCGACTTCACCGATCTCCGCCGCCGCATTGACGCCTTCATGGTGGATGAGAAGGTGAAATACGAGTATCAGATGCTCAACGACTCCGGCGCGCTGCTCCAGCAGAAGCAGCAATACGGCGTGCAGATCACCGAGGAGGAAATCGGCCGTTTCGAGGCGCTGCGCGACAGCTTCATGAAGAACCCCGTGGCCACCGAGTTCCTCGACGCCCAGCAGGAGGTGTCCCGCGTGCAGGACTCGATCATGAAGCACATCCAGAAGACCCTCGAGCTGGGCCGCGTCCCGACGGTGGAGGACATGACCGACGGAAGCTGCTGCAACAATCACGGCTGCGGCTGCGAGTGAGCCTGTGGCGGCGGGCGTCTCGCTTGCCGTAGAGCGCCGGGCATCCTGCCGCCCGGCCCAAAGCCACGAAGTTCCAAATCGTTTCGCCCCGGCGCGCGTTCAACCGGGATTCTGAAGCGGAGAGCACCGGAAACGCACTCGCCGCGAGCGGAGCGCGGCGTTCACGCCGCAGAAGGCTGCGGTTGGAACAGTGCGTCGAACCATCCTTGACCTGTTTACGTTTCTGCGGCCTGAAGGCCGCCCTCCTCCGCACCGCGTCCGTCCACTTCGGAGTTCGGGGTCAATCGCCGGGCGAGACGCCCGCCTCCACGGCAGGCGGGACGCCTACCGCCACTTCAATTCCGTTTTCTTCCCGTGCGCCGGGTGCTGGTCGTTGTGGGCGCGGAGTTCGAGTGTGGCACCGCCGGGCTTGAGCTGGCAATCCACCCAGCCGGTCGGCTGATCCTTGGCGAAGGCATAGGCGATCGCCGGCAGGTTCACCAGGTGCAGCCCGTCCTTCTCCTTCAGGTCCCACTTGTGGGAGTGGCCGAAGAAGAGCGCCTTCACCTGCTTGCGCGGCAGGAGCACCTCGAAGAGTTCCGCCGTGTCCTGCAGCGTGCCGTTCGGCTTGGTCGGGTCGAGGTGGGGATTGTGATGCACCATCACGAGCGCAGGTTTGTCCTTGTGCTCATCGAGGCTCTTGGCCAGCCAGTCGCGCTGCGCCTGCTCCAGCTTGCCGGGCGATTTGTCCACCACGTCGAGGGAATCGAGGAGGAACCAGTTCACCTGCTTCGCCTTGATGACGGAGACGTGCTTGCTCTGCACGGGGCGCGCGGCCTCGTCGGCCACCTTGAGCGCCTTCCAGAAGTTGGCGCGGTCATCGTGGTTGCCGAGGGTCATGTGCAGGGGCAGGCCGGCCTCGGTGAGCGGCCTCACGAGGGAGGTGAAGGTGGCGTATTCCTCCGGCAGCCCGGCCTTTAATGCGCAGTCGCCATTGATGAACACGCCAGCCAGCGAACCCTTCGCCGTGAGCACCTCCTTGACGGACACGCGCAGGTGATCGGCCATGTTGGTTTCGCGGGCGATGGAGTCCTCCTTCGGCCCGATGTGCGTGTCCGAGAGGAGCGCCCACCGGGACGCCTCGGCATCGGCGGCCAACAGCTCGCGGCCAGCGAGAAGGCCGGCACCGGCAAGTGCGGCGCGACGGAGGAATTCCCGACGAGGGGTTAGGTGGAGGGGCATGAGAAAAGGGGATAGTGATTAGTAATTAGTGGTGAGTGCTGCAGGCAACGCGGATTTAACCACGAATGGAAACGAACCACCACGAACAAGGCGGCTTCGAACCTGTATTTGATTGGTGCTCATCGGTGTGCATTTGTGGTTCAAAGCTTCTTCAGGTCCACGCAGATCAACTCCTTATCCGTCCGGGCAAAAACCCGACCGTTGGCGAAGGAGGGCGGAGACCAAACGACATTACGTCCGCCAGTCGGATGTGTCGGTTCGATCAAACGGGCGCGGCTGATCTCCTCATATCCGGTCGGCGTGAGGCGGCCACGGATCAACTCGCCGCGCTCGTTGAACATCAGCACGGAATCGCCATTCACCGTGAGGTGCACGCTCGCACCCGCGCGGTTTTCCGCGATTTTCTCGGTCTGCCATCGCAACTCACCTGTGGCCGCGTCGAGGCAAACGAACTTGCCGACTGAATTCTTCAAGGAGAACACATGACCGTCATGGATCAGCGCCGTCGAGATGTCGCTCAGGAGCCGTTGAGCGACCCCGATGTCCTTTGGCCAGAGGAGGGTGGCGGATGGTTTTTGGGCATCAAGCTGAAACATACGGGCGCCGACCAACAAACGCCCGGCGTCAAAGACCGGCGTGGTCACGGGCGGCACCCCCCAATTGGCGTTGACCTGCTCACGCCAGAGCACCGCGCCCGTCGCCGGGACGAGCGAGGAAATGGATTCGCCCGTCCAGACGATGAGCTGCCGCGCACCGCCTGCGGAAATGACGATGGGGGAGCTGCTCGTCGCGGTCTCGCCCAGCGTGCGCCAGACTACGGCACCTGAGTCTTTGTCGAGCGCATAGACAGTTCCTTCGCCCGCACCCTTCCAGCCGAAGCAGACGATGAGGAGATTGCCTTCGAGCAAAGGGGAAGCCGTGCCCTCAAATTCCTGGCGGCGATCGCCCAGATCTTTCTCCCAGCGCTGCACACCGGTAGCGCTATCGAGACAGCGCACCATCCCGCTCCAACCCATGTGATAGAGTTTGCCGTCCCGGACGATTGGGGTGGCTACCGGGCCGCCATGGGCTGTCCGTGGGTAATGCACGGTTTGGGTGTGTTCCCACAACCTCCGGCCAGTTGTTTCGTCGAAGCACTGCACGCGTTCCTGGGTGGTCGGCTTTATCTGCGGCGCATCGGTGACAAAGACGCGACCCTCCGCCACCACGGGACTCGAGAAACCTTCGCCAACTGACACGCGCCAGCGCGGCTTGAACCCGTCGGCTGGGAAGGTCTGGAGAATCCCCGTTTCGTTCCAGACCCCGTCGCGATTGAGACCGCGCCACTGGGGCCATTCCCCGGCGGACAAAGCAAGCGGCAGCGCGAGCTGGAACAGATGAAAGAACGCTCGGTTCATGGAGGGCATACCGCCCGCTTAACATTGTGATTAAGCGAATGGGTTGTCGTTCATCAAGGTTTGCACGCTGGGAGGTCACACTTTTCGCCATACATCACGCCCGCAGTCCCAGCCCCAGCACTTCCTTGCAATACTTGATGCTGCGCTCGACCTCGCCGCGCTGATAGTCCTGATCGGCCTTCGTCTTGTCCACGCCCGCCGGGGCCTTGAACGGCTCGATCTTCTTGCCGCGCTTGGACAGCGCAATGAAACGAGCGAGTTCGGCGGCCTTCGCCTTGGGGAAGATTTTCCAGATATCCTGCTTCCAGATGGGAAACTCGCGCGCGAAGCCCGAGATCGTCTCGATATGCACGGCCACGCCGGGACAGTGCTTCTCGAAGTGGTCGAAGAACGCAGGCAGGTCCAGGCAGCCCTCGCCCATCGCGGTCCACTGCACGGTCACGCCATTGGCCGACTCCCAGATCATGTCATCACGCAGGCTGGTGGTGAGCACGTAAGGCGCAAGGGTTTCGAGGCTGGCCAGCGGATCTTCAAGCGTCCAGGCGGCATTGCCGGAATCGAAGTTCACGCCCACGAAGTCCTTGCCGGCGGCTTCGACGAGCTGTTGCAGCTCCCACGCCTGCATGTCGCCAGCGTGGTTCTCCACGGCCACCTTCACGCCCGCATCCACCGCGCGGCTGCGCTGGGACTTGAGCACCTTGACGGTGTCGGCGATGCGCGCCTCGATGCCGCCCTCGGTGCTGCGGTCCTGCTGGTTGCCGAGGATGACGCGGAAGGCCTTCGAGCCGATGGCCTTGCTCATGCGCAGGCCCAGCGCAAGGTGCTCCTCCGCCGTGCCCCAGTCCTTTTTGAAGGACTTCGAGGTGGGGCAAATGCTCCACGAACCCAGCTCGATGGTGATGCCCTTGTCCGCCGCGTATTTGCGGACGTCCGTCAGCGTGGCGTCGTCGTGCTTGCCCTCGAACGGGCTGAAATCGGTGATGAAGAGCGAGTCGCACCCAAGCTGGGCGGAGTAATCCACGAGCTGCCGCGCGTTCCACTTCATGGCGCGGACGGCGAAGTTGTCGAAGCCCAGCTTGTGGTTGCGCTTCTTGGCGGGAGCGGCGACGGCAGGCAAGGCAGCCAGCGTGGCGGCCACTGCGGTGGCATGGACAAAGGTGCGGCGGGACACGGATTGGGCGTTCATGGGGCGCAGCTTGGCAAAGCTCCGCAAGCGTGCCAAGTGCGCGCTTGAATGACGGCAAAGAAAACGCGCACCCGCGCACGGCTTGGAGGGCGGCGCTCCGGGCCGCAGCGGCAACTTTGCAGAACGGGCAACGGACACTTCTACATCATTCCCTGCTGCCAGCCGCTGCGGCCCAGAGGGCCGCGCCCCGGGGCGGGGCCAAGATGCGCTTGCAAAGAAAAAGCGCGGGATGCCGGCAAGGCATCCCGCGCTCATGAAATCAGACCGGCTTAGTAGCGGTCGCTGCGCTCGCGGCGGTCTCCGCCACGGTCACCACGATACCCGCCACCGCCGCCGCCACCACCGCCACCGCCACGGTAGCCGCCACCACCACCACCGCCGCCACCGCCACGGTAGCCACCACCACCGCCGCCACCGGGAGGACGCTCCTCACGGGGACGGGCGACGTTGACCGTGAGGTCACGGCCGCCGAAATTCTTGCCATGCAGGCCTTCGATGGCCTTCTGGGCATCTTCGGGCGACGCCATCGTAACGAAGGCGAACCCACGGGACTTGCCAGTCATGCGGTCGAGCATGAGGTTGACTTCCATGACCGTGCCGAACGCGGCGAAGGCGTCCTGCAGGTCGTTCTCGGTTGTGGCAAACGCGAGGTTGCCGACAAACAACTTGTTGTTCATTGATGATTTGCTCCTGTCGCTCCTACTGCTCCGACTGTTCCCGAACACCGGGTTTCAAATCATCACTGAACCACGTTCACCTGACGATTCACCAAATCCTGCAACCGGCGCGACCGAATGCGACAGCATATTTGAAGGAAGCCCGCAAATTTGGCAACAGCTTATTTATGCCATTACAGTCACGAAGTAAACCGGGGTGCCGACCTGCGGCCAGCACCCCGTAAAGCGACCCGATGAGCCGCTTCGCTGTTTTCGGTGGAACAGGGAGGTGGGCGATAAACCTCCAAGCTCCAAGTTCCAAATTCCAAAGAAACTCCAAAGCCCAGATTCCAATCGCTCAGCGTGCCACGCCGCCAGTGCTTCCGCCCTCGTTCGGCCCTTGGCCCAAAGGCTGGTCCGGTCCCGTTCCGGCTGGCCCAGTGCCGGGTGGCGACGCTATTTGAAATTTGGAGCTTGGAGTTTCTTTGGAATTTGGAACTTAGAGCACTTTCTGTTTAAGTTGTCGCATAGCCGGCATGGCGAAGAAAATTGG
>CAZCBE010000041.1:0-54262 GCA_964496695.1 uncultured Klebsiella sp.
CACCCGAAACCGCTCCTGCGAGGCATTCAAGCCCGGAGGTTTTGCAAGAGCCTCCTCTGTTTTGCTTTGCTGGTCGTAACCCTTGCATCTTTGGGTTGGCTAAAGAGCCAGAAGCCCGAGGTATGGAACGCGGCGCTGGCGCTGGCGATCTGTTGTGCCTTGGTGGTCGTGTCGAATGTCGTCTCCGTGCTTCGGGCCCGCCGCCGGGTGAAAGACCTGGAAGCCTGGGCCATCCAACCCGTGCCGGATGCGGGCGAGAATTACTTCCGCGTTGGCCCGTATGGATCGGCCACCAAGGACCAGCAGTGCTATCGTCGGCCTGATGGTAAAGACCGTGAAGTCCTCGACTGGATTCGAGCCTCTCGCGCCCCGATTCTTTATTTGAGCGGTGCGTCGGGGACGGGCAAATCCTCCCTGCTAAACGCCTCGGTCCTTCCGGCGCTCGAAACCGGTGCCTTGGCTGGCGGGTCGCCGCCCTTCACGATTGTCCAAGTTAGGGAGTTCGGCGAGCCGGAGGCGCAAATTCGCGAGGCTTTGCTGGCACCCGGCACGATATGGAAAGAGGCACCGGCCAAACTCATGCAAGCACCCTTGGATGAACTACTGGTTGGGGCTTGCATCCAGTTGCAACGCCAAAGGAAGCGGCTGCTCCTGCTGTTCGACCAGTTTGAAGTCGCCCTCCGTCAACACGATGTGCCAGAACCGCCAACCGCCACGCTCGTGTTACATCGATTGCTCGCTCAGATTGCCGCTGCTCCGGCCGATTTCCACGGTCTGGTTGTGCTCCTCTCCTTCCGTGACGATTACTCCCATCTGCTCAAAGCAATGGTCGCCACCGGCTGGCAGGACGAAGTCAACGCCATAAAGGTGCCGCCATTTAGCCGCCGCGCCGCGTCCGATTTTCTGCGTGGCGGATTAAAACTGGAGGATGAGCGCGTTAAGGCCGTGCTCGATGAGGCCGAAGCCCTGGATGGGACTCCCGGGCTGATCCGCCCCATTGTCCTGAACCTCCTCGGCCAGGCCCTGGCCAAAGACCTCTATCGCGATCTCTCCAAAGTGCCCAAGGGAGGCTTGCTCACTCGTGATCTGCGTCACTCCATCGAAGCGCCAGCCATCCGGAACCAAGCCCGCCCGATTCTCCGGGAACTGATCAGAGACGGTTTGCGCGTTCCACTCGCCGTGGGTGTTCTAGCCGTCAGCACCCAGTCTAAGCCCGAAGCCGTGGCCGGTTGCTTGCGTCGGCTGGCGGAGTGCTCGCTGGTTCGGCGCATCGCCGCAGTCGGCCCCCTTGAGGCAGAAATGTGGGAGATCAGTCACGACTTTGTGGCCCGTATCCTGGAACCACTCATTTCCAGCCCTTGGCAGGATCGCTGGAAACGGGTCCAAGGATGGACCACCGCAACCCTTTTGGCCACGTTTGCCGCCTTGGCGGTGATCGCCTTCACCTACCACCCGCAGGCTCGCGTGGTGGAAACCTTGCTCAACGATTTTGGCCTCCAACCCACTAAAGGGGAATCGAGTTACAAAGTCGTCCTGACTGATGATGAAAAACTGATCGCGACAAAGGTTCCCCAAGCCTTTGAACTGTTGCGCAAATTGGGTCAGGTAAGCGACCTCGACCTCAAGCGTTGCCAATCACTGACAAATCTCTCGTTCCTGCGACAAGTGCCCGCTCTAACTACTCTTGACCTACGTGGGTGTCATTCACTTACCAGCTTGGCGGGCCTGAGCCAATTGAGCAACCTGACCAAGCTCGAACTGGGCGGTTGCACTGCTCTTGGGAGCATTGCGGGGCTTGGTCGGTTGCCTGCCCTGACGAATCTCGACCTCTGTTATTGCTATGCGCTGACAAATTTTGGGGGCCTGAACCAGTTGTCCGCTCTGACCACGCTCGACCTTTGCGGTTGTTCGTCGATGACGAATTTGCCAGGGCTGAGTCATCTGACCAACCTAGCCACGCTCAATCTCAGCGAATGCCGTTCGCTGACGAACCTGACGGGCCTGAGCCAGTTGCCCGCTTTGACTGAATTGCGCGCGCGCGCCATCGGGACCGGTCTGATTAGCCTCGAACTGGTGCAAGCGGTGCCCTCATTGCGGGTGCTGGTCGTGGCCCCCGGTGAAGATGTCGCGGAGCAAGTCGTTCAAGAACTGAAGCGTCGTGGCGGTGAGTTAAGGCGCCCGGATTGATTGCGACCGTCTCGAGATTTGCCCGTTCGGCGGTCAGAGAGGCTCGCCACGGCGGCGCAGGAGAAGAAGCAACAGGTCAAATCGCCCGGTCGTAAACCTTCTGAAACACCTTCTCCGCGCCTTCCTCCGCCCGGTTCGGATCACAGATGGTAATCCCATCCGGCCCAAAGCGCGCCGTGACCGTCGCGCCCTTGCCCTCCGCCATGTATTTGAAGTTCAGGTCGCGGACCTTGGCGGCGGCGTCCACAATGGCGCAGGTGATGCGGGCTTCCTCGGCGGTCGGGTAGAGGCTCGCCACGGCGTCGCGGGTTTCGCCGGCGAACTTCACGCGGCACACGGCCACGAGGCCGACGGTGAGGCTGTCCACGCCATAACCCACGTAGGCCTTGGAGCCGTCAGCACGGAGGACGTCACGGGTGAAGTGGTTGTTGCTCGTGCGTGAGCCGCCGCCCTTGTTCCACCAGCGGAAGCCGCGATATTGCTGGTCGCTCTCCACCTTGCCGTCCGCGCCGACGATCTCGTGGCCCTGGTTCACCGGCCCCTCGAAGTCGGGCGGCGTGATCCAGTTGTTGTGGAAGTTGATGCTCATCCCGTTGTCGAAGTCCACACGCACCTGCACGGCGTCATAGGCGTTGATGCCGTCGCGCACGAGGCGCTTCTTCTGGCCCACGGCGGTGAGCGAGACGGGCTTGGAGTGGTAGTAGGAGTAAATCAAATCGGTCCAGTGCGGCCCGACGTAGCTGAACGGATCGCTCGACTCCACCCACTTGAAGGTGCTCGTCGAAACCTCCAGCGGCTCCTCGAGGAACGCCGTGCCATAGAGCGGCGCGCCGATGCGCTTCTGGATGTCGTCGCGGATGCGCAGGTGGTCGGGGTCGTAGCGCTTGTGCATGTCCACCGCCACGATGCGGTTCGCGGCGCTGGCGGCCTCGATGATCTGGTCAGCCTCGTGCGTGGTGAGGCACATGGGCTTCTCGGTAAGCACATGCACGCCCTTCGCGAGCGCGGCGAGGATCGGCTGCGTGTGGAGGTGATCCGGCGTGGCGACGGCGAGCACGTCGAGGTCGGGGAAGTCGCGCAGGATGTCGTGCCACGGTTCGTCGCCGAAATAGGTGCGTGGTGCGTGGCCGGTCCACTCCTTGAACGCGGCGGCGGATTTCTCAGCGGACTTCTGCGAACGCGTGGCCACGGCGACGAGGTCAAACTTCACCGGTGCGAGGTCGCGGTTGAACTTGTCCAGGCCCACGCGGGCCAGCTGGCCGGCGATGCCGAAGCGCTGGAGGTCGGCGTAGGCGCGGAGGTGGACGTCGCCGCCGAACATCCCGGCGCCGACGAGGGCGATCTTGATCGTGTGTTCCATGGGAAAAGTATTGGCGGGGAGGCTGCCAGACGCCCCGCCGTTCGTCACGGGTTCAGATACTTCCGTGCGGGGGAGGGGAGGTTGAGAGTAGAAGGTTGAGGGTTGAGAGGCGGGCATTGCCCGGCCGCGCGGCCTTCAGGCGGCCTTGGTTTACAGGCCGTCGGTCTTTCCGGCCTGAAGCATCTGGCGGAAGGCGCCGGCTTCGCGGCGGGACAGCTCCTCCGGCGGACCGGATTCCACGACCCGTCCGCCGGCCAGCACGATCACCTGGTCGGCTTTGCGCACGGTGGAGAGGCGGTGGGCGATGACGACCAGGGTCAGCTCGCCGGGGAGTTTCTCAATTGCCTCCTGCACGAGGCGTTCGTTCTCGGTGTCGAGCGAGCTGGTGGCCTCATCGAGCAACAACAACGTGGGGCGGCGCAGGAGGGCGCGGGCCAGCGTGAGCCGCTGCCGCTCACCCCCGGAGAGCCGCACGCCGCGGTCACCGACGATCGTGTCGAGGCCCTGGGGCAGGCGGTTGACAAACTCCTCGGCGGCGGCGGCGCGCAGGACCGCGCGCAACTCGTCCTCGGTGGCCTCCGGCCGGGCCCAGAGCAGGTTTGCGCGGATGGTGTCGTGGAAGAGGAAGGGCTCCTGCGGCACATAGCCGATGGAGTTGCGCCAGGCAGCCAGGCGGGCGCCGTCGAGCGGCTCGCCATCCACGAGCACGCGGCCGGCAAGCGGTGTGAGCAGGCCGAGCAGCAGGTCCGCCAAGGTGCTCTTGCCCGCGCCGGACGGGCCGACGAGGGCGGTCATGCGCCGGGCGGGCAGCGTCAGGCTGACGCCTTCCACGGCGGTGCGGTCCACCATGGCGTCGTAGCGGAAGGACACCTGCTCGAAGCGGACTTCCCGCTGCAGCTCCAGCCGGGCCGCCCCGGCGTCCATCTCCTCGCGCGCGGCGATGAACTCGGCGCGCAGCTTCTCCACCGCCACATAGGCCGGCTGGTAGTGGACGATGTGCTGCCAGGTGCTCTGGATCGCGCCGATGCGGGGCAGCAGGCGGGTGAAGACGAAGACCATGAGCACCAGTTGCGCGGTGCCGAGCTGCGCCCATCTGACCGCCACGTAGAGGAAGAACATCAGCGCCACCCAGCCGGCCAGCTCGAAATACACGCGGGTGGCGGAAAAGATCTGGCGTGACGTGATGGCGTGGCCGGCGAGGGCGTGCGTCGCGCGGCGGAAACGGTCGAGATGGTGGCTGCCGCGCCCGTGGCTCTTGGCGACCTTGAAGCCGGCGAGGTGCTCGGCGATGGCCGTGTTCAGCTCGGCGCGCAGCGTCTGGCTGGCCTTGCCCGCCTCGTGCGAGCGGCGGTTCAGCGGCCGCAGCACCAGCGCGAGCATCACGCCGCAGCCCAGCGCCAGGGCCGTCAGCGAGGGCGAGAGCACGGTGGCCATGGTGACATGCACGAGAGCGAGGCAGCACACGCTGATGAGCGACAGACCCTGCTGCGCGGCGAAGCTGGCGTGATCCACCTCCTGGGTGAGCGTGCGCGTGATGTCGGCGGCCCGGAGGCGCGTGAAGGCCAGCCAGCGCGCCTGCACGAGCGCCTCGTAGAGCCGGTCGCGCAGGTAGGCGGTGTAGCCGGCTTCAACGCGGGCGTTCAGCAGATCGGAGGCCCGGCGCAGGCCCGCCTGCACGATGAGCAGGCCGACGAACACGCCCACCACCAGCTCGAAGTTGGCCGGGATGCCCAGGGTGGCGAAGACCTTCCGCCAGACGCTCCCCAGGTTGGCCGCGGCCTGCACCTGTCCCAGCCCAAGCAGTTCCACGAGCGGCACCAGCAGCAGCAGGCTCGCCGCCTCGACGAAGGCCAGCGCGACCACGAGCGCAATCAAGACGAGCGCGCGCGCCCCCGCGTAAGCGAAGAAGCCACGGATGAAGGCGGTTGACATGGTCGCAATGGCCGGGGCGGATGCGCGCACAGCCGGAGCGCGGAGTCTGTTGCCGGGGGCCGCCGGAGAAAAGAAAAAGCGCACCGGGAGGGTGCGCGGGCGGACGGCAAGGACAGGTGGGCTACGAAGGGGTGGAAGACCGAGGGGAGAGCAGGATCAGGATCAAGACCAGGAGCAGGTCCAATGCTTCCCCGCTCCTCCTGCTCGCAGTCCTAATCCTGATCCTAATCCGTTTTCTTTGCGTTCAAGGCGGACAGGAGTCTCGCTTCACACGAGCAGTTCAGTGGACGGACTTGGTATCCTGCGCGGTGAATTTCGCTTCAAGGAGACGCAGGGACAGGATGGTTTCCGCGAGCAGGCGCTGGAAGGCGTAATACCAGCCGGGCCAGCCGTCGAGGATCACCCCGCCCACGAGGAGGGAGTAGAACAATGCGCCAGGCGGGCCGAGGATGATGGTGGCGCGGATGCGGTCGTTGAAGCTGAGCTGGGCCCGTGGGGTGGCGGCGAACTTCGCCGCCTCGAGCCGGGCATAACGGTCCTGCGACCAGAGCCAGTGCGAGAGCGGTTTGCGGTCGTCGTGGAGGATACGCGTTTGCAGCGCGCCCACCGGGCCGTCCGGGCGAAGCAGTTGCGTATGGCCGTCCTGCACATACCGGCATTTGTTCCGCTGGAACAGCGCGAGGCGGGCCGGGTAGAGCGTGCCCCGCAACGGCCGGCCGTGGACACAATAGCGGAAGGCAACCGCGTAGGCCGTCACCGGGGTGGCGAGGGGCAAAGCAGCGAGTTCCTGCTCAAAACCGGGTTCGAGGATGTAATCCGCATCCAAGGACAGGACCCACTCCGTCCGAACCTGGTCGAGGCCGAAATTCCATTGGGCGGTGTGGTGGTCAAACGGGCGTTCGAGGAAACGGACGTTGGCATGCCGGGCCGCAATGGCCTTGGTCGCATCCGTGCTGAGACTGTCCACGACGATCACCTCCCTGGCCCAGCCGAGGCGGGCCAGGCAGCGGGCCAGGTTCGGCTCCTCATTATAGGTGAGAATGAGCGGGGTGATGCGGTCGAGCATGGCGATCAGGCTTTCTGCCCCGGCCAGGTGCGCAGGGCGAGCAGGCCGGTGCTGGCCGCCACGCCCGAACTCCGAAATTGAAACCACGGACAACGCGGATGAGTGCGGACGGTCATGGTCAGGCGGATGCATGGCGCGTGATGGCGCCTTCGTATTCGTGGATGAGCCGCGCGGCGACGGAGGGCCAGGTGTAATTGGCTCGGGCCCAAAGACGGGCTTCCGTCCCGCTGCGCGTGCGCGCAGCGGGATCTTGCAGCCAGGTGGCGACGGCGCAGGCGATCGCGGAGATGTCGAGCGCAGGCACGGAGCCGAGCTGCTGGCGCGCAACTTCATCGGCGAGGGCCACGCCCGGGGTGACGATCACGGGCAGTCCCGCAGCCCAGGCCTCGACCACGGCGATGCCGAAGTTTTCGGAATGCGAGGTCAGCACGAAGAGATCGGCCCCCTGGAGGAGCGTCTGCTTCCATTCCCCCGCAGCAAAGCCAACCTGCCGGGTGCGCGCCGCCAGGCCGGTGCCGGCCAGCAGTTGATTGATCCTGTCCGCGTAGTCCGGCGTGTCCGCCGTCCCCGCGAGCACGAAGGTGAAACGCAGGTGAGCGAGCTGCGCCAGCGCCGGAATCAGCAGCTCAAGCCCTTTCTTGGCATGGATGCGCGAGAGGAACAGCACGACCGGCTCATCCGGCGGCAGCGCCAGCCGTTCACGCAGGCGCGCCCGCGCGTCAGGCACGGGCGCGGGCAGTTCCACGCCATGCGGAATCACAAAGCCCGGGGTGCGCAGACCCAGCGCCGCGGCCTCGGCGCGTTCCTGCCCGGTCGTGAAGTGGAGCGCGGCCGCGGCCTCCAGATTCGCCCGCTCGACGGCGGCAAGGTAGCAGCGTTTCCGCAGGGCGCTCTGCAACAACGACCACTCACAGAGCTGGCCAAGCGGCCGGCTCAGATACGGAACCCGCTGCTGTCGGGCCGTCAGCATCGCGCGGGTGGAAGGGTAGGAGAAAAGGGCGTGGACATGGACCACCGCGTAGCTCCGCACCGCCGCCGCCAGCCAGCGGGCCAGCGGGCGGGAATACGCGAACTCCCGCAGCGGCCGGACAGGAGGTGACCAGCGGGCGAAGAACCGCACCGGCACGCCCGCGTGCTCGGTCACTGGACCAAGCGGCACATCGAGCAGATTGTCCCCGTCGTCATTGGTGGTGGCGATCTCAGCCTCCACGCCCTGCGCGCGCAGCGCCTGCACCATGGCGAGCACGGCCAAGCTGGGCCCTCCGCGCACGGGGGCGACCGATGGGATGACGTGGAGGACGCGCACGCAACGGGTTCAGCCTGATTGCCGGCCGGTGACGAAACGGTGCCGCAGTTTTTCCAACGGACGGTCCACGGCCAGATACAAACCCACGGCGAGCAGAGCCATGCTGAGCCACACCACCGGAAGCATCCCGAGCTTGAAGGCAAGGCCCTTCCCGGCCAGCCAGTGCTCGAAGAGCACATCCACCAGGTCATGGCTCAGGTAGAGCGGGAAGGCCAGGTTGCCGAGATGGCGGTCAAACGCGTCGCCGGGCCGATGGCAGGAGTTCACGGCCACGGGAAAGCCGACGAGCACGACCAGCGTGTTGAGCCACGGAGTTTCATGCAGCACGGCGGGCAGCTGGCCGAGGCGCTGCCCGATGTGCCAGCCGGCAAGGCCCAGCAGAAGGCCGAAGAAGCCGATGGCCGCCGCCTGCACGAGCCGGGGCCCCGGGCGCCAGCCGCTCTGCCGGCACAGCACGCCCGCCAGGAAAAAGGCACCATAATAAACCACCGTCCGGGGCAACGGGCCGTGACCGGTGGCGAACCAGACGGCCAGCACCACGCACGCGGCCCAGCCCGCCCGCTGGGCCGCCCGCCCGCGCAACGCCATGACCAGCCACGGCGCGATGAGATAGAACTGCATCTCGTAGTCCAGGCTCCAGGCCGGCCGGAGGATGCGCTCCTGCCCGTCCGAACCCACCAGCACCGCCATGCGCGCCAGCCATTCCGGCGAGAGCACCCGCGCCCAGAGTTCCGGTTCGTGACGGCTGGTCACCTGGCAGATGACCAGCATCAGGGCGTAGCACAGCCAGTAGAGGGGGAAGATCCGCCAGCAGCGGCTGAGGGCAAAGGTCAGCCACGGCTGACGGGTCCGGCAATACTGACGCTCCCACATGTGGGCGATCCAGTAGCCGCTGAGAATGAAGAAGAGAAAGACCGCCGCGCCGCCAAAGGGCGTGCCGAGGGTGTGAACCAACACCACCATGGCGGCCAGAAGCAGGCGAAACTGGCCGGCCTCCAGCAGCAGCTTGGAAATCATGCGTCCTGGAGAGGCCGGCCGCCGCTCAAAACAGCGTGTAGATGAACGGGGCCGCCGCCGTGCCGCCGAGAACCAGGAGCGCGCCGATGGCGAGAAACGCCAGCAGCAGAGGAATCAGCCAGAACTTCTTGTTCTCGCGGAGGAAGGCGATGAACTCTTTCACGATGCCGGCCTGCGCCTGCTGGTTGGCCTGCTCGAACTCGTTGGGCTTCTGGTCGCTCATAAAATCAAAACTGACTGAAATAACGCTTCAGGTTGGACGCGGGCGGGGCGTCGAGCCAGTAACTTTTCACCAGCGGGTCCGGCGTCTTGCGGATGGCCTGGCTGCCAAAACACCGTTTCACCAAGCCGATGCCGGTGACGAGCACGTAAAAGATCAGCGCGAGCACGACGTTGCCGATGATCAACCCCATGCAGCAGGCCAGCGCATACCAGACGACATAAAACGGCCTGGCGATCGCTGGCACTGCGAAAAACACCACGCCGGCCGCGGCCCCGATGCCGCCGAGCAGGAGCGGGGGCTTGAAGTTCCAGCCCTTGCCCGTGAAATAGCCGGCGAGCAGCAGCACGACGGCGAGGCAGGGAAAGCCGATGACGAGGCTCTTGGCGAACGTGCGCCGGGCCGCCGTGTCCGGGTTCCAGTTGACCTCTTTGAAGGGGTTGACCATGGGTTCAGGCTAGCTTGCAGCGTTCAGTGTATTGCTTCCGGGCAGAACAAGTTCTGCGGGTGTTCAGTTTGCGGCCATCGTTGCGGCAGCGGCCGTCCCGCACGATCCGACCGTAGCGGCTCCCGCACGCCGCGTCCACGCCCAGAATGACGGCACCAGGCCGGCTCAAGTTCATCCAGTGGTGCCGGGCACCGGGCCGGGCCGGGCCTCAAACCGGTCCTTGAGCTTGAGCCAGTGCTTCTCGAAGGCGTGCCATGAGAGCAGCGCCAGGGCGAAGCTTGCCACCATGAAGAAGACCACAAACGTGAGGTTTCCCACCAGTTCGCTGCCGGTCGCTGCCACCAGTTTTTGCGCCGGAAGCAGGAAGAGCAGCGGGTGAAGCAGCGGCGCATGGAACAGATACAGCGCGTAGCTGTATTTCCCGGCGGCGCGGAGGAAGCCGACGCTCAACAGCCGGGGCCAGAACCGTCCGGTCCCGCTGGCAATCTGCACGATCACGAAGGCGACCATCAGATTGGTGAAGACCGGGGCAAACACCACCGTGGGCGAATCGGTGAACTTCAGTCCGCCGCGCCAGACCAACAATCCGCCGAGCAGCGCCGTGGCGCCCGTGGCCAGCCGCTGGAACAACACCTGACGAATCGCCAGCCCGCCGGGCTCCATCGCCAGCACCGCCACCAGCGCACCCATCGCCAGCCCGTCGAGCCGGCAGGGAGTGGGGAAATAGAGCGCGCCGTTGCGCATCTGCATCAGCCAGAGCACGCACCGCAGCGCGGGCGAAAACACCAGGCAGACGAAGCAGAGTTGTTTCACCTGCGACCGCTTGAGGAAAAAGACCGCGAGCGGCCACACCATGTAAAACTGCTCTTCCACGGCGAGGGACCATAGGTGGTCCATCGCCAGCCAGTCGGCCGTGGCCCACACCTTGCGATGCCACACGAAGCCCCAGTTGGTCAGGTGCGTCCAGAGCCACCCTTGGTTCCGCTGGATGCGTTTCACCCCCTCTGTGTCAAACTCCACGAAGAAGGGCAGGATCACGAAGACAGCGACCAGCAGGAGGTAGTAGGCCGGGATGATCCGCAGGACCCGGCGGGCATAGAAATTCTTGAACCGATCGGGCGTCTCCTTGGTTTCCAACAGGATTCGCGTGATCAGGAAACCGGACAGCACGAAGAAGATGTCCACGCCGATCCAGCCAAACTGGAACAGGGCGGCCAGCTTCGCGTTCGCCGGCGCATCCCATTGCAGCCGGAGGAAGACATGGAACAGCATCACCGAGAGGATGGCCACGCCTCTCAGTCCGTCCAACGCGGGAAGATGCTTGCTCAATGGGCGGGGGGGGAAATCGCCGGCGGTTAATCCAGCTTGAAACTCTCGATGTATTGCTTCCGCACGGACTCGTCCTGCTGCGGCTGCTCGGTGCGGCGGAGGACGCAGTTCTCCAGCACCAGCACGTCCATGTCCGACGCCATGAAGCAGCGATAGGCATCCTCAGGCGTGCAGACGATTGGCTCGCCGCGGATGTTGAAGCTCGTGTTGATGATGACGCCGCAGCCGGTCTGGCGCTTGAACTCCTTCATCAGCCGCCAGTAGCGCCCGTGCCGCTCCTCGTCCACGGTCTGGATGCGCGCGCTCATGTCCACGTGTGTGATGGCGGGGAGGGTGGAGCGCGGGACGTTCACGCGCTTGCGCAGGTCGGGGTCCTTCATCAACTGCACCTGCTCCGGCGTGAGCGGCAGCCACTGATCCTTCTTCACGTCGGCCACCATCAGCATGTAGGGCGACTCGCGGTCGTGGTCGAAATACTTCTGCACGTCCTCGATGAGCACGCACGGGGCGAACGGGCGGAAGCTCTCGCGGAACTTGATGCGCAGGTTCATCTGGGACTGCATCGCGGGACTGCGCGGATCGCCGATGATGCTGCGGGCCCCCAGCGCGCGCGGACCAAATTCCATCCGGCCGCTGAACCAGCCGATGACCTTCTCCGAGGCCATTTCCTTCGCGACGGCTTCCAGCAGCGCAGTTTCCTGCTCGTAAAACGTGTGGCGCACCTGCTTGCCATCGAGGAAGGCGCGGATTTCGGCGTTTGAATACTTCGGGCCGAGCAGCGAGCCCTTGAGCGAGTCCTTGCCCTTGGGCGAGCGCGGCTGGTCAAGCAACTGGTGATGCACGAAGAGCGCCGCCCCAAGCGCACCACCGGCATCGCCGGAGGCGGGCGTGGCAAACACATCGTCGAAGATGCCGGCGCGGAGGAGCTTGCCATTGGCCACGCAATTGAGCGCGACGCCGCCGGCGAGGCAGAGGTTCCTGCTGCCAGTCAGCTCCTTCGCATGGCGGGCCATGCGCAGCACGACGTCTTCGGTGACCTTTTGCACCGAGGCGGCGATGTCCATCTCGCGCTGGCTGATGGCGCTCTCGGGGTTGCGGGCCGGCCCGCCAAAGAGCGAGGCGAACTTGTCGTTCGTCATCGTCAGCCCCTGGCAGTAGTTGAAGTAGCTCATGTCCATCGCGAGCGAGCCGTCGGGCTTCACGTCCACGAGGTGCTTGAGGATGGTGTCCACGTAGCGCGGCTCGCCGTAGGGCGCGAGGCCCATGAGCTTGTATTCGCCGGAATTCACCTTGAAGCCGCAGAAGTAGGTGATGGCGCTGTAGAGCAGGCCGAGCGAGTGGGGGAAATGGAGCGTCTTGAGAATCTTGATCTTGTTGCCCTGGCCGTGGCCGATGGTGGCGGTGTCCCACTCGCCGACGCCGTCGAGCGTGAGGATGGCCGCCTCGTCGTAGCGGGACGGGAAGAACGTGCTGGCCGCGTGCGACTCATGGTGGCCGGTGAACGCGATGCGCTTGGTGTAACGGCCCCCGAGCGCCTTCCGAATCTCGCGGGGCAGGTGCAGCTTGATCTTGAGCCACAGCGGCATCGCCATCATGAACGACTGCAGGCCGACGGGGGCGAAGGCGAGGTAGGTCTCCAGCAGGCGGTCAAACTTCTGGAGCGGTTTGTCGTAGAAGACGACATAGTCGAGCTGCTCCGGCGTGAGCCCGGCCTCCTTGAGGCAGTAGTCCACGGCGTGCGTGGGAAACTCATGGTCGTGCTTGATGCGTGTGAAGCGTTCTTCCTGGGCGGCGGCGACAATGTCACCGTTCACGACGAGCGCAGCCGCGCTGTCGTGGTAGAAGGCGGAGAGACCAAGGATGGAGGGCATGCGCGGTGGCGAAAGCTATTGGGCCGAGGGCCGGACGGCCCCGAGCAGGGTCTTCTTCAGTTCGTCGGAGAGCACGTCCGCCCCCAACGCGGTCACATGGATGCCGGACGAAATGAAGCAATCCATGCGTTTGGGATGCTGCTCAAAGGCGGGGACGGCGTCGCAGATGATCGCGCCCGCTTCCCGGCCGATCTCGGCGGCGCGGTCGCGCCAGACGCGCGTGCCGAAGCGCAGATACCAGTTATCCGTGCCATTGTCCCCGAAGCGGAGGATGATCGGGGTGGCCCCCTGCGCGCGGATGAACTTGAGGTAGTCGCGCAAGGTGTGCTCGAGGTTGGCCATGACATACGGGTGCATGGAGGGATGCCGGGCGGGCCGTTCTTTGACCTCGGGTTCCTGATACTCCGCGGTCAGCGCGGGCGCAAACCAGCTCTTGAGCCGGTAGTCCCAGAGCCGCATGAGCGCGCTGTGGCGCTTGAGAAAGCGCGCCTGGTCCAGATCCTTGGCCACTTCGCCCCAGCGTTGTTCAGCGAGCAGGCGGTCCAAAAGGGCGGGGTCCTTGCGGGCGAACTGCTCGGCGGACATGCCTTCATTGACGCCGGTAAACAGGATGACGTAGTCCGGCTTGAGCTGGGGGAGGAGGCGTTTGGCCAGGACGTATTCGTGGCAGAGCGACCAGCAAATCTGTCCGGCATTGAGCACTTCGTCGTGTTCGTGGCCGGGGACCGCCCGCAACTTGTTCTGCAACACGCTCGGCCAGGTGTGATCGGTGTCGAGATTGTAGCAGAAGGTGGTCGAGCCGCCGGAGCAATAGACGCGCATGGCGCCGGGGGGCTTGGCGGCAGTCACGTCCTCCCGGTTCCGGAAGCCCCAGTTGTTGAGGATGGTATTCGAATTATAGCGGTTCGGAGCATGCGTGGCCCCCAGCTCAGGGTCGCTTTGGTAAAGCCCGTAGGTTTTGCCGGGAACGCCGTGCTTCGAATACATCACCACCCGGCCGGCGATTTCACCCGCCCCCAGGAGCAGGACCAGCAGCAAAAACGGCAGGCTGACCGCCAAGACGACGAAGAGCCGGCGACGGGAACGGGGCGGAGCGGGCGGAGTGGACGAAGCGGCGATGGGTTGGGCCATGATGGATTATGGAGCGCGCACGGTATTGCGCGGCTCGAAAAAGTGCGGGCTCAAACGGCGGTGGTCAACGGGGATTTTCCGCCGCCCGAGGCGACAGCGCGCGCATCCGCCACTGCTCAAACACGAACAGGGCCCATTTGCGATACCACGTCTGGGCCGGCACCGGCGAGGCCTGGTCAATGGCCGCAAAGGTTTCGCGCCACTCGCCGCCGAGCCATTGTTCGAACGGAAAGAGAAAGCCGCGCTTGGGCTGGCGCACGATCCACTCCGGGATTTCCGGCACGGCCTGGATCAGCAGGCGCTTGCCCGCCTGGAGCCGCTGGGCGGCAGGGATGCCGGCGAGCGACTCCGCCAGCACCGGATCGAGAAAGGGAACCCGTAATTCCAATCCCTGCGCCATGCTCATCACGTCGCTGTCGCGCAACAACTGGTTGCGCATGTAGCGGGTCAGTTCCAGCCCGCTGACGGCGTCCTCCGGCGTGGGCGGTGCCGGGTCGGGAGCATAGAGAGAGTCGTCGAACGAATCCGCCGGCTCGCCCGTGTAGTGGCTCGTGAGCTTGCGTGCCTCCGCCCGGGTGAAGATGCCGCGCAGGGCGCTGTAGGCCGAGCCGAGGTCGGGCGGCTGGCCGAGCATGTCCCCGAGCCGGCGCAGTTGCGGACGGCGGGACAGCTCCAGGGCGTGACCCAGCCCCGTGCGCACGGGGCCGGTCCAGCTCAGGCGACGGTTCCAGCGGGCCAGCCGGGGCACTTCCGCGAAGGACTTGTAGCCGCCCAGCAGTTCGTCGCCACCCAGGCCGGAGAGGACGACCTTCATGCCGTCGGCCCGGGCAAATTTCGACACGGTGAACGTGTTCAGCCCGTCAATGCTCGGCTGGTCCATCGCCTGCAGAAACTGGCCGAACAAGTCCCGGCCCGTCGTGGCGTCCAGCGGCCACTCGTGGTGCCGCGTGTCGAAGGCGGACGCCGTGCGCCGCGCCAGCCCGCCCTCGTCGTTGGCCGACTCGGGAAACGTAATCGAGTAGGTGTGCAGATCCTGACGGCCCACGGCCCGGGCAAGCGCCACCAGTGCGGTGGAATCGAGACCGCCGCTGAGGAACACCCCCACTGGCACGTCGCTGACAAAGTGATGCTCGACCGAATCCAGCAGCGCAGCGCGCGCGCGTCCCGGGGCATCGGCCACCGGAGTGGTCTCGGGGGTGAAACGCAACTGCCAGAAGCGCTTCGTCTCCAGCTTGCCGTCGCGCCAGAGGGCAAGGTGCCCGGCCTCGAGGCAGCCGACGTTGCGCAGGAGCGTGCGCGGCTCCGGCACCGAGCCGGTGCGCAGGTAGCCGTAAAGGCCCTGGGGATCGAGTTCGCGCGGGATCAGGCCGGAAGCCAGCAGCGCGCGCTGTTCGGAGGCGAAGACGAGCCGGTTCCCGGCGTGGTGGAAATACAGCGGCTTGATGCCAAACGGATCGCGCGCGAGGAGGCAGGTCTTTTCCCGCTCATCCCACAGTGCGAACGCGAACATGCCGCGCAGCATCCCGACGCAGGCCGGGCCGTGAGCCTCGTAGGCGCGGAGGATGACCTCGGTGTCCGAGTGCGAGCGGAACTGCGCCCCGCGCTCCAGCAGCGCCGCGCGAAGCTTCTGGAAGTTGTAGATCTCGCCGTTGAAGACAATGGTGAGCCGCCCGTCCGGCGTGCTCATGGGCTGGTGCCCGGCCGGGCTGAGGTCGAGGATGGAGAGCCGGGCATGGGCCAGGGCGGCGTGGCCGCCAGGCGAGCGGAACATTCCCTCGTCATCCGGACCGCGATGACGCAGCGCCTGAAGCATGGCGGGCAACGGGCCGGCCGTCAGCTCTGGCAGGCGGTCCGCATTGAGAATTCCGGCGATGCCGCACATGGTCAGGAAGCGAGGGAGGGCGACGCGGGCAGGACGTGCTGGAGATGCGTCTTCACGATGGCGGCGAACCGGTCGAAGCCGAACTCCGCCACGACCTGGCGGCGCAGTTCGTCAGGCTGCCACATGAGCGGGTGGTCATAGCGCCGCTGGAGAATCTGCGTGAGGGTGCCGGCGAGCTGCTCGACATCGTGCGGATTCACCAGCGCGCCGAAGCGCCCGTCGCCCAGAGGGTCCACTGAGCCGTCGGCATTGCCGGCCAGCACCGGTTTGCCGCACGCGAGCGCCTCGAGGAAAACGATGCCGAAGCCTTCGCCGGTGCTGGGCATGGCGAAGACGTCACAGAGGTTGTAGTGAGCCCGCAGTTCCTCCACGGGGAGGAAGCCCGTGAAGATCACACGGTCGGCCACGCCGGCCTGCTGCGCCGCCGCCGCCAGGCGGGGCTGGTCATCCCCCCGGCCGCCGATCAGATAGCGCACCTCGGGGACCTCGCGCTGGATGCGCGGCAGCGCGGCGATGATGGTTTCAAACCCCTTGTAGCGTTCGGACGCGGCCAGCCGGCCAAAGGTGAAGATGACCTTGGCGTCGGCCGGCAGACGGTAGCGCGCCTGGAGTTCGCGTGACTTTTCACCGGGCTGGAAACGGTCGCTCTCGAAGGTGTTGGGCAGCACGCCCAGCCGTTCCGGCGGGAGGCCCTGCTCCGCACGCACGCGGTCGCGGGTGTGGCGGCTGACGCACCAGACCTGGTCGGCCGCGCGCAGGGCGGCACGCAGGCGCGGGCGCAGCACCCCCCAGGCCTCCACGCCGTGGGCCACGCCCGCGTAGCGGAGGCCGCGCAGGCGCTTGAGCAGATGGGCCATGGGCAGGAAATTGACGTGGGACGAGATGACCAGCGCGTTTTTGCGCGGCCAGGCCGAACGCAGGAGTCCGGCGGCAAACCACGGGGTGCGCAGGAGGGCCGGGATGCCGGCGTAGCCGCGGATCGTGCCGTTGTGCGCCACGCCGTGTTTGGAGAACACCCGCAGGCTGCCAACGGGCAGGCATTGGTCCAGCGCCCGGCAGAGGAAGTGCGAAAAAGTCTGCACCCCCCCTTTGCTTGGATCAAGGTCAGGAACCCACAGGAGAACTTCGCTCACGGATGTGTGGCTGTCCGGCGCTCACCGAAGCATCGCAGCCGAGGGCTTGGGGCAGTCAGTGGAGAGTGGGTTGCGGCGCGGGCACAGGGGCGACCCGAGCGGGGCCTTGTCTCAGTGGGCGGGTGCTCTGGGTCACTCGCTGGGCGAGGGCAAGCGCCAGCAAGGTGGCCAGGGCCAGGGGATAGTTCCGGGTCAAGCCCATCAGCATGGGGCCGACGAACAGCTCCATGGCGCTGAACAAGGTGGAGAAAAAGAAAACGCCGGAAAGGTAGCCAAGCGAGTCGAACGCACGATCCCAGGCCAAGGCCACTCCGAGCGCAAAAAGGAGCCCAAAACAGGTGCCGACGGCCATCACTACGAGCCAGCCGCCGTTCATCCACGCTTCGGCGATCGGGCCCAGCGAAATATTGGTCTCCAGCGCCACTTCACTCGTGGTCAGGAAACCGTAAACCGTCGCGGCCTCGGTCATGGCGGCAAGGAAATTGCCGCGCTCCGCTTGCAGGAACCGGGGCACGAACGCCAAGGTAAGCCCATACGAATAGGAATCACCCTGCATGTAGGGGATGAGCCGCGGGGTGAGGTTGGTGATCCGGTAGAGATTCTGCCCGAGATTGCCGCGCTCGATCAAGGTTTCGGCTCCCCCTTCGTCGCCAGCCCGCTGCGTTACCCGTTCATTGAGGGCCAGCCAGGAGAAATACACGAAATTTTCGACCCGCTCGAGGATGGGAGCCTGCACGTCGCTGGACCAATGCTGGCTGCGCCACTCCCGCTTGCCGAGATTGAGGAAAGAGCCGACGACCAGGCACACCACGAAAGCCAGGATCGGCAGCCGCCGGGCCGAAACCATGAAGCCGAACCCGCCCACCATGGCCGTCAACCCGGCCATGGCCAGGAACCCACTGATCGTATGCAGAATGACCTGCACGCCGATCAGAGCGAAGAGGGCGATCCGGGCGGAAACGGGCAACGCCCCCGACCCGAGTTCCACGGTAAGCCGGAAAATGCCGAGCATGGCAAACGCACTGAACAAGGTCTGGACCGGCCGGAAGTTCTCCCAGGCGAGAAACTGCCAGATGAGGTTGGACTGCACTGCGAACTCGAACATCACCGCCCCGGCAAGCATCAGCCAGGCCCACATCAGGCCGTTGGTGGAACCGGCGCGCATGTCGAGCCACTTCCAGCGTATCTGCCTGCCACGTCGGAGCCGGCTGATCACCCCGTAATAGGCCAGCATTCCCATAAAAAGAAACACGCAGACCACCCAGATCGCCAGACTGTCGTAATGCTTGTCGGCATCACCTGATTGGGTGTCCCGGCCAAACGACAGCCAGTAATAGAACAGATGCATGCCGGCAAACAGTTCGAACAAGGGCATCCCGTGCATGCCCTGATAAACCCAATACATGATCGGGCCCACGCACAGCGCGAGCAGCAATATGCTGGCGGTCACCACGCCGGGATCCATCTGGATTAACGGCGAGGTAAGCAGGAACACCAGGCTCACCAAGGCCATGCCGATCAGGGTGGTCGTCTGGGATTTCATGAAGGAGCAAGCTGCCGCAACGCGGCGGCGAGGGTTTCCGCCGTGACGGCGATGTCGAACCGGCGGGCCGCCGCCTGCAATTCGGTGGCCGCCGGAGGCTGGTCACGCAGGTTCTCCCACGCCGCCCGCAGGGCCGGGAAATCGCCCTTGGGGAAGACCGCCCCGGTGCGGCCGGGCTGGATCACATCCGCCGCACAGCCCACGCGGTCGCTGACGATGGCCGGCCGGCCGCAGGCGAGCGCCTCGTTGACCGCGAGCCCCCAGGTTTCCTGATACGCGGAGGGCAGCACGAAGACCTGGCCCAGCCGGTAAACCAAGGGCATCCGGCTCTGGTTTTGGAAGGGGAGCACCTGGAACCGCTCCGGGTGCGCCGCCGCGCGACGGCGCACGCCCTCCCCCAGCTCGCCATCTCCCACGAGGAGCAGCCGCCAGTCACCCGCCGGCCATGTCGCACAGGCATCCATCAATTCCAAGGGACACTTCTTCGGTTCAAATTTGCCGACGAACAGTAGCACACGCGTGGTCGCGGCCAAGCCCAATTCCTGACGCCACGCCCGGGCCTGGGCTTCGAGCGTCTCGTGGGGCTGCGCAAACCGGTCCACTTCAATCGAGTGCGGGCAGGGAAAGAGCCGGGCGTCGGGCACGCCGCAGGCGCGGTAGTAGGCGCGGTTGGCCTGGCCGACGTGCAGGCAGGCGGCCGGCCACGAATAGACCTGACGCAGGATCGTGCGGGTGAGCCACCAACGCCAGCCGGACCGGCCATCCAGCAGGTGAGAATCCCCGCGGAACAGCACGGGAATGCCGCGGCGTGCCAGCCACCGCATGATCCACAGATGCGAGGCGTAGGCGTAACCGGTGACATGGACGGCATCCGGCTGCCAGGCGAGCAGCCGGGCGGCGAGTTCCGGATTGCGCAGTCCCCAGAAGTGGTGGGTGCCGGGAGCGCGCGCGGTGTTGGGCACGGTCTCATGCTCGTAGCCTTCCGTGAGCGGGATGTCCCACGCCACCTGCTGGCCGAATCCGGGGTCATGGACCGCCTGCTGGCCCCCGTGCCAGGTGAAGAAGACCTTGACCGCGAGGTCCGGCTGCGCGGCGAGCCGCCGGTGCAGCGGCGCATAATACTGGATGGGATGCGAGACGACAAAGGCGAGCCGGCGGATGGGGCGCTGGAGAGACACGGCAAACGCCCCGTTCAACGAAAACCCGCCACCGCATCGGTCACCGTCCGGCGGAATCGTTCCCAGGTCTGCCGCTCCGCCACGCTCCGGGCCGCGCGGGACAGCGCGGGCAACTGGTCCCGGTGGTCCCCGAACCAGCGCAGTGCCGCGACAAACTGGTCGGTATCCCCGGGCACCACCACGCGGCCGCACGTCTCATCCAGCACGTCCGGGCCGGCGGTGGCGGTGGTGGCAATGGCCGGGAGACCGCAGGCCATCGCCTCGAGCAGCACCATGCCGAAACCTTCGAAGAAGGAGGGAAACAACAGCACATCGGCGGCCTGATAGCGCGTCCGCAAAGCCTCGCGCGAGCAGGGCGGGAGATGGATGACATTGGCCGGGAGGGCCGCGCGGCGGGCCGGGTCGAGCTGCCAGGGACCGACCAGTTCCAATTCGGCATCCTTCAAGCCGGCCTTCTGCCAGGCATCCAGCAGCCAGGGGATGCCCTTGCGGATGGAAACGTGGCCGGCGCAGATGAAGCGCAGCCGCCCGCGAACGGGCCGGCCCTCGCCGGGCCGCCAGAATTCCGGGTCAATCCCGTAAGGGGTCAGCACTACCCGCTTGCGGGCGCCATGCTCACCCAAGGACTCCCGCACAAAGGTGCTCGCCACGAAGATCAGGTCGGCGAGTTCCAGTTCGCGCTCTTTTTGGGCGGGGCGTTCCCAGCGGTTGTCCGCGGCTTCGCCCGCGGGCAGCCAGTCCACGTAGCGCCGCGCCAAGTCGGCCCGCTGCGCCTGCCAGACCGGATGGTAACCGATGGGCAGCGTATAGATGCAGCCTTTGCCCTGGCGTTT
The DNA here is from genome assembly GCA_964496695.1 of uncultured Klebsiella sp. GTDB lineage: Bacteria > Verrucomicrobiota > Verrucomicrobiia > Limisphaerales > SXTU01 > SXTU01. The sequence goes on from CAZCBE010000041.1 coordinate 20,437, forward strand.
CGCGGCCTCGAACTGGAGCAGCGAGCAGTCCTCATAGGCATGGACGGCGCTGACATCCGGCCGGGTGGACGCCTGGGCCATGGTCTTCATGAGCCAGTCGTTGCTCTCGTAGGCGAGGCCCTCGTCTTCCTGGCCCAGCATCCGCTTGATCAGCCGCGGCCATTCCCCCGCGCGGCCCTGGATGGTCGGCGCATGCGCCAGCGGCGCAAACCGCCGGCGTTCCAGGCGGCCCGCCCACCCGGCGAGGCCGGGCACCGACTTCAAGACCTGGAGGGTCCCATTGGCCGGCATCCACGAGACGCAATACGCCGCGAGGCACCCGGCGCTGAGATACGCCAAAGCGGTCTGGTGGGCGCCCTGATTTCCGGTGGGATGTCCGAATAAGATGCTCATCCTCGGCTAATCAAACGAAACTGCTCACGGCGGCATTCAACTTGGTGCGATAATGGTCCCAGGAGTGGCGCTCGGCGCAGGCCCGCGCCGAGCGGGACATGGCCGGCAACTGGTGGCGGTGGGCAGCGAACCAGCGCAATGCCTCGATGAGCTGCTCCAGGTCACCCGCCTTGACCACCCGGCCGGAGGATTCATCCACCGACTCACTCCACCCGCTGGCATCGCTGGTGATGACGGGCAGGCCGCAAGCGAGGGCCTCGCCCACCACGAGGGCGCGCCCCTCAAAATAGCTGGGGAAGACGAACACATCAGCCGCTCCCATCTCCTGGCACACATTGGTGGCGGACGTGGGCGGCTCCCAAGTGACCCCGGCGGGCAGATGCTTCCGGCGAGCCTCCGCCGCGGGCCAGGAACCGAGCAGCTTCAAGGTGGCGTGCTGGGGCGCGGCCTTTTGCCATGCTTCGAGCAGCAGCGGCAGCCCCTTGCGCAGGCTGCAGCTTCCGGCGAACAGGAACCGGAGTTCATCGTGCGCCGCGCGGGCCGCCGGCGGGCGCCAGAAATTCACATCCACGCCATAGGGCACCACCACGACCTCTTTCCGGGTGTGCGCCTCCACCGTTTGCCGGACGAACTCGCTGGGCACCAGCACCAGGTCAGCCAGTTCCATCTCCTTCCGTTTCTGCTCCGGGCGGGCGAACGGGCTGAGGACTTTGGTGTCCGCAGTCACCCAGTCAGCGTGACGGCGGAGCAACTGGCCGCTGATGTCTTCCCAGGCCGGGTAGTAGCCGATGGGGAGGTCATACAGGCACCGCTTGCCCAGGTGCCGGGCCGCTTCAAACTGCCGCAACGAACAATCCTCGTAGCTGTGCACTATCGTCACGTCGCCGCGATGGGCGGCGATGGCCATCGTGTCCATGAGCCAGTCGTTGGCCTCGTAGGCCAGGCCTTCGTGGTCATGGCCCAGCGCGCGAATCAGGAGCCGGCGCCATTCGCCGAGCCGGCCTTGGATCATCGGCGCATCCGCCAGCGCTTCGAACCGGCGTCGGGCCAGCCGCGCGCCCATGCGCCGCAGCGAGGGGATTTTGGCCAGCAGCGCCAGGAGCCCGGCCGAGGGCATCCACGGCACGCAAAACGCCGCCAGCCGGCCCGCCTCCAGATGCGCCAGGGCCGCATGGTGAGAGAACGGGCTGCCCGTCGGATGACCAAATAATATCATGTGGTCAAGGAGCTATCACAAATCCGCGTGAACAGTGCTGCGTGCCGCCGGGCCATCGCCGGAGCCAGGTGCGGCGCCAGCAACGCGCGGCGGTCGAACTGCCGGCGCGCCTGCACTTCGGCCAGAAAACCGGCCGCCGCCGGGACGCTCGCGGGCGCCCCGGCCGCCGCGTCGGCGGCGAAAGTGAGCAAATGCCCCAGCCCGGGCAATTGCGAGAAAAAAACCGCCGGGGGCGATCCGGCGACGAAGCAGCCCAGCAACGGCTTGCCGGCCAGCGCGAAGTTGAAGAGCTTGGACGGCATGTAGGCCACATCATCCACGCCCAGCACGAGCAGGCCCGCGCTCCGCTTCATCAGCTCGCTGGCGTGCTGATAGCTCACCCGCTGCGGAGCTTCCTCCACCACCCCGGCGAGCCCGAGGCGCGCAGCGATGGCTTCCAGCGGTTTGGGATCGCCCGGCCGCCAGTCCCCATGCGTGCCCAGCAGGCGGAACTTGATGCCGGCCAGCAACTGCGGCTGCTCGGTCGCCAACTGGGCCAGCGTCGCGCAGATGGTGGTGAACGACTTGGCCATGATCGCGCCGCCCGCGCCGACATAGACGATGTCCAGCGGGCCGCCCGCTCCGCCCGCCGCCGGGGGCGACCCGGGAAAATCCACCTCGCAGCCGGCGAACGGAATCGCTTCACAGCGGTCCGGGCGCAGCGCGGGCAGCACGCCATAGCGGTGCCGCAGTTCATCGAGATAGAACGGGGACACGGCCACCACGCCGGCGGCGTCCGCCAGCGTCCGGCGCTCGAGAAAACGGGCGATGCGGCTGTTCACCCACAGTTTCCAAGGATGGCGGCTGGTCCGGTAGTCCACCCGGTCACGCACCCAGGGGTCGTGGTAGTCGAGCACATAGGGCACGCCGAACTGGCGGGCCCAGGTCCGGCCCAGACAGAAGAGGTTGAAATTCGCCGTGGAGAGATAGACCAGATCAAAGTGCCGCTGCCGCAGCAGCGCCGCGCCGGCCCGGGCCATCGGCCACCACGCCCGCCAGCCGATGGACCGCACCTGCAAGGCGCGAAACAGCCAGGCAGCCTGTGGCGGCACCGCGTGATGCGGCGCGGCGGAAGCGAACAGGGACTGCGAATCTGGCTCCAGGTGCTGCGACCGTTGGAAGGAGGCATCCGGCGCCAGCACTTCGCACTCCCACCCGCAGCGCGGCAGTTCCCACGCCAGATGGCGCACCCGGTGCATGTCCGCGACCATGGCCGGCGCATAGGAGCTGGTGACCAGCAACACCCGGCGGGGGGAACCGGCGGTCCGGCGGCGGGGCGGGGTGTTCACGCGGGCAGCGCCAACGCCTGACGGACCGAGGCCACCAAGGCGGCGGCGCATTTTTCCCAATGGTAGTCACGCCGGGCCGCGGCCAGCGCGGCCGCACGGCCTTCGGCCAGGGCGACGGGGCTCGCCATGCGGTCCAGACATTCCGCAAGCTGAGGCGGGTTCCCGGCCGGGAAGAGCTGGACCGCTCCCGGGGCCTGCCGGCTGATCTCCCGCTGGCCCAGCGTATCGCTGGCGGCCACGGGCAGCCCGGCCAGCAGGTATTGCAGGATCTTGTTCGTCACCGTGAGGTCCCGGTTGCGGCAGTTGCGGACCTCGCCCGCGTAGCCGAGGTCGTGCTCCGCGATGCGAGAAAGGAGTTCAGCATTGCTCACAAGCGGATGGGTGAACACCCGGGGGCGGATGGCGGCGGGCAGGAGGTCGTCCAGCCAGCCCCGGGGGACTGATCCAGAGCCGCCCCGCAGATGGACTTCCACCGGGACGCGCATCAGCGGCAGTGCCTGCACCAGTTCTTCGAGGCCGCGTCCGGGTCCCAGCGTCTGCGAAAACCAGTGGATGGAGGGCAGCGTCGAAGCGCCCCGGTCTTTGCGCAACTGGTCGAGCGAAGCACGGTCGCTCCAGGGGAACGCATTATAGATCACCAGCGGAGGCGGGCAGCCATACTCCGCCACCAAGGCCTGCGTCATCGCCTCGGAGGTGCTGGTCCGATGCTGGGCCCGACCGAGCAACGAACGCTCCAGCCGTTTCAGCAACCGGACCGGACGAGTCCGGCGAGCCGCCGAGGGCAGGTCCTCGGAAAACCAGTCCTCCATGTCCACCCCCACCCGTTTCCCGGCCCGGCGCAGCCGCTCCGCCACCCACAGGGCCTGCTCGGAATGCGCGATGGACAAGTCCGCGCCGGCGGTGCGCGCCGCCGCCAGCAGTTCCGCCGTGGCATAGCCCAACTGCCAGGGCGTCTCCCAGCGCAGCCACCGGCCCGCCAGCCGCCCCAGCTTGGCCCGCACGCGCGCCCGCTGCCGGCAGAGATCCGCAGATGCACCGCGGGCGGTGAAATCCAGCACCGCCTGAAACTGCCAGGCCCGGTTGGCCATCAGTTCCCGGTCCCGGTCGGCCAGCCGGGGATCCAGCCAGGCACCCAGCACCCGCACGGAAAAGCCGGCGGCGTGGAGCGCATCGGCCTCCTTCAGCACGCGGGGATTGTGACACAGCGAGTTCCCGCTGATGAGCACGATGCCGGGCGGCTGGCTCATTGGGGCCGTCCCGGCGCAGCGGGATGGATGCGCAACAGCACCTGTTCATATCCGGCACAGGCCCGGTCCAAGCTGAAGTTCTCCAGGACGCGGGCGCGCAGGGCCGCGCCTTCGCCGGCCACCGGCTGCTTCAGCGCCTGTTCGATGGCCCGCGCCAGCCCGGCCACATCCCCGGGGCGCACCACGCGGTCCGCCTGCCCAGGCCCAAGCAATTTGGGCAACATGCCGATCTCCGAGGTGATCACCGGCACGCCGCAGGCCATGCCCTCGACCACGGTCAGGCCAAACGATTCTTCACGCTCGCTGGGAGCCACGATCAGATCAGCCGCCGCCATGAACGCCTCGGGGTTGGATCGCGCACCGAGGAATTTCACGCGCTCCGCGGGGATGCCCAGTTCGGTCACGCGGCGCGGCCACTGATCGGCGGCGGCTTCGTCCTTGCCCACGAGCACAAGCGCGGCGTCAGGCAGCGCGGCCTGGAGGCGGGCAAAGGCCTCGATCAGGGTGCCAGTGCCTTTCGCGGACGACAGCCGCCCGGTGTGGTTGATGAGGGTTGCGTTCACCGGGAGTCCGAGTTGCGTGCGCAGGGCAGCTTTGTCCGCCACCGGGCGAAAGCGATGGGTATCCACGCCGTTTGGAATCTCTGTCAGGGTTTCGGCAGGCCAGCCGGAGTCCCGCCAAGACTTCAGCGTGTGGGCTGATGGGGCGACACCAGCCCGGATCGTCCGGTAGGCCTGAACCCACGTCCACTCGCGATGCGTCGCCGCCAGGCCGAGGTGAAAGAGCACTGGGACGCCGCTCCACCGCGAGGCCAGCGCGAGCAGCCGGAGGTAGTGCAGCTCCGAGGCCACCATCGCGTCCGCCCCGAGCTGACGGGCCAGTTCCCCGATGCGGCGCGCCCGCCGCAGGCTGGCAACCATCGTCCGCCAGCCAAAAGGCTTGAGTTCCATCTGGTGCGAAGTCGCCCCGGCCGCCGCGTAGGCTGGGAGCATCGTGCCCGTGTGGTCATGCGCCAAAGCGATCCGGTGTCCACGTCCGGCCAGGCCACGCGCCAGGTCCAGGCACACCTGCTCCGAGCCGCCGCCGAACGAGGGATTCGGCTCGCAGAAGAGCAGGTTCATGACGGAGGCTGCACGACCGGTCTCAAGCCGCCTTGCCACGCCGCAGCTTCCGGCATTGTTCCAGGCCGAGGCGCAGGCACGCGACCGCCTCAAACCCCAACGCCCCGCCCACCCAGCGCCGCCAACGTGAGCCCGTGGGCCGCCAATGCGGGTCAATGCTGCGCGCGCTGCGCACGATCTCCCGGGCCAGGGCGCGATCCTGCGGATAACTTTCGAAAGCAAAGTATTCCAGCCCCTCCAGCAGCGCGGCGCGGCGCGCGGCCGTGAGCGTGCCGGCCTTCTCCCAGCGGTCGCGCAGTTCCAGCGCGCTCCGCCAGCAGTCGCGCGCAAACTTCACGGAACTGCTCGTGGCCACGGAGCCGGACGTGTGCGTGCGATACCATGCGGCGGGGGCGGGATCGTGAACAAACGTCGCGCCCGCACAGGCGGCGTCCAGCGCGAACCGCGCGTCCTGGATCACCGGGAGGTCCGGATGCCAGCCCGGATGCCGTTGCCGCAGAAACTCCGCGCGCCAGAGATACGCCCCCGTCGGACACCACATGCGGGTGAAGAAGGCCACTTCGATGTCCACATGCACCGACTGCCAGGTGCGCGCCACGGTCTCGCCGGGAACCCATTGCCCGCCCTGCAGGACCAGCCGCTGCCAGTCGCCATAGATGACGTCGGCGCCACTGCTCCCGGCCAAGGCCACCTGCCGGGCAACCGAGCCGTCGGTGAGCACGTCATCCGAGTCGAGATACTTGATATATTTGCCGCGCGCCAGACTGGCACCGTGACTGCGGGCCGCGCTGCAGCCGCGGTTCTCCGTGCGCACGAGCCGGGCTTCGGGAAAGTCCCGCGCCACGAGTTCACCGCTGCCATCCGTGGAACCATCATCCACCACGATCAGCTCGGCGGGAAAAGGGCACCCCTGACGGGTGCTGGCCAGCGTCTCGCCCAGCCAGCGGCGCGCGTTGAAGCACGGCACCACGATGCTCACCACCGGATCAGTGATGTGAGAGCGGCTCACGGCGGGTATCAAGCCCTGGCTGCGGGCGGGCCAGCAGCCACTGGTAGAGCCAGTCACGCACCTGCGGCGTGCGGCGTTCAATCACGAAGTAGAACAGATAGGCCGAGCCGAGCAGCACCGCCGAGCAGGCCAGGTAGATGACGAAGGTGCGCAGATTCAACGTGGTGTAGCGCTCGAAGATCGGGACGTGCTGCAGCAGGATGATGACCGGCGTGTGGAACAGATAGAGGCTGTAGGAGAACTTCGACGCCTCCGTCCCCCAGGCCGTGATGCGCTGCCAGAACGGCGTCCTCGCTTCCAGATGCGCAAACGCCGAGACCAGCAGGCCCAGGCCCAGCGCAAACGTGACCACCGCAAACGAACGATCAATGAAGCGGAAGCCTTTCAGGTCCACCTGGGCCGACTGGCTGGTGAGCTGCATGAGCACCAGGCCAACCGCCGACAGGGACACCGCCATGAGCCAGAAGAGCCAGGGCCGGCGGCTCCGACCGATGAACCAGCAGGCCACGCCCGTCAGCCAGGCGAACAGATACATGGCCTCCAGATGAACAAACACCAGCCACGCGAGGACCACCCCCAGCAGCGGTCCGATCCGCGCCGCGGGACCCTGCCGGCCCACCAGCATGAGCCCCGCTCCCGCGAGGATGTAGAACCACACCTCGTAGCTCAACGACCACAACGCCACGTTGCCCGAGAAAGGCTGGCCCAGCACTCCCTGCATGGAGAACAGGTTCACCGCCGCCTCCAGCCAGGAGAAGCCGATGCCCAGGCAAAGGCAGACCACAATGTCAAACGCCAGCGCCGGGACCAGCGGGGTGTAGATGCGGCTGAAGCGGTCGATGAAATACTTCCCCGGCAAGAAACGTCCGGCCATGGCCCGCTCCACCGACATGCCGCCCACCAGAAACCCGCTCAGCACAAAGAACAGCAGGACGGACTCCAGCCCCACGCGGGTGGCGCAGAAGAACAAGGTCTTGAGGATCGGGCTGGCGGCCTGCACTTCGCCAAACGGCGCGAACTGTCCGACCCGGAGATGGTTCAACATCACCAAGAACGCCGCCACAAACCGGAGCAGGTCCAGAAAGGGCATGTTCTTGGGAGGCGTCTCGGTGGGTTGCGTCACTGCATCGTAATCGGTTGATCGCTTGGCGCTCGGTCGCGATGCGCCTGCTGGCCCGGCGGCTGGCGGTTCATCCGGTCAAGCCGACGAAGCTTCAGGCTTGGGCTTAGGATGGTATTGGAACCGATGGCCGAAGCGCAAAATCGGGCTCTCGACAAAGTGATAAGACAGCATCGCGACCCCCAGCGTAATGCCCAAGGCCAGGATCGTGATGCCAGCATCCAGCAAGGTGTGGATCTGCGGCTCGCCCTGCCGCAATGCGCCATGCATGAGGCCGAAGATCGGCAGGTGAAACATGTAGATCCCGTAGGAAAGCTGGCCGAACCAGACCAGCACGGGTGAACGGAGCAGCCGCCCCAGCCGGGGTTCGGTGTCGGCAAAGGCGATCAGCACGAAAACGGAATAGAGGCCGGCCAGCCAGAAATGTTTCAACGACCGGGCGGCCGGCAGCACCGTCAGCACGGCCGCCCCCGCCAGAAACACGGCGAACAGGGCCAGCAACTGGCCGCGACGCTGCCGGACGGCGGCCATGAACGGCTCCCAGCGCACCAGCACGGCCAGCGCCGCGCCCGAGAGCAGGGAATCGGACCGGCAGGGCGTGTTGACATAAGCGAGGAGGTCGGCGGAGAGGCCGCGCAGGAACGGGGCCGCCAGCACGGCGAGCAGCAGCACCCCGAGCAGGGTGCGGCGCGGCAGGGCATAAACCAGCAGGGGCACGAAGAGGTAAAACTGCTCCTCCACGGCCAGCGACCAGGTGGGCGACAGCCAGGTGGCCCCCAGATCCCCGCGAATGCCCATCAGGAAGTTTTGCGTAAAGGTCGCGTAGGACCACCAGGGAAACGGGTTCTGAAAGAGACTTCGATACGCGGGCGACGTGGCCAGGCTCGTGGCCGAGAGGCCGATGAACAGCGCCAGCACGAGGAAGTAGAGGGGGAAAATGCGGCACGCCCGGCGGAGGTAGAAGGCGCGGAAGAAGTTCGGCGCATCGCGATTGTCCAGCAGGATGCCGGCGATCAGGAAGCCGGACAGGACGAAAAAGAGATCCACTCCGCTCCAGGTGAGGCTGAACAAACGGCTGGCGTAGGCGAGCGGGGTTCCGGGTGCGGCGTTGACCAGGCAGGGAAACGAATGCCAGACCAGCACGAGCAGAACGGCGACCCCGCGGACTCCGTCGAGTTGTGAAATGCGTTTCATCAGGAGCACGCGGCTGATCGGGTGGCGTCCTGCGCGTCCCGAAACCGCCGCAGGGCGTCCAGGATGACGGGCGCCGGATCAGGGCTTTGCACGGGCTGCAGGCTGGCCGTTTGATCGGTCGCCAGCTTGGGCAGGCGCGGGCTGTAAACGCTCATGCCGGGATGCTTTTTCCCCAGCGCCCGGCACAAGGCCTCTCCAGCGCTTTTCGCCACGGCGTATTCCACGAAGCCGGCCGGCAGCTCATCAAGAAACACGGTGGAGGGGTAGAACACCTGCTGCAGACCCAGCGGCTGCAACGCCTCCACCACGCCGGCAAATCCGCTCACATAGTAATTGCAGAAAGTTTGGAACACCGCGGGTGAAAAACCACGCTTCGCCGAGGCGGCAATGAACGGGCTGGCGAAATAGTAGAGATGGGTGGGCGGGGTCAGCCCAGCGGGGGCAGTCTGCGGCTGCAGGACATCCAGCTCGCCCAGGCTGGCCTGCCCTCCGCCGGCGAGAATCTCCGCCACGACTTGCTCGGCCTCCGTCCGACCGCGCTGATAGGTGATCTGCATCTGGGCGCCACCGGCGGCGAGGAGCTTGGCGGTGACTTCTCCCAGACCACGGGACCCGCCTACCACCAAAGCCCGCTGGCCGGCAAATTCACCCTCCGTCACCCTCTGTTTCAGTTCCAGAAAGCTGGCCTGCGCCTGCGGCGGCGGGCGGATGAACGCCTTCACGGAGCCGCGCAGCCCCGGAGCGGTGACCCCCATCGAGACCTGCCGATACCGCTCATTCAACTCGGCGACGGCGTAGGTGATGGACCGCTGGTCGCCGGTGGCTTCGGCCGCCAGCCGGAGTTCGGAAAAAATCGAATGCAGGCCCGGACACTTCACCCCGACCAGCCGAGTCAGGCCCAGGAGCACAGCGGCCTGGCGCGGGCAGAACCGGCGCGCCAGGTTGGGAAAGAGCCGGCCAGCCAGCGCGGGCGGCCAATGCAACTCCAACGTGCCCTGGCCGGCCCGCAGTTCGTCCAAGGTCAAGGCATCGGGCGGCTGCTGAGCGGGCGGGTCCGCATCCACGTCCGCCGCCGGCCCGGGTTCGAAAGCGGCGCACTCAAAGGCCAGCCGGACGGCGACTTCATCGTGCTGGAGCAGATCCATCCGCACGCGCGGGCCGGCTTCCGAGACCAGGCGGCAATGCAGTTCCTGATGCAGCCCCACCGGTTTGACGAAGGCGGCGTGCAGGCGTTCCAGCCGCACGAATCCACCCTGCCCCCGCAGCCATTGATCCAGCGCCCACATCAGCGAATGAACGCCATGGACGACCGGCTGGCCAAACAACGACCGGCGCGCGGCCACCGGATCAATGTGCAGCGGATTGTTGTCGCCGGAGAGCTCGGCGAACGCCATCTGATCCGCCAAAGTAAAAACCCGGTGGGACATCGTCACTCCAGTGCGCGGAACAGGGTCTTGAGGGTCTCCCAGTCGTTGGCGAACAGGCAGAGGCAGACCGTATTGTAGCTGAAGGTCAGCGCCACGGCGGCGACATGAATCGCCCGGTTCTGGTTATACGCGGCGAAGCCGGTTTTTCCCAGCCGCCGCTTCAAGGCGATGGTGTAGTAGTGGTTGGCCACGAGGCCGAAGGCATGCAGGGCACCGAACGCCACGTAATTCCAGCCCACGCCGTGCCACACACCGACCAGCAGGAACACCACGAAAATGGCGGCGGCGATGGCATGGTTGGAGCGGGCCGGCCCCCAGGCGCCGACCAGGCTCTTGGAAAGCGGCGAGAAGACCACGTCCCGCATGTAGTGCGAAAGAGAGATGTGCCAGCGGTTCCAAAAATCCTTCAGGTTCCGCGCGATGAGCGGGTTGTCGAAGTTCTCCGCCACCTTCAGCTTCATCAGCCCCGCGCCACCGATGGCGAGGTCACAGAAGCCGGAGAAGTTGCAGTAGAGGTAGAGGAAATAGGCGACCCCGGCAACCGGCAGCTCGCTCCACTGGTGATGGTAGCCGTCCAGCAGCAGGCCGCGGTAGGTGAGCTGGTCCAGGACGGGCGCCAGGAACAGGTATTTTACGGCGCCCACGAGCACGCGCAGGGCGGCGCGGCCGGCGGGCAGGTCCGCGCCCAGGTCCGCGATCAGGCCCTGACGATGCAGGCTGAACGGCGAGATGGGCCCGACTGAGAAGGTAGGGGCAAAAAACGCAAACCCCAGATACGTCCAGAACCCTGGCCGCGGCACGAGCCCGTTGCGGATCTCCAGCACCAGATAACTGGTGCGAAAGGCCATATACGAGAGGCCGATAAAATGGCCGCTCCAACTGTAGCCCGGCTCATGCTGGAGCTTCTCGCGGAACCGGGCGGAGACGCTGGCCAGCGCCTCGGGCGGCAGGTAGCGCACCACCGCGAGAAACAGCAGGGGGGTCAGAAACGCCAGCCAGGGCAGCCCGCCCGCCCGTCCGCTCCACCACCGCAGCGTCAGATACTGCACCCCCACGAGCAGGAGGTAGATGCCGAACCAGAGCGGATTCCCATGGCCGAAGAACACGAGGTAAACCAGACCCAGATTCAGGAGGGCAAAGGGCAGCTCCCGGCGCGGGTCCCGCCAGGCCACCAGCCAGCGGCCCAGCAGCACGTAAACCCCGGCCAGCAGCATTGGACTCAGCCCGGTCATGCTCAAAAACCCTGATACACGGGCAGGGAGGTGTAACCATACGACAGCCGGGTAAACCACAGGGCCAGCAGGGCCAGGGCGACCAGGAGTCCGAGGGTCACCTTTTCAGAAACGGTTGGTCGCGGCGGCATGCAGTTGAAGCAGGGCGGGGATCATGAACTTGGTGAAGTGGTCCGCGCCGTTCACGTTGAGGTGGATCGGATCATAATAGAACCGCTGGACTTCCTCAGCGGACAGACCGCCGAACAACTGGGCGCCCGGGAGGCCGACCAGGGGCACCGGCACGTCGGCGAAGGCCGGCCACGCGTTCAGCGTGTGCAGCCTGGTTTCCAGCCGCGCTTCCGGGAGCGGCACCTGCAGCGCGACCAGCCGCGTGCCATGGGCCTGGCAGAGCTGCGCCAGCTCCCGCGCCCAGTAGGCTTGATACGGGGGCAGCGGTGGCTGGTCGGTGAGCGAGCCGGCCGCGTCCCGGCTCAAGATGGCCACGTCCGTCTCGCGGGCGGGCACGACCGGCGCAAAGGGCTCAAACGGCGGCTGGCCAGGGACGGTTCTCCGCACGCGCTGGGCACCCAGGTTTTTCGCCATGTCCGGGAATTCAACCGCTTCATCCTGGTGGCCGGCCGCGGCTCCCGGCACCGGACTGCGCCGGGGACGGCTGGCCAGGAACCGGGGCGTCCGCAGCACCGCGCCGGCATACAACTGAACCCGCTCCAGCCCGGGCAGGCTGGCCACCGGGACGGAGTCCACCCCCGGCCGGAGCCAGAGGAAGGCGGAGTTGTTGAAGGTGTGGGGCGAGCTGGGGTTGGGCCGGAAGTCATCGTAGATGACCAGCATGCGAACCTTGCGGTGCGCGAGCAGATCGCGCGCAACCACATGCACGGCGTCGTAACCGGTCCCGTTCCATCCCAAGGTGAACACTTCGGCCGGCCGGCAGAGCTGCGCGCTCAACCGCTCCTGCACCATCGCGGGGTTGATCCCCACGAACAGGCGCGACGAACCGAGGAAGACCATGTCCACCTCGTTGGTGCGATGACGAATCTGCGAGTCAATCCAGCCAAACGGTCCGAACTGCCATGCCGGGGAGACAGGCACTTCGACCCGGCGCAGCACGCCCAGGCCCGCGATCAGCCCGGGCAGGGCCAGCACGGCCGCCAGCAGCAGCGCGAAGCCCAGGGTCTGGCGGGAGGATGAAAAGACAGGGCGCATCCGCTTACTTCTCCGTCTGCCGCCGCGCGATCAGATCCGCGAACTCGCCCACGTTCCGGGTGCCCTCCACCTCGCCGACGCGGAAGCGGATGGCGAAAGCCTTCTCCACGGCGACGAGCAGCGAGATATGCATGAGGGAATCCCACTCCGGCACCTCCTTTGCGGTCAGGTCCGGGCTGAGCTTCGGCGGATCCAGAAACAGGTCGTCGAAAATCGTCTGCAATTGGGCGAGCACTTCGGGCTGGTTCATAGGTGCGGGTTGATGATTTTGATTTTGGTGGGACGCGGTGCGAAGCCCGGCAGTTCCAAGGCAAACTCGGCCTGTTCGTCGGTGGCCAGACCACGCGCGAATCCCATGCGGGGATAGAACTCCCGGACCATCTCGTTTTTCGCGGTCGGCCGGTAGATGCCCTGCAACCGGGTGCAGCCCCGGGCGCGCGCGTGCCGGACCACTTCGTTGAGCACGGTCTCCTCGACCTGGCGTTTCAGGACCCGGCAGCTCATCAGCCAGGTGTCGAACTCCAGCACTTCGCCGCGCACCTGGCCGATGATGATTGAGATCAGCCCATGGTCGCCGAAGCGGTCCTTGAGGCGGACCGCCAGCCCCAGATACTCCGGCCGGCCGATCAGGCCCTGCACCTCGGCCTCACTGCGGCGGCGGGTGGTGAGGTTGAATTGGTTGCTCTTGTTGATCAACTGCGCCAGCCGCGGAACATCCAAGGCGGTGAACTCCTGGATCACCGCCTCCATGGCGAGTGATTCCAGATAGGCATCCATGTCCGCAACGGACGACTGCAGGCTCTGGCGGGCCGATTCCGCACGGTATTGGGCGGTCCGCTGCGCGTCCTCGGCGGTCAGGCGATGCGGCTCGAACCAGCGGCCGTCCTGTAACTGCGCGACGTAATCCGCAGGATCGGCCCCGAGCAAAAGCGTGGTCACCTCCGGCGCAAACTGCCGCACGATCTCGATCTCGGCCGGGTTGTCGTCGGCGAAGACGAAGCTGTCGAGGCCCAGTTGGAGTTCCCCGGCCAGCGCGCGCAGGTTGTCGGACTTGGGCTCCCAGTTGGCCTTGAAGGCGGCGAAATCCTCCACGCGCAGGAGCATCTCGGGATGCTTCTGGAACGGTTCCAGCGCCCGGTCGGTGTCGTTCTTGCTGCAGACGGCCAGCAGCACGCCGCGCTGCTTGAGCGTCAGGATGTGGCGCTGGAAGGCCTTGAAGGCCTCGCCGCGCGGTGAAGTATCGCCAATCTCGATCCCCTCCAGGCCGTCATCGGCCACCACGCCGCCCCACAGGGTGTTGTCGAGATCGAGCACGAGCACCTTCTTCATCGGCGCACGCAGCCCCAGGATGAGCCGGGCGATTTCACGGGCCGCTTGCACCAGCATCGCCGGGGAACCCGGCTGCTTGCTCTCAAACCATCCGCGGGCGTCCTCCGCCACGAGCCCGCCCAAGCGGCACCCCAGGAACTCCAGGTCGCACAGGCGCACACACTCCGGGGCCTGCAAGCCAAGATGAAGGTTGACCCATTTGCGGAATGCCCAGTCCGACGCCAGTGTGCCGGCTCTAAACGGGCCGGGATCATGGCGGGCCGGCAGCGGGAAGTTGGCCAGAATCACCTCGCCACCCGCCCGCTCGTGAAGCGTCCGGCACAGGTCGAGCAGTTCGGTGACGACCGCATCGGCCGCCCCCCGGATGGCGGACGGCTCGTCGTGCAGCGTGCCGGTGTATTTGCAGCGCTGCGGGCCGGGCAGCAGCAGGGTCACGTCCGGCCGGAAACGGTGGAGCGCGCCCTCCGGCTCCCGGATTTCAGCGACGTAATTGTCATAGTCGCCCACGAAGAGTTCGCAAGGGACACCGGCCACGGCGAGCAGATGCGTGAGCGCCTCGTGCAAGGGGTAAAGACTGCACCCACCCAGCAAGGCCAAGCGAAGTTTGTCCGGGGCCGTTCCGGGCTGGGCGAGCCCCAGTCCCACCGCCTTCTTGCGCAACGAGGCAAGGTAGAGCAGCTCATCCAGACCGGTGGCTTCCTCAGTGAGGCAAGCCAAGCCACGCCAAAATTCCGGATCCCTGCGGACCAGCAAATTTTTCAGCTCTGCCCGGTCCATATCAGTGGAAAATCACTCCCGCGAGCTTCAGCCATGCGACGGACCGGCGCTGGCCTTCGGCCAGCGAGACCCTCGGCCGCCAGCCGAGCTGCTGGAGCTTCGCGCTGCTGAAGCGAGTGCGGGTCGGGCCGAAGAGTTCAGCGAGCCATTCGGGCGGCACCGGCGGCGCGGCGGCGGCCGGGGCGGCCGGCAGCGGTGCCGGTCCTGTGCGCAACCGTTCCATGCGGCCGCGAAACTGGTGCATCAACTGCTGCTTCAGCGGGCCCAGCACGGGGTGCCGGTTGACCAGCGCGAGGAACTTCACGTCGCCGACCAGATGTCCGGCGACCTGCCGCAGGCTGCTGGGTTCCACGGGCGGCGGCCGGTGGCTGCGGAGCGCCTCGGGCGTCAGGTCCGGCACGGTGGCCGCCCATTCGCCGAGCAACGGCGTGAGCAGCTCGCGCCACGGGCAGGAGCCGTCGTTGACCAGATAGCGTTGCTGGTGGGCCTGCGGCGTCATGGCCACCAGCAGCATCGCGTCCACCAGGTTCTCGACGTAGGTGTAGTTGGCGATGCCCTGCCCGCCCGCGACCCAGGCGAACTTGCCTTCCTTCGCGAAGTCCGCCGGCAGGCGTGTGTAGGTCTTCCCGCGCGGGCCATAGACGCAGGAGGGGTTCAGCACCACCACCCGGGTCGTGCCCAATGGCGTGGCGGGATTCAGGCACCAGCGTTCCATCTCCGCCTTGGTCAGGCCGTAGTTGCCGTAGGCCGGCGCGTAGGGCCAGGACTCGTCCACCAGCGCGTCCGTCTCGGGATGGCCGAAGACGCCCATCGTGCTCAGCACCACGACCGCCTCGACCTTGGCCGCGACCGCCTCCTCGATCAGCAGCCGCGTGGCATCCACGGTGATCCGCTGCGCATCAGAGTCCGTCTGGCCATACGCGAGGTGGAACACCCAGCGCGCGCCCTGCACTGCCGCGCGCACCTGCTCGCGCTGTCCCAGATCCACGCGGGGCAACGCCACGGGAAAACGGGCCGCGTCCGCGCAGGTGCGGTAGTTGCGCACCGGCACCACAAGATCCTTGAAGCCCAGTTCGGCCAGCCGCTCCACGAGCGTGCCGCCGATGAAGCCCGTCCCACCGGTGACCACCGCGCGGCCCACCGGCAGCGCCGGTCGCTCCGGCTCCGGGCCCGCCCCACGCTCTGTGCGCACACGGTAGGCGTGCTCGATGAGCGCCGTCGTGGCCAAAGCATCCGCAGCGGACACGCGCACTGTCTGCCCATGGACGGCGGCGGCGAAATCGTGGAACTGCTGCGCGAAGCACGACACGAAGTCGCGCGGCCAGGCGGCATCCACAAACGGCTGTTCCGGGGCCAGTTCGTTGCTCAGGCCCGGCACCAGGCCGCTCACCACGCATTTCGCAAAGTCATTCCGGTCCAGCGTCAGCGTGGCGCGCGTGCCGTGGAAGGTGACGGTGTTCGCGTGCGGGTGCAGGTGAGAAAGCCGCAGCGTTACTGGCACACCCGTGGTGGTCCTGAGCTGATAGCAGCAGGAAGCCTCGACTCCGCCACGCGCGTCGTCGTCATAGGCCACCGGTGTCAGCGGGCCGAGCGCACCGGCGAGCCAGTCCAAGTAATGCACGCCCAGGTCCGCCAGGATGCCGCCGTTTTCGCGGCGGAAAAACGCGCCGCTGTCCGAGGTCCAGGCATAGGGTCCGCCGTGCGCAACTTCGACCGCCTTCAGTTCGCCCAGCAGGCCATTTTGCAGCGCGAGGCGGGCGGCCTGGATGGCGGGCACGAGCCGGCGCACCATGCCCACGGCGAGCGGGAGCTTGAGCGATGCCGCGAGTTCGCCGAGGCGCTGACACTCCGTCGCCTGTAGCGCGAGCGGCTTCTCGCACAGGACCGGCAGGCCGGCCCGCAGCGCGGCCTCCACTGCGGCCACATGCAGGCTGTTGGGCACGGCCACCACCACCGCGTCGTGGCCGCCCACCAGCGCGCAGTCCGCCAGAGCTTCCTGAAAACCCAGCGCGCGGGTCGTTGCCCACGGGGCGAGCTGCGCGGTCTTTGCCAGCACGTCGGAAGAGCGGTCCGTGACGGTGATGCCAGTCGTCCATCCCAGCCGCGCCAGCGCGGGCAGATAGAACTCGGTGACCACCGGGCCGCCGCCGAGGATGAGGAGTTTGAGTGGTTTCACGCGGAGGCGGGCAACAGTGACTGGTAGAGCGCGTGATACTGACGGCCCTGCTCCGCGACGCTGAACTCCAGCTCAATTTTCCGCCGGGCAGCCGCGCGCCGGGCGGGCGCGGGCTGGTTCAGGATGGCACGAATCCCGTGCGCCAGCTCGCCGGTATCGAAGGCCTTGGCCAGCTCGCCGTTCACGCCGGGTTCAATCATGTCCGGCATCCCGCCAATGTCGAAGGCGACGCACGGGGCGCCGCAGGCCATCGCTTCGAGCACAGTGTTGGCCATGTTCTCCATGCGTGAGGGCGCGACGAAGACATCCGCCGCGGCATACAATGCGGCCATGAGCTGCTCGCTCTTCACCTTGCCCAGGCAACGCACGGGACACTTCACCTGCTGCTGGATGGCTTCACCGCCCTGGCCGAAGAGCACCAGCTCGAACGGTGTGGTCGCCGAGCCGGCGAGCTGGTTGATGGCCTGCACCAGCAGATCGCCGCCCTTCCAACGCGTCTTCATGCACGTCGCTCCGGCCAGGATGATCCGCCGGTCCGCCGGCAGATCCAGCACATGGCGGCAGGCGGCCTGCTCACGCGGACGGAAGGTGCTGGTGTCGCACCCGGTCTTGATGACCACCACGTTGCGGTCGCGCAGCAGCGCGCTGCGGCGGACACAGTCCGCGAGCCAGCGGCTGGGCGTGACGATAGTGAGGCTCCGCAGGTGCGCATAGGTGCGGCGCTTGTTCTCCCACGCCCAAGCGCTGATGTCCGTCCCCGTCAAATCGGCCGGGCGGTTCGCGGGCGAGTAACCCTCAGTGAAGCGACGGGAGTCCTCCATGAGATGTTCCACGCCGCAGAAGGGCCACATGTCCGGCAGCCGCCACACGATGGGCACGGCAATGCCCGGGAGCCGCGCCAGCCGGAACGAACCACCGGCGATCCAGTGCAGTTGCACCAGGTCCGGCGCATCGGCGCGGGCCACGCGCGCGGCGTCGTGACCAAAGCGTCCGGTGGAGAGCACGTAGTCGGAGCGCGCCTGGACGTCGGCCAGCAGGCGCGTTTCCCACTGGCGTTCAAAACGCTCACAGAGCCGGCCGGCCAGACCGCCGCGCCGTCGGAGGACGCGCACCTCGGGCTCCTCCGAGCCGGGCTGCGTCACCCACATCCGCGAGCGCATGCCGAGCCGGAGGCATTCCCGATGGATGCGCGTGGCCGCGTTGGCCGCGCCGGTGCCCTCGTGCGCGGCACTGAAGTGGGTGATCTTCATCGCGGCCCGCCCAGGCCAAGCTTTTCCCGGGCACGCTGCACGCGCCGCTTTACGCGCGGCAGGTAATACCGCTTGAACATGTTCCACCGGTAGGCGTTCGTGAGCTTGAAGTAATCCCCGACCCGTTGCAGCGGACGGCGACGCGAACCCAGCCCGGCCGGGGCGGGGCGGCCTGAGTTCACCGAGGCGTGCTCCTGCGCGATGAACGCCGGACGGCGGCCTTCGTGCATGGCCGTCCACAGCGCCACGTGGCGTTGCGCGTGCGCTGTCCAGGTGAGGGCGTTGGCCGCGGCGATGCGGTCCCGACGCGGCTGGGCGATGCGCTGGAAAATCTCCTTCAACTCGGCGAATTCGAGGAACGGGTGGGTGATGGCGTGCGGGATGTCGAGATGAAATCCCTGCGGGGTGATGATCGTGGGCACGCCCGCCGTGAGCGCGTCCAACGTGCCGAGCGAGCCCTCGTCGAGCCCCATGTAGAAGTAGTAGTCGAAGTGCGGGATGCGCCGGCAGATCTCCCGGTAATCCCCGTCGTAATCCGTCGTGCCGTCCGTGACGCTGACGGTCGCCCCGCCCGCGCGCAGTTGCTCGGCGGTCTTCGTCCAGCCGCGTCCGAAGACGTCGAAATGGAAATCGCCCAGGTCCATTTCCTGCGCGAGCCGGGCCAGCAGAAACTCACGTTTGCGTCCGTCCGGCGGCAGGTTGCTGGTGATGCCAATGACCAGCCGGCGCGGCGCGGTGTTCTTGTCGTTGGCCGGAAGAATGCAGCAGAGCTGCTCCTTGGGCACGCCCTCGCTGACAAGCAGGTCCAGCGTCATCTGGGACATGCAGATGCCCACCTCGATGGTGCCAAGCGCATCCCGGATCATGCGGTATTTCAGCGCGTCGTCCACATGCGTGATGAGCATCGTGTTGCGGCCGGGCCGGGCGTCCTCCACATAGTGGAAAATCATGAAGTGATTGATGTCCGCCGTGGGCGACCACGCCGGAGTCACCGCCGACCGAACCCCCAGCTCGCGCAAGGCCCCGTCCAGACGGAGGGCCATCTTCTCGATGATCCAGCCCCGGCAATTGGGGTGGAGGACGATGTTGCAGTTCACGAAGGGGAAGTTTTCCGCCAGTCCGAATTCCGAAGCAGGAATGGGTAGCACGGGCCACCGGCCTGTGCCGTCCGGCCACTGGCCGGACGGAACGGCGAAGCGGCCACCTTTGACCTCAATGCTCCAAATCCATTCGCTCGCCCTCGTCATTCCGAGCGGCTGGTAGCCGCTCGGCACAGGCCGGTGGCCTGTGCTACCCACCGAATTGGGGATTCGCTTCAGCCGGACCTGGCCAAGCCGCCGCTCCAAGACGGCGGCGGCAGATCAGCCGGGCCGACCGGTCGTTGCCTTGCGCAGCACGAGATACCCGAACCAAGTGCGGTCGGACAGCGGCTGGCGGGTGAGCCACTGGCCGGTCTCCAAGAGAGTGAAGCCCGCGCTGGCGGCAAGCTGCTCCAGTTCCGGGAGGAACAGGTAGCGGACGGTGTGCTGCTCGGTGAACTCACCCGACACCTCGCCCGTGCGCTGCTGGGCGAGGAGCGTGTAGTTCACCGTGACCCGGTTGCGGTTCACATCCACGGACGGCTCCGCGAGCCGCGTGACCCGCACCTCGGGCGTCTCGGCGCGTTTGATGCGCACCGCAGGACGGTCGCTAAGGACGGCGGGGCCATACCAAAAGTCGAAGACGAACACGCCGCCAGGCCGCACGGCCTGGCTGGCGGTTTTGAAATAGCCGGTCAGGGCATCGTGGGTGAGCTGGTAGTTGATGACGTGGAAGAGGGAGATCGCCGCGTCGAACTGCTCGTCGGTTTGGAAGCGGCTCACGTCTCCCTGAGTGAGCCGGAGCAGCTTGCGCTGGCGTGCGGGGAGCTGGGCGCATTCCGTCTCCGCCCGCGCGATCATTTGGTGGCTCAAGTCCACGCCCAGCACACGGTAGCCCGCAGCCAGCAGCAGGCGGGCATGACGCGCTGTGCCGCAGCCCAGCTCGATCAACGAGCGCGCCTTCGGAGCGTGCTGCTTGAGCAGGTCGTGGACGAACTTAGCCTCACCCGCGTAATCCTTGTCGCGGTAGAGGAGGTCGTAGTAGGCCGCGTAGCCTTCGTTGAATGAACTCATCGCAGGATTTCCTTGAGCGCCGCTGCCGAAGCCCGCACTTCCTCCTCGGTCGTGCTCAGACCGCTGGGCAGGTAGAAGCCGCGCCGGGCGAGGCGCTCGGAGACCGGGTAGCGCTCACCCGCGAACAGGCCCATTTTCGCAAACACCGGCTGCTCGTGGAGACACCAGAAGAAGGGCCGGGTTTGGACGCCCTTGGCGAGCATCCGCGCGGCGGCCTCGGTGGCATCGAACGGCACTTCGTCGCCCAGCACCACGCCGAACACCCAATAGACATTCTCGGCGTAGGCGGTGCGGTCCAGCGGAAGCTGAATCCCGGGCACGTCCTTGAGCAGTTCCTGATACAGGCCGCCGAGCCAGCGTTTGCGCGCGACTGAACGGTCGAGCTTTTCAAACTGCGCCAGCCCGAGCGCTGCCTGGAGGTTGCACATGCGATAGTTCCAGCCCAGTTCCTCGTGGACGAAACGCCGGGGAGGAATGAAGCAGAGGTTGCGATAGCGGGCCGCGCGCTCGGCGATTCCGTCATCGCTGGTGAGAATCATGCCGCCCTCGCCGGTGGTGATGTGCTTGTTCGCGTAGAAACTGGTGCAGCTCACGTCGCCCATGCCGCCGCACTCGCGGTCCTTGTATTTCAGACCGATAGCCTCGGCGGCGTCCTCGATCACGCGCAGGCCATGCTCACGCGCGAGGGCCAGCAGCGGGTCCATGTCCACTGGCAGGCCGTAGATGTGGACGGCCATGATGGCGCGCGTGCGCGGCGTGATGCGCGCCCGCACCTGCGCAAGATCCATGTTCCAGGTGACGGGGTCACAATCCACCACCACCGGCGTGGCGCCGGCGCGGGTGATTGCGGAGGCGCAGCAGATGATGGTGAACGTCGGCAGGATGACTTCATCCCCGGGCTTGAGTTCGAGCGCGAGCACGGCGGCGTCGAGGGCGGCGGTGCCGCTGCTCACGGAGATCGCGTGCTTGCGGCCGAGCCGCGCCCCGTAGGACTGCTCGAAGCGTTTGACGTAGGGGCCTTCGGAGGAAATCCAGCCGGAGTCCACACAATCGAGCAGATACTTCCGCTCGTTGCCATCGAGGGCGGGTTGGTTGACGAGGATCATGCGTGCGCGGGGAAAAGGGTCACTCGTCCTGCATCGGCTTGGCGAGACGGTAGGTGTCCTTCTCGTAATCCTTGCCGCCGCGCAGACCGGCCGTGAGCACGAGGAACTCGGTGTCTTCCAGGGCCGTGAGGGCGTGATGCTCGCTGGGGACGTTCTTGATGAGGTCGCCGGGGCTCAACTCGCGGCGCTCCAGCGGGCAGAAGGGCATGCGCGAGTGGGAGAGCAGCCGGCCGGAGATGACATAGACCCACTGGGTGGTCTTGAGGTGATAGTGGTTGCCGCGCGTGACGCCCTTGCGCGAGGTAATGACGGTGGCGTAGTTGAAGTCAATGCCTTCGAGCACATCAATGATGCGGCCGCGGTCGTCTTGATGGGCGATGGGAGGGTGGGTGATTTCCACGATGGTTCCTGTTTGTTTTTGAGGTTGCGGTGATTCGCCGTTGTGCTCAGGACTTGGAGACGATCCGGGGCTTCGGCACGGGCACGATGAACTGCCCGCCTTGCGCGACGAACTCCTTGAGGTTGTTCATGATTTCGTCGGCAAAATTCCAGGCCAGCAGCAGGGCGTAATCCGCCTTGCGCCGGACGAGTTCCTCGTCGCCCACGACCGGGATGTGCGTGCCCGGAGTATAGCGACCGATCTTGAGCTTGGATTTCTCGGTCACGAAATCGAGGAGATCCGGCCCGATGTGACAGTAGTTGAGGAGCGTCATGCCCTTGGCCGGAGCGCTGACGCCGGCGATGCGCTTGCCCTGGCGCTTGAGGCTGTGGAGCAGCCAAGTCAGTTCGGCGCGGTTCGCCTCCACGCGAGCGGAGAACAGGTCCAGCTTCGCCAAATCGTAGAGGCCGGCGTGTTGTTCCCAGAGAAGCATCTTCTCCACCGTCGGTGTCACTGGATGTGCGCCGCGCCGCGCCACATACACGCGGAACGAGCCGCCGTGGATGTCGCGCTCCTGCACGTCGAAGACCTCCAGGCCGAAGCTCTGGAAGAACGGCACGAGCGGCTTGAGCGAGAGATAGGAGAGGTGCTCGTGGTAGATGGTGTCGTATTCCAGGTATTCGAGCAGGTGGCCGAAGTGCGGGGCCTCGAAGACAAAGACGCCCTTGTCGGTGAGCAGGGATTCCACCGTGGTGACGAACTCGCGCAGGTTGTCCACATGAGCGAAGACATTGGTGCCGGTGATGACGGAAGCCTTGCCCTTCTCGGCCAGCACGCGCGGCGCGACGTGCGCGCCGAAGAATTCGTCCCACGTCTCGATGCCGCGCTTCTCGGCGATGCGGACGATGTTGCTGGCGGGGTCAATGCCGAGGATGCGCGTGCCGTTGTTGCGGAAGCATTCGAGCAGCACGCCGACGTTGCTGCCGATGTCAATCACCAGATCCTTCTCGCCGAGGCCGAGCTTGGTGCTGACGGTGTCGGCGAATTCCTTCCAGTGAAGCTGGCCGGCCTTGGTGATGGAGGATTCGTAGGGATAGTCATGACGATACAACACCTCCGGCGAGACGACGTGGTTGAGCTGCACGAAGCCGCACGCCACGCACTGGCAGACCTCGAGCGGGTAATGCGTCTCCGGCTCACGCAACTGGTCCACACGGAGAAACCCGTCGGCCGGCGGGGTGAAACCAAGGTTCAAGAACAAGTGGAGCTGCGTGCTTCCGCATAGGCGGCAGTTGTTGGTCATACGCTTAATCTGATGAGTTTTCGGTCAATGTTGATCGGCTATCAATTGATTCGTCTGAGCCAGAATCCCCGCGAGTAGCCAATGGGCGTTTCTTCCACCAATTCATAGGAGCTTTCCCAAAAGCGAAGTGTGGTCTTGCGAGTCCGGACGTATCCGCTCAGGGCCATTGATGAGCCGATGGCTCGGTGCCACCATTCCCGCCGTTTGGATTGAATCGCATACCGAAGGGTAAGCAGACAATGAGGCACATACAGCACATGGGGAACTCCATTTTCGCGCAACCGAGTGAATGCCTCACGCCACTGAGTGTCCGAAAGCTGTGGGTCTACGCGGTGAATCAACACGGCTGAATTCGCCACTGCTTGGGGAAAGACATCTCGGAACTGCTCCTGAATTAAGTCGAACTGGCTGATCCCGTCACACTCATGGAATACCTTCCTCAGCCGGCTGGCGGTCTCGACTCCATAGTCCGAACAATATACCTGCAAATTGGGGCGGAGGCGCTTGATGTGGTATTCCAACGCCGCTAATCCAACGCCAAGGGAAAAAAGCTGTCCGGTTACTCCATGCTTATCGAGCAGATCAAGAACATCGTAGGCGCGAGAAGGAAGATCGCCCGCCACACTGTCGTGCGCAACACGGGTTTCACACATGCGCAGCCAAATCGCCCGGTCCTCCGGGATCAGAAAGTTGCTCTCTGTTGAACGCACTAAGTCCCACCCTTTGGCCTGCGTAAGGTCAACGAAGCGACGCCCACTCGCCGACCTCGGCAATGGATAACAGTGGCGGATAGTCGCCTCGCACGGCAAAGAGTTGAGTTGGCGGAGCAGTGATTTCATGGAGTGCAGCCGATTTGTGCGCGCCACTTTGAAGGAACGTAATACTTTCCCCAATGCAAGCTGAGGCGCATGTCTCCGTGTGGGCCAGAGCGCGGCAAGACAGTGAATTTGAGGCAGTATTGCACCCAATCCAGCACTCGGTCAGAAGCATCGGTAACCCACGGGCTGAGGAAATACTCGCCGGGATAGAGTCCTAAACTCGCAATGTCCACATGGAGCACGACGGGCCCATTTGGACTGCGGGTTAAATCCAGACCGTTGTGGCGCGTCCTTAGGTCGAGAATCGGCATCCCGTCAACGGAATGCACTTTCACCCCAAATTGCGGCGCCGGAACTTCGGCGCTAAAAGTCAGCTTCATCTCCAGCCGGATCGCATCGCCCATCACCAGTTCCGCGATATGTCGACCGTCCGCTGACATGAGCGACAGCTCGGTGATGGCAGAGACGCTGGCGTGTTTCTCCTCGGTCCGCTTCCATTGGGGCAAGGCCTGCTGGCCGGACGTGCTCTGCATGTAGGCGCTGACCACTTCCTGGCAGCCGCCGTCCTTCAATACCTGGCCGCCCTGCAGGAAGATCGCACGACTACAGAGGTCGCGGACCACCCCCATGTTGTGGCTCACAAACAGCACCGTGCGGCCCTCGCCCTGCGCCACGTTCTTCATCTTGCCGAGGCACTTCTGCTGGAAGGCGGCGTCGCCCACCGCCAGCACTTCGTCCACCACCAGAATCTCGGGCTCCAGGTGCGCGGCCACGGCGAAGGCCAGGCGGACATACATGCCGGAGGAATAGCGTTTTACCGGCGTGTCGAGGAACTTTTCCACCTCCGCGAACTCCACGATCTCGTCGAACTTGCGCCGGATCTCCTGCTGGTTCATCCCCAGGATTGCGCCGTTCAGGAAAATGTTCTCCCGGCCGGTCAGCTCGGGATGGAAGCCGGTGCCCACTTCGAGGAGGCTGGCCACGCGGCCGGCGAGCCGGATGCGGCCGGTGGTCGGCTCGGTGATGCGGCTGAGAATCTTCAGCAAGGTGCTCTTGCCGGCCCCGTTGCGACCGATGATGCCCACGACTTCGCCTTGTTTGATTTCGAACGAAACGTCCTTGAGCGCCCAAAACTCCTCCTCGGTGTTTGCGGCGGCGGGCGTCCGACGGAACAAGCCACGGACCTTGTTTGCCAGCAGGTCGCGCAGCGTGGAGTAACGCTCGCGCGTCTGATGCTGGAGCCGGTAGCTCTTGCTCAGGTTTTCTACGGAGATGATGGCGGAACTCAAAGGGAGAGCAGAAAGTTGAAAGCAGAAAACAGAATCAGGGCGGACTTCAACGGGAAGTTCGGGTGCGGTTGATCATGGAGGTGAAGATGGCAATCAGTTCAGAGGCTTCCGTTTCGAGCGGTTGCGTCAGGATGGGTTCGATGCCGCAGTCTTCGCGCAAGAGTTCGAGCCAAAGGGCTGACTCGTCCGCTTCTTGCAGCGCCCCGCCGAGCTTGGACACGAATTCGTCCGCCGAACGGGCGCGGGATGCTTCACGGACATGTGCCGCCACCGAGGTTCCCGAACGCAGCAACTGTTTGCCGAGCGTGCGAACTTCCTCCCGCGCTTTCGGCAGCCGCACATACAAGCGGATGACGTTGGAGGCAAACCGCTTGGTGCGGCCACGAAACTCCTCGGTCAATCTTCCGCTCCGCTGGCCTGGATTGCTGCTTTCCACTTTCTGCTTTCTGGTTTGTCTTCCGCTTCAGATCACATCCGCAAACGTCCGTTCCGTCCGGCGGAAATACCAAACCCCGAGCAGGCACATGAGGGCGGTGATGAGCACCGAGCAGGCGATGCTGCGGACCTCCAGCGGCACCGCGCCCCGCAGGCAGGCCCAGCGGAAGCCTTCGATCACGCCGACCATCGGGTTGAGGTCGTAGAGCCAGCGCAGATACTCGGGCACCCGGGTGCTGCTGAACCCCACCGGGGAGAGGTAAATCCCGAACTGCACGATGAAGGGCACCACGTAGCGGAAGTCGCGATACTTCACATTCAACGAGCAGAGCAGCAGGCCGGCACCGAAGGCCGCCAGAAAGGCCAGCACGACAAACAACGGCAGGAACAGCACCCGCCAGTCCGGCAGGAAGCCATACCAGAGCATCAGCAGCGCCAGCATCCCGAGGGTGATGAGGAAGTCCACCAGGCTGGTGATGACCGAGCCGGCGGGCACGATCAGCCGGGGGAAATAGATCTTGGAGATGAGGCTGGAGTTGTTCAGCAGGCTCCCGCTGGCCTCGGTCAGGGCGGAGGCGAAGAACTGCCAGGGCAGCATGGCCGCGCTGACGAAGAGCGCATACGGCACGCCGGGAGGCGGCTCCAGCTTGGCGATGCGGTTGAAGACCAGCGTGAACACCACCACGGTGACGAACGGCCGGACCACCGCCCACGCAATGCCGATCACCGTCTGCTTGTAGCGCACCACGATGTCCCGCCAGGCCAGGATATAGAACAGCTCGCGGAAGAGCCAAAGGTCGCGCCAGTATTGCTGCTCGGTGCGCCCGGCTTCGATGATCAATTCATGCCGTTTCGCGGCGGCGGGCGGTGGAGTTTCCATCAAAAATGTCTTCGTTGCGTGACGACTAGTAGCGCAGCCAGTAATAAATGGCCATCACCCCTTCGTTCTCAAAGGCGATCAGGCCGTCTTCCTTCCGCCACCACTCGTCCACCGAATAATTGGGCACCGCGACCGGAACCGCCATGGTGCGCACGCCCACGGGTTCGAGCATCCGGCGGCCGAGCCACCCCACGCGGCGCGTGACGAACGGCTCCACCGGCATGAGCAGGCGATGCACCTGGTTGCTCTGCGCCCAGCCGCGCAGCGCGACAAAGTCCTCGTGCAACGTGGTCAACTCGTGGCCGACGAGGATCACCGCATTCTCCGGCACGCCCGCCGCGTGCAAATCCCGCAGCCGGGTGACACGGCCCGGCTGGGTGATGCCCGCCCGGTCCGTGGGGCGGGTTTCGCTGTCCAGCAGCACGATCCGCGGGGCCCGCCCGCTGCGGAACCACCCCAGCGCCTCGTTGAACAAGACGGTGCGCGTGTTGGTGGCCAGGACAATCGCATCGGCCTGCTCCACGGGCTGCTCCACCACCCACGCCCGGGCCATCATCCGCAGGACCGGCGCCCACAGAAGCCACCCAGCAATCCCGACCACGAATCCGACCACGGCCAGCCGCCGCAACCTTCGCCGCCAATTGCAGCGTGGCCCGGACTCGGAAGCGGGTCGCTCGGGCCGGTCATTTGAAGGCGTAGAGAACACTCTTGATGAGTTCGTTTTGGAACACCAGCACGCCCTGGTCGTGCCGCCACCATTCCTGCCAGCGGTAATTTGGCAGGTCCACGGCCACGACCACCAGGCGGGTGTCGCTGCCTGCGAACAGCTTCCGCCCCAGCCGGCTCAGGCGGCGCGTGTGGAACGGGTCGGTGGGCACGATGATGGTGTGCGCCCCGTTCCGTTTCGCCCACTCACGCACGGCCAGAATTTCATCGCGGGTGCTGGTCACACCATTGCCAATGGCCTCCTGGGCCGACCCCGGCACGCCTTCGTGGGTCAGCACGCGCGCGATCAACTCGGTCTCCCGGCTGGTCGTTCGTCCGGTTTCCTCCGGCCCGAGTGCGATGTCCGGGAAAAGCACCTTGGTCACCTGGCCTTCGCGATACATGCGCGCGGCGGGGAAGGTGCGGTATTGCGCCCCTCCGCCCAGCACGAACACGGCATCGGCACGCTCGACGGGCTCGTTGACCACCCAGGCTTGGATCATCGCCGCCAGCCAGCGCTCGCGGGTCTGCCACGCGACGACTGCGAGCAGCAGCGCCAGCAGCGCGCCCGCGCCCAAGCACTTCAGCCAGCGCAGGCGACGGAGACGGGTGGCAGTGGGGTTGGCAGTCACGGGCGAAGCAAATTCTCAGGCACGGGCGGCCGACAGATACCAGCGCACGGTCTCGCGGATGCCGGACTCAAAGGTGTGCGCGGGCCGCCAGCCGAGTTCCTGCTCGATTTTGGCGGCATCAATCGCGTAACGGCGGTCGTGTCCGGGGCGGTCCTTCACGAAGGTGATGAGCTTGCGTGAGTTCCCGCCGAGCTGCGGAGCCAGCTCGTCCACCAGGTCACAGATCAACTCGACGATGCGGAGGTTCGCCCATTCGTTGCCCCCGCCGATGCAGTAGGTCTCGCCGTTGCGTCCGCGCTGCAACGCCTGCCAGAGCGCCTGCGCGTGGTCCGTCACGTAGATCCAGTCGCGCACGTTCAGGCCGTCGCCATAGACGGGGATCGGCTCGCGCGCGGCCACCTTGTTGATCACGACGGGGATCAACTTCTCGGGGAACTGGCGCGGGCCGTAGTTGTTCGAGCAGTTGGTGATCACCGCATCGAGGCCGTAGGTGTGGTGATAGGCGCGCACCAGCAGGTCGCTCGCGGCCTTGCTGGCCGAGTAGGGCGAGTTTGGCGCGTAGGGCGTGGTCTCGGTGAAGTGGCCGGTGGCGCCGAGGCTGCCGAAGACTTCGTCCGTGCTGACGTGGACGAAACGCGATGCTGGATGCCGGATGCTGGATGCTGGATGCAGCCATTGCGCCCGGCAGGCTTCGAGGAGGTTGAAGGTGCCGACGATGTTGGTCTGGATGAAGTCGCCGGGGCCTTCGATCGAGCGGTCCACGTGCGACTCGGCGGCGAGGTGCAGGACGTGGGTGATGGCGTGCTCGCGGACGACGCGCAGCACGGCGGCCTTGTCCCGCAGGTCCACCTGCTCGAAGCGATACTTCGGATGCGACGCGACGGTCGCGACGTTTTCCAGCCGGCCCGCATAGGTGAGGCAGTCCAGATTCACCACGCGCTCCACGTCAGCCTGGCCAATGACATGGTCCAGCACATGGGAGCCGATGAAGCCGCAACCGCCAGTGACGAGCAGGTTCATCTCAAGCAAGACTGCCGATGCGCCGGAACTCGGCGGCAACGCCCTGCAGGTAATCGCGATACTCGCAGTTGGGCATGGAGCGGGTGAGCGCCTCGAACTGATCCACACTAAGGAAACCGCGCCGCAAGGCAGCTTCCTCGGGGCAGCCGATCTTCACGCCCTGCCGCTTCTCAATGGTCTGCACGTAGGCGGAGGCATCGTGCAGGCTGGTGCTGGTCCCGGCATCCAGCCAGGCGAAGCCACGGCTGAGGCGGTGCACCCGGAGCTGGTTCTCGGCGAGGTATTCGCGGTTCAGGTCGGTGATCTCCAGCTCGCCGCGCGCGGAGGGTTTCAGCGCTTTCGCGCGGGCCACCACGCTGTTGTCGTAGAGATAGACACCCGGCACGGCGTAGTTGCTCTTCGGCTGCTTCGGCTTCTCTTCGAGCGAGATGGCCTGGCCGGTGGCATCGAACTCCACCACGCCATACCGCTGCGGGTCGTGGACGTGGTAGGCGAAGATCGTCGCCCCGCCGCGAAACTCCGCGACGGCGCGCGGGAAGGTGTCGTCGCCGGAGAAGATGTTGTCGCCGAGGATGAGCGTGACCGGATCGCTCCCGATGAAGGAGTCGGCGAT
Organism: uncultured Klebsiella sp.; assembly: GCA_964496695.1. GTDB lineage: Bacteria > Verrucomicrobiota > Verrucomicrobiia > Limisphaerales > SXTU01 > SXTU01. Next base: position 49,795 of record CAZCBE010000041.1, read on the forward strand.
GAGGAACGCCTGCGCGATGCCCTCGGGCTTGGCTTGCTCGCGGTATTCGAGGCGCACGCCCCACGCGGAGCCGTCCCCAAGCAACTGGCGGAAGCGCGGCAGGTCGTGCGGCGTGGAGATGAGGCACAGCTCGCGGATGCCGCTGGCCATCAGCGTGGTCAGCGGGTAATAGACCATCGGCTTGTCATACACCGGCTGGAGCTGCTTGCTCGCCACAAGGGTGAGCGGATACAGCCGGGAACCGGCGCCGCCCGCGAGGATGATGCCTTTCATGGGTGCTGGCACTGTTCCAGGGACTGCTCGAAACTAATCAGCCGACGCAGCAGGGAGTTGTAGCGCGCGTAAGCGTCGCCACCCTCACCTTGCAGCAGCGCGTAGAGCTGCAATTCAGGCTCGGGGAAACGCTGTGGCGTTTTGCCGGGCAGAGCCAGCCCACCGCGTTGCAGGCGCGGCCAGCCAATCGCTATCAAGCAGGATTCCAACGTGACCCGGCCGGCCGCGTAGTCGGCCAGACCGCGCTCGATGAGGTCACCGCCGGGAAGCTCCAACAGTTTGCTCATGGCACGGAAGCATGACGGCGACAAAACTGCGTCACCGTCTCGCGAAATACTTCGGCTGAGATGCCCGGATAGCGGATGAGCCCTGGCTCAATTTTTTGAAACAGCTCCAGCAGCCTGGCTGTGGCAATCAAGTCGTGCTTCAGCATGGCTTCGACATCGACGAGGTCGCGCTCGTGACCGCGCTGAAGTTTGGCCAGCGCCTGACTGTAAAGATCGTAGTGATAGAACTCGAGCAGGCCGTGCCGGGTGATGAACAGACTGCGCTCCCGCCAGCCCGGCAGCTCCGGGATGAATTGATCTGGGGCGGCCAGTTCAATGTTCACATTCAGGGAATTCTTGAGCACAGCGATGGCCTCGAACATGCCTTGTGGCTCGGGATCGGCCTTCAAGTCCACATCCACGGTGCTCGCTCGCCAGCCATGCAGCAGGGCGGTGGCACCCCCGGTGAGGTAAACACGCCCGGGGCTTTTGACCGCTTTGCCGAGCGCCGCCATGAAGGCGTGGATTTTCGAGGCATCGGCAGAGGCACGCATGTTTCAGCGAACAACGATCCAGTCGCCCAGCACCAGCACGTCCATCTTCGTGCGCAGGAAACAATCCAGCGCCTCCTGCGGCTGGCAGACGACCGGCTCGTTCTCGTTGAACGAGGTGTTGAGCACCATCGGCACGCCGGTGAGGGCGCGGTAGGCGTCAATCAACCGGTGATAGCGCGGGTTGGTTTCCTTATGCACGGTCTGGAGGCGGCCGGAGCCGTCCACATGCGTGGTAGCGGGGACCTGCGCGCGCTTCTCGGGGCGCACCTGGAAAACTTCCATCATGAAAGGCACGTCGTCCTCCTGCTCGAACCACTCGGCCACATGCTCGCGCAGGATGGAGGGCGCGAACGGCCGGAAGCTTTCACGCCGTTTGATCTTGAGGTTGAGGATGTCCTTCATGTCCGCGCGGCGCGGATCGCCGAGGATGGAGCGGTTGCCCAGCGCCCGCGGGCCCCATTCCATGCGGCCTTGGAACCAGCCGATGACTTTCCCCTCGGTGATGGCCACGGCGGTGCGGCGGCACAACTCGGCCTCGTCGGTAACGCGCTCGACGGTGCAGCCGCCGGCCTGGATGTCCGCGGCCTTGCTGGTGAGCAGGGCGGCCACCTCGGCATCGGTCGCGCCGGGACCCCAGTAACCATGGTCCATGTGGAAGCGCTTCCCACCACCACCGAGCCGGTGATGCACCACGAAGGCGGAACCAATCGCCCCGCCGGCATCCCCGGCTGCGGCGGGCAGATACATGCGCTGGAAGGGCGACTTGAGGTAAACCTTGCCGTTGGCCACCGAGTTCATCGCGCAGCCGCCTGAAAGCGCGAGGTTCGGGCACTGATACTTCGCGTGCAGGGACTGGAGCAGCGCGTAGAACGCCTCCTCATACATCGCCTGCGCGGAGCGGGCCAGGTCCTTGTGCCGCTGGTCGAGCGGCTCGCCCTTCTGGCGCGCGGGGCCGAGGAGATTTTCCAGCTCGGGGCTGAAGACCGTGCCGATCTCCGGCGAGCAGTTGTCCCAGGTGTAGTGGACGTTCTCGCGATGGTGGCGGAAGTAATCGAGGGCCAGCTTGAAGGTGCCGTCCGACTGCACCCGCACGATCTGCCGCATCTGCTCCAGATACTTCGGCTGGCCGTAGGGTGCGAGACCCATGACCTTGTATTCGTCGCCGTAGTAGGGGAAGCCGATGAACTGCGTAATGGCCGTGTAATACAGCCCCAGCGAATGCGGAAAGAACACCCGCCCGTCCATCTGGATGTCCCCGCCGCGACCCATGCCCCAGGCCGAGCTGGCGAAGTCGCCGAAGCCATCCACCGAGAGGCACACCGCTTCGTCGAAGTTTCCGACGTGAAAGGCCGACGCCAGATGCGCCAGGTGATGCTCCACATGGTGCACCTGCGCGTTGAGTGTCTCGCCGGGCAGGGCCGCGCGCAGGGAGTCCTCGAAGGAGGCCGCGCGCTGGATGTTGCGGATGCGGTTGAGGATGAGCTTCGGGCTGGGCATCCGCCGCAGGGCGTAGGCGATGCGCCGGAAGTTGTTCACCTTCGGGTCGCGGTTCAGCGAGACGTGTTCCACGTCCGCGAGCTTGAGGCCGCCCTCCTTCAGGCAGTAGCGGATGGCCTCCGAGGGCAGGCCGGACCAGTGCTTGATGCGGCGGAAGCGCTCTTCTTCGGCGCAGGCGATGAGCTTCCCGTCCCGCACGAGGCAGGCGGAGGAATCACCGTGGAAGGCGTTTAGTCCGAGGATGATGGCCATGAGCGGGAAAACGGAGTCGGGCTAGAGACCGAATTCAAGCGGGGTTGAAATAGAGACGAACGCGGCTGGAACTTCGGGTGCGCCCTTTCCCCTCACCCCCGGAACCGGAGCCGAGGGAAGAGCAGGATTAGGATCAAGATTAGGAGCAGGAAGACCTGAGCCGCAGCCGCTCCGGCTCGTAATCCTGTTCTTAATCCTGATCCAGCGGACGCACCCCTCACCCCGGCCCTCTCCCCTCCTCCGAGGAAGGGAGAGGGGGAAGACGGGCGGCACAGCCCGCAGCCGCCATGCCATCCGATGGGCGATGGGAATTGAATTGCCCGATCTGAGCAAGCTGCCGCCCTTGGTCGCGGGCCGGAGGATTCCGGCCAGACCGTGCTGGCGCACTGCGTTCAATTGTCTGTTTCGCGACACGGAGTCGGAAACCACTGCGGGCCCGGCGGACCGGGCCAAAAATCAACGTCCTAGGAAGCGGATCAGGAGCGGGAGCAGGCCGGCGGCCCGCCCATGCCAGTCTTCCAACCGCTTCACACGCTGCACCACATGCTCACGCTCGGCCGACGGGGCGCTGGCGGCCAGACGCTTGAGCCGGGCCAGCCGTTCCTCGCCGCTGCCCAGGTGCGGCTCGATCTGTTCCTTCAAAAATCCGGTGGCCAAGGCGCGCAGGCCGGTCTCCGCCTCGTAGCGGTCGCAGCGGGAGCCGTTCTGGGCGCCCACCCGCACCGCGCCGGTGCTGCGGAGGAATTTCAGGCCCTGGCTGGCGGAGCCTTTGCTGATGTCTAGCCGGGCGGCAATCTCGTCCAAACTCAACGACACATGGGAGATATAGAGCAGGCCATAGATCTGCCCGATGGACTTGGGCAGCCCCACGACCTGGGCCAGACCGACAAACAACTCCACCGCCTCGGCTTCCAGCGCGGTGAGGCGGCTGGAGGTCGGGGGTTCGACCGGACGGCGGTTGGTGCTCTCGGTGGCGATGGTTGCCATGAACGACAGGACAGCATCCCACCACAACCGGGCGGTCAGTTCAATAATTTTTGAACACTCATTCGGCCGATGGGGTAGGGGCGAGGGCTGCCGCTCAGGGAGTGCGGGTCTGCGGCCCGCAGCCGCCGTCCTCGTCCGTTGCCATTCGCGTGGCTCATGGGACGGGTGTTCGCAGGTTGCTGCGGGTCACAGACCCGCGCTCCGCCGGGTTACGGTGGACAGCCCGGAACTGGCTCGTGCTGCTGTGGCTCACGGACGGCGGCGGCAAGCCGCCGGCACGGGCTTCCCCGGCGTGCGGCTTTGGTGCCGGTTCATCGTTCGGGCCAGACTGCGGTCCGCTTGCGTTTGGCCTGCGGGTCTGCAACTCTGGCCGCGTTCACGGAGCAACCGACTTTTCAATGGCCAGAACGCCTCGATGAATTTTGAAAAACTGCTTCGACTCTACCGTTTCTATGAAGCCTTGGCGCTTTACGACGCCTACTACCAGCGGGCGGCAGATTTGAACGATGAATACGCGCTTTTAGGCGATGCGCTGGACATAGCTTGGGTGCCGCTGGTTTTCCACTGCACCTATTTCAAGAACCTGGAGGCTCTTTCAGAACCTCAGATTGTTGGGTTTTTACGCCTTTGATTGAACCG
>CAZCBE010000042.1:0-53588 GCA_964496695.1 uncultured Klebsiella sp.
CTCCGGCCGGCCGTGCCGCAAGCGTCCTCGCTTGCCCGGCGAGGCGAGGGCGGGGCAGTGTCAAGATGCGCCCCGCTCCGGGCGGTCTGCAATTCGCCCTTTCCTTTTCCCGCCGTTTCGCCACGCTCGCTTTGCGACGCAAACGTAACGTAAACGCCATCTGTCTCCCGCTTAATGGTCCGCCTCAAAGACATTGCCTATCGTGCCGGCTGTTCGGTGATGACCGTCTCCAAGGCGCTGCGGGACGCGAAGGACATCTCCGTGGCCACGAAGGCGCGCATCCAGCAGCTCGCCGAGGAGATGGGCTATGTGCCGGATGCCGCCGCCGCCGGGCTGCGCACCCGCAGCACCCGCCTGCTGGGCCTGGTCATTTCCACGCTCACGAACCCCATCTTCGCCCGCATGGTGATGGCCATCGAGGAATGGGCCTATCAGCACGGCTACGCGGTCATCCTGATGCACTCGCATAATGACCCGCCGCGCGAGGAGCAGTGCATCCGCCGGCTGATGTCGCGGCGCGTGGACGGGCTGTTCATCTCACCTGCGTCCCGCATGGAGACGACCTCGCCCATCTACGAGGAACTGCTGCGCGGCGAAACGCCGGTGGTCATCCTTGGTTCGCGCGCGAAGTTTTGCGCCGCGTTCCCCTGCGTGGAAAGCGACGACACCGCGGCCTCGGCGAACGTCACACGGCACCTGCTGGAACTCGGTCACCGGCGGATCGCCTATTTCGCGGGGCCGCAGGTTTCGCCGTGGGCGCATGACCGGCTGGCCGGCTACAAGAAGGCCCTCCGCGAGGCACGGGTGGAGTTCGATGACCGCCTCATCTTTCAGGCCGGCGCGACCATCGAGGAAGGCGAGAAGGCCGCCGTGCAGTTCCTCAGCGAGGCGCCGGACGCCACCGCCATCCAGGCCGTCAACGACATGGTCGCGATCGGCACCGGCACGCTGCTGCTCCAGCAGGGCTTGAAGATCCCGCAGGACTATTCCCTGGCCGGCTTTGGCAACGTGCTGGTCAGCGAACACTTCCGCGTGCCGCTTACGACGGTGCGCCAGCCCAAGTTTCGCCTCGGCGTCGCCGCGATGGAGCTCATGCTTGCGAAGCTGCGGGGCGAGAAGGCCGAATCCAAGCGCCTGCCCGCCGACCTCGTCATCCGCCAGAGCACGGGGGCTCCGCCTGAGCGGAAGTAGGGCGCGGTCCCGCGTCCTTCAGGAGCCGCCGTGGCTCGGAGCTTCCTGTGCCTGCTCCCTCCTGATGAACCTGTGATGGGCAGGGCGGGCGGTCCTCAGCCTGCCGTTGACCACCCAGACGCCACGAGACCTCGGCGACGCGGTGTGGACACCGCGCCCAACCAAACGGAGGGTCATGGGCCAACAGGGTTGAAATCGCGGCCCTTGGCGGGCCGTGATTCTCCCGCTCCAACTTCCGCGTTGAGCGTCCGCCGCGGCTCCGCCAAGCTGCCCTCACCATGCGCACCGCCAAAGCCTCCGTCCTCGAAGCCTTCAACGCGCCGCTCCGGCTGCACACCTACGAGTTGCCCGCCACCATGGAGCCGGGCGCGGTGCTCGTGCGCACGGAGATGGCCGGCATCTGCGGCACGGACGTGCATCTCTGGCAGGGGCAGTTGCCCATCAAGCTGCCGGTGATCCTTGGGCACGAGACGGTCGGGATCATTGCGGAACTGGGTGCCGGGGTGGAGAAGGACTGGTCCGGGCAGCCGCTGAAAGCCGGCGACCGCGTGACCTGGAACTCCGCCGTGTCCTGCGGCCAGTGCTACTACTGCGCGGTGAAGAAGCAGCCCACGCGGTGCGCGCAGCGGCGGGCGTATGGCATCGGCTACCCGTGCGACTGCGCGCCGCACTTCCTCGGGGGTTACGCGGAGTTTCACTACCTGCGCCCGCGCACGACGATCTTCAAGCTGCCGGAGGACCTGCCCACTGAGTCGGTCATTGGCGCGGGCTGCGCGCTCATCACCGCCATTCACGGCGTCGAGCGCACGGGCATTGCGTGGCAGGACACCGTGGTGGTGCAGGGCGCGGGACCGGTGGGCATCGCGGCGCTGGCGGTGGCGAAGAGCGCGGGCGCAGGCAAGGTGATCGTGATCGGTGCGCCGAAGCACCGGCTCGAGATGGCGCGGCGCTTCGGGGCGGATGAAGTCATTGATCTCGAAGAAGTCCGGGACCCGGCGGCACGGCTGGCGAAGGTGCGCGAGCTGACCGGTGGCTACGGCGCGGACGTGGTGTTGGAATGCGTGGGGCATCCGAGCGCGGTGGTTGAGGGCATGGAGCTGTGCCGGGACGGCGGGAAGTATCTGGTGCTCGGGCACTATTGCGACGCAGGTCCGGTGTCGTTCAATCCGCATGTCATCACGCGCAAACAGCTCTCGGTCTTCGGCTCCTGGTCCAGCGAGCCGCGGCACTTGCAGGCGGCAATTGAGTTTCTGCGGCGGCACCAGCGGGAATTTCCGTTCCACGAGATGGTCTCGCATCGCTTCACGATTGAGCAGGCGGACGAGGCGCTGCGCACGACAGCGAAGTGGCAGTCGGCGAAGAGCGTGATCGTGCCGGGGTGACGGGGCCTGCTCTGGCTCTCGGTCCGCGTGCGCCAGCGAGCAAGGCCCCGAGATTACCGGGGTCGCGCCGCAGGACGCGCGCAAGTTCCCTCTCCCCCATCGGGGGAGAGGGTTAGGGTGAGGGGGCGCGCTGCGGAGGAGAGACCGCGTCCGAATGCACGATCCATTGGGGCGAGGTGGATTTGGACCTGCGCAGGCCTGCTGGACGTTTTGCCCCCTAACCCCGCCCTCTCCCCAATGGGGGGGAGGGAGAAGACGTCAATCCCCCTTCTTAAAAAACCCCTTCGCCTTCGTGAAGAAGCCGGTGGCGTCGTCATGCACGTTGTCGTCTTTGCAGAGTTCCGCGAATTCGAGGAGCTTGGCCCGCTGTTCGGAGGTGAGCTTGGTCGGCACTTCCACGGCGACACGGACGAGGAGGTCGCCAATGCCGTGGCCCTGGATGTTCGTCACGCCCTTGCCCCGGATGCGGAAGACGGTGCCGTGCTGCGTGCCCGAGGGCATGCGCACGGTGGTGGACCCGGACATGGTGGGCACCTCGATGTCCGCGCCGAGCGCGGCCTGCGTGAAGCTGATGGGCACCTCGCAGATGAGGTCGTCACCATCGCGGCTGAAGAGGCCGTGCTCGCGCACGTGCAGAACCACGTAGAGATCGCCGGAGGGGCCGCCGCGCGTGCCGCTCTCGCCGTTGCCGGCGGAGCGCAGGCGCGCGCCGTTGTCCACGCCGGGCGGGATCTTGAGCTTGATCTTGGTGGCGCGCTCACGGCGTCCGCTGCCCCGGCAGGCGCGGCAGGGCTTGTCAATCTTCTGGCCCGCGCCTTCGCAGTCCGGGCAGTTCTGCGCCACGCTGAAGATGCCCTTGGAGCGGATGATCTGGCCGCGACCACCACAGGTGCCGCAGGGCTTGATGGTGGAGCCTTTCTCGCCGCCCTCGCCTCGGCAGGTCTCGCACTGGTCGAGCTTGGAGATGTTGATCTCCTTCTCGCAGCCCATGACTGCCTCTTCGAACTCCAGTTCGAGGTCGTAGCGCAGGTCGGAGCCGCGCCGGGGACCGGTGGGGCTGCGCTGCTGCTCGCCGAAAAACTCCTCGAAGATGCTGCCGCCCCCGCCGCCCCCGCCACCGGCAAAGACCTCGCGGAAGATGTCAAACGGGTCATGGAAGCCGCCGGCGCCGCCGCGCGGACCGCCGCCGGCGCCCGCCCTCATGCGGGGATCGAAGGCCGCATGGCCGAACTGGTCGTAGGCCCCGCGCTTCTGGGTGTCGCTCAACGCCTCGTAGGCCTCGCCCAGTTCCTTGAACTTCTCTTCGGCCGACTTGTCACCGGGGTTCTTGTCCGGGTGATACTTCACCGCGAGCTTGCGGTAGGCCTTCTTGATTTCCTCGTCGGTCGCGGTGCGCTCGACGCCCAGCACTTCGTAGTAATCGCGTTTCGCGCTCATGTCGTGGCAGCGGTGGGAACTACGGGTTTCTTGGCAACGATCACGGTGGCGGGGCGCAGCAGGCGGTCGCGGAGCTTGTAGCCCATGCGGAGCTGCTGCAGCACCTGGCCCTCGGGCACGTCGGCGGACTCCTGATGGGAGACGGCCTCCTGCCAGTTGGGGTCGAAGGGCTTGCCCGTAGCGTTGAGTTCCTCCAGCCCGGCCTCGAAGAGCGCGGCCTTGAACTGGCTGTGGATCATGTTCACGCCCACCTTGAGCGCATCGGCGTTGGCGGTCTGCGCGTGGTTTGCGGCGGCCATGGCCATGTCGAAGTTGTCGAGGACGGGGATGAGCTTGTCGAGCAGGCCCTTGTTGGCGTAGCGGATGTCCTCCTGGCGGTCGCGGGCGGCGCGCTTCTTGTAGTTCTCGAAGTCGGCGGCCTGGCGGAGCAGGCGGTCCCAGTGCTCGTCGGCTTTGGCGGCCTTGGCGCGGAGTTCCGTCAGCTCGGCGGGGGAGGGGAGATCGTCCGCATCCGGCTGGTCTGCGGTGTTTGATGTTGGTTCGTCACTCATGGTTCCGTTTCAAATTCAGGACGGCGAAGCTACACGAACACCAGCCGGGGAGCAACGGTGTCGGTTGACTTATGGTGTCTCGTGCTCCTGATCCTAATCCTGATCCTGCTCGGACGGCTGAAAGAGATCAGGACCAGGATCAGGATTACGAGCAGGAGGGGAAGGCGGTGGGCGGGTGGTTCACTCCTTCACCGCCACCACATACTGGTTCGAGGTGGCCAGGCCGAGCTTGATGCAGAGCGTGTCCAGCACGGTGAAGCCGCCGCTGAACACAATGTTCTTCAGGCTGATATGCCGCCACGGCCAGCCGCCTTGCTCGACGCAATCCAGGCCGAACTTCACGCGCAGGCTGATGATCCAGAAGCCGATGGACGGCAGGTAGCCACGGTCAATCACCTTGAAGCCCGCTTCCTGCACCAGCTTCGTGAGCGAGGCCTGGTTGAACAGATGGAAGTGGCGCGGGGTGTGGAAGCCGGCCCAGTAGGAGTTGTGGAACAGGTCGAAGTCCATGCCGCCGACGTTCGGCGTGTCAATGACCAGCAGCGCGCCGGGCTTGAGCTTGGGGCGCAAGTTCAGGAGCGCCTGACGCGGGTCGCGCAGGTGCTCGATGAGCTGGCGCATGAAGGCGAGGTCGTAGCCGGCGTCCGGCAGGCCGGCCACGTCGGTCTCGATGTTGCCCTCGATGCAGGTGATGTCGCGCTCCTTGGCCAGCGCGCGCGCGCGGTCGCTGAAGAGCAGGTCGAAGGCCGTGCCGCGCGCGCCGCAGTCCAGATACGCGTCGCGATAGGCGGCCACGCGCTTCACGTCGCCACAGCCGATGTCTATCAGGTTCGTGAACTTGCGGTCGCCCCAGCGCGCACGGAAGTCGCGCGCGTCCTTGCCCATCTTCCACCGGATGAGCTTGCTCTCGTGGAAGAGCGGGGAGTTGGGGTTGACCGTGTAGTAGGTCGGCGGGTAGAGCGCGGCAACCTCCTCGGGCGCGGGCAGCGGGTTGAGATAGACGTGGCCGCACTTCCAGCAGCGCACGATGTCAAACTCGCCGGGGCGGGCGTGGTATTCCTTGTCCTCGGTGCGCGAGACGAGCGACCAGCCGCGTTCGCCGCAGAGGAGACAATGGCCGTCGGTGCCGGTGGAGGAGTTGGACATTACGTGGTGCGTGGTGCGAGGAGCGTGAGTGTGGTCGGCCGCGCTCGGTGGGCTTCACGCACCACGCACCACGCACCATGAAGCCGAAAAAATGTGCTCATTCGCAGTTACGCCAGCTTCGCATTCGGATGCTCCACCCTCGGCTCCGCGTTAATCATTTCCCACAGCACCGAGAGATAGCTGCGGCGGATCGGCTGGAGGTAGCCGGGTTCGTTCTCTTGGAGGAGCCGGGAGAGTTTGCGGAGGTTGTAGAAGGGCACGCCGAACTGGGTGTGGTGCGCAAGGTGCGTGTCGAAGCCGAAGGGCGCGATGAGGTAGGCCTCTAGGAAAGTCGCCTCGATGTCCACGGTGGCCTGCTCCAAGTCGTCGAGCGGCGCGGGGTCGGTCGTGTGCAGAAACCAGTAGCCGTGCTCGACGAAGATGCGGACCTCATCCAGCAACTGCGCGATCAAGATCAGCGGTGCGAGCCAGTGCGTGAAGTAGGCCCACCAGGTCAGTTGCGTGGCGAACAGGGCGAAGAGCGCCGCCTGCCCCGCGACAATGAGCCCAAGCTGCAGGTAGTCGCGCTGCGTCTCGATGGTCTTGTTGCCGAACTGCGCCTTGGTTGTGAACTTCCGCACGACTTTGCGGAAGAGCGAGACGACCACGCCGGTCAGCAGGGCGAAGAACCGCGGCAGGCCGGGCTTCACGCGCAGCGGCGGGCTGTAGAGCGGGGCGTCCACGTCCTCGCCGATCTTCTGCGGCGACTTGTGGTGCTGGAGATGCGACTTCCGGTAGAGCAGGAAGTTCATCCCGAGCAGGCCGCTGAGGCCCTTGCCCATCGCCTCGTTCAGCGCCACCGGGAAGAACAGGTTCTTGTGCGTCGCCTCATGGATGGCCATGACCAGGCGATACTGCATGAACCCGATCACCACGAAGGCCGCCACCCAGACCGGCCACAGGGGCCAGAGCTTCATCGCCACCAGCGCGAGCGCGAGAAGGGCGACGGTGGAGCCGACGTGCAGCGCAACGGGGAGGTTGCGCTTGTCCTCGCGCAATTCCTGGATTTTCTGAAGCGTTTCTTTCGTCATGCGAGCGCTGATGCCGCAGACGAAACATACGGTCAGACCCGTTGTTTGCGAGTCTTTAATTGGTGCTGCGCCCCGGTGGCGGCCGGCATCCTGCCTGCCGTAGAGCCGGGTGTCCCGCCCGGCGGATCGAACGCCACCTCGCCAGCGCATCCACGGAATTCAAGTGCATTGCCGCGCAGGGCGGCATTTCCTCCGGGCGGCGGGACGCACGCCCTCCACGTCAGGCGGGACGCCTGACGCCACAGGCACTCAGGCCCGGGCCAGCGCCTTGCGGGGAGCGGCAGAACTGGTCTTGCGCGCGGCGGGCTTGATCGCAACCGGCTTGATGTCCACTTGCGCGACGACGGCGGCCTTGACTGGCTTGGCCGCAGGCTTGGCGGCGGCGGGCTTGGCCGTGGCGGGCTTGGCCGTGGCGGGCGCGACGGCGCGGGCCGTGGCGACCTTGGCCGTGGTGGAGGTCGCGGGCGGCCAGGGGCGGCTCGACTTCGCGGCGACCAGTTCCGCCTCCTGCTGGCGGGTCAGTTTGACCTGGGCTTCGGCCTGCAGCCAGTAGGTGGTTTCACGACCCGACTGGCGGCCATCCTTCTCCCAGAGGAGGAAGGCGCAGAGGGCGATTTCGTCATGGGTGGGCTCGGACTGGATCTTGGCTTGGTTCATTTCAGTGCTCGTTTGCTGGTTCAAGACGCCATTGCTGGCGGTTCAGGGCGGAGGAATCCCTTTTACGACCGGGCATGAGCGGAGAAATACACGCATCACTGCCGGTCGGGTGCGGGGAATTCCATCCGTGCGAAAAGCGCCCAAAGGCGCAGCGCGAGGGTGTGTTAGGGCAAAACGGACCTGCTGTCAAGTGCCGCCCGCAGTTTTTAGGGGCGTGTGGAGCGCGACTTCCCGGAGCGCGGGTCTGTGACCCGCAGCAACATCCGATCGCCCCTGCCGCTGATAGGGATGAACCGCAACGGTAGCTGGGCGTTGCTGCGGGTCGCAGACCCGCGCTCCAAAGAACTGGCCGCAGCCAGCGCTTTACGGCCCCGGCGGCCGCGGCGCCCGCGGTTCCTCGTTGCCAAACACCCGGAAGAACCAGATCGCCTCGTAGCGCGGGAGCCGGTCCTTCGCATCGCCCTTCATCCCGCCGCGCAGCACGATGCGCACGGTGTCCAGCAGGATGAACAGGTCGAGGAACAGGCTCATGTGCTTCATGTAGTAGAGGTCGTATTCCAGCTTCCACTTCGCGTCCTCCACCGACGAGCCGTAAGGATAGTTCACCTGGGCCCACCCGGTGATGCCGGGCTGCACCATGAGCCGCTCCTGAAAATACGGGATTTGCTGCGCCAGCTCCTCGATGAACACCGGCCGCTCCGGGCGCGGGCCGACAAACGACATGTCGCCCTTCAGCACGTTCAGGAGCTGCGGGATCTCATCAATCCGATACTTGCGCAGGAAATGCCCGACGGGCGTGGAGCGCGGGTCCTTGCCCGCCGTGGACCACACCGCACCGTGCTTCTCCGCGTCCGTCCGCATCGAGCGCAGCTTGATCACGTTGAAGGGCCGCCCAAAGCGTCCCGCGCGCACCTGCTTGTAAAAGGCCGGCCCGCGTGACGTGATCTTGGTGGCCAGGATGCCCAGCAGCATCACCGGGCCCAGGAAGACCAGGCCGAGCAGCGACACCACGATGTCAAAGGCCCGCTTGACCTTCTTGATGTAGAGCATGTGCGGCTGGCCGCTGGCGGCGAGCAGCCACTCCGGCGTGATCAGTTCCAGCGGCACGAGCTGATGCACTTCCTCGAAGACGCTCACCAGCGGCATCACCTGCACGCCCGAGTAGCGCAGTTCGCAGAAGGCCTTGCACATCGAGGGATCGCCGATGCTCTTGCTGGTGCATAGCACGCGGTGGATGCTCTCGCGTCGCACGATGTCCTGGAGGTCGCTCACCTTGCCCAGCACGCGCATCTCGCCGATGGGCTGGTAGTTGTCATAGTGGATGAGGCCGGCCAGCTCCATGTTCTCCGTGCCGAGGGACTGGAAGAACCGCGCCTCCAGCTCGTCGAACGTGCAGGTCATGATGAAGGCCACCCGCTCGCGGTAGTTCCGCAGCGACCGCAGCAGGAACCCGTGGTGGATCAGCACCGTGAAGTAGGCGATCGCCACGCTGTAGAGGAAGACCTCGCGGCCAATGGTGAAGGACTTCTTCAGGTAGAAGAGTGGAATCATCAGCAGCACCGTGCCAATCAGGCAGATGCCCAGCACAATGGCGCGCCGGGTCACCCGCTGCTTGTAGCTCTGCGGCGCGTAGAGGCCGAAGATGTAAACCAAGCAGGGGAACACCGCCGAGCCCAGCAGGATGCCGGGCACATAGGCCGTGAGCTTCGTATGGAGGTCGTCATCCGGGATGACGAAGTCCGTGCCGATCACGAACGCCACCGCGAAGATGATCGCATCCACCACGAAGTGGATGGCCACATGCAGCCAGTGCTGCTTCAGGATGCCGTTAGGATTCATACGCGACTGCAACTTCTGGACGCAGGTTAGTCGCCAGTCTCACGCGCGCCAAGCTAGACTTTTCCCGACTGTGGCATAAGGGAAATTCCTGCCCCAAGGGTTTAACTGTAGCCGGCGGCGGCGAATCGCTGGCCCACGGTGGCTCGCGACCGGTTGTCTGGAATTGCTGCCCGGATGTTCCGCAGCCCCTCCCTCCCCGGCAAGCCCATTATGGCACGCCGCGCCGATCCTCAGTGCACCCAGATTTCCAGTCAACCACCCTTGCGCCCCATCTTCACCTCCCTCTCCCTTCAATCGGATTGAGGGGAGAGGGCCGGGGTGAGGGGTGTTCTCAGCGCACCCCACGGCTCGCCTGAATAATGTCCTTCTCACTCGGCCGAATAAATCGGGTGTTGTTGGCATCGTGCCCCTTCAGTTCCGCCGTCGGCGCGTCAGAGCCGCCCAGATTTCCAGCCAACCGCACTTGCGCTCTACTTGGTCTCCCTCTCCCTTCAATCGGATTGAGGGGAGAGGGCCGGGGTGAGGGGTGTTCTCAGCGCGCCCCACGGCTTGACCGAATAATTTCATTCACACCCGGCGGAATGAATCGGGTGTTGCTGGCATCGTGCTCCTTCAGTTCCGCCTCCGGCACCCGGCGCCAGAGCCACCCAGCTTTCCAGCCAACCACCCTTGCGCCCGGCTTGCTCTCCCTCTCCCTTCAACCGGAGATGCCTTTGATTGACGAATGGGGACTGACGAATGAACCCAGAGACAGAAGCAGTTCGATTCCCTCCAGCTTGCATTCGTCAGTCCCCATTCGTCAGTCCTTGCTTCTTTTGGATGCCCTGGGGTCGCTGCGACTACGATTGCCATCCCTTCACGGAGCGAGGCCACTACGCCGGCGAAAGTTACCCCTCACCCCAGCCCTCTCCCCTCATCCGATGAAGGGAGAGGGAGAAGAGGAACGGGGCCGCCGTGCGCCATGGGCTTCGCGGCTCACCTCGGGGCTGCTGATCGAAGCGCGTGAAGGATCGCGCCTACTGATACGCCTCCATCCCCACGCACGAGCACACCAGGTTCCGGTCGCCGAAGACGTTGTCCACGCGGCCGACGGGGGGCCAGAATTTGTAGTCCACGAGGCTCTTCACGGGGAAGGCGGCCTGCTCGCGGGTGTAGGGGCGGTTCCAGTCGCCGGCGATCTGGTCGGCGGTGTGGGGCGCGCCTTTGAGCGGGTTGTTGGCCTTGTCGGCTTTGCCGGTTTCCACGGCGGTCATCTCGGCGTGGATCGTGATCATCGCGTCGCAGAAGCGGTCCAGCTCGCACTTGGGTTCGCTCTCGGTCGGCTCGACCATCAGCGTGCCGGCCACGGGCCAGCTCAGGGTCGGCGCGTGGAAGCTGAAGTCCATGAGGCGCTTGGCCACGTCCTCGGCGGTGGTGGCCTTGAAGCCGCGCAGGTCCAGGATGCACTCGTGCGCGACCAGGCCGCTGGTGCCCTTGTAGAGCGTGGGGAAGTGCTTCTCCAAACGCTTGCTCACATAGTTCGCCGTGAGGATGGCATACTTCGTCGCCTCGGTGAGGCCCGCGCTGCCCATGCATGCGATGTAAACCCACGAGATGGGCAGGATGCTCGCGCTGCCCCACGGCGCGGCGCTCACGGGGCCGATGGGGTCCTCGCCGCCGAGGGAGACGACCGGGTGGTCCGGCAGGAAGTCCACCAGATGCTCCGCCACGCCGATGGGGCCCATGCCGGGACCGCCGCCGCCGTGCGGGATGCAGAAGGTCTTGTGCAGGTTCAGGTGGCACACGTCCGCACCGATGAAGCCGGGGCTGGTGAGGCCGACCTGCGCGTTCATGTTCGCGCCGTCCATGTAAACCTGCCCGCCCGCGTCGTGGATGATCTGGCAGATCTCGCGGATGGTGCCCTCGAAGACGCCGTGCGTGCTCGGGTAGGTAACCATCAGGCACGCGAGGTTTGCCGCGTTGGCGGCGGTCTTGGCGCGCAGGTCCGCCACGTCAATGTTCCCCTGGGCATCGCAGGCGACCGCGACGACCTTCATGCCGGCCATCACCGCGCTGGCGGGGTTCGTGCCGTGCGCGCTGTTCGGGATGAGGCAGATGTCGCGATGTCCCTGGCCATTGCTCGCGAGATACTTGGCGATGACCAGCAGGCCGGCGTATTCGCCCTGCGAGCCGGAGTTCGGCTGGAGGGAAATGCCCGCGAAGCCGGTGATCTCGGAGAGCCACTGCTCCAACTGCTTGAACAGCTCCTGATAGCCAAGCGTTTGCTTGAGCGGCGCGAAGGGATGAATCCGCCCGAACTCCGGCCACGTGACCGGAAACATCTCGCTCGTGGCGTTGAGCTTCATCGTGCACGAGCCGAGCGGGATCATCGCCTGGCAGAGCGAGAGGTCGCGGGATTCGAGCTTGCGCAGGTAACGCAGCATCTCGGTTTCCGAGTGGTGCTGGTTGAAGACCGGCGCGGTCAAAAACTTGGAAGTGCGCGCAAACGCCCCGTAGTCGCAGGCTTCAGCCTGCGCGTAACATTCCTCCAGCTTGAACGGCAGCTCGAAGCCCGCGTTGAAGACGCGGACCAGCAGTTCCACATCGGCCAGGTCCGTTGTTTCATCGAGCGCCACCCCCAGCGTCGTCTTGTCCAGCACGCGGAAGTTTATCCCGTGCTTCTCCGCGACGGTGACAATCTCCTTGCTGGTGTAGCCCTTGAGGCGGATGGCCAGGGTATCGAAGTAAGGCGCGGTTACCACCGTGTGCCCGAGCTTCGTCACGCCTGCTGCCAGCACCTGCGTGTGCCGGTGCAGGCGCTGGGCAATGGCCTGCAAGCCCGCCGGCCCGTGATACACCGCATACATGGCCGCGATGTTCGCCAGCAGCGCCTGGGCCGTGCAGATGTTCGACGTGGCCTTCTCGCGGCGGATGTGCTGCTCGCGCGTGCCGAGCGAGAGGCGCAGGCCGGCCTTGCCGCGTGAGTCCTTCGAGACGCCCACGAGGCGTCCGGGCATGTTCCGCTTGAAGGCGTCGCGCGTGGCGAAGAACGCCGCGTGCGGTCCACCGTAGCCCAGCGGCACGCCGAAGCGCTGCGCACTGCCCACGCACACGTCCGCGCCGAATTCGCCCGGTGCCCGCAGCACCGTGAGGGCCAGCAGGTCCGCCGCGACGACCACGAGCGCCCCGGCTGCGTGGGCCTTGGCCGTGAAGCCCGCGTAGTCCAGCACCGCGCCGGTGGTGGTCGGGTATTGGACGAGTGCACCGAAGACGGTGTTGTCGAAGGCGAAGGTCTCGTGATTGCCCACGACCACCTGCAGCTTGAGCGCTTCCGCGCGGGTCTGCACCAGGGCAATGGTCTGCGGGTGGCAGGCGTCGGACACGAAGAACTTGCTGCGCTCGTCCCCGGGCGGCAACGCGCGGTGGCAGAGCGTCATGGCCTCGGCGGCGGCGGTGCCCTCGTCGAGCATCGAGGCGTTGGCGATGTCCAGACCGGTCAGGTCGCAGATCATCGTCTGGAAGTTCAGCAGCGATTCGAGCCGGCCCTGCGAAATCTCGGCCTGGTAGGGCGTGTATTGGGTATACCAGCCGGGGTTTTCGAGGATGTTGCGCTGGATGACTGGCGGCGTGATGCAGTCGTGGTAGCCCATGCCCAGGTAGCTCTTGAACACCTGGTTCTTGCCCGCGATGCCCTTGAGCTTGCGCAGGGCATCGAACTCCGAGAGCGCGGCGGGGACGGCGAGCGGCGCGGCGAGCCGGATGTCGGCGGGCACCAGCGCGTCAATCATCGCGTCGAGCGAGTCATAGCCGAGTGTTTTGAGCATCTCAGCGGCCTCCTCCGGCTGGGGGCCGATGTGGCGGCGGACAAACGTGTCAGGGTGGGCAAAGGCGGCAAGCGGGGCGGTCATCGGGTCAGTGTCAGTCAGTTGCGAACAGTTTCCGTGCGAAGCACCCGGCGAAGGTAGGAACGAGCGGGGGCAATGCAAGTTTGATTTGGATGCGGTTGGAGAAGCTCCAAATCCCAAGTTCCCAATTCCAAACAAGCTCCAAGCTTCAAATCCCAATCAGACGACCCTGCTGGAGATCGCAGGAAGCCTTGTCCTCCTCGGGGAACGAGGTTCTCGGGAATTGGAATTTGGAGCTTCTTTGGAGCTTGGGATCTGGAGCTTGGGATTTACCCTCTGTGACCAACCTTGCCTTCGCGGCGTCTTCTCGTTTGAATCGCATTATGAAGCTGTTGCTCCGCCTGGCCTTGTTGCTTGCATTGTCCGCCACTGTCCGCGCCGCTGATCCGCATGATCAGTCCGGCGTGCCGCTGGAGGTGGATTCGCCCGATCCGAAGCTCACCAAGATCGTCCTCCTCGCCGGCGGCCCCAGCAGCAAGGCGATGGCCCACGAATACTTCGCTGGGTGCGCGCTGCTCATGGACTGGCTCAAGAAGCAGCCCGGCGTCTGGCCGGTCATGGCCCGCGACTGGCCCAAGAACGAGAAAATCCTCGAAGGCGCGAAGTGCGTCCTCTACTTCGGCGACGGCGGCGGCAAGCAGCCCTTCGTGGAGCCCACGCGCTGGGCGAAGCTCAGCGCCATGCTTGATGCCGGCTGCGGCTTCGTGCTGCTGCATCAGGCGGTGGATTTCCCCAAGGGCCCGGACGGTGAGAAGATTCAGGGCTGGCTCGGCGGCGTCTTCGTCGGCGACATCGGCTGCCGTGGGCATTGGGACATGGACTTGAAGACCCAGGGCGAGCACCCCGTGTTGCGCGGCGTGAAGCCCTTTGCCGCGCCCGGTGACGGCTGGCTTTACAACCTCCACTTCGCGGAGAAGGACAAGGGCTTCGCCCCGCTCATTGTCGGCCAGGTGCCGGACAAGTCCCGCTCCACGGCCGATGCCAAGCAGCACAACGGTCGCGACGAGGTCATCGGCTGGGCGCACCAGCGCGCGAAGGGCGGCCGGGGCTTCGGCTTCACCGGCGCGGACCTGCACAAGAGCTGGGGCTACGAGAGCCAGCGCAAATTCGTCGTCAACGGCATCCTCTGGACCGCCGGGCTGGAAGTGCCGGCGGACGGCGCGAAGACGGAGTTCAAGGAGGAAGACTTGAACAAGAACCTCGACAAAAAGGCGGCCCCCGCTCCCAAGGCGGCCACCAAGGCCACGGAGAAGAAGAAGTAACCCGAACTCTGAAGCGGAAGGGGAGCGGATTTTTGACGCGAATTGCGCTAATTATCGCGAATTGGCGGTGCAAAAATTCGCGTCAATTCGCGCAATTCGCGTCAACTTTTCCAGTCTTCAAAAAGCTGCACCTTTGCTAACCAAGGGCGGATCGTTTTCGGAGGCACCGAGTTCCTCTTTGTGCTCTCTGCGTCCTTTCGCGGCCAATTCAACCGCCTTTTCCGGCTCACTTCTCGGACGGCGGCACGGCCTTGGGTTTGGAATTCTCCACCGGCGCCCCGTAGAGGATGCGGTGGTTGAAGGCGTCCACCACGAACACCCCGTTCGTCCCGTCCATCTGAAATCCCACCGGGCGGCTGAACCGTGCCGCATCGCCCACGCCCACCGCCGTGCCCGCCTGTCCCGCCACCCCGCCCACCGTGGTCACCTCTCCGGCCGGAGTGACCAGCCGGACTGTGTGGTCCCCGGTGTCCCCGACCAGCAGGTTGCCGTCCGGCGTCAGGCGGATGCCCTGCGGCTCCACAAACCGAGCGGCCCGCCCGGTGCCATCCGCCCCGCTGCCTTGCCGCGTGCCCCCGGCGATGGTGCTCACCACTCCGTCGGCGGATAGCTTGCGGATGGAGTAGTTCCCGGCGTCGGCGATGAACACATTGCCCTTCGCGTCCACGCAGAGATCGGAAGGGAAGGAAAAGCGGGCGATGTCCTGGTTGCCGTCCGCCGCGCCGTTCACGCCCAATGTCCCCGCCAGGTTCACCACCAGTCCGCGTGGAGTCACCAGCCGGATGATGTGATTGGCCGTGTCCGCCACAAACAGGTTGTCCGTGGCGTCAAAGGCCAGTCCGGCGGGCCGGTTGAACTCGCCATTGCCGCCGGCATACGTGCTCACCACGCCTGCCGGGGTGATCTTGCGAATGGTGTGATTCTTCAACTCCGTCACATACAGATTCCCAGCCGAGTCAACCGCCAGATAGAAGGGGTTGTTGAACCGCGCCGTGGCCGCCGCACCATCCACGTAACCACTCTGGCCGGCGGCACCCGCATAAGTCGTGACCGCTCCTTTCCGCGTGACCTTCCGGATCGTGTGGTTGGAAAAGTCAGCGATGAACAGGTTTTCTGCGGCGTCCCCCACGATGCCCACCGGCGCATGGAAGCGCGCGTCACTGCCGCTGCCGTCCGCCATGCCAGGCGTTCCCGCCTGCCCGGCGAAGTTGGTGAAAGCATACCGTTGCTGGCCGGTGGCGCGCGGTCCGGCCAGCAGCAGGAACGCTGCGGCCAGCAGGCTGGGAAGGAACGTCCGGTTCATGGAGGGCGGTGGGTTGGGGCAAGCTTATCGCCCGGCCATTGCCGCACCAGTCATTTTCGTGCGCAACCAGCGATGGAAAACTGGACAAAGGGCTGTAACCGCTGCAATTTCGCCCTATGAGCGATGAGATGAGCAATTTTACCCCGCGCGCACAGCAAGTGCTGGCCCTCGCGCGGAAAGAGGCGGACCGCTTCAACCACAACTTCGTCGGCACCGAGCACCTGCTCCTGGGCCTGATCAAGCTGGGGCAGGGCGTCGCGGTCAACGTCCTCCAGAAGATGGGCCTCGACCTCGAGACCGTCCGCCAGGAGGTCGAGAAGCAATCGAACGCCGGCCCCGACCAGAAGCAGGTGGGCAACATCCCCTACACGCCCCGCGTGAAGAAGGTGCTCTCCCTCGCCTCGAAGGAGGCCAAGGCGCTCAACCACACCTACGTCGGCACCGAGCACATCCTCCTCGGCCTGCTCCGCGAGGGCGATGGCGTCGCCGCCAAGGTCCTCAAGGGCCTGGACATTGACATCGAGCAGGTGCGTCAGGAAATTCTCAAGGAACTGGACCCGAACTTCCAAAACCAGGGCGAGGAACCCGCCGGCGGCGGTGGTGGCGGCCCGGAGGGCGAGAAGAAGGAAGGCACCGAGAAGAAGGGCGAGAACAAGACGCCCGCGCTGAAAGCCTTCGGCCGTGACCTCAACGAAATCGCCCGCAAGGGCGAGATGGACCCCGTCATCGGCCGCAAGACCGAGATCGAGCGCGTCATCCAGATTCTCTGCCGCCGCACGAAGAACAACCCCGTCCTCCTTGGCGAGGCCGGCGTGGGCAAGACCGCGATTGTCGAAGGCCTCGCGCAGGAAGTCGTGAAGGGCAACGTCCCCGAAATCCTCCGCGACAAGCGCGTCATCGTGCTGGACCTCGCGCTGATGGTCGCCGGCACCAAGTATCGCGGCCAGTTCGAGGAGCGCATCAAGGCCGTCATGGACGAGATCCGCAAGACCAAGAACATCATCCTCTTCATTGACGAGATGCACACCATCGTCGGCGCGGGCAGCGCCGAGGGCACGATGGACGCCAGCAACATCATCAAGCCCGCCCTCTCCCGCGGCGAGATGCAGTGCATCGGCGCGACCACCCTCAACGAGTATCGCAAATACATCGAGAAGGACGCCGCCCTCGAACGCCGTTTCCAGTCCGTGAAGGTCGAGCCGCCCTCCATTGACGATGCCATTGCCATCCTCAAGGGTCTGCGCGGCAAATACGAGGAGCACCATCGCGCCGAGATCACCGACGCCGCCGTCGAGGCCTCCGTCAAGCTCTCCGACCGCTACATCACCGGCCGCTTCCTCCCGGACAAGGCCATTGACGTGATGGACGAGGCCGGTTCCCGCGCGCGCATCGGCGCGATGACCCGCCCGCCTGATCTCAAGGATCAGGAGGCGGAGATCGAGGAACTCAAGAACCGCAAGGAACGCGCCATCAAGGAGCAGGACTTCGAAGGTGCGGCCTCGTATCGCGACAAGGAAAAGCAGGCCAAGGAAAAGCTTGAGGCCACGCTCAAGTCCTGGCGCGAGGCGAAGGAAGAGAAGCGCGTCAAGGTGGACGAGGACGAAATTCTCCACGTCGTGTCCAAGTGGACCGGCATCCCCCTCAAGCGCATGGAGAAGGACGAGACCCAGCGCCTGCTCGAAGTCGAGAAGGTGCTCGCCAAGGTCGTCATCGGCCAGACCGACGCCGTGCTGGCGATGGCCAAGGCCCTCCGCCGCTCCCGCGCGGACCTCAAGGACCCGAAGCGCCCCATCGGCACCTTCGCCCTGCTCGGCCCCACCGGCGTGGGCAAGACGCTCCTCGCCAAGACCCTGGCCGAGCAGATGTTTGGCGACTCCAAGTCGCTCATCCAGCTCGACATGAGCGAATACATGGAGAAGTTCACCGTGTCGCGCCTCGTGGGTTCGCCGCCGGGCTATGTCGGCTATGAGGAGGGCGGCCAGCTCACCGAGCAGGTGCGCCGGAAGCCGTATTGCGTGGTGCTCTTCGACGAGATTGAAAAGGCCCACCCCGACGTGATGAACATGCTCCTCCAGATTCTGGAAGAGGGCAAACTCACGGACAACACGGGCCGCGTGGTGGACTTCCGCAACACCATCATCCTGCTCACCTCGAACGTCGGCGCCGAGACCATCAAGAAGAACACCACCATCGGCTTCGGCGCGTCGAAGGACGAGTTCAGCTACGAGAAGATGCGCGACAAGATTCTGGACGAGGCGAAGAAGTCCTTCCGCCCCGAGTTCTTGAACCGCCTGGATGACATCATCGTCTTCCGCCAGCTCCTCAAGCCGGACCTCATCACCATCCTCGACCTCGAAGTCACGAAGGTCATGGAACGCCTCAAGCACAAGAACATCCACCTCGTGCTCGACGAGAAGGCGAAGGACTTCCTCGTGGAGAAAGGCTTCGACCCGCAATACGGTGCGCGTCCGATGCGCCGCAGCGTGGAAAAGCACCTCGAAGATCCCTTGGCCGAGGAACTCCTGCGCGGCAATCTGGTAGGTGGCGAACCGGTAGCCGTCTCCGCCGCCGACGGCAAGCTGACGTTCAACCAGAAGGCCGCCACCTCCACCGAGGGCGCGGTCGCGGCGAGCTAAGCCAAAATTGATTCACGGCAAACGCCCTCCGGCCTCCGGAGGGCGTTTGTGCTGTGGAGCACGGCCCTCCGGGCCGCAGCGGCGACTTGTGCCGACGGACATCCCGCGACGCCTATGGAGTGCGGTGACTTGTCACCGCTTTCCGCAGGCGACTCGTCGCCGTCGGCAACCCGGAGCGCCCTTGCGCCAAGCGGCCCGCCGCGCTCGCGCGAGCGCGCACGCCGCCAGGCTGCCCGTCCGCAACCCCCTCGACGGCGACAATGACACCCACGGAACTTCTCTGTGTTCATCGTGTCTCTGTGGTCAATTCGCCGCGCTCCTCAGCGTTCGCTGCGTCTCCGCGTTGAAAATAGTGGTGTTCCTGCTGCCTCGTTCCGGCTTGGCTAACACGGTCACGCTCCCCCGCTTGATTTTCTAGTGGAGCCGGACGCCGCCTTTGCCCCAAGCTGCCGCCGTGGAAGTCATCATCCAATCCACTCCGGACGCCGCCGCCGAACTGCTGGCGCGGCTTGTCGCCCACGATTTGCGCGCGCAGCCGCACTTGGTCCTCGGCCTCGCCACGGGGCGGACCATGGAGAGCGTTTATGACCGGCTCGCGCGCATGCACCGCGAGCAGCAGCTCGATTTCTCCCTCGCCCGCACCTTCAACCTCGACGAATACGTCGGCCTGCCCGCCAGCGACCCGCATTCGTATCGCCACTACATGAGCGAGCATCTGTTCCGACATGTGAACGTGGACATCCGCAACACCCACCTGCCGCACGGGGACGCCGCTGATCTCGATGCCGAGTGCCTGCGCTACGAGCATCTGATCACGAAGTGCGGCGGCATTGACGTGCAGCTTCTGGGCATCGGCCAGACCGGCCATATCGGCTTCAACGAACCGCTCTCCGCGCTGCGCTCACGCACGCGGGTGAAGGCGCTCTCCCCCGTTACCATCGCGCAGAACTCCTCCCTCTTCGCCGACCCGTCCAAGATGCCGCGCCGGGCCATCACCATGGGCGTGGGCACCATCCTGGAAGCCCGCCGCGTGCTCCTTCTGGCCACCGGCGCGAGCAAGGCCGAGATCATCGCCCAGGCCGTGGAAGGCCCCATCACCTCGATGATCTCCGCCACCGCCCTCCAGATGCACGCCCGCTGCACCGTCATCGTGGATGAAGCCGCCGCCGCGAACTTGCAGGGGAAGGACTACTACCGCTGGATTTTTGCGAATGAGCCGGAGTGGGAAGCATATCGCAGTTAGCAGCGAGCAAAAGGGGAGGAGCAGGATTAGAATCAAGATCAGGAGCACGAGCCAAACGCTCCCCTCCTACTCGTAATCCTAATCCTGCTCTCTTCGCCCCCTCACCTCGGCATCAACTGCACCGCATCAATCACCACGTAGCCATCCGTCCCCGCGTTCGAGACCACCACCACCGCCGGCTGCCCTTCGGTGAAGTCAAACCGCCCGAGCAGATGGAACCGCTCGTCAATCGCCGGGGTCTTCCGCTGGTCCACGAACACCGTTTCCTTGCCGCCCGCGTGGGTGATCTCCACGGCCACTTTGGAGGAGCGGTTCGAGTTCGGCGGATAGGCGATGCGCACGTCATAGTGGCCTGCCTTGGGCACCCGGGCCTCGAAGCGCGCGGTGGCCTTGCCGTCCTTGGTGTTCCCGTCGTGGCGGTAGCCGTTGCCGATGAAGTTGGGCGCGGCATTGCTCGACTGCCAGTTGCCGGTGAGCTTCGCGTCGTCGTCGTCCACCACCACGCCGCCGAGCTGCTTCGGGTCCACGAAGCCTTGCGCAGACTTGGCCTTGCCCCCGGCGGGCGCGGCGCTCGCGTATTCCAGCACCTGCCCGTCCTTGAGCATCCGCTCGCGGAGCTTCGCATACGGCACGTCCTGCACCGCGAGGTTCCCGTCCATCGCCAGCGCCGCCGCCGTGGCCGCGCTCTGGCCCAGGATCATGAACACCGGCTCCATGCGGATGCTGCCAAACGCGATGTGCGTGCTGGAGACGCAGATGCTCACGAAGAGGTTGTCGGCCTGGCCCTTCTTCGGCACGAGCGAGCCGTAGGCTATCGCGTAGGGCGTGATGCCGACGCCGATGTCGCCCTCGTTCTGGACGTAGCCTTCGGGCGTGATGTAGCGCTGCACGTTGTGTGAATCAATCGTGTAGCTGCCCATGCCCACGGAGTCCGGCGTGGGCTTTTTCTTGGTCAGCTCGTTCTCGGTCATCACGAAGTGGCCGACCATCCGCCGCGCCTCGCGCACATAGATCTGGTGCGGCCAGCCGCCGTTGTCCTTGAACTCGTCCTTGGGCAAACCCCACTTGCGCATCCGCTCCTGGGCCTCCTTCGGCACGCGCGGGTCGTTCGCGATGAAGTAGAGCCAGCCCTGCTGATAGGTCCGGTGCTCGGCAAGAATCTCGCGACGGCGCTCGTAGCTGGCCTCGGGGTAGTCGTAGTTCATGCCGATGTTGTCGGTGCTGAACGGGCCGTGGTTGTTCGAGTCCGTCTTGTGGTTGGGCAGCGGGTCGAACTTGTCAAAGGTCTCCTTCCAGCCCGCCTCGTAGATGCGCACGAGCAGTTCATATTGCTTGGGGTCGTAGCCCTCGGGCTTGGGGAAGGGGATGCGGTTCTCCTCGTGGTCGGTCACGCAGTAGCGGTAGCAGTAGGCCTGCACGCGCTTGTCGCCGGAACCATACTCGCCCGGCGGCGCGGTGCTGATGCGCGGGAGCACGCCGGACTTGGGATCGCCGGGGATGACGTAGGGGCTGATCTTGGTCTTGAGCGCGCCGAAGTGATGGCGGTGGTGCAGCACGCCCACCTGCACGCCGTTCCATTGCTCGCCATAGACCGAGTTCGCCTCGCGCCCGACGTGATAGTCCACGCCCGCCGCTGCCAGCAAATCGCCTTCGTAGGTGGCGTCCATGAACATCTTCCCGGTGTAGGTCTTGCCGGAGAGCATCGTGATGCTGGTGATGCGCGCACCGGACTTCTTCACGCCCTTGGCGCGGTCGAGCCACTCGTCGCGGTGGACGGGGATGCTGAACTCCTTCACGTAATCCTCGAACACGCGCTCGGCGATGTGCGGCTCGAAGATCCACATCGTGCGGTTCTCGCCGTCCATCGCGGGCGTGCCCTGGCCCTTGTTGCCGTATTCCGTCTGCTTCTGCCAGCGCCACGCCTCGGGCTTCTGGTATTCCTTCCAGACCCGGTGGTAGAAGTCGCGCGAGAGGCCGCCGATGACCGCCTTGTTCCCCGTGTCCGTGAAGCCCAGCCCGCCGCTGGACAGGCCGCCCAGGTGCTTGTCCGGCCCCACGATGATGGCCGACTTGCCCAGCTTCTTCGCCTGCACGGCGGCGATGACCCCGGCGGACGTGCCGCCGTAGATGACGAGGTCGGCGGTGAAGGTCTCGGCGGCGTGGAGCGTGGGACCGAACGCCAGCAAGGCAGTAACGATGGCAGTGCATCGGGCGATGTTCATGCCCATGGTTTAACGACCGGCGGCGGCGGAGTCGAGGAAGCAGTAATTGGTGGTTAGTGATTAGTGGCCCAGGGTTCACCCGGCCCGACGGCAGGAGGCCGCTCACTAATCATTAAACACTAAATTACTAACCACTCAAAACTTGCCCCCGCCCCGGCCTCGCCTTACAACCCCGTCATGCCGCGCAAGCTCTCTTCCCTCGCCCCCGCCTGGTGGGACTACACCACGCTCGACACCGCCATCATCGAAGCCGCCGCGAAGCTCACGCCGGAGAAGCTCCTCAAGCTCTCCCGGCCCGGCTTCAAGGTCGTCTTCTACGACACGCTCGAGGACTTCTACTGCGCCGAGGCGCTGGAATACATCCACGCCTGGAAGCAGGCCACGCCGGACAACCCGGCCGGCATCTGCGGCCCCATCGGCCCCACCGAGCAGCTCCCGCTCGTTGCGCGCATCGTCAACGAGATGGGCCTCAAGCTCCACGACGCCCATTTCTGGGGCATGGACGAGTGGGTCATTGATGGCAAGGAGGCCGCCGTCACGCACCCGCTGTCCTTCGAGAAGTGCGACCGCGAGATGTGCTTCAACCGCATTGACCGCCGGCTCGCCATGCCCGATGCGAACATGCACTTCCCCAAGGCCGACACCCGTGCCTATCGCGCGACGTGGGATGCCGGCGTCCGCTGCTGCGTCATGCAGGGCGGCCAGGGCGACATCAAACACTGGGCCTTCAACGACCCGCTTCCGCGCAAGGGCAAATACAAGGACGCTCCGCCGAGCGCGGCAGATTACCGCAAGCTCGCCACGCGCGTCGTGGACCTCCATCCCGTGACCATCGCGCAGAACGCGCGCACCAGCGGTGGCGGCAACGTGACCCTCGTCCCGAAACAGGCCATCACCGTCGGCCCCGCCGAAACGTGGAAGGCGGAAAAGGTCTCCATCTGGCACGCCGGCTGTCATGACAACCCCTTCGGCCAGCGCCTGACCGCGTTCATGATCTCCCAGCGTATCGTGGACAGTGCCGTCCCCATGTCCCTCCTAGCCGACCACCCGAACGTGCAGTTTAACTACTACCGGAAGGGGATTGGGTCGTGTGAGGTGGAGATGCATTGAGCAACGCAGTTCGCGTGCTGCTTCATATGTCCTGTCATGGAGTTCACTATCTTTTACTCATGGCAGTCTGACCTTCCGTCCAAGGACAACCGGAGTTTCATTGAGAAGGCAATTGGAGCTTCGATCAAATCGCTAAAAGCTGACGCCGAACTCGTTTTGGCTCCTAGATTAGACGAGAGCACCTCCGAGACGCCGGGCACTCCGAGTATTGATCAAACGATTTTTCAGAAGATACTGGCCTGCGGAATTTTGGTGGCGGATGTCAGCTTGATCAGTGGAAGGAAAGAGAAACGCAGATGCCCGAATCCCAACGTCCTGATCGAACTCGGCTTCGCGGCTGGATGCATAGGATGGAGCAGAATCATTTGTGTTTTCAATCTGGACTCTGGCGGTCTGGAGTCCTTGCCCTTCGATCTTCGGAGCCGGCGGATTTTGACGTATCGCGCAAACACAGTTCTTGCCGCTAATGAACACAAGACCATGGCGCTGACAAAAAGTCTGAGCCACCGGATCAAGGAGATTGTCGCCAAGAAAACCATTGAGATTGATGATGAAAAACGGAGGCTCATCAAATTCTGCCGCGACTGCTGGTTTTTCATATTACCAGTTTGGTCACGATTCGATTCGATTATTGCTTTGCTCGGTTCAACAGAACAGGATCAGACGCTGCGCTACGCTATGAATAATCCTTGGAGAATGCGGGCGTTTCATGAGGACGATTTGAAAGCGTTGGCGGCGCGATTGGCGACTTTTTGCACACAAGAGACTCTTTCAAAGTCATTGACGCCCACTCGTGGGGTGCTTTCTGAGGAGTTTCAGGAGGCGTTCAGTCACGCACAGGAAGGGCTCGGCAAGATTTTAGACAGATTCAGAGGGACTGTTCCGTTCAGCTACGAAGATGATGTTTATCTTCTCAACAATTCGTTGGGCTGGCTGTCAGCTGATTTTAAGCAATTAGTTGAAGGCAAATCGGTTGGGTTAAAGCTTGATGACGGGTTGCAATATTTTCTTGTGCGGCTTTTCAAGCTCTATCCAAAGCTGCATGAAGTCATTTTGAAAGACCCTGACATTCCGCGGGCTCGTTGATTACCAATTGCATAGTAGCTCGCGTCCAAGCATTAACGACACTGCCCCATCGAAGAGACCCGGTCGGCTGCCCTCCCTCTCCTGCTTTGGACAGGGGGACGCAGCCCGCGCCAGACGAATCGCTCACTGTCGTCCACCGCAAAGGTAGGGCGCGCTGTCCTCAGCGCGCCGCCGGACCATCCGAACGCCCAACCGCCGCCTCAGTTCTCATTAGCACCCGGCTTCAGCCGGGTGTTCTGGCCAACGATGGCCATCACCCGTTTCAACGGGTTTTTCCGCCACCTCTAGCCGATCAACGAAGCCGTTAAATCGGCTGGCGACTCGCAACGTCCTCTGGCACCCGGCTGAAGCCGGGTGCTAATGGGAGAGGCCGCCCGCTGCGTTCAGGTCAGGTGGGATCGCGTGCGCTTCGCTCACTTCTCCACGGCCAAGCCTGATGCCTTTCAGGAATTTCCACGAGCGATGCAGCGTGGATTGCAAATCAGGGCTGAAAGCCCGTCCGGTGATAGCCCGGGGTGAAGCCCCGGGCAGCCTGCCCAGCGAAGCCCGTCCGCCCTGAAAGGGCGGGACACCTTCCGGCCCCGTGCCGAGTGCCGCCCTTTCAGGGCGGTGACGCAGCGGACCCCAAACCCGGGCCTCCGCCTCGCGGTGCTCTGCTCCAGCCCGGGCTGTCACCGGACGGGCTTTCAGCCCTGAAGCGTGGTTGCCGCGCGCCTCACCCGTCACTCGGTTCCGGGCAAAACTTCGTGCGCAATTTCATACCCAGCCCATGCACGGCGAGGGAGAGGTCAGAGAAGCGGTCGTAGGCGGTTTCGGCGTCGAGGTGGTCGGGGGGCGCCCCGATCCAAGTGGCGCTTCACGAGTTTGAAGCGGCGACTGAGGGAGAGGCGTTCGCCGGTGGTCCAAGCTGCGTGGTGATTTGATTCGAACGAACACGGGCGAGGCAGGCGGCCAGCAGTATTCCCACCGCCAGCAGCCAAAGGTAATATCCGATCCGAATATCGTTGACCCCACCGTTCCAAAGTCTCCAAATGAACCAGGAGAGGGTATGCAGAAGGCACCCACCCACCAGCCATCGCGCAGCCCGTTGGAAACCGCCCCACAACGGCGTGAACGCCAAAACTGGCAGCCCCAGCAGCACCGCATTCGTGACGTTGAACGCCGAGTAATACAGCCATTCCCAGAGGCCCTTCACTTCGAGGCTGAACAGACAATTCAGCACGGTCAGGGCGCAGCCCCACCCGGATATGTCTTCGAAGGCGGGCAGCAGGAGGGAGATGAAGAAGCACGCCCAAGCCACGGCAAAGCCAGGGCGAGAACGGTCAGGAATCCAAGGGGTGGTCATCATGCGGATGGGTTTGGAGGTGAGTTGCGCACAGGAGATGCCAATGACTTCACGGGGGACTTTGGTCCTCGGCCAGGCCGATGGCCCGGCCCACCGTCTTCGTCCCGTTCCAGAGCTGCTTACACGTCCACATCGCGGCCGCCACGGGGAGGTAGCCCGTGTAGAGGAGGGCCGCCCCGACTGCGGGGATGGCTCCCGCTTTGGCCACCGGGCTGCCCACATTCGTCATCGCGTCCTCCGCCAGGGCGAAGGGCATGAGCGCCAGTGCGGCCCGGTGGTTGACCGGCACCATGGTCGGGCGCACTTCAAATACCGTGAAGCGGGCTTGCGCGGCGGCCGGCTGGGCGCGGAGATGGAGGATTTCCCATTGGCTCACCGTGCCGAGCCGTTGCACCAGCCGGATTTCCTCGGCCCGTCCTTCGGTCAGTGCGATGGCGCTCCAAACGTAGGCTTCATTGGCCTTGATGGTCATGATCGGTCCGACCGGCAGCGGGTGGACATTGGTTCCGGATACGGCTGCGTCGTCCCAGCCCAGGCGCAACGCGGAACTGGGAACTTCCACGCGGCGGGCGACTGCATTCGCCTGGGCGGGGCGCTTGGGCGCCGGGAGTTCAAGCGTGCAGGGCTGGGGCTTGGCTTCATTCACCGGCTTGCCCTGGATTTGGAGCAGGATGGTGCCGTCGTCGCGGACAAAGGCGGCGTGGAGGCGCTGCAACTGGTGGGGCGTGGGTTGCTCGGTGGGCTGGGCCATCGCCAGCACGCGCTTGGTCCCCACCATATCGGCCTCGGGATATTTGGCCGTCCCGACGCAGCCCAGGCCGGTCGCGAGGCCGAGGGCCAGCAGGCTCGCCTGGCCCACGCGCAGCCACCCGGCGGCGGAGCGGAGGCGCTTCCAGCGTGCCCTGGAAACGCCCCCGCATGAGTTTTCCACGGGGTGCATTGTCACCGCGGGTTTCACGCGCCGACAATGCCTTGCCACCGCTCCATCGGGTTAATTGATAAGAGTGGACGCTGCCATTGGCGGAACCGATGGCTCCGCGCCAAGCGATATTCCAGGCCCGCAGCGGCCTGGAGCGGCACGAAGGCCGCGCACGGATCACACGTGCGCAGCTTGACACTGCCCCTGACCTCGCCCCGCCGTGCAAGCGGGGACGCTTGCGGCACGGCCGGCCGGAGGCCGGTGCTCCGTAGCGCCCGCGTCCCGCGGGCCGTGTCGCCGGCGTCCGCGCCGGCTCGGCTTCGGGGCAGTGCCGGGATGCGCCCGGATCGCACGGCCGCACTGTGGTTGAATTGACGCGCCGAGCCAGTTACTGTCCACCCATGCAGACGACCTACACCTTGAACACGGCGGACTTGGACGAGCGTTTTTTGAAGAGCATCAAGGCTGCCTTTCCCCGGCGTGCGGTGGCCATCCGGGTTTCCGACGAAGCCGTCGAGGAGGACACGACTGCGTATCTGCTCAAGTCGCCAGCCAATCGCAAGCGGCTGCTCAAAGCCGTGGCCGACGCCAAGGCGGGCAGGAACCTGATCACCGTCACTCCGGAGCAACTGGCGCGATGGAAATGAGGACGTTGTCCTCCACGGCAGACGGCTTCAAGGACTTCACCGACTGGGGCGAGACTGACCGCAAGGTGCAGAAGCGAATTGTCGCCTTGCTCTATGACACGCTGCGCGACCCGTTCTCCGGCCTTGGCAAACCCGAACCGCTGAAGCACAACTTACGTGGCCATTGGTCGCGACGCATCACCGAGGAACATCGCAAGGTTTATCGTGTGACGGAGGAGGCCATCGTGATTGTCTCCTGCCGGTATCACTACTGAGGCACTGTCCCATTCCGCATTCGTCACTCCCCATTATGCTCAAACGCACTCCTCTCTTCTCCGCCCACCAGCGTGCCGGCGGCAAGCTCATCGAATTCGGCGGGTGGGAAATGCCCGTCCAGTATTCCACCATCACAGACGAGCACCTCTGCGTCCGCCGCGCGGCGGGCATCTTCGACATCTCGCACATGGGCGAGGTGATCGTGCGCGGGCCGGCGGCGGAGGCGTTTCTGAACGCCACGCTCACCAATGACATCCGCAAGCTCGCCATCGGCCTCGGCCAATACACGCTCATGTGCCACGAGCACGGCGGCGTGATTGACGACCTCTACGCCTACCGCCTCGGCGAACAGGAATACCTGCTCATCATCAACGCCTCGCGCATCGAGCCGGACGTGGCCTGGCTGCAGGAGCGTCTCGGGGCCTTCCCGCAGCACGCGGACGTGACCCTTGCCAACCTCTCCGACCACACCGCCGCCGTCGCCATCCAGGGGCCCAAGACGCCCGGCCTGCTCGACCAGCTTTTCCCCGCCGCGTCCACAGGTGGCACGCTCGTAGCGAAGCCGAGCGACCTCAAGAAGAACCAGATCGCGCAGTTCGCCTTCGACGGCCGGCTCGTCTGCGTGGCGCGCACGGGCTACAGCGGCGAGGACGGCTTCGAGGTCATCACGCCCGCGACGCTCATCGAGGCGGTCTGGGACAAGGCGTTGAACCTCGGCCACCAGTTCTGCCTTCAGCCCTGCGGCCTCGGCGCGCGCGACACGCTGCGCACGGAGGTTTGCTATCCGCTCTACGGCCATGAGCTGGACGAGAACACCACGCCCATCGAGGCCGGGGTCGGCTTCTTCGTCGCGCTGGACAAGGGCGAGTTCGTGGGCCGCACCGTGCTGGCCCACGAGAAGGCCAACGGCACGAAGAAGAAACTCGTCGCCTTCAAGATGACCGACAAGGCCCCGCCGCCGCGGCCGCACTACCCGATCTGGGCTGGCGGAGTGGCGGTCGGCGAAGTGGTCAGCGGAACGCAAAGCCCGTCGCTCAACAACGGCATCGGCATGGGCTACGTCCCGCCGCAGGTCGCGGAGATCGGCGGCAAGATCGAAATCGAAATTCGCGGCCGTCGCTTTGCCGCCGAGATTGTGAAGAAGCCAATTTACAAGAAAGCCGCCTGAACCCACACTCCGCGCCCAACATGAGCACGCAAGTTCCCGCTGATTTGAAGTATGCCAAGAGCCACGAGTGGCTGCGCGTCGCCGGTGACGTGGCCACCGTGGGCATCACCGACCACGCGCAGCACGAGCTGACGGACGTGGTGTTCGTCGAGCTGCCCGCCGTGGGCCGCAAGGTGAAGGCCGGCGAGGCCTGCGCGGTGGTCGAGTCCGTGAAGACCGCCAGCGACATCTATTCCCCCGTCAGCGGCGAAGTCACCGAGATCAACAAGGCCGTGACCGACGACCCCGGCCTGGTGAACGGCGAACCCTACGGCAAGGGCTGGTTCTACAAGCTCAAGCTGGTGAACGCGGCGGAAGCGGGTGCGCTGATGACGCCGGAGGCTTACAAGGCGCAGATCGGCGGGTAGCGGCAGGCATCCTGCCTGCCGTAGAGCCGGGCGTCCCGCCCGGCGGAAAAAGCCGCACGGAGTCCGGATGCGGGAGGCACGTCGCCCCATCTTTGAATTTCGCAGCCCAGGTCCGGGCGGCGGGACGCCGCCCTCTACGTCAGGCGGGACGCCTGACGCCACGCCGCCTCACGCCGCCACAATGTTGTTCCGCACCGCATAGCGCACCAGTTCCCCGACCGAGTGGAAGCGCAGCTTGCGCATGATGTTCGTGCGGTGCGTCTCGACGGTCTTCACGCTGATGTTCAGCACGCTGGCGGCTTCCTTGTTGCTCTTCCCCTCGGCCAGCAACTGCACGATTTCCTTCTCGCGGGGCGTGAGCCGGCTGCCGATGTCATCGGCCTCCAGAGCCTGCGCGCCTTCTTTCAGCGTGCTGTCGGAGATCATCTGCGAGATGCGTGAGGTGAAGTAGTTCTTGTGCGCGCTGACGGACTTCACGGCGGCCACCAGCTCGCGTCCGGCATCGGACTTCAGGATGTAGCCCCGCGCCCCGACCTTCAGCACTTCGGACGCGATCTGCTCGGACTCATGCACGGTAAGGATGAGAATCTCCGTATGCGGCAGCAGTTTCTTGATCTGGCGGGCGGCTTCGAGCCCGTTCAATTCCGGCATCGTCACATCCAGGACGCAGACGTCCGGCAGGGTGGCCTTGGCTTTTTCCACTGCCAGGCGGCCGGTGCCGGCCTCGGCCACCACCTGCCAGCCCGGCTGGTCATCCAGCAACGCCTTCATGCCCGTGCGGACGATGTCGTGGTCGTCCGCGATCAACAGCTTCAGTGTGCTCATAGTTGTTCCTCCGGTAGTGGCACCACGACCATCACGGTCGTGCCGCGACTGTTCGAGTTGATTTCCAAGGCCCCGCCAAATTGTCGCACGCGCTCCCACACGCCCGCCACGCCCACGCCCAGCGCCGAGACGTTGCCATGCACCTTCTCCAGCTTCTCCGGCGGGATGCCGGTGCCCTCGTCGCGCACCTGCAGGACGATCTCGCCGGGCTGGCGGGTGAGCTTGATGAAGGCGGTCTTGCTGCCCGAGTGCCGGGCCACGTTCGTGAGCGTCTCCTGCACGATGCGGAAAAGCGTCACCTCGATGTCGCTGGGCAGGCGCTCGAATTCCGCCGGCGCATCCACCTCGGTGCGGATGCCGCTGCGCTGGGTGAAGCCATTCGCCAGCCAGCCAATCGCGGAGAGCAGGCCGGCCTCTTCGAGCAGGGGCGGGTGGAGCAGATAGGAAATGGTGCGGATCTCGCGCGAGGTCTGCTCCGCCATGGCGGCGGTGTCGGCGACGAGGTTGCGCACCTTCAGCGGGGCGTCGGGCACCAGGTTCTCGATGCGCGAGAGGTTCACGGCGATGGCCGCCAGCGTCTGGCCGGAATTGTCGTGCAGTTCGCGCGCGATGCGGCGGCGTTCCTGGTCCTGCGCCGTCATCAGGTGGCCGGAGAGCTGGCGGAGCAGCTCCTCCTTGCCCTTGCGGTCGGCGATCTCGGTCTGCAGCGAGCTGTTCGCCCGGGTCAGTTCATCCGTGCGTTCGCGCACGCGGCGCTCCATGTCGGAGAACGCGCGCTCCAGGGTCTTCTCGCGCCGCCAGCGCTGGAGCGACAGCGCGGCCGCCAGCCAGACCATGGCGACGGAAAGCACGCGGTTCGCCATCTCCGCCTCGTGCGGGGCGTTGAGCGGGGTGCGCAGGAAGCCGAGCACCGAGAGCGCGGTCGCGGCGTAGGCCATGTAGATGGCGTGCTGGTTGTTCTGTGACCACAGGGCCAGCAACACCGGGGCGACGTAGAACGACGCGATGGGAAAGTCCGCCTTCTGAAAGAGATCCAGCACCGCAATGACGACAATGCTCAGCCCGGCGGCGGGCAACTGCCAGTTGGCCACGAACCACTGGGCCGCCCGCGAGGGCGGAACCGCATGAGCCGGGGCGACATGCCGGTGCGGTGCGGACGCCAAGCCGCCCGGGCTGGAAGGGGCGGCGGACACGGAGGACGAATTCATGCGAGCTGACCGGTCCAAAGTAGTTCTTGCGCAGCGTTGAAGCAAGTCCGGCACGATCAGGTGATTTGCGGAGTGACAGGGGGCAAATTCCAACCTTCAAAACCCAAGCTCCAAGCAGGGGGAAGCGCAAATCAGAATTGGAACCGTGTTCCTCGGTGGTGGGGGCCGCGCGCTCTCGTCTCATGAATCAGAACCCAGGGAAGAGCAGGATTAGGATCAAGATTACGAGCAGGAGCCGCGGGTGCGCATCTCGACACTGCCCTCGAGGATCGAAAGCCCCCCGGAGCGCGGGTCTGTGACCCGCAGCCGCGTCCGATCATCCGTCCTGCTAGCCTATACGAAAGGCAACGGACGAAGGCAGCCGCTGCGGGTCGCAAGACCCGCGCTCCGGGGGCAGTGTCAAGAAGCGCCCGAGCCGCGGCGGCGCAGGTCGGTTCCCCGCTGTTTTCAGTGGAATGGGTGGGAGAAGCTTCAAATCCCAAGTTCCAAGTTCCAAATTCCAAAGAAGCTCCAAACTCCAAACTTCAAAGGGAGGGGGCGCCCGGCACGGAGGCCGCCCTTGGGCCAAGGGCCGAACCCGGGGCGGAAGCACTGGCGGCGTGGCACGCTGAACCATTGGATTTTGGGCTTTGGAGTTTCTTTGGAGCTTGGAATTTGGAGTTTGGAATTTCCCGACCCGCCTCCCTGTTCCACCGAGAACTGCGAAGAGCCCGCAGATCTTCCTGCTGGCTTCGTGCTTTGAACCCCGGAACCAGAGCTGGTCTGGTGCATTTGCTGGCACCTGATTCTAGCCAGCCTCAAACCCAAGGTCGGAAAGGTGCGGCAGAATGAAATCCCTCCAGCCCCCGACTTTGTCCGTCCCTGGTTTTTGGGCGTTGCTGCCACAAAATCATGGTTCACAGAATCATCCCTCCCCCATGATTTTTGTGCGCCATGATTCTGTGAGTCTCCCCATCGCTCCATCAGTGGTCGTCTTGAATCTGCGGGAAATCCTCGGCTCCGCCTGTCCTCGCCTGCTTTTTCTGACCCCATCTTCCTGCCCCCTTCCGGTTCATGGAAAGAGCTGCTGCGACGTGCCGGGGCGTGGCATCAAGTTTCAGATTCGCAGGCCAGCTTTGACTGAGGTCGCTTTGGCCAGATCACCTTTGCGATTTGGAGCCTGGAGGATTCTTTGGGATTTGAGACTTGGAGTTTGGAGCTTGTCTCGCCGTTGCGAGGAACCATTCGACACAACGTTACCCCTCGTCTATCAAGCGGACATGAACTTCTCCGCTATCGCAGGCTGGCTGCTCTGCGCGGCTGCGTCCCTCGCCTCGGCCCAGGAATACGACCTCCTCCTGCGCGGCGGACGCGTGGCGGATGGCACGGGCAACCCGGCGGTCTTCGCCGATGTCGCGGTGAAGGACGGGCGCATCGCCGCCGTCGGGCGCGTGACCGGCACGGCGAAGCGTGTGGTGGACGTGAAGGGGTTGGTGATTGCGCCCGGCTTCGTGGACACGCACACGCACGCCGAAGGCATCGAGGACCAGCCGCGCGCGGAGAACTTCCTCCGCATGGGCGTCACGACGCTCGTGCTCGGCAACTGCGGCGGCTCGCGGCTGAACCTCGGCGAGTATTTCAAGGAACTCGAAGCCACGAACATCTCCCCCAACGTCTGCTCGCTCATCGGCCACAACACCGTGCGCCGGCAGGCCATGGGCGGTTCGTTCCTCCGTCCGCCCAACGAGGCCGAGCTGGCGAAGATGAAAGGCTATGTGGAGCAGGGGATGAAGGACGGCGCGGTGGGGCTGGCCACGGGACTGATCTACCTCCCCGGCACCTTTGCAAAGACGGAGGAGATCGTGGAACTGGCCAAGGTCGCCGGGGCGCACGGTGGCCTTTACGCCAGCCACATGCGGAGCGAGGGCGAGTCCATCTTCAAGGCGCTCGACGAGCTGTTCCGCATCGCGCGTGAGGGCGGGATGCGCGGCCACATCTCGCACATCAAGCTCTCCGGCAAGAACGCGTGGGGCCAGACCGGCAAGGTCATCGCCGCCATCGAGCAGGCCCGTGCCGAGGGTCTGGACATCACGCAGGACCAGTATGTCTATCCCGCGTCCAGCACCGGCCTCTCGCAGCTCATCCCGGACAGCGCGCGTGAGGGCGGCGCGGACAAATTCCGCGAGCGCATCAGCGACCCCGCCCAGCGCGCGGACATCGCGAAGCGCATGAAGGAAACCCTCCACAAGCAGGGCCGCGAGGATTACGCCTATGCCGTCATCGCGAACTACTCGAAGGACAAGTCGCTCAACGGGCTGAACGTGGTCGAGGCCGCGAAGAAGAAGCGGGGCAATGACTACCTGGACGATCAGGTCGAACTGCTGCTGGAGATTGAGAAGAACGGCGGGGCGTCCGCCGTCTTTCACGGCATGAACGAGGAGGACCTGCGCGAGTTTGCGAAGCATCCGAACACCATGTTTGCCTCCGACAGCGGCGTGCGGAAGTTCGGCGAGGGCGTGCCGCACCCGCGCGGCTACGGCAACAACGCCCGCGTGCTCGGCGAGTATGTGCGCGAGACGAAGCTGCTCCGCCTCGAAGACGCCGTCCGCCGCATGAGTTCGCTCCCGGCGGCGACCTTCAAGCTCAAGGACCGCGGCCTCGTGCGCGAGGGCGCATGGGCCGATCTGGTCGTGTTCGACCCCGCGAAGGTCACGGACAAGGCGACGTTCAAGGAGCCGCACCACTACGCCGTGGGCTTCAAGCTCGTCACCGTGAACGGCGTCGTGGTGATTGAGGATGACAAGCACCTCGGCACGCGGCCGGGGAAGGTGATTCGGATGAACCAGCAGTGAAGGGGACACTCCTGTCCCCTTTGCCGGGTTTGCGCTGATGAACTTGGGGACAAGAGTGTCCCCCTCACGGCCGCTCTGCGGGATGCCAAAGCGGTGTCGCCGCTGCGCTCTGCCACCGCAGTCCAAGACGCCGTCGGCTTTCTTCCGAGTTTGATTACTCCGCCTCCGAATCTCGCGCATGCACGCGGGCGCTGCGGCGCAGCCAGGCGCTGGCGTCGGGTGGCTTCGGATCGAACGGGTCGAGCAGATGCAGGGACTCGGTGCCTTCCGCGTCAATCACCTCCCAGTCCACGAAGAAGCGGAAGGTCTGCTTCTCCAGCGTGTGCATGAGGCTGGAGCGCGCGGCGGCCCGGGTGTCGGCGGGTGGGGTGAGCAGCGCGGCGTGCTGTTCCTCCGGCGAGATGATCCACGGCTCCGGGGTGCGGGCCAGCGGCCAGGCGAGGTTGCGCGCGGGGTCCACGGAGTGGAACTCCAGATCCTGCGCGCGGAGCCAGGGATCGCTCCATTCAAGATCTTCCTGCACGAGGAACTGCTCATAGAGCCAGCGCTTCGTCACCCAGTCCACGATGCCCACGAGGTTCTCAACCTTGGATTCGAGGTCGGTCAACACGCCGTCCCAGATGCCCAGCAGCACGTCCGTCTCCGTGTCGCGGCCGCTGAATTCCTTTTCCGCGGCGACGTAAAACCACCGCAGCACCTCGACCGCCGAGACCTCGCGCCCGTCCGCCAGCGGCACGCGCCACGGGCCGTCCGGCTGGTGCGAGAGCGTGCGGAAGGCGAACACGGCGTCGGCCAGGGCGACCTTGGGCAGCTTGTCTATTTCCAGCAGGTCCAGCACGAGGGAGGAGGTGCCGCACTTGAGCGCGAGCGTGGCGGGCAGCACGCTGGTGTCCCCGTGCAGCAGGTGCAGGCGGCGGAAACGGCGCGCATCGGCCAGCGGTTCGTCGCGCGTGTTGATGATGGCGCGATTGAACTGCACCCATTCGAAGAGGTCGTTGTTGATGTAGTCCGCGCGCTGGCTGAGCTGGAAATCGCTGTCCGCCACGAGCTTGATGATGTCGCCGCGCGACTCCGCGCCCTGCGACGCCCGCACGCGCCCCGCGCCGGTGTAGAGCACGCGCAGCGTGAGGAAGGCGAGGAGCGACTGGACGTTCGCCTCGTTGAGCGGCGCGCCCCGGCGGACGAGGTAGTTCTCATGGCAGCCGAAGGTCGCGCCGGAGTAGTAGTCCACGTTGTTCCGCACGAAGCCGACGCGCTCGGCCATGCCGAGGTCAAGGGCGGCGGCGGTGAGCATCTCGTCGCCGGCACGGTCGAAGCGCAGGAGGTCGCGGAGGGAGAGGCACTCGGGCGTGCAGATTTCGAGGTGGCCCATGTCCACGTAGCAGCGGCCACCGTTGAAGAGAAAGCCGCCGTTGCCCGCCGGCTCGTCCCAGTCGCGCTGGTGCATGTCCGCGAGGCCGAAGCGGTTTTTCTCGAACATCCAGTTGCGCACGCGCGCCACGGCGGCCGGCGGCCCGGCGGGGTCGCTGGTGAGGCACCCGTATTCCGTTTCAAGGCCAACGATGCGATTCATGGGCTCTCACTACTTTTCTGCTGAAGCTTCTTCGGCTTCAACAATGGAGCGGTCAAAGCAAACTCCGGTCCATACTTCGCCCACGCATCCCAATCGAAAATTGGTTCCGTTTCCCAATCGAATTTGTCGCCGTCATTACGAACGCCGTCTGTGGGGCACCCGCTGACCGCCTCTTCGCACTTGGCTACTTCTTCAGGACGGGTCGGTTGCTTGAAGACATAGGAATAGCCCAGCGCATCGTCGCGACGAAAGTTGTTCGGTGCCAGCTCACGGCAGAGGTCGCAGTCAGTGCATTGTCCATCAACGTAGTATTTGCCGGGAACATTCTGCGGAAGCCTGTCGGTGAACCCAGCCATAGCGCACTAGTTCAAATTCTGGTCGAGCGGAACAAACCTCGACGCGCGTCCGTTTGCTCGCGCCAGCCACCCCGCTTCCACCGTCTTCCCGCTCACCGCCTTTTTCCACCCCTCCCGCCGCTCCGCCTCCGCTGGCAGGGCATCCCCGAAGGACTTGTTCTCCGTCAGCACCCACCAGGCTTGCAGGAGCAGGTCGGCGACGGCGGCGCGGTCGGTCTGGCCGGCGAGGGCGGGGGTGAGCCAGGTCTTCGCGGCGGCTTCGGCTTCCGGCGTGTTCGCGGCGACGGCGAGGCCACCACTTTGAAGCTGGAACGCGCCGTCGAAGTGCAGGTTCGCGAGCAGGTCCTGGCCAGGGTCGTTGCCCAGCTCGACGATGAGCAGCTCGACGAGCGTGGGCGCCGTGAAGAGCTGCTCGAAATTCTGCTTGAGCTGCGGGCTGAGGCCATAGCTCACGAGGCGGCGCAGGCTTACGTCCTCGGGCGCGCGGGTGAAGGCCTCGAGATGCGCGGCGTCAATCGCGGCCTGCCGGACCTTCTCGATGTCCGCCGGGTGACCGAGGCCCGCGAGCGCGAGGCGGTCGTGCAGCTCGAAGACCTTCGAGCGGCCGGCGCCCACGCCCAGCAGCAGGATGCCGTCGGGCAGGCTGACGGCGAAGACGGGCGAGCCGCCCCGGAGCTGTTCGCGGACGTATTCGCGGCGGTTCGCCACCGCCTCCAGCCAACGATAGGGTTCCTCGGTCATGCGGTTTGGTTTTGCTGGGAAGGTAGCAGTGGCGCGGTCGGTTCGCCACGAAAACCACGGGATGGGATTGGCCTCGAAACGGCACAGAAAGCGTAAAGAGAGGAAACCTTGCCCGCGAAACACGCGAATAGACGCGAAAAGGGAACGGATTCGTGTTTGTCACGATGCCGGCGGGAGGGGGATTTCATTTCAACGCAGAGACGCGGAGGACGCAGAGAGTCGCAGAGTTGACAGAGTCAGACCCTCTCGAAGTTCCATCGGCCGGCTCCAACTCTGCGTGCCTCCGCGTCCTCCGCATCTCCGCGTTGAAAATGGGCGTATCAGTTTCAATGGCTGGGTTCCGCCTTTGGCTGGCTGCAACCACAGCTTTCCAGTCCGGTCCCTTTTCGCGTTCATTCGCGTGTTTCGCGGGCCAGATTTCTGTTTCGAGTTCCCAGTGCCTCGTCAATTTTCGGTTGCGGCTGGTCCGTTCCCGCCTACGCTGGTGCCATGATGAAGCTTGTTCCCGTTCTCCTGCTGGCGTTGCTCGTTGGCTGCAAGCCCAACCCGTCCTCGGGAGGACACAGTCACGGCGGCCACCACCATGAGCCGCCGCACGGCGGGACGGCGATTGACCTGGGCAATGAGGAAGCCCATGTGGAGTTCGTGCTGGATGCCGCGTCCGGCAAGCTCACCGCCTACGTGCTCAAGGCCCACATGAGCGGCTTCCAGCGCATCATGCAGGAGTCCCTCGAACTGACGGCGACGGTGAACGGCAAGGCGGAGGCGCTCACGCTCAAGGCCGTGGCCAACGCCGCCACCGGCGAGAAGGCCGGCGACACCTCACAGTTCGAGGCCCAGGCGGACTGGCTGAAGGCGGCGAAGAGCTTCGACGTGGAACTCAAGAAGATCACCGTCGCGGGCAAGGACTTCACCGCGCTCAAATTTAACTTTCCGAAGGGCAGCGCCCCCGAATCCGTCAAAAAGTGAGCCGACTATGAAACACGTTCTGACTTTCGCCGCGCTCGCCGTTGCCGGCTGCCTCCTCGCCACCGCCGCCGAGCCGGCCAAGTCCGGCAAGAAGGAAGTGCGCGGCGCGCCGATTCAGAAGCTCACGCCCGCACCGGCGGCTCCGACCAACGCGGTGCCCGTGGCCCCGGACGCCAAGGCCGCACCACTCGGTGCAGTGCAGAAGGACGGCGAGTTTCTCGTGGTGGGCTTCGACCGGCTTGCCGCATTCAATTACGACGTTCCCGATGACGTCCCGGCCGGGACCAATGCCCCCGTGAAGGCTGCGCCCCCCAAGGAGCAGATCCCCGCGAACGTAAAGGCCTTCGACAAGCAGCGCGTGGCGCTCAAGGGC
Organism: uncultured Klebsiella sp.; assembly: GCA_964496695.1. Lineage (GTDB taxonomy): Bacteria > Verrucomicrobiota > Verrucomicrobiia > Limisphaerales > SXTU01 > SXTU01. The sequence continues at coordinate 37,637 of CAZCBE010000042.1, forward strand.
TTCATGCTGCCCTTGAAGGTGGAGGGCGGGCTCATCACCGAGCTGCTCATCATGCGCGACCAGTCCATGTGCTGCTATGGCAGCGTGCCGAAGATCAACGAGTGGGTGAGCGTGAAAATGACCGGCAAGGGCGTGAAGCCGATCATGGACCAGGCCATCACCCTCTACGGCAAGCTGCACGTCGGTGAAATCCGCGAGAACGGCTACCTCGTCGGCATCTACCAGATGGACGGCGAGAAGGTGGCGGGACCGCTGGATTTGTAAGCGAGGCGGGCTTGGCATTTCCTCGGTGGCGCGCGGCCTTCAGGCCGCTTCATCGTTCGAAAGTTTTTCGGAGGTCGATCACCAAAGAACGCATCACCGTGAAGCGGCATGAATGCCGCGCTCCTGCCGGCGTTGAACTTTGCACTTTGAACTTTGACCCCAGTCCTTAGCCTCGCGGCGCATGTCGCAGATGCTCAAGTCCTCCGGCGCGATGGGCGTGGCCACGCTCACGAGCCGCGTGCTGGGCATGGTGCGCGAGATGGCCTACGCGCGCTTCATGGGCGATGGCTGGGTGGCGGGCGCGTTCACGCTGGCCTTCACGATTCCCAACCTCTTCCGTCGGCTGCTGGGTGAGGGCGCGCTTACGGCGGCCTTCATCCCGATCTTCAAGGAGAAGGAGAAGAACGGGACGGCCGCCGAGATGTGGCGGGCGGCCAATGCGGTGATGTCCGCGCTGCTGGTCTTCGCCGCCGTCGTCATCGCGCTCGTGCTGGCGGGCCTGTCCATCGCGCTGGCCACGGCGGAGTTTGATGCCAAGACGCGGCTGATGTTGGAGCTGCTGCGCGTGATGTTTCCCTACATGGGGCTGGTCTGCCTCGCGGCGGTCTTCATGGGCGTGCTCAATGCGCGCGGGCACTTCTTCATCCCGGCATTGGGCGCGGCGCTGCTGAACGTGGTGATGATCGCCAGCGTGTTTCTGGCCGCACCGCATTTCGGCGTGAAGCTGGACGATCAGATCTTCGCGCTCGCATTTGGTGTGCTCGTGGCCGGCGTGGCGCAGGCGGCGTTCCAACTCCCCTCCCTGCGGCGCGAAGGCTGGCGGCTTGCCTGGGTGACGCCTTGGCGCGATGAAACGGTGCGCACCGTGGTGACCAAGATGGGGCCGGCCATCGTCGGCGTCGCGGCGTTCCAGCTCAATGTCACCGTGGTGCAGCTCGTGTCCTTCTGGGTGGACCCGGTCATCGTGGCGTCCTTCAACTACGCCGTGCGCCTCATGGAACTGCCGCAAGGGGTCTTCGGCATCTCGCTGGCGACGTATCTGCTCACGAGCCTGTCTGGGCTGGCGGCGGAGAAGAAGCTGCCCGAGTTCCGCGCGACGCTGGGGCAGGGGCTGGGCTACCTCGTGGTCATCAACAGCCTGGCGACCATTCTCCTGATGGCGCTGGCGGTGCCCATCGTGCGGCTGCTCTTCGAGCGTGGGGAGTTCGGCCCCGCTGCGACCGAACGGGCGGCGGACGCGCTCTTCGCGCTGGCTCCGGGGCTGGTGGCCTTCTCGATGGTCAACATTTTCGCCCGAGCCTTCTACGCGCTGGGCGACACGCAGACGCCGATGAAGGTCAGCGTCTTTTGCCTGGGGGTGAACCTCCTGCTCTCGGTGGTTCTCATCGGGGACCTGCGCCAGATTGGGCTGGGCGTGGCCAACTCCATCACCTCCGGTCTGAATGTCTGGCTCCTCTACCGCGCGCTGCGCAAGAAGCTGGGCACGCTGGAGCTGGCCGAAGTCCGGCAGGCGATCAAGCCCGTGCTCGCTGCGGTCATCGTGGCCTGCATCCTCGCGCATCCGATCTACCAAGCGTGGGACAACTGGTTCGGCCACGAGACGCTGCTCATCCGGCTGGGGGCCGTCTTCATCCCGGCCACCATTGCAGCGGTGATGTATTGGGCCCTGCTGTGGTCCGCCAAGCTGCCGGCGGCGACGGAAGCGCTCGGCTTGATCCGGCGCAAGCTGTGGCGATCAAAGAGCTGAAGGTGGCGCATCTCCGCCATGGTCCCGGAGCGCGGGTCTGTGACTCGCAGCAACTCCCGACCACCCATTTCGTTATCCTACTCGAGCCGCAACGGAGGATGGAGGCTGCTGCGGGTCGCAGATCCGCGCTCCGCCGCCTATCTCCGCGCTTGTGCGGGGCTTGTCGCCTGCCATAGCTTCTCGGCGCAATGCCGACCATCTTGCTGGCTGAAGACGAGCCACAGACGGCCCAACTGATTGTGTTCAAGCTCAAGCAGGCGGGCTTCGCGATCGTGCATGCCCCGGACGGCGAACAGGCCCTCGCGCTCGTCCCCTCCGTGAAGCCGGTGCTGATCCTCCTCGACGGGTTGATGCCGGTGATGGATGGCTTCGAGGTGCTGCGCCGGTTGAAGGAAGACGCCCGCACCGCCTCCATCCCGGTTATCATGCTCACCGCCCGTGCGCGCGACAAAGACATCGTCACGGGTCTGGAACTCGGGGCGGCGGATTACATGATCAAACCCTTCAGCCCGTCCGAACTCGTGGCCCGCGTGCGCAAGGTGCTGGGGCCGGCGATGGGCCGGGAAGCGGGCGAGCCGCAGCGGTGAGCGCGGTGGCCCTGCGCAAGTCACGTTGGGATACACATGAAACGGAGCAGGATCAGGATTAAGATCAGGAGCACGAGTAGAAGCCGCCTCGTGCCCTCCTGCTCGTAATCTTGATCCTAATCCTGCTCCTCCCCGGCCCCGCGCATGACCATCTGGGACCTCCACGTCCACCTCTCCGGTGTCCCCGGCGCGACGCCCGCCGAGCGCATGGCGCAGCTCATCGCGTTCGCGGACCGCATGGGCATCGAGCGGCTCTGCGTTTACATGGGCATCCCGTGGTCGAAGGACCCGAAGCCTGACACGTTCCGCAAGGAGAACGATCAGGCGCTCGAAGCCATCGGGAAGTTTCCTGACCGCACGTTTGGCTTCGTCTATCTCAATCCGAAATACGTTGAGGAGAGCCTGGCGGAACTGGATCGCTGCGTCGCGCGCGGGCCGATGGTGGGCGTGAAGCTCTGGGTCGCGCATCGCTGCAATGCCGCCGAACTGGACCCCATCATCAGGCGCGCGGCTGAGCTGCAGGCCGTCATCTTCCAGCACACCTGGCTGAAGGTCGCGGGCAACGACCCCGGCGAATCGACGCCCTTCGATCTCGCGGAACTCGCCACGCGGCATCCCAGCACGCCGATCATTTGCGGCCACACCGGCGGGGATTGGGAGCGTGGCATCCGCGCCATCCGTGCCCACAAGCATCTCTATGCGGATCTCGCCGGCTCTGATCCGGTCGCCGGCTACACCGAGATGGCGGTGCGCGAACTCGGCGCGGAGCGGATCATCTATGGCAGCGACGCCGGAGGGCGCAGCTTCGCCTCGCAGCTCGGCAAGGTGCTGGGCGCGCAAATCCCTGAGGCGGCGAAGCAACTCATCCTCAGCGGCAACCTGAAGCGACTGTTGACCCCCATCCTCCAGCGGAAAGGCATCAAGGCATGAACACCCCCCGTAGGAGACGCTGTGAGGAGTCTCGGACTGACTTCGAGGCTGGTCTGAAAGTTTCACCGTCGTCTTTCGCACGGCCCCTTCCCCCTCGCCATGAACCGCGCAGGGAGTCCCGGCTTCAGCCGGTGGAACCTGACGGCGATCCAGACGCTGCGCAGACAGCCCATAGACAGTCGGACGCCCTGCCGCCTGAAGGCGGGACTCCATACATGCGGCACGCGGTTCAGGGGGCCAAAGCACGAAGCTTTCGTTCCGCGCTTTCTCACCCCGGCCCTCTCCCTCCGGGAGAGGGAGCGCATGACGGTGATTCTCGAACGACCGAACCCGCCCAGCTTCGCTCCACCGCTGGCTACAGTTCCCCCTCTCCTCGGGGAGAGGGCAGGGGTGAGGGGAAAGGGAACGCACTGAGGCCAGACGCCTTCGATGCTTCCCGCCGCACCTTCTTAAAAGCGACCGTTACCACCACCTCGCTCGCGGTGCTGTCCGTATCCACCCTTGCCGCTGCCGATCAGAAGTCCGGTGCCTTCGTTGACACCAACGTCACCCTCGGCCGCTGGCCCTTCCGCCGTTGCCCGCTGGACGAGACGCCCGCACTCGTCGCCAAGCTGCGCGAGCACGGCGTCACCCAGGCGTGGGCGGGCACCTTCGATGGGCTGCTGCACAAGGACCTTGCCGCCGCTAACGCCCGCCTCGCCGCCGAGTGCCGTGCTCACGCGGGCCTGCTGCTTCCGTTTGGCTCGGTGAATCCCAAGCTCCCGGACTGGGAGGAGGAGCTGCGACGGTGCGCCGAGGTTCACCGGATGCCCGGGCTGCGGCTGCATCCGAACTATCACGGCTACAAGCTCGATGACCCCGACTTCGCGCGCCTGCTCACCCTGGCCGCCGAGAAAAATCTCCTCGTCCAGCTCGCCGTCGTGATGGAGGACGAGCGCACCTTGCATCCGCTCATGCAGGTTCCGCCGGTGGATACGGCCCCCCTCGCAGAGCTGCTCAAGAAGTTGCCGCGCTTCCGCCTCGTCCTGCTGAACGCCTTCCGCACCCTGCGTGGAGAACCACTGCTGCGGCTCGCGGCTGCGGGCGCGCACTTCGAGATCGCGATGCTCGAAGGCGTAGGCGGCGTGGCGAACCTGGCGAAGCAAGTTCCCATCGAGCGACTTTTGTTCGGCTCCCACGCGCCGTTGTTTTACTTCGAGAGCGCCCTGCTCAAGCTCAAGGAATCGGTGCTGTCCGAGCCGCAGCTAGCGGCAATCCGCAGCGGCAACGCGCGGCGGCTGCTGGGGTGAGGCACATCGGCGGGTCGGTGCGCAGCCGCCGCCGCCGAGCCGGTGCGGACGCCGCCGATACGGCCCGCGGGACGCGGGCGCTACGTAGCGCCGGCCTCCGGCCGGCCGTGCCGCAAGCGTCCCCGCTTGCCCCCGGAGCGCCGGTCTCCGACCCGGCGTGTTCATGCGCTTGTTCCAGCGCGCCGGGTCGGAGACCGCCGCGCGGGCGCATCCGCGCTCCGCCGTCGTGCGGGGGCAGTGTCAAGATGCGCCCCCGCCGGCGCTCCTGCTTCCGCTTCCATTTGCTTAAAAGCCGCACATGACGCATGCTCTCCGGCTGGTAATGCCTGCTGCCGTGAAAAAACAAAACCTGCCGGACCCCGCTGCGTTCCTGCCCATGTCGCGTGCCGAGATGGACGCCCGGGGCTGGGACGAACTCGACGTGCTCATCATCACCGGTGACGCCTACGTGGATCACCCCTCGTTTGGTGCGGCGATGATCGGACGCGTGCTGGAGGCGGAGGGGCTGCGCGTGGGCATCATTGCCCAGCCGGACTGGACCAAAATCGAATCCATCCAGGAGATGGGCACGCCCAAGCTGTTCGTGGGGGTCACCGCCGGGAACCTCGACTCGATGCTGTCGAACTACACGGCGGCGCGGCACAAGCGGAAAGAAGACGTTTACAGCGCGGGCGGCATCCCGGGCAAGCGGCCCAATCACGCGGCGGTGGTTTACTCGCAGATGGCGCGGCGGGCGTTCCCGGGCGTGCCGGTGGTGCTCGGCGGCATGGAGGCCTCCATGCGGCGCGTGGCGCACTACGACTACTGGGAGGACAAGCTCAAGCCCTCGATCATGGCCGACGCGAAGGCGGACGTGCTGGTCTATGGGATGGGCGAAGTGCCGGTGCGCGAGATCGTCAAGCGGCTGCGTTCGGGCCGACGGGACTTCGGCGGGATTCGCGGGACCGCGCTCTTTCTCGGGGCGAAGGCCACGGCCGCGACGGATTTCAGCGACTGCATCATCCTGCCTTCCTGGGAGGAGTTGCAGGCGGACAAGAAGCACCTGATGCGCCTGACCAAGGTCGTTGAGGCGCAGCAGACGCCGCACTGCGGCAAGCGCCTCGTCCAGATGCACGGCAACCGTGCGGTGCTGCAGGAAGCGCCGGAATTCCCCGTGGATGGGCCGGACCTCGACGCGCTCTACGAGCTGCCCTTCGCCCGCGCCTCGCACCCCAGCTACAAGGAGCCGGTGCCGGGCTTTGCCACCATCAAGGACTCGATCATCGTCTCGCGTGGCTGCGCGGGCGGCTGCACGTTCTGCGGGCTGGGCTTCCATCAGGGCAAGTTCCTCTCCAGCCGCAGCGTGGACTCCGTGATGAAGGAGATTCGCAAGCTGACCGAATCCGATACCTTCCGCGGCACGATCTCCGATCTCGGCGGGCCGACGGCCAATCTCTACGGCGCGAAGAACGGCCATGCCGAGGAGTGTAAGAAGTGCCACCGCCCGAGCTGCCTCTGGCCGACCATCTGTCCCGTCTTCGGCATTGATGAGAAGGCTGGCCTGGACCTCCTGCGCGGCTCGCGCGCGCAGCCCGGCGTGAAGCACGTCTTCGTGCAATCCGGCATCCGCATGGACGTGGCGCTGCGCACGCCCGAATACACGAAGGAACTGGTGCAGAACCATGTCTCCGGCCACATGAAGGTCGCGCCGGAGCATATGGACCCCGGCACCTTGCGCCGGATGCGCAAGCCTGCGGGTGATTTCCCGGCCTTCATGGAGAAATTCTTCGACCTGAGCGACGCCGTCGGGAAGGAGCAGTATCTGGTGCCGTATTTCATTTCGAGCTTCCCCGGCTGCACGGAGGAAGAAATGGGCGCGGTGGAGAAGTTCTTGAAAAAGGAGAAATGGAACCTCCAGCAGGTGCAGGATTTCATTCCCCTTCCGATGACCGGCTCGGCGGCGATGTATGTGACCGGTTTGGACATCAACACCGGCGCGCCCATCCATGTGGTGCGCGGCGCGGGCGACCGCGAAAAACAGAAGCGCATGATGCGGCCCAACGCTCCCCACGAGGCGCGCATGACCGGCAGCCGCCGCCGTCTGGCCAGCTCCGAGTTCTGCCCGGGCGCGCAGATGGATACGGTGGACTGACCCGCCCGCCAGTGCAAAGCCCCCGCTGACATGGCGCAACTGCTCCGCTCCGAGGTCACGCTTCATTACGAACTCGCCGGCAGCGGCGCGCCGGTGCTGTTCATTCAGGGTGTCGGGGTCGCGGGGGAAGGCTGGCGGCCGCAGGTGGACGGACTTGCCGCCGATTTCCAAACGCTCATCTTCGATAATCGTGGTCTGGGCCGGAGCGTGCCGTGTCGCGGAAAGATCTCCATCCAGGCGATGGCAGAGGATGCGCGGGCGTTGATGGACGAGGTCGGCTGGGAGTCGGCGCATGTGGTGGGTCACTCCATGGGCGGGGTCATCGCGCAACAACTTGCGCTTGATGTGCCGAAGCGCGTGCGCAGCCTGTCATTGCTCTGCACGTTTCCGCGCGGCAAGGACGCGGCGCGAATCACGCCGTGGGTGCTGTGGATGACGCTGCGCACACGGGTCGGCTCGCGTCCGGCACGCCGGCGGGCGTTCTTGGAGATGCTCTACCCAGCGGCGTTCTTGGCGGGCCAGGACCTGGATGCCTTGGCCGCAAAAGTGGGGGCGCTGGTTGGCCGCGACCTGGCGGACTCGCCGCCCATTCTGATGAAGCAGGTGCAGGCACTGGGCCGGCACGATGTCTCCAAGCGGCTGGGCGAGCTGGCGGGCATTCCCACGCTGGTCGTCAGTGCGGTGCATGATCCGATTGCATTGCCGGCCTACGGGCGACGGCTCGCGGAACTCATCCCTGAGTCGAAGTATGAGGTGCTGCCGGCCGCTTCGCACGGCGTCACGCTGCACCAGCCGGAGATCATCAACCGGCGGCTGGCGGCGTTTTTCCGAAGCCTGGACGTGCGGGGGTAGTGCGTTCCTGGCGCTCTGACGGAAGGCGTGCGGATGGCCGCAGACGATGAGGCGCGCGGCCTTCAGGCCGCTTCACCGTTCGAGCACAACGGTGCATTCAAATTTGCCTATGACGCCGCACGTTGAAGCGGCGTGAACGCCGCGCGCTGCTGGTGACAAGGTATCCCGGCGGCTCGTCACCTAGACCCCGTAATGCTTCTTCGCATTCTCCGACCACAGCTTGCGCTGCTGCGCGGCGGGGCGGCTGGCGATGATCTCGCGCAGCATCTTCACCCATTGCTGGTAGGTCGCGCCGAGGAGGCACACGGGCCAGTCACCGCCGAAGACCACGCGGTCCGGGCCGAAGGCATCGAGGCAATGGTTCACCACTGGGGCGAGATCCTCGGTGCCGCCGTCCTTGGTCAGGCTGGCGGCGATGCCGGAGATTTTCCCGATCACGTTGGGCCGCTTGGCGAATGCGTCAATCGAGGCCTTCCAGAAGTCCGCCGTGTGACGCGGACGTTCCTCGCCCCGGCGCGGCGCGCGGAACGCCTTGAGGTCGGGGTTGCCGCAGTGATCGAGGATGAAGCGTGTGCCGGGGCAAAGCTCCGTGAGCTTCACCGCGTCGGGCAGCTCGGTCGCCCGCATGCAGAGATCGAAGCTCTTCCCCTCTTTGCCGAGCAACTGCACGCCGCGCACGAATTCAGACTGCAGGCAGTAGCCCGCCGGTGTGGCGGGCGAATGCAGGACACGCCGCACGCCCTTGAAGCGCGCATCGCCGCGGAAGCGCTTCACATACGCCGGGAAGTCCAACGAGTCCGGACGGCCGCCGATGACCGCCGCGACCGTCGGTGATTTCCCTTTGCGGGCGAGTTCGAGGACGAACTCCGCCTCCAGCCCGAGTTCGCTGTCGGCCACATCCACCTCCATGTAGATGGCGCGCACGTTGAGCCCGGCGGTGGCGGCCAGGTATTCCTCGGTGCGATAGCTGTGGCGCAGGATTTCCGGCGCGCCGCCCAGCCACGGGAGCTTTTGCTTCGTCAAGTCCCAGAGGTGCTGGTGGGTGTCAATGATCAGTTCACCCAGGGCCGGGGCCGGGGTCTTCGAAGTGGGGGCGCTGGCGCAACCGGTGGCGACGGCGGCGGCGGCCAGGGCGGTGTGCTGAAGAAACTGACGGCGATCAAGGTGCATGTCGGGGATGGTGAGTCATTTCAAGGGGGGCGGCCAAGTGTTTCTTGAGCCGGCACGCATGGTTGTTCGTAGTCCCGGCTTCAGCCGGTCGAACCTTGCGTGGGTCGGGCCGCTCCGCGCGCAGCGTCATCGGTGCTCGAACGCCTCGCCGCCTAAAGGCGGGACTCCGAACGGTTACGCCAGCGCCTTCCTAATGACTTCCCCGCGCACCCCCGTGATGCGCTGCTCCAGCCCTTGGTAGAAATACGTGAGCTTCTCGTGGTCCAGGCCCATGAGGTGCAGGATGGTCGCGTGCAGGTCGGAGACGTGGTGGCGCTCCTCGACGGCCTCGAAGCCCAGTTCGTCCGTCGCGCCGATGAACTGTCCGCCCTTCACCCCTGCGCCCGCGAGCCACATCGAGAAGCCATGCCAGTTGTGGTCGCGGCCCGGCTTGCCGACGCCCTCGCTCGTGGGCGTGCGGCCAAATTCACCGCCCCAGACCAGCAGCGTCTCGTCCCACAGGCCGGTGCGCTTGAGGTCGGCGATGAGCGCGGCGATGGGCTTGTCCGTCTCGCCCGCGTGGAGCGTGTGGTTCTTGATGCAGTCGCTGTGGCCGTCCCAGGTGTCTTCGAGATGGCCGCCGCCGGAATAGAGCTGCACGAAGCGCACACCCTTCTCGATGAGCCGGCGCGCGACGAGGCACTTCGACCCGAAGTCGGCGGTGAGCGGGTGGTCGAGGCCGTAGAGTTCGCGCGTGGCAGCGGGTTCGTCCTTCAAGTCCACGACGCCGGCCGCGCTGGTCTGCATTTGGTAGGCGAGTTCGTAGGAGAGGATGCGCGCGGCCAGCTCGGACTCCTGTGGGCGTTCGCGGCGGTGCTGTTCGTTCAGCTCGGCGAGCAGGTCGAGCGAGCGGCGTTGCGCGCGCGGGCTGACGCCCTCGGGCGTGGCGAGGTCGAGCAGCGGGTTGCCCTTGCTGCGGAAGAGCGTGCCCTGATACGCGGCGGGCATGTAGCCGGCGGTCCAGTTCGATGCGCTGCCAATCGGTCCGCCGCGCGGGTCGGTCATCACCACGAAGCTGGGCAGCGCGGCGTTCATCGTGCCGAGGCCGTAGCTCAGCCACGCGCCGAGGCTGGGCCGTCCGATGAAGATGCTGCCCGTGTTCATCTGGAGGCAGCCGGACGCGTGCGCTGCCGTGTCCGTGTAGAGCGAACGCAGCACGCAGATGTCGTCGGCGAACTTGGACGTGTGCGGGAACAGGCTGCTGACGGGCAGGCCGCTGCGCCCGTGCTCCTTGAACTCAAACGGCGTCTGCATCAGGTAGCCGACGGGCCGGCCGTTCGAGCCGACGGCCTTGATCTTGCCGGCGTAGGGCTTGCCGTGATGCTTCGCCAGCTCGGGCTTGGGGTCGAACGTGTCCACCTGGCTGGGCGCACCGTTCATGAAGAGGAAAATGACGTGCTTGGCCTTGGTCGGAAAATGCGGTGCGCGCGGGGCGAGCGGGGACTGTGCGACCGGCGACGCGGCCTGGGCGGAGGCGAAGAAACCGTCGGCCTGGAGGATGTCCAACAAGCCCAAGCCCGCGAAGCCCGCGCCTGCCTGCCACAGAAACTCGCGGCGGGAGCGGCCGCAGGGCGTTGGGTTTGGGCGGAAGGTGTGGTGGGGGTTCATGGACAGAAAAGTTGGTGGCAAACCCTCTCATTAGCACCCGGCTTCAGCCGGGTGTCAGTGAAACGAAGCGAAGAAAACCGTTTCAACGGTTTTGCGTCGGAGTGAGAAAGCCGTTGAAACGGCTCTCGCATCGCGCGTCCCGCTACACCCGGCTGAAGCCGGGTGCTAATGAGAGGTGACTGTCGCAATGTGAAGCGATGCAGTTGGCCAAAGTCTGCGCTCTCCCTCACCCCGGCCCTCTCCCGCTGGGAGAGGGAGAACGGCAGCCAGCGGTGGGCTGAAACCGACGCACACAGTGCCACGGCGCGCACGCCCTGCTGTCCCCTCTCCCAGCGGGAGAGGGTTAGGGTGAGGGAGGAAGCGTTCTGCAATTTATCGGCTATCGTATGGCAAACACGGTTCATCGCTCAGTCTGGATACACAAACTCGTTCAGGTTCAGCACCACGCGGCACATCTGGGTGAGCGCGGCTTGGGCGGCTTCGTTGGTGGAGATGTTCTTGCTGGCGGCGGTGGCTTCGCGCAGTTGGTTGGCGGTTTCTTCGGCGAGGAAACGCTGCATCGCGGTGAGTTCCTCGGGCTTGGGCGGGCGGGACAGCGCCAGCCGCCATGCGAGCTGGATTTGGTCGGCGGCCTGAGCCCCCGCCTCGCGGCGGAGGCGGTCGGCGAAGTGGCGGGCCTGCCGGTTCACGAACTCGCCGTTGAAGAGCGTGAGCGCCTGCGGGGCGACGCTGGTGACGGCGCGTTTGTCGCTGCTCTGCGTGGTGTCGCACACGTCCAGCACTTCGAGCATCGGCACCATGAACGAGCGTTTCAGGAACGCATAGACCGTGCGACGCGAAGCATCAGCTTCATCGAACGGCTTCCAGATGCTGTTCGGGTCGCTGCTGCCGGCGAGCGCCTCCTTCGGCACCTCGGGATACATGCTCGGCCCGCCCACGCGAGGATTCAGCCGCCCGCTCACCGCGAGCATCGAGTCACGAATGGCCTCGACTTCGAGACGGCGGTAGGGGAAGTGCCACAAAAGCGTGTTTTCGGGGTCGTGGGTGGAGGGGGAGGTGGGTTGAAGGGTTGAAGGGTTGAAGGGTTGAAGAGTTAAAGAGGGGGGAGACGCACCAGCCTTCGCCTCTTCAACCCTTGAACTCTTCAACTCCTTAACCACCCCCATTTGTTGCCACGTCGCGCTCGCCAGTATCAGCCGGTGCAGCTTCTTGAGCGACCACCCGCCTTCCTTCACGAACCAGTCAGCGAGCCAGTCGAGCAGCTCGGGGTGCGTGGGGGCGGTGCCGATGAGGCCGAAGTCGCTCGCCGTGCGCACGAGGCCCTCGCCGAAGTGGTGCTGCCAGACACGGTTCACGAGCACGCGCGCGGTGAGCGGGTTGTCCGCGCTGGCAATCCAGTTCGCAACGGTGAGCCGGCGGCGGGTGGTGAACTCGTCGGAGGCGGGGAACGCAGGTTGCTTCGCCGTGAGCGCGACGGGCACGGCGGGGAAGACTTCGGGGCCGGGACTGTGCGCGCTGCCACGCAGGAAGACGAAGGTCTTCGGTGGCGACGGTGAGGCTTCATAGGGGAAGTAGCCGCGTGGCAGGTCGGGCGTCACGCGACGCAGTTCAGCGATGGCGGCTTCGGTAGCGGCAACCTTCTCGCGGGTCTCGGCGGGCAGGGCCTTGGTCACTTCCGCTTCCAACTGCGCCGTGAACTTCTTCACCAGGTCCTTCTGCGCGGGCGTCTGCTGCTTCGCGTCAGTGCGGAAGGCAGCAACCGCATCGGCGGGCAGGGTGGACTTGCCGCCGGCAAGAAACTCGGTGCGGAACGCGGAACGCGCGGCAGCCACTTCGTTCGTCAGAGCGGCGATGCGCTGGTCGCGCTCGGCCAGCGCCTTGAGCTGCGCACGCGTGCCCGCAGGGGCATCCAGATCGCTGCGACCCGACTGCGTGCGCTTCAGCGGTGCGAAGACGGCGGCGAGGCTGTAGTAGTCGCGCGCGGTGAGCGCATCGAACTTGTGGTCGTGGCAGCGCGCACACCCGAGCGTGACGCCAAGGAAAGCCTGCGACGTGGTGCGGATCATGTCATCCACCTGGTCGGCGCGGTCCTGCAAGTGGTCGGCGGGCTCGTCATCCCACGGGCCGAGACGATGGAAACCGGTGGCGATGAGGGTTTCGGCATTCGCGTCGGGCAGCTCGTCACCGGCGATCTGCTCGCGGATGAAACGGTCGTAGGGCTTGTCGGAGTTGAAGGCGGCGATGACGTAGTCGCGATAGCGCCAGACACTTGGCTTGGCGGCATCGCGCTCGTAGCCGTTTGACTCGGCGTAGCGGGCGAGGTCGAGCCAGTGGCGGCCCCAGCGCTCGCCATAGGAAGTTCGGGACAGCAAATCGTCCACGAGCCGCGTGAAAGCGTCGGGCGATTTGTCCGCGAGAAATTTGTCCTGCTCCGCGAGTGTGGGCGGAAGACCGGTGAGGTCGAGGAACACGCGCCGCAATAGCACACGCTGCTCCGCCGCAGGCGACGGGGTCCAGCCGCGCTCCTCCAGCTTCGCGAGGATGAAGCGATCTAACTCGTTGCGCGCCCAGGCCCGGTTCTTCACGGCGGGAACCGGCGGTCGAATGGGCGGGACAAACGACCAGTGCTTGGCCGCGCTGTCGGCGGGCCAGCTTGCACCTTCAGCAATCCAGCGCGTGAGCAAGGCGACTTGCGCCGAAGTGAGCGCGCCGCCCTTGGGGGGCATGACCTCATCCGGGTCGTGCGTGACGAGGCGTTTGATCAGTTCGCTCCTCGCGGGCATGCCCGGGGTGATGCCGGGCTGCTTCGACTTGCCGCCCTTGAGCGCGGCCTCGCGGGAGTCGAGGCGCAGGCCGCCCTTGGCATGTTCAGCGTCGTGGCAGGCGAGACAGCGCTTCACGAGCAGCGGGCGCACCTCGCGCGTGAAGTCCACCGGAGGTGTCGCCGCACCTGTCGAACTGATGGGACAGATGGTGAGGGCCAGCACCATCACGAGCGCCAAAGAAGCGGCGGTCGGGCTGCTGGCGGGCACGTTGAGGCGAGGGTTCACGAAGTCGAATTACGCCTCAGGCGCGCATGATATTCAAGGGCCGACAAGGTGACAAACGACAGTGCGTCGCATGGGCGCCGGGAGACGTCGCGGCACCTCCCTGCAACAATGCCGTGGAAAGCGAGCGCCCGATCTCAACTGCCTCATTCTGACTGGCCCCGAATTCAAAACACTTGCTCCCTCCGCTTCCGCTCCGCCTCCTCACGTCGGCGGCTACAGGGCGCGGCGCAACCCATCGCGGAGCCGCCCCACATCCTCCGCCGTGTTGTAGCCGGCCACGGCGATGCGGATGCGGCCCGCATGATGCATGACGTGGATGTTCTCCTGCTCCAGCGCGGCGTAGATGCCTGCGGTATTGGCGTGCCGGAAGGCGAGGATGCCCGTGGGGTTCGTGGGCTGAGCGGGAGCCATGGGTTTGAGGCCCAGCTCCAGCAGCCCGGCGTGGACGCTGGCCACCAGCGGGTCCGTGTGCCGCGCGATGGCCTCGACACCGACGCCTTCCACATAGCGCAGCGCGGCGTTGAGGGCGTAGATGGCGGCGAAGTTCGGCATGCCGACGGAGAAGCTCGCTGCGCCTTGTTTGGTGTCCGCGCGTTGGAAGCGGTCGGCCTCGAAGGCGTTGCGCAGATGGAACCAGCCGCCCGCATGGGTCGTGAGCCGGGCCGCCGCGCGGTCGGGAATGCCCACGATGCAGCCGCCGTGGACGCCGAGGGTCCACTTGTGCGTGCTGCTGATGAGGCAGTCGGCATCGGCACAGTCCAGCACCACCCGGCCCAGCGCCTGCGTGACGTCCACGGAAATGAGCGCGTTCGGCGCGAGCCGGCGCACGGCATCGCGGAACGGCGCCCACGCGAGGCGGTGGCCGTTGTAGAAGCTGATGAGCGAGACCTGCACGAGCTGCGTGCGGGCGTTCAGCAGCGGCACGAGATCGTCCACCCGGAGTTCGCCTTGCGCGGCCTGCCACACGCGCGTCTGCGGTCGCGTGACGGCGGTGAGCCAGGGCGTGGCGCCGGCCGGGAAGTCGAGATCGGTGACGATCACCTCGTCCGCGGGCTGAAGGTTCAGCGCGGTGGCGAGGAGGTTGTAGGCCTCGGAACTGCACGAGCAGAAGGAGACTTCGCTGGTTTTGAAGCCCGTCATGCGCGCGGCCACTTCTCGGCACTCCTCCACCTGCTTGAAGTGGAAGTCCCGGCCTTTCATGCCGCGCAGCTTGTCGTGCCAGTAGGCCTGCAGCGCCTCGCCGACGCACAGCGGCGGGATGCTCTCCGCAGCCGTGTTGAAATAGGTCATCGTGTCCAGCACCGGGAAATCGCGGCTGCGGGTGGCAGGTGTAAGCATGGGAAGGATTTAGCCGCGAACGGGTGCGAAGGAAAGCTCGGAGCGCCGGTCTCCGACCCGGCGTGCGGATGTTCGCATGGAAAACGCCGGGTCGGAGACCGGCGCTCCACTACCTCGGCATCAGCGCCTGCGCGAGCCGCACATAGGCATCGGTCCCCGCCTCCAAATCCGCCAGCGCAATAAATTCGTCCACCGTGTGCGCCTGCGCGATGTCACCGGGACCGAGGACGACCACGGGCACTCCTCGCGCGGCGATCTTGCTGGCATCGCAGCCGAAGAAGACCACGTCCGGTTCCGGCTGGCCGAGCGCCGCACACGCGGTCTGCACCAGCGGGTGGTTGGCGGGAAACTCGAAGCTCGGATCAATGACGCCGGGTGCGGGAAACTGCCATTCCACGTCCGGCACCTGGCGGCAGCGCTCGCGCAGGAGCGTTTGGATTTCCTGATACGTCGCGCGCCCGTCCTGGCCGGGCAGGAGGCGGATGTCCACCTGGATGGTGCAGCGCTCCGGCACGATGTTCACGCCCGTGCCGCCGCTGATGAGGCCGATGGAACCGGTGCTGGTGCCGAAGCCGGGTGCGGCGATCTGCGTAAGCCGCGTGGTGAAGTGGCGTTCCAGTTCCAGAATCGCATGGGCCATGGCGACCACCGCGCTGCGGCCTTCGTGCGGCTTGCTGCTGTGCGCCGCGCGGCCCACGGCATGGATGGCGAAACGCAGGCAGCCCTTGCACCCGCGCACGACGCGCAGGCGCGTGGGCTCACCCACGACGGCGAAGTCGGGGAGCGTGGCGGCAGGCGTCCCGCCTGCCGTAGAGGACGGCATCTTGCCGTCCGGGAGAGAAGCTTCCTCGCGCAGTGACGTCGTGAAGTTCGTGGCGGGTTCTGGCGGCGTGGCGTCCTGTCCGCCGGGCGGGACGCCCGGCTCTACGGCAGGCGGGACGCCTGCC
>CAZCBE010000043.1:0-37575 GCA_964496695.1 uncultured Klebsiella sp.
GGCCCAGCGGGCCGCGCTCCGCCGTCGTGCGGGGGCAGTGCCAAGATGCGCCCCAGCGTGCCACGCCGCCAGCGCTTCCGCCCTGGTTCGGCCTGTGGCCCAAGAGCTGGCCCCAGTGCCGGGCGACGCCGCCATTTGAAATTTGGAACTTGGCGTTTCTTTGGAGCTTGGAACTTGGGATTGGGAGCTTCGCCCACCCTCCATGCCACTGAAAACAGCGGAGAACCTCTATCCGGTTCAACACTCTGAACGCGGAGCGGCGAGCACAGTGAAGCCGAGCAGGAGAATTGAACGCCCGTCGTGCGCCAAGCGCTTCTCCCGGTGGAGCACAATGGGTTGCAGGAGGATGATCGGCTTGCCTGACCGGTGCGTCCACTTCTTCCGACAGAACACCATGAAACCGGCATCCCACGTCCCATACTTCACCCTGGCTCTCCGCCCGTTTGTCGCAGTGCGGTGGGCGTCGCGTCCCGCCCTCGCCCTCGCCGCCCTGCTGCTGCTGACCACCGTTTCAGCCCGGTCGGCCCAGGCGGCAACGGCTGATCCGGGCCGCCAGGAGCATGTGCTCAAGCTGGGTGAGGCCAACACGCTGGCGGCGGAGTTTCAAGTGGGTCCGGCGGGGAAGGTGGGTGTGCTGCTCAAGTTCGCCAACGGCCAGACGAACCTCCTGCGCGGCACGGTGAAATCCGATGTGATGACGCGCCTGGTGGACAAGGACGGAAAGAAGATCCCGGAGCAGGTGAAGCTGGCGGACGGGTTCATCGAGTTTCAAGGGCCAGGCCTGAAGTTCAACCTGCACAGCCGACCCAATCTTGCCCGTTACACCGAGGTCCAGCGCGCGGGTTTGGTGGAGATGTGGGAGACGCTCCCCGCCGCCTCGCAACGCTGGGTGCCGCTGGAAGTGCGGGCGGAGGCCGCCGGGGTGGAATTGTGGCTGGAGGGTCGCTACTGCGGGCGCGTGACGAACGCGAGCCGGCTGGCGGAAATGACGCTGCAACTGGAGGCGGGCGGCGCGGTGCGCGGGGCACTCGCGCGCACCCGCCCGGAGGACGGTCGGTTTCTGACCTTGGACGTGCGGCGCATCGGCCGGCCCGGCGTGCTGGAGGCGGCGAAGGTTTCCCTGGCCCCGGGCCGGCAGCAGGTCAGCAACGTGCCGATGATCGTGGTGGACGGTCATGGCAATGCCGATGTGGGCCGGGCCAAGGAGATGCAGGGATCGCGGGCGCTGGAGACGGACGAGAACACGTCGCGCACCTCGTTGGATGCGATGCCCGAATCGCTGCACTTCTCGGTTCCGCCGGCGTTCTATCATCGCGCGTGGGTCTTGTGTGCCGTGGTGGCTGACCCGGCCAAGGACCCCGTGCTGACCACGCGCCTGACGCGCTTTGGCGTCTCGGGGCGAGGTGGCGCGATGGCGGACACCACCCTCACGCTGCCGCGCGGCGGACAGCCGCCGGGCGCGGGCATCAAGGCGGTGGGCAGCGTGACCTACGCCGATGCGAACGGAAAACCCACCACCACGCCGCTGTATCTCGTGCGCGTGGATTTGAAGACCGGCGACATCCTGGACCTCATCGCCGACACCCAGGATCCCTATGCCGCAATGAAGATCGGCCCTTATCTCGACTTCGAGTTTCTGGGCAAATGCGGCGGACTGGAAGTCCAGCGCGACCGGCGGCGCAAGCCGGTGCCGACCTCGACCAGCGCGGTGCATGTGTTTGGCGTGACCTTGGAGCAATCGCCGGTCGAGGTCCGGCTCAAGCAGGCGCAGCCGGGCAACATCTTTCACAACGATGAACGGCCTGAGACGACTTTCTCGCTGCGGGCAGTGACGGCGGGTCGCTACTCGCTCCGCTGGGAGATCAGCGACATCGCTGGCAGAATCCTCGCCCAGCAGGAGCGGCCCGTGGTGCTGGACAAAGCCGGCAGCGAGGCGGACATCACCCTTCCGCTGACCATGCCGGAACTCGGCTGGTATGGCCTACGCGTGACGCTGGCGGATCAATCTGGCCAGCCGCTGCTCGATCACTCCGGCGCCTTTGCCCTGCTCGGCAAGGACACCCGCAAGGCGGGCTATGAGTCGCCCTTTGGCACCTGGTGGTTCAATGGTGTTCACTATACCACGAAGGACGTCAACGTGGCCGGCCCCATGTTGTTCAAGGCCGGCTTCCGCCGCACCACGATGGGCTGGACGAAGGACGGCGAGGCGGAGCTGGCCCCGTGGCAGATCTCGCTCAACCAGATCAACTGGCCGTTCCGGCTCGTGGACCTCAAGGACTGGCCGGCGGCGGAAGTCCGGGCCGAGAAGATCATCGGCGACCTGCAGAAACGCTTTCCCCACTGCCAATACATTGACTTGTTCCACGAGAGCTACGACCCGGGCGGGTATCCCCCGGAACTGTATGGCGTGAAGTATGTGCCAAAGGACGCCGCCTTGGGCGAGCGTGAGGATCAGCTCTACGAACTCGGCTTGAAGGCGGCGAAATTCATCCGGGCGAAGTTTCCCCAGCTCAAGATCATGGCGGGCAATTCCGGCGGCTCTTCCGGCATGGTCGCGGTGCTGCTGCGCCGTGGCTTCCCGCGCGAGCTGATTGACTACCTCGGCAGCGAGACGACGGGGCAGACCATCGCGCCGGAGAAGCTTTCGCCCCACACCACGGCGGGCATCTGGCTGCTGGGGGAGACCGCGCGGAAGTTTGGCTACGAGATTCCGCTGGCCGGCTGCTACGAGTTCACCTGCCGCGCCGAGCGGGACCTGGGGCCCCAGCGGCTGGCGGAGTGGTATTCCCGCGACGTGTTGATCGGTTTGGCAAACCGGTTCCCCACCGTCTCGCCCGCGGTGATCGAGGACGTCGGCAACTCCTACTACGACACGCTCTGGGGCGCGTCCGGCCTCTGCCAGCGCCACCCGCTGCACTATCCCAAACCAGCCTACGTCGCGATGGCCACGCTGACAAAGGTTCTGGACAGTGCGAAGCTGGTGCGGCAACTGCCCACGGGTTCAGCCAGCGCCCACGCGCTGGAGTTCGAGCGGGGCGGCGAACGCATCTACGCACTGTGGACGCCGCGCGGACAGTGTGAGCTGGAGGTTGAGTTCCCCGCCGGTGCCGCCGTGACCCAGATCGGCTTCTACGGCCAGCCGCGCCCGAGCAAAGGCCAGCGCTTCACAGTCACCGCGAGCACCGCCGTCAGCTACCTCGTGAGTCCGGCGGCCGCGACGCGCGTCACGGCCGGCCGGCGCAGCTTTCCCCTGCACCAGCCCCCTGCGGGCACGCAAGTCATCAGCCCCATGGCCGACGTTGCCCAGTGGCAGCTCGCCCCGGAGACGCTGCCTGCCACGCCACTACGGCGTCCGGGCCAGTTTGCGTTGCGCCAGGTCAATGACACCGAGAAAGGCGCGTGTCTGGAACTTGAACTCCGGCCGCAGGGTGACGTCCCCAGCGTCGTCGGCGAATACACTGCGGTGCGCCTGCGGCAGCCACTGCCCATCGCCGGCCATCCGCATACGGTCGGCGTCTGGGTCAAGGGAGACAGCAGCATGGGCCGCATTTTCTGGGAGCTGGAGGACGCGAAGGGCGAACGCTGGCGCTCCTGCAACGATGTGGACGGCGGCGACTGGGGGAACCAGTCCGCCATCAATTTCGACGGCTGGTGCTTCATCACCTTCCCGCTCACCAACGATTCCCCTGCCCGGCACATCGAACCGGGAGCCGGCCTGCGCCAATGGCAGGGCAACATTGACGGCAAACTCGATTACCCCCTCAAGCTCGTCGGCCTCTATGTGGAGACCCATCGCCAGTCGCTCAACCTCACCCGGATGGAACCAGTGAAGGAACGCCTCCGTCTGAAGGACGTGAGCGCGATTGGCGAAGCCAGATAAGCCGCGGCTCCTCTCGGAAGCCCGAGCCGTCACGCAAAGCCGCGCAGCAGCCGGAGCAGCCAGTCCGCACCGAGCAGGGCGCTGAGCAGCAGGATCAAGGCGAAGCCGTTCCAGAGGTCCACGGTCTCCACCTTCGTCACCGGGACTTTTTCCATTTGTTCCAGCGCGCGCCAGGTGGCCGGGTCGGCGCGGTTGATGTGCTGGCCGCCGGTGTCCCGTGCGATGCGCGCCAGGTTCGCATCGTTGATCTGCGGGCTGGCCAGTTCCGCGTTGCTGGCCTCGACATCGAAGGCCACCAGCGTGTCAGCGGCGTTCTTGTCATCGGCGATCACGGTGGCGGCGACCTTGTGCTGGCCGGGCATCGTCGCGTCGAAGCGTGCGGTGTAGCTGCCGGGCACGGCGGGGTCGGGCGAGAAATCGAGCGGCAGTTGCTTGCCATCGGGCAGCGATACCTGGGCCTGCACGCGCGCCTTGGGCAGCGCCTGCTGGGACTGAACTTCCGCGCGCAGCAGCACGGTCTGCCCCGGCTCGTAACGGCTGCGGTCTGGCTCGAGCGTCAGGTTCACGTTGCCGGTGCTCTGGCGGACTGGCGCAAGCGCGCGGAGCGCCTGCTGCCAAAAGACCTGATACGGCGTCGGCCCCTCGGTGTTGGCGGCGAACATGTGCCACTTCCACAGCGTGTCCGTGCCGACGAAAAGCACGCGCCCACGGCCCACCGTGTGCTCGGCCACGAGGATCAATTTGCCGTAAGGATTCGCCAGCTCGGCGGCTTCCAGGAGCGCGGTGGCCGCAGGCTTCTTGCGGAGTGGTGGGTAGATCGCGTCCATCGGCGGCAGCTTGGCCCAGTAGTCGGCCGGCAGGCCGGCAGGCGTGGTGAAGAAGGACGAAGCCAGCCCTTCGGTCGTCACGCGCACGGGCACCGGGCCGGGCATGGGATTGGCGGACTCAGGCGACAGTTCCACCGGCAGCAATCCGGCGAGTGAAGGCTGGGCCAGCAGGTGGATCAGGTTCGGTCCGCCGATGATCACAAGCGACTTGCCCTCCTCTGCCACCAGCTCATGCAGCGCCCGGGCAAAGCCGCGCGGCCAGCGGCGCGGGTCCGCGCTGCCGAGCACGAGCGTGTCAAAGCCGGCGAGCTCGCCGCGTGACTGCGGGAAGCCGGTCACCTGCGTGCGGCGGTCCGGCTCCGCGAGCTGCACAAAGGCATTCTCACCGCGCGCCAAAAAAGCCGTGAGGGTGAAGGTCGGGTCGTCCTCGAAGATGCGGCGCAGGAACTTGAACTCCCAGCGCCAGCTATCCTCGATGAACAGCACCTCGTTGCGCGCGCCCACCACCTGCACACTGAACTTGCGCGTCCCGTCCGACTGGCTCGCGGGTGCGCCCTCGACCGTGACCGAGTATTCCTTCAAGCCCGCTTCCTCCGGGCGGAAGGTCATGCTCACGCGCTTCTCACGCTGGCCGCTGTTGAAGGTGAACGGCTGCGCGGCCACGAGGCGGTCGCCGTCCCGGAGCTGGAGGATCAGGGATTTTCCAGCCAGCCCTTCCTGGCGCAGCGAAACGGCGAAGCGCGACTCCGCGCCGAGCAGCACCCGGCGCGGGGCCTGCACCTGCGCGAGGGTGAGTTGCGCCGCTTCGGCCCCGGCGGCCGTGGTGGCGGGTGCGAGCGTGTCCACGGTCAGGCCGATTTGCCGGGCAACATCCGTGATTTCGCGCGCGCCGAAGTCATGGCCGTCGCTCACGAGCAACACGCGACCGCCGGGCACGAGCGGCGCGTCGGCGCTGCGCTGCTGGCGGTAGTGTTCCCACGCATCGGCAAGGCTCTCGGCATAGCGGGTCGTGGTGCCGTTGGTGGTCAGGGAAGCAAGTGCGCCAGGAGCCACGGCGCGGGCATGGCCGTCGAAGGCGAACCAATGCACGTTGGGCCGCGCGGCCAGCTTGCTGTGCAGGCCGTTCTTCTCCAGCCACTGGACAGTCTCGGCCAGCCGACCGGCGGGCGCGGCGGAATCCTTGAGGCCCATGCTCTGTGAGGCATCGAACATCACGAAGACCGGCGGGCCTTCCGGCACGGTGCGGCGGAAGGAAACAATCGGCTGCAGCAGGCAGGCGGCGAACACAAGGACGATCACGAGGCGCAGGACGCCGAGCATCACAATCCACCGCGTCGGGAGCCGCTTCTGCACCAGCACGCGCGTGCCGTGCGCCAGCAAGCCCAGCAACGCCAGCGAGACGAGCACCACCGCCCACACGGGAAACACCGGCATCCAACTGATGTTCACGACACCACCTCCTCTTTTGCCGCCGGGGCGATCATGCCGTGCTGCGCCACCGTGGACCCCGCCACCGCCGGGTTCATCACCGGGCAGAGGCGATGCACAAAATACATCTCTGCCAGCAGCGCCAGCACCGCGAGGCCGAAGAGCCACGGCCAGAGCAGCACGCGACCCGTCGCAACGGTCTTCTCCGGTTTCTCAGCCGGATCAGGGTGGACGATGTCGAAGGTTGTCTTGCTCCACCAAGAGCGCAGCGTCGTGGCATCCGTCTTCGCGACCACGCTGTCACCGCGACCGGGATGCACCACGAACTTGAGATCCGCGACGCCGCTCTCACCCCTCGCCGTGAGCGAGTAAACGCCCGCCTCATCCGCCGAATCGAGCCGCACGATCGTCTGTGCATCGAACTGCTGGATGACCGGCGTCACGCTGCGTCCGCCCGGCGTCGTGACCGTCGCGGTGGCGTTCTTTCCGACACCGGGCACCGCGAGCGCGACCATCTCACCCGCATGGAAATTCTGGCTGAGGCGGCTGCCCGCGAGGCGGTTCAGCGCCTGGTCCAGCAGCGGAATGAAACTGTTGCGGCGCGGCAGATCGCTCCATTCGTCGTTGGCGGTCGAGTTGAACAGCAGCACGCGGCCCGCTCCGTAGGCGTGTTCGATGAGTGCCGGGGCCGCGTCATCGAACCACGCCAGCACCTGACTGGCGTCGCCCTTCGGCGCCTCGTCAAAGAGGTAATAACTCTTCGCGCGGAGCCGGGCGAAGTCGCCGAAGGTCGGATCAAACAACGGCGCGAGCAGCGGGTGCGACCATTCGATGCGCGTGAGCCGGGCCAGCTCGCCCCGGGCAGCAGCGGCGTTGACGACCTGTTGCAGCGGGCGCGGCAGGAGGCTCTCGGCGGGCCGCAGCGGGTTGTGCAGCTTGGCGTTGTAGAACGCGGGCTGCACCGCCGGTCCCAGGAAGACCAGCAGGCCCGCGCCGGTCTTGATGCGGCCTTCCAGCGCCAGCAGCCGCTCGTCGCTCAACTGACCGACATTCGCCAGCACCACGAGGTCGGCGTTGGCGAAGTCCGCCGACGCAACGGCATCGGGACGGCGGCGGGTCACCTGCACCGCGCCGCCCTCGCCCTGGCCGATGACGCCGAGTGCCATGCGCAGGTGGTAGCCCGGCTGCAAGGTTTCGATCTGTGTGCTCTCCGGTTCGAGCAGCAGCACGCGGACGCTGGGACGCGCGTCGAGGTTCAGCCAGAACTGGTCGTCGTCGGGCAGGGCGTCGCGCGGCTCCAGCAGCAGCTCGGCGATCTTGCCCGAGAAATCGTAGTCGGCGGGGACGGGCAGGTTCACCTCGGCAAACGCACCGGGCGCGAGATTGAACTTTTGCCAGAGGTTGCCGAGTCCCGGCAGCGGCTTCAGGCGCACGGTGCGCTCCTGCGGCTCGTTGCCCGAGCTGCCCACGCGGACCTGCAGGAGCTGCCGCCCCCCGGCGTCAACGAGCCGCGCCCCGGCGATCCACGCGTTGCGCGGCGCGGACGGGCCGACGTCAATGACCTTCACCGTCACCGGGACTTTCAACTCCTCGAGGAACGCGGCGACCGCGCCCTGCGCCCAGACGCCCTGATGATTGTCCGTGATGAAGAACAGCTCGGCGCGCGCGTTGGGACGCGGGGTTGCGAGCATCGGGCGGATGACGGCGAGCGCGGAGGAAAGGTCGGTGTCGGTGAGGCCGGCGCGGACGGCTTCAAGCTTTGCGGTGTAGCGGGTCAGGTCCTCGGCGAGCGGGCCGAGCGCGACGGTGTTCTTGCCGGTGAGCAGCACCGTGGCACGATCCCCGGGCAGACCCTGCGCGAGCAGGGCGCGGGCAAGCTTCTTGCCATGCTCGAACGGCGTGTCCTTCCCCGGCTGCTCGTAGTTCATGCTGCGGCTCACATCGAGCACGATGAAGCGCTCCGTGAACGCGCGCTTGCCGCCGGTGGAGAAGACCGGCTTGGCCAGCGCCAGCACCAGCGCGATCAGGAACGCGGCGCGCAGGAGGAAGAGCAGGATTTGATGCCACTGGATGCGGCGGGACAGCTTGTGCTGCGAAGTGCGCAGCCAGCGCAGGCTGCTGAAGGGCATCGTCCGCACGCGCTTGGGCTTGAGCAGATGGATGATGACCGGGATGGCCAGCAGCGCCGCAGCGGCGAGGGCGATAGGGGCGAGCAGGGTGAACATGGATCAGGTGCCCGCAGGAAAGGCGAGGGTCAGAAAGATGGGGTCAGAAAGATGGGGATTGGAGCGGGAATATTTCTGACCCCATTTTTCTGACCTGGGAGAATGATTGCGGCGCCCCGAGTGATGAGCAGCATCCAGTTGCGCAAGTGGCCGCCCTCCCTCACCCCGGCCCTCTCCCGCAGGGAGAGGGGAAAACTTCGGCAGACTTTGGGCATTCTCAACAGCTTGATTACCCCGAACGCTCCTGGCCCTGCCTCCGCTGCGCAACGCTCGGCAATCCCAACGGGATTGTGTCTTCCAGCCCAGGGTTGCGAGGAACGAGCTACCCTGGGAAAGCGGTTTGCAAATCTGCAACCCCAACGGGGTTGCGGCTCGACGTGTGCGGCATGACACAACCCCGTTGGGGTTGAAGAATTTCTCTGGAGCCACCCAGGGTAGCTCGTTCCTCGCAACCCTGGGCTGGAAGCCGGAATCCCTTTGGGATTCAAGCTGAAGATCTTCGAGGCTCATCAGGCCTGGCCTCACCGGAAGGACCTTGCGCCAGCCTAGCTTGCGGCTGAATGACATGTCGCCTCGTGTGGTTCGTGAGTTCATCCTCGCAGTTTCGACCGCCGGTGGAGATAGGCCGTGAAGGCCTCGTCGTAGGGCTCGCGGGTGTTGAGCGGCACGTAGTCAATGCCCACCTCGACCAGGCCCTTGCGGAACATCGCGCTCTCCTCGGCCAGGTTTTGCAGGTAGCTCTCGCGGATGGAGACCGGGTCCACTTCGAGTTCCTCGCCGGTTTCGAGGTCGCGGAAGACGGTCGCACCATCGAAGGGGAATTCCACCTCGGTCGCGTCGCGGATTTGGAACACGATCACGTCGTGGCCGTGGCTGCGCAGGAGGCGGATGGACTTGAGCGTCTCGGCCGGTTCGTCAATCAGGTCGCTGATCAGGACGATCAGGCCGCGCCGCTTGAGGTTGCGGGCCATCGCACGGAGGCTGGCGGCGACGTTCGTGCCGCCCACGGGCGGGTTCGCCGTCATCACCTGGATCATCTGGCGCAGGTGCGAGGTGCGGCAGCGCGGGGGCAGGAGGATGCCGGGCTTCGCGCCGAAGAGCGAGAGGCCCGCCGCGTCCTGCTGCTTCATCATCAGGTAGGCCAGGCACATCGTGAGGAAGCAGCCGTAGTCCCACTTCGTCACCTGGCCGGTGCCGAAGCCCATCGAGGCCGAGCGGTCCAGCAGGATGTAGCAGCGCAGGTTCGTCTCCTCCTCGTAGCGCTTGATGTAATAGCGGTCCGTGCGGGCGAAGACCTGCCAGTCGAGATACTTGAGGTCGTCGCCGGGCACATATTCGCGATGGTCGGCGAACTCGACGGAGAAGCCGTGGAACGGGCTGCGGTGCAGGCCGTTGATGAAGCCCTCCACCACGAGGCGCGCGATGAGCGGCGAGAGCGCGAAGCGGTCCAGCGCCGCCGGGTCCAGGTAACGCCGCGGGTCCTTGTCACGCGGCGACTCGGTGATGATCTGCGGGTTGCCGCGCTGCACGACCTCGCGGTGGAAGCGGTTCGCGAGGCCACGCGCGCGGGTGCGCAGGGAGTCGAGGAGCGAGGGGGAAGTGCCGGGGGCGTTCACAAAATCATGGGGCACAGAATCATGAAGGAAGGAGCAGGGCGGGACGAACACCGTCGGCGAAACGGCGCGCGGCATTTATGCCGCTTCGACGCGCAAATCTCGGTGTTGTTCGGAAGCAGCGGGGCATTCGGACGGTGAAGCGGCATAAATGCCGCGCGCCATCCGCGTTGTGGCGACTTCCCCGCTGGATTGCTCCCGCAGAAAATCCCGGTCCCCATGATTCTGTGCGCCATGATTTCTTGAATCTCCGCGCCTTACGACGTCGCGCGCTCGCGCACTTCCTTGAGCAGGCGGTCCACGATGCTGTCGGTGGTGATGCCTTCGGCCTCGGCGGTGAAGCTGGCGAGGATGCGGTGGCGCAGCACGGGGAGTGCGACGTGCCGCACGTCATCGCACGAGACGTTGATGCGGCCGGAGAGCGCGGCGTGGGTCTTGGCCGCGAGGATCAGAGCCTGGCTGGCGCGCGGGCCGGCTCCCCAGCCCACCTGCTCCTTGATGAAGGCCGGGACGCCCGGCTCGTGCGGACGCGTCGCGCGCGCAAGGTCCACGGCGAAGCCGGTCACATGCCGCGACACCGGGATGCCGCGCACGGTGTGCTGGTGCGCCAGCAGCGCGGGGCCGTCCAGGATCGCGCGGACGTCGGCGCTGTTGTTCATCGTGGTCTGCATCACGATGTCTTCCTCCTCGGCGAGCTGGGGATACTTGATGAAGGTGTTCATCAGGAAGCGGTCCTTCTGCGCCTCGGGCAGCGGGTAGGTGCCTTCCTGGTCAATCGGGTTCTGCGTGGCCAGCACGAAGAACGGCTGCGCGAGCTTCCACGTCTGGCCGCCGGCGGTGACCTCGCGCTCCTGCATGGCCTGGAGCAGCGCGGCCTGCGTCTTGGGCGGCGTGCGGTTGATTTCGTCGGCCAGGACGATGTTGCTGAAGATCGGGCCGCGCACGAAGACGATCTCGCGCCGACCGGTCTCGTGGTTCTCCTCGATCACGTTGGTGCCGACGATGTCCGAGGGCATCAGGTCGGGCGTGAACTGGATGCGCTTGAAGTCGAGCTTCAGCACGCGGGAGAGCGTGCTAATCATGAGCGTCTTGGCCAGGCCGGGCACGCCTTCGAGCAGGCAATGGCCGCCGGCGAAGACGGTGGTGAGGAGCTGCTCGAGGACCTCGCGCTGGCCCACGACCACCTTGCCCAGCTCGCCGAGCATTTCATTGTGGCAACGGTGGAGGTTTTGGATCTGCTGTTCGATGGAGTCGCTCATGGGTGGGGGCTGGGGAGTGAAAGGGAGTGGTGGGGTATTGGAGTGCTGGAGTCTTGGAGTGATGGGAGCGGAGTTCAGCCTCGGACAGCCCCAACGGGGCTGCGGCCTTCAGCCCAGGGTTGCGCGTGCCGCGCCGTAGCGCAGCGAAGGCGAGAGGCACAAGCTACCCTGGGAAAACGAATGCTCGGAGCCGCCAACCCCAACGGGGTTGTGTCCGGTGCGCCGCCGAAGCCGTTAAAACGGCTGGGCCTGAGCGCGCCGGAAGACACCCGGCTGAAGCCGGGTGCTAATGAGAGGGGCGATTGCCAGTGCCAGCCCCAACGGGGCTGCGGCCTCCAGCCCAGGGTTGCGAGGAACGAGCTACCCCGGGGTAACGAATGGTCTCTGTGGCCAACCCCAACGGGGTTGCGTCGTGTGCGCTGACCGAGCCGCAACCCCGTTGGGGTTGAGCCGATCGGCGGCGGCCACCCAAGGTAGCGCCGAGAGCGCAACCTTGGGCTGGAGGACGCAGCCCCGTTGGGGCTGGCCGAGCCAACGCGCGGTTCGATTGAGTCGCTCATGAGTGGGTTTTCTACTGACAAGGGGTGCTGAATTCGTTGCTAAGAATGTTTAGGCGACGCATTCATCTCTTCATTGAAACCTTCACCACCTCCGCCACTATGCGATCCTTGATGAAGGTGAAGACCCACCCTACCTGTTTACAATTCTCGACATCGGCATCCACAATGTAAATCAAGTGGTCTGAATCGATTCCAGCCAGACTGTGTGCTTGCACGGTAGCTAGCCCGCGTTCAATCAGACTGTGTGCTTCCACGGTAGCTAGTCCGAGTTCAATCCGTTCATCCGGCGTAAATCGGCTTATGGCTTCCGCAGCGAATGAAGTCTCCGGATAGCCAATGCCATTGCGACTGGCAGCATCAAACGGATGGGTGCCTGACACAAAGATATGGGGCGAGTCGAGGCCCCAACTCTCACATTCTTCTTTGGATTCTGCGATTTCCTGGACGTAGCCTGTGCAACAACCTTCGTTCCACCAGATAAGGTCACCAACCTGAATCGTCGAACCGTCGGGATACATCATGATGCTTGGCTGGAATCCGCCCCTCAATGACTCAGCGCGTAAGTGATGAGGTTCAGCGCCACCCGCAGTGCGTCCGCCGGCTCGATGCCCTTGGCGTAGGCGTTGGACTCGCGGTTGAGCGCGCTCTGGAAATCGAACGGCGTGTAGAGGATCGCCGGGCGCTGGTCAATGAAGAGGCAGTGGAACTCCGGGTATTCCAGCGCGGGGTCGTCCCGCAGCGCGGTGGGCGTGTAGGTGACCTTGTCCAGCGTGTTCCAGCCGGCGGTGAAGACGGGGTGCGTGGGCGGGAGCTTGACCAGCTCGTTCTTGCCGAAGGCCTTCTTGATCTCGCGCCGGAACGCGGTGTCGAACGGCTTCAGCCCCGCGCCCGCGCTGGCGATCAACATGCCGCCGCGCTCGAGGTAACGGCGCAGGCCCTCGATCTCCTTCGCGGTCAGCTCGAAGTCGTAGTGCCCGCTCATGAAGAGCAGCGGGTAGTTCCCGAGCTGCGGATCGTCGAGCGCGATGTGGTGCGGCGAGTAATCCACATCAATCTTCGTGTTGTCATTCAGGCCGATGGCGACGCTGTTTTGCAGGCCGGGGTGGAGGTCCCAGCTCCCGCGATACATCACCGTGGCGTGGCGGAAGACATCGCCGGGCTTGGACTGGCCGTCGTAGAGCGGAAATTGCTGCGCGAGGAAGCGGCCATACTCGGTGCTGCCGAGCACGTAGGCCACAAGGTTCACGCCCAGCCGCCACGCGGTCTCGCCGGTGATGTGCTTGCCGGCCGGGTGATACTTTGCGCCGCTCCACGCCGCGCCGAGGCCGCCGGGGACAAGGATCGCCGCCGCGCGCGTGCCGATGTCCATGGAGTAAATCTCGGGCGGCTGCTGGAACTGCACGCCGTTCACCAGCGTCATCACCTGCGAGATGCGGTAGCGGGCGTTGAAGACCGCGTGGTCCAGCGGCAGCCGCATGAACTGCTTCTGCGGATAGACCTTGCGCATCTCGCGCGCGACGGCGAGGGAGAACTCGTCCAGCCCGCGCGCGGCGTTGAAGATGATCGTGCCGCCGCCGTTGAGATACTTGCGCAGGTTGTCCACCTCGGCGGGCGTGAGGATGAAGTCGTAATCCCCCGTCATGTAGAGGATCGGGATGTCCACGGGGTCGAAGCCGGAGCTGGAGAGGGGCTTGGTGGCGTATTGGTAATTGTTGCCGTCGGCGAGGCGCTCGTTCGAGGCGGTGATGAGGCGCTGGGCGTCGCCGGGGTAGCTCTGCCACTGGTCGAAGACCTGCACGGTGCCGTCCGGGTGGACGTATTTGAGCTTTTCGCCGTATTCCACCTTATACATCACGGTGAGCGTGGTGGGCGGCGGGGGCGTGCGCTCCTGGGTCTTGCGCATCGTGGGGCCGGGGTCGGGGATGACGTCCGTCTCCTCACCGCCGGTCTGGGTCTTGGGCGGGGCTTTCGCGGCCGGGGGCGGCTTGCCCTCGGCGGGCGGGAAGAGGACCTGGCGCTGGGCGGCAGCGGGAAGCGCGAACAGGAGGAAGCACAGCCACGCAAGGCAAGCCCGGTGCAGCGATGGCATCGGGGACAGGAGTGTCCCCTTCACGACGCGGGCCGCTCCGCGGGAAGCCAAAGCGGTGTCGCCGCTCCGCTCTGCCACCGCAGTCCAAGAGTCCGCCTCGCGACCGGCAGCTTGGTGGACACATGTTTGCATAGGCGGGTTCGACGGCGGGACCGGGGGTTTTATTGGCTCAACCATGAGGGTCCTCCGGGATGCCAAACTTGAACGGCGGCTGGATGTAGAGGAAAACGGTTTGACGCGAATTGCGCGAATTATCGCGAATGGGGCGAGACCAAGAAATTCGCGGCAATTCGCGCAATTCGCATCTGCCCTCTCCGTGGCTTTCAATTCCCAGCGTGGCGCATGCGTTCATGGCAGCTCGATCTCCAGCGTGGGTTTGGGGTCGTTGGGCAGCGGACGGTTCCAGAGGTGGCTGGGGGTGAGCTTGAGGGTTTTCAAGATGCGCGGCTTCGCACCGGCTTCGGTGGCCGGCACCCAGAGGTTCAGGATGTATTCGGGCGAGGGCACCACCACGCCGTCCTCCTGCATGCGCCAAGACTTGAGCACAATGGGCGTCAGCGTCTGCGGCAGCGGGGTCAGGCCGCCGCGCAGCAGGACGGGAGAGTTGCGGATGTTCAGGTCCGATGCGCCGGGGGCGAGCGGCTGCTCTGGATTCGCGGTGACCACCTCGACGTGCGTCTGCGGCGGGACCGTCCCCTTCACGCCGACCACGAGGAATTCCATGGCTTCCAACGGCTCCTCGCCCCGGGTGATCTTCGGCTTCGCGGAGGAAGGCGTGATGCTGATCTGCTCGGGGCGGATGTTGCAGTTGAGCATGTCGAGCGAGCTGGCGATGAGGTGCATCACCTTGTTCGTGACGGCGTTGGTGACGGTGATGCTCGTGAGCTGGACCTTGGCGGAGGCCAGCGAGACGGCGGTGATTGACCGGTCAATCAGCATGTCCTCCGCGCTGCCGGTGAGGGTGCGGAGGCTCAACCCGGTGTGGCAGTTGCGGATCACGTTCTGCTTCAGCATGGGCTGGCCGGTGTGCGAGGAAATGCCCTGCGCACAGTCCTCGATGAGATTTCCGCTGATGCTGCATTCCGAGGCGCTCAGGGAGATGCCGATGGCGTAGGCGCCGATGATGTGGTTGCCGCGGATGTCGGCGAGCGGGCTCGAGACGACGGCCATCGCCGCCGGCCGGACCATGGCAGCCTTCTGTGCCCGGAACTCGTTGCGCACGATGGCCGGGGTGTCGCAGCCCTGAATGCTCAGGCGGGCGAAGGCGGTGAAGCGATTGCCCACGAGATTGATGCGTTCGTTGGGCTTCGCGCCGGTGTTATCAATGCCGGAGGCGCTGACGTGGAGGTTGTCCACATGGGCATTCTGCAGGTCGAGCATCGCGCGCCCGACGGCGGTCAATTCGGCCGGAACCTGCGACTTGTCGCCCGGCGGGATGGGCGAGGCGAGGATGACGTTGCGCTTGCCTTCCGGCAGGTTGGCGCGGCCCAGCACCAGCAGCGAACCGCCGCGCTGGAGCTTGATGACGCGGTCGGTGGCGACCTTCGCGACCAGCCGCAGTTCCATCATGTCCGCGAGGCCGGGCGCGTGCATCTTGATGCTGCCGTAAGACTCCACGGGGCCGTCCACGGACAACGTGCGGCGGCCCAGGCCGCTCTGGAAGGCGAGGTTTGAATTTGGGTCGAGCAGCAACTGCTTGCAGGTGGGCTTCTCGGTGTCGTCCTGGTCGAAGAGCACGGTGTCACGCGCGGCGATGACGGCGTCGTCTTCCGCCGTCGGCACCATGCCGCCCTTCCAAGTGGTCCCCTCGCTCCAGCGCCCGCCGCCCAGGCCGTTGGAGTGGACTTCCTTGGCGAAAATCGAACTGGTGAGGCACGCCATGGCGATGACAAACGCCAGTTGAAGTGTGAGCAGCCCGCGAGCCATTCGCTGCGGAGCGCCGGTCTCCGACCCGGCGCGTTCATGCTGCTCACCAACACGCCGGGTCGGAGACCGGCGCTCCGGGGTTCGGAGTCCCGCCTTCAGGCGGCGCGCCATTCGAACGTCAGCGCCGCTGCGCGCGAAGCGTCTGGAGTGCGGGCGGCGTTCCACCGGCTGAAGCCGGGACTCCAAGCTTGGTTGCGTGCTCATCCGGGTCTTCATTGCTCCACCTCCTCCACCTCGATGAAGCTGCGCAGGGAGTCGCTTTGGCGGTCGCTGATGGGGAGGATTTTCAGGCCGTCAATCTGCACGGTGCCGGTCACGTTGACCAGTTCCAGCTTCACCATGCCGTCAGGTGTGAGCGGCGTCTTGATGCGCACGCCGGCCTTGCGCCACTGGCCGTAGGACGCGCGGTCCAGGGCGAGCACGGCGTTCGCGGTGGGGTTTGTGGCGGGGCCGTCCGCGCTGCCATACATCCAGAGGTTCACGTAGCACCATTGATACGGCTCCAGGCTGGTGTTGCCCTGCTTGCGATACCAGAACTCCACCCAGCAGGTGCTGTCAGCCGGCAGATTGCGCAGCTCCTTGATGTAGCTGAAGCGCCCGGTCGAGACCACTGGACCCTCGATGCCCATCATCGGCACGAAGGTGGTGCGGTCACTGCGTCCGGGCGGCTGCGTCTCGCCGGGCTCGAAACCGGTGGTGTAGCCGCGAAAAACCTCGCCCGCCCCGGTCGCACCGGCGGCCTTCGCTGCCGCCACCTTTTCGGCCCGGGTCTTCACCAGGTTGTAAAACGGAGCCAGCTTTTGCAGCGCGAAGTAGTCCGGGAAGGAATCCTTGAGCTTCTCCAGCCACGCCTGCGACTTCGCAAAATCCTCCTGCCGGAAACTGCAGTCCGCCAGCCCGTGGATGGCGCGGTCGCGGAACCCGGCCCACTGACGGAGCTTCAACAGCACTTCGTAGTGGCTGATCGCCTCCTCGTAACGGCCGGCGAAACGGTCCGTCTCCGCGCGCAGGAAGCGATACATGCCTTCGAGCTTCTGCTCGGGGAACTCGAGTTCGAGCCGCCCCAGCAACAGCCGCGTGCCGCGCACGTCGCCGCTGCGGAGCTTCTGCTCGGTGATGCGGAGCAAGGCCCCGCGCTGGATGGCCTCGCTCTGTCCGGTCGCGGCGAAACGCTCGCCGCCCAAAGTCTTCGCCAGCCGATAACGCTCGGCGGCCTGCACCATGTCGCCCGCCTCGGTATAGAGATCGCCCCAGTGGATCGCTGCCTCGCGCACGGCGGGGATGGTCAGGCCGCGATGCTCCTGCGTGATCTTCTCATAGAGCTGCGCGGCCTCCTTGTATTCCTTGAGGTAGGTCCAGCGGAGGTCCGCGCCCTTGAGCATGGCCATCACCTGGAGGCTGGGCACCTTGGCCGCTTCCTTGAGCGCCTGGTCCATGAGCGGCATCGCCTCGGCGGCGCGGCCCTGTTCGGCCAGGGCTTCCATCAAGGTGGTCTGCAACAGCACGCGGCGTTTCAGGTCGAGGTCCGGCTGCGCGAGGAGATGCTTGCCGAGCTTCTCCACGAGCGGCCAGCGGTTGGTCTGCTCGGAGACGAGGAGGAAATCAAACGCCGTGTTGATGCGCTGCACATCCCACCCACTCCAGTCGCTGGCGGACAGACCCGCGACGGCCTTCTCCAGCGAGTAGGGACTGGTCGGGCACGGGGCGGTCCAGGCGTAAATGCGCTGCGTGACCGGCGGCGCGCCGGGCACCTGCAGCGTCACGCGGTATTCGCCGCTCTTGAAATACACATGCACGGGCGAGCGCCCGGTGCCGCGCGTGCCGTCGCCGAAGTCCCACTTGAGCTGCGCCGGGTCCGCACCCTTGCCGTGCGCCTCGAAGCGCACGAGATGCAGCGTCATGCCCGGCGTGCTCAAGGTGTCGTCCACGCCCCACATGAAAGTCATGGCCGGCGCGCCGTCCGCGCCCTCGATGCCCGCCGCCTCGGCGCGGGTGGCCTGCGCGAACATCGCGGCCGGCACCACGGTCGCCGCGAGCTTCTTCTTCGGATGATCCGATTTCCAATAGAGCGAGCAGTTCGCGCCGCCGGCCTCCGGCCCGCAGACGTGATGAATCTCGAAGGGATGCAGGCCCGCCTTCAGCTCCACCTCGCGCCACTCGGAGGCATTGATGCGGATGCTGAAGCGCCGCTGGCCGGTCTGTTCGACGATGCGGTTCGTGTTGATGAAGAAGAACGCGGCGTTCTCCGCACCGACATAGAACTTGTAGGCCCCATCCTCGGGCACACGCAGGAAGCCGCGATAGGACGCGGCGAAGTTGCGCGGGCTGTCGGGCCGGCCGGGGTTCACGTTTTGCACGACGTTGTCCACGAAGCCGTTCGCAATGACATCCGGGCTGAGCTTCAACCCGGCGACGACATCCGCCCAGCTCGCGAGGGAGGTGCCCTTCCAGTTACGGAACTCAACGGTCACGCCCTCGGGCACCGGCGGCACATTCGGGTGCGGCAGCTTTGGATTGCCGGCGTAGGCCCAATACACCGGGTCGTTGCCGTTGCGCTTGAACTGGATGAGCGTGTCGCCCTGCGGATGGTGTGAGAGGATGGCGACGGGCATCACGCGCCCGTCTTGCGCCTGCACGCAGATATCCGCGCCATCGGGCCGCAGCCAGCCGGCGGCGGGGAGACGGGCGACGACGGTCTGCGTAAGCGCCTTCTCGTTCGCGAAGTCCCCGATGAGCCGCAGCGGGAAGCGGACGCGATAGCCGGGCACCCAGGCGGGGGGAGGCAACTCCACGGCAGGCGCGGGAGGCGCGGCCTTTGGTGCAACCTTGGGCGGTGGAGCGGCTGCGCTGAGGGGCAGAAGCGTCGCCGTGGCGAACAGCAGACAGAACGCGATGGCTTTGAAGCGCGCCAAGTCCCGATGTGGTTGGCAAGCCCGGCCGTCGAGTTCGTGCGCGCGCTTTCCCCTCACCCCAGCCCTCTCCCTGGGGGAGAGGGAGAGACACCGCCCGCTTTCGTGGAAAACGTGCCCGCTCATTGCTCCGTGGCAGGCTGACTGGCTCCCTCTCCCAGAGGGAGAGGGCTGGGGTGAGGGGGAAGGGACCACCCGTGGTTCCAGCGGCTTCTCATTGGCCCGCATCCATGCTTGGTATAACTGGCTCATTGCAGCGGCGGCTTATTTCTCGGCGAAGTTGTCGTGGGTGACGAGCTTGTAGGGCTTGGAGGGCTTGGACTCCTTCTTGTCCGCGCCCACGGCGGTCAGGAACATATACATGGGCGTCTCAGGCTTGAAGCCGTTGACCTGCGTGTCGGTTTTGACGCCGAGCTTGATCAGGTCCGCGCCCCGGCCGTCGGGGTATATGGAGAGGTAGAGGTTGTATTTTTTGTCCGGCGCTTCATCGAAGTGGATCATCATGCGGCGGCCGTCGTTGAAATGCTGCGGCTCCTTGAAGTCGCGGATCTCCGGGGCCGGTCCCGCGCCTTCAACGATCAGCTTGGCGATGGGATTCTCCACCGGACCGGTCCAGACCGGCACGGGGGCGCGGAGCTTGTTGCGGGCGAGCACGGCGGGCAGCGTGTCCGCCTCGCTGTCGTATTCCACGACGATCTGCGAGAGCTTGTAGCTGCGCTCCGGCACGAGCTTCATCTCGCCGAGCCAGGGGACTTCGTTGCGCGCCTCGACGATGATCTTCTCGAGCGAGAGGGGCAGGTCCACGATGCCATCGCCACCCGACGAGCCCCACCATGTCGTCTCCAGGTCGCGGGCGCTGTCGTAGGGGTGCGTGCCGGGCAGCGGGAAGCGCACGTAGCGCCAGCCCTCGAAGTTCACGTAGGACCACGCGTGCGTGTCGTCGCAGTTCCAGTCGTCCTTGGTGCCGACTGAAGTCCACAGCTCGCCCTTCGCGTCGCGAAGCTGATACACCACGCGGCCCCACGAGGAGTTGCCCTTGATGTAGATGCCCAGCGCCGCGCCCTTGCCCGGGATGACGACAGGCTTCTTCAACTTGAGGTTGCCGTAACGCGTGGCCAGCGGGCGGTCACCGGACTCGACCGGCAGCGTGATCGCGACCGCGTCGCTGTGGCCGGCCTCGCCCTGGCCGAACTCGGCGGTGAGCTTGGGATCGGGGATGCGGCGGATGGCGAAATGGTTGTAGGCGTAAGCCTTGTCCTCCGCGCCGTCGTAAGACCACTTGGCAGCGGCCATGTCGGTGAGCGGACGGGTGATCTTCGCGGGGGCGTTGGTGTAAGCCGGCGCGCCCAGCTCGATGCTGTCGAGCTGCTGGACGCCCGTCAGCCAGACCGGCGACGAACTGAGCGTGACGATGGCGATGCCATTGTCCACGGGCACCTGGCGGGCGTTGCCCATCGCATCGGTGATGGTGGCCGATGCGCCGGCCACCTTGAGGCGGGCCTCGGCGGTGCCGGTCACGCGCCAGAGGGCGTAGATCTTCGCCTTGTCCTTCGCGCGCGTGAAGGCCATGCAATACGTGGTGAGGTTGCCGGTGGCGACGGAGCCGGACGGGTCCGCGCCGCAGAGCATGGCGGTGGTGGTGGCGATGGCGGCGACGGCGGGCTTCGGGCAGGCGAGGGGCTTGCGGTGGAACACGCCCGCGCCGTAGTGCTCGGCCCCGTAGTAGTTGCCGGCGTCGAACGGCACGATGCCCGACTCGAAGGCATCAATGCCATAGGCCAGGCCGAGCAGCCAGTAGCGGATCTGGTAATCCGCCTGGGCGGCCTCGGTCAGCGCGCCGGGATTGGTGGGGAAGAACGGGCCTTCGATCCAGTTGAGGGGCAGCTTGGGCCAGCCCAGTTTCGCCGTCTCCTGGCGCAGTGCCCAGAGCTGGTTGATGGAGCCGGTGACGTTGGAAATCTCCGGCAGCAGCTCGAACTGCGGCGCGTCCATGCCATACATGTCCACGAGGTTTTTGGGCATCCCGGCGCGGATGTAGGCGATGCTTCCATTTGGCGCGCCCCACTGGAGCACCAGGCGAGTCGTCGGGCTTTTCTCGCGGATGGCGTTGCCGATCGCGGTCCAGATCTTCACATGCCGCTCGGCGTTGCCGCGCTCCTCCGCAGTCAGGTCGCGGTCACCGTCGCCGGTGTAACGCGGCCAGGGCCCGTGCTGGACGTCTTTGCTGATGTGCCACTCGCCGCCGTAGAAGTAAGTGGAGCCGGGGAATTCCGCCGCGCGGTTCAGGCCGGCGAGTTCACGGTCCACGGCCCGCTGCATCTCCTCCTGGTTGATGCTGCCGTCGGGCCGGACGGTCTTGCTAGTGTTGCCCGCGATGGTGTGCGGGCCGGTGGGGAGGAAGTCGTGCTTCTTGAGCGTCTCCGCCGTGCCGACCATCGGGTGCGGCGAGATGCGGCGCAGGCCCAGCTTGCGATACATGGCCAGCAAGGCATCGCTCATCGCGGGGTCGCCCGACATCGGCGTGTAGTGGCCCAGCAGCGACCAGATGCCGAAACGCGTCTCGTTCGCGGCGTTGCCGTAGGTGCGCTGGTTGGGCGGCAGGAGCACCATGCTGAGCGTGCTGTGCTGCTGCGTGCCGCCGGCCTCGACGGTGACCTTCAGCTCGTGCCAGCCGAGCTTCTTCAAGCTGAACTGCAGTTCCGCATCCCGTGACTCACCCGGCGCGACCTTGACGGTGCCGGTGACCGTGGCCTGCTCCTGGCCGTCGTGGCTCTTCGATTTCAGCGTGACCTTCGCCTCAATGGGCTTGGTGCCGGTGTTCTTGACCGCAACCGCGTAGGCCGGCGGCTCCGGTTGCTCGAAAACAAACGCGACGCGCTTGGGCTTCACCTCATACTCGAACGGCGCCTCCTCCAGCGTGATGCCGACGACATGCACGGAACTCGGCAGACCGAACGGGTGGTAGCCGTAGTAGATCGGATCGGGATAACTGCGGCCGAGCGCGAGCGGCTTGGTCAGCTCGAACTCCAGAAAATCATCCGCCATGTCCTTGAAGCCATACAGCCCCTCGGAGTTGACCGGGACTTTCACGAGATAGAGCTGCTTGCCGTCGGCCGTCTTCTGCGGCAACTGCGTCACGAGTCCCTGGGCGATGGCTTCCGGCGTGATCTCGAAATCTGTCGCGGCGGGATAGCCGGCGTCGTGCCGGAAGAAGCGGAACGCGCCCTTGGGCACCGAGTTCGGAGTCTCGTCCACCCAGGCGACGAGCCAGGCGTTTTGGTAGGCGCGATAGGGCACGCGGAAGGTGAGCGAGGCGGGATCAACCTCGAACGTGCCCGGCCAGGCGCGGAGGGC
Organism: uncultured Klebsiella sp.; assembly: GCA_964496695.1. Taxonomy (GTDB): domain Bacteria; phylum Verrucomicrobiota; class Verrucomicrobiia; order Limisphaerales; family SXTU01; genus SXTU01. The sequence goes on from CAZCBE010000043.1 coordinate 22,071, forward strand.
GTTCACGTAGCCGGCGTCCGGACCGCTGCCGTGCGTCCGGCGGTAGCGGTAGAGCGAGTCGGCGAGATTGATCTCCGGGCCACGGGTCTTGGGCAGGAGCATGGGCACGTTGTTGAGGGCGGCCAACTGGGTTTCCGCCGCCGGGCCTTGCGCCGTCTTCGCGTGGCTGTAGCGGGTGAAGGAGACGGGCAGGAAACGGCCGGTGTCCGCCGGCTTGGTGAACTCAGCGGAAAGCACCTGGCTGGTCTTGGTGAGGACGAGCGCGATGGAGGCCTCCTTGGGGCTGGCGACGCGGGCCTCGGCGATGAGGCGGTCGTCCAGCCAGATTTGACGACCTTCCTCCGTGAGGACGAGGCGCATCGTGAAAACCTTCTCCTCGAAGGGCACCAGCTTGGCGTAGGCCGAGCCGATTTCCTTGCGGTCGTTTTCATCCCAGAGATTCTTCACTTTGGCGTAGCGCCAGGAGTAACTGACGGCACCGGAGCGCTTGCGGATAGACGGGGGCGTGGTGCCCATCGGCTCGCCGGAGGACTGCGCGGTGATGCTGGCCTGGTTCGGCCCGGTCAGGCGAAATATGGTGGACAGCAGCGGCTTCGCGCCCTTGGCTTCTTCGAGGACTTGGAAGGTGATCGCATCCCCCTGCTGCGCGCGGAAGGCGAAGGTGGCCTCCAGCGGCAAGGCCTGCGGGGCAGTCGTGCGCAGTTCCAGCGGGACGGTCGGCTTGGCGCTGCGCACCACGCCGGGATCAGGCTCGCCTTTGACGACGATCCAGCCGTCCGGGACGGACGCGGTGCGGAAGGACGGCGGCGCGGCGAGGAGCGGCACAGCGACGAGGAATGAGGCGAGGGTGGTGAGAAGGTTTCTCATGGCAGGATTGAGGAGCCCGGCGTAAGCGGCTTACCAGAATGTGGTGTTCGGCCAGCGAGGAATTTGTGTGACCCGAACTTGCGCAGACTGGCCATCGAATCGCAAGAACCGAACCCCCTCGCTCCGCGAGGCACGAGCGGGGAGAGGGATGGGGAGAGGGGTGCTTCGACAGTGTTGCGAGTTGATGCACCTCCTCTCCCCAGCCCTCTCCTCCATTCCATGGAGGAGAGGGAGCAACCACGGTCGCGTTGGTTGGCAAAGTTTGGAGTCCTGCCTTCAGGCGGCCAGGCGGACGAGGACAACGGATGCTGCGCGCGGACGCGCTGGTGATCCGCACCGTTCCGCCGGCTGAAGCCGGGACTCCGAACAAAGCTGAGGTCACTCCGGCTCATAGGTGATGCGGAGCTGCCATTGCTGGCGGTTCACGTGCGTGGGGGAAACGAGGATCGTGGAGGCGGCGTCGAAGGTCAGCAGCCAGCCGCGGTTGGGGGATGCGCCGCTGTGCCAGAGTTCCACGTCCTGCGTGACGTTGATGATGATCTGCGGCGAGCTGGGGCTGAACTTGCCGTTGCCCGTGGGGCTGGTGGCCCGGTCAATGGACTTGCCGCGCGCGCCGGCCACGGACCACTCCACCCGCTTCGGCCAGGTCATGCGGTATTGGTGGCACGCACCGATGCCCCAGTCCGCGATCACGCGCCAGACGTGGACGGTGCAGGTGGCGGCCCCGGCGGCGGGAATGACCCACTCGGCGTGCGTGATGCGCTGGCCCTTGGGAATCTGGTCGAACGAGTAGCGCAGCAGGTAGCTGGTGCTGGCGGAAGTGACCGGCGGGTTGGAAAGGTAGAGCGAGGAATCCACCTGCTGCGACGCCCAGCCGTTGCGCGGAGCGTTTTCCGAAAGCGTGGCGAAGGCTTCGAGCGCCTCGGGCTTGAGCGTGATGGTGCGCGCCTGGGCGGAGAGAGTGAAACAGCAGAACAGGGAGACAAGCAGATGGGCGAACGCGCGCGGAAAAGACGGGGAGAGAGAACCCAAAGATTTGGGAAAGACAAAGATTGAAGAGACGGAATCTTTGTCTTTCCCAAATCTTTGGGGACTTCTCGGAAGAATCCCCGGGCCTTCGAGTCCCGTGAATCGTGCGCCTGTGTTGAGCTGGGTAGGGCGCGTCTGTCCCCAGCGCGCCGCTGAATCGTTCGGACGCGCAACCGGCACGCTGAGGACAGCGCGCCCTACCAGATTATGGTGCTGGCGTTGCGTCATTCAGTTCAGCTTGTCCACGGAGACGTAGAGGCGGCCGTGCCTTTCGGAGTAGGCCAGGCCACGGACCTGCGCGGCGGGCACGGGGAACTGATCCACCTTGCCGTCGAGCCGGCCGTCCGGTTGCAGCCCAAACAAGTGCAGCGAGCGCGCATCGCCCACGGCCACCTGGGACTGCTTGGTCAGCACCACCGGGGTGCCGGTCAGGCGCGCGCCGGTCACGATGGCCGCCTGGGGGAGCAGCGACACGTAGCCATCCGAGTGGGCGATCTGGAAGAGGCGCGGCGTGTTCTGCAGAGCGAGGTAAACCGCCGGCGCCTGCGGGTGTCCGGCCACGACGCAGTTGCCGACCACGTCGGGCAGATTGAACCAAGTCTGCCGGAGGTTGCCTTGGTTGAAGTCAATCACGAGGCAGCCCGAGTAGCCGCCCATGACCATCGCCTCGCTGCCGGCGACCCAGCCCGCGCCCGAGGGATAGTAGCGGTGGGTGCGCTTGCGCTGGAGGAGCACGACGCGACGCTCGAAGCGGTTCTTCGGCGCGGCGCTCACGCCTTTCACCTTGCCCGACTCCGTGCTGAGCTTGTCCTGATCCTCGAGCAGGCCTTGCTCGTCCAGTTCATAGGCTCCGATGCCGGCCTCGTCCCAGGTCGCGCCCTGCGCGTTGGGCACATAGAGGTTCTTCGCCCCGAAGTCCAGGCCCACCGTCCCGCCTTGCAGGCCGCAGTGAAAGCCGGTGCCGCGCGCGCCGGTCTGGGCCAGTTCCAACGCACCGTCCTTCACCGTGTAAATGAGCAGGTGATCGAACTCCAAGTGGTTCTTGAAGGCCGGGTTGTTCTCCTGCTTGTCCGGCGTCGGTCCATTGATGTCCTGCCAGACGTAGAGCAACGGCAGCTTGGGATGGAACTGGAGGCCGAGCGGATAGTTTACATTGGTCGCGAGCACGGCGGGCTTCGGCAGGGTGATCCATGTTGGCGCGCCGGCGGGAAGGCCGGCGGCATCCAGCCGGAACACGGCGAGGTGCTGGTTGTTGGTCGTCCGGTGGCCGACCACGAGCACGGGGGCGACCGGGCTTACGGCAGCGCAGTTGGCGTCGGGGACCAGGACCTGCGTGATGAAGGTCGGGGCTTCTTTGAGAACGGTGGGGGCGACCTCAAACTCGCGGCGCACGTCGGCGGCGAAGGTGGAGCTGGTGAAATCGAGCAGCAAACCGATGATGAACAACACGACCAATCGTCCGAACAATCCGACAGCCGTCTTGGACTGCGGTGGCAGAGCGCAGCGGCGACACCGCTTTGGCGTCCCGCGGAGCGGCAAGGAGCAGGAAGGGGACACGCTTGTCCCCGAGCCCAAGATTCTTTCCTCACGGGGGACAAGAGTGTCCCCCTCACGGCGGCTCCGCCGGACGCCAAAGCGGCGTGGCGCTCCGCTTCCCGCCGCAGTCCAAGATGTCACGGGGTCTCGGACCGGGTTCATGGGGACGCCAGCTTGCGGTAGTAGTCCTTCACCAGGCGCTCGTAGGCCGGCAGGGGCTTGCTGGCGGGTTCGTCGAGGATGCGGCCACGCACCTGCTGGTCGCGGGGCAGGCTGGGCTGGAAGCCGTTCTGGCCGCGGTTGAACACCCGGGCCTCCGAGCGCAGGCGGTCAATGAGTTCCTGCTGCGTGCGGAAGGTCTCGGCCGTGGGATTCTCGCGGAGCTTCTCCAGGTTCTGGTTGAGCTTGGCGATGAGGTCGTCGAGATGGTCGGTAGGCAGGAAGACGTTCTTCAGCTCCTTGCGCAGCGCGTTCGCGCGCTCGATGAGCTGCTTCTGGTCGCCGTCCATGTCGCGGAGCAACGCGGCGACCTTCGGGTCCAGCGGCTTGCCCTGGCGCTCGACGATGCTGTTGACCTTCTGCGCCTTCTGCATGCGGTCGGTATATTTGTCCTCCCACTCGCCCTTGTTCGAGAGGCTGAACTTGGTGTGCTCGGCTTCCACGCGTTTGCCGCCGATGCCGGTGGACTGGTCCTTCTGCATGTCGTCGGTGGCCTTCTCCTTCAATACGCCGGCCTGGTCGGGAGCTTCAAGCTGCCCTTCCTGCACCTGGTCGCGGCCGCGCATGTTCGGCGACTCGCTGCCGGCGACCTTGCCGTAGGAGCGCGCGCCCTGCCGTCCGGTGGCCGACATGCCGCCGATGTTTGCGGTGGGCGGCTTCTTGTTGCCCGTGGTGGAAGTCGCGCCGCTGGAGTTCATGCGGCCGGCCAGCTTGCCGACCTCGCCGGGGTCGGCGGAAATCAAACCGGAATTCACCGTGAGCGAATCGAACTTCTCGCTCATCTCGTCGGCCTCGTCGAGCAGCTTGCCGATGAGGTCTTCAATCTTGTCCGGCACGAGCGGGGCGACCATCGCGTTCGGAGGAAGGTTGTCCGGCGAGAGGGCTTTGGTCGCCTCGGCCTTCGAGCCCAGCCTGAGCGTGGACAAATCGGGCCGGAGGTCGCTCTCCACGGTTTTCATCTTGGCCGCGAGTTCGGCGGAGATGGGCGGCATGGCGGCCTTGTCGAGCGATTCGGTGGCGGCCTTCTTCTTCGCGGCGGCGGTCTCGCGCATCTCCACCACCTGGCTGATGTTCGCAAGGTCCTGACGGAAGGTCTCGCTGGCCACGCCCGAGCCGGGCATCAGCTTTTCCAAGGCCTTCTGCGCGGCAAGCAAGGACTCCTGCCGCTCGATCTCCTTCATCGCGCGGGCGATGGCCTCGGCCCCGGCCTGCTTGAGCTTGGCGTGGATGTCCGCGAGGGCGGCGGCGGCCTTGGTCTGCGTGGGGGCGGCGGCGGACCACTGGCCTTGGGCCACCTGCGCAGCGGCCTGCTGCATCGCGGCCTTGGCACCGGTGGAATCGAGCGAGACGGCGGCGGTGGTGAAGGCCTGCCCAAGCAACGCATCCACCTGCGTGATGCGTTCACCCACTCCGCCCAGCGCCACCTGCGCCAGGCCGGTGAGCGTAAGAATCTTCGCCTGCCGTTGCCCGGCGGACTTCATGACGAGCGGCGCGCCGGGCTTGCCGGCGTTGGCGGCGGACTCGTCGCGCAGAGCGGCCTGACGGTCGGCCAGCATCTTCACGAACGGCGTCATGTTCGCGAGTTCCCAGTTCTGGCGGAACTGGACGTATTGCTCGAGGATCTCGCTGAGGCTGCGGATGGTGCGCTCCTGGGTGAAGCGTGCCTCGGCCAGCGCCGCGCGCTTGCCCTGCGGGTCGTCCTTGGCTGGAACCGCTTCGAGCACGCGCACTCCGCGCACCATCTCGGTGTCGGCCAACATGCCGAGTGAAAACTTGAGGTTGCCCGCCGCGGAGACGAGGTCGCGCGCGACGGCTCCGGTGGTCTGGCGCGTCTGCTCCTGCCGCTTCGCCTGCTCGCGCATCGCCGTGGCGAGCGCCTCGAGATTCTTCTGGTCGTCCCAGCGCAGGCCCGAGGACGGGTCCAGCTTCTGAATCCATTTGGCCGCCTCCGTCACCCCGCTCTGCTGGGTCGCGATCAACTGCTTCAGGTCCGCCTCCGACTGCAAAATCTGCTCGTAGAGGACCTGGAAGATCGTGCCCTCGCCGCCCACGAGCAGGCTGACCAGCTCGCTGGTGGTCCAGGCCTTGCCCTTCGCCGGGTCGGCGTCTCGGGCGCGCAGCGCCAGCTCGACCCGCTCGCCCTCGACCGCCCCGAGCGCCGCGACGGCGAGTGTCTGGTCGAACTTAAACTCACGGGCCAGGTTCAGTTGCGGCCAGCTCGCCACGGTCTGCCAGCCGTCCTCGCTCGTCTGGGGACCGGTCTTGGAATTCGCGGCGGAAGTCGCGCGGCGGGCCACGAGCGCGGCCTCGGCCAGCCCGAAGTCATCGGTCGCGTTGAGCTTCAGATGCAGTTCCGCGCCGAGCTGCACTTCGGTCAGCTTTTCGAGGCCGCCCAGCGAAAGCTGCGGGGGCTGGTCCGGCAGCACGCGGAGGCCGTATTTCAAGCTCGGCCCGGGCGCCTGCTGACCGCGCCGCACCTGCACCTGATAGCCGAGCACCTGCTTGAAGAGAATTTCGCCACCGAACTCGGTCGGGCTGAGGCGCTTCAACTCCACGGGCTTGCCGGAGCCGGCTCCGTCGAGCAGCAGCGTCGCGGTATCCGCCGGCTGGTCGAGCACGAAGGTCACCTGCGCCCGCGTCCCCTGCAACGCCTCGAGATCGCCGCCGTGCGTCTCGAGCTTCTGCGGGGCGACGCGGGTGTATTCGGGCAGGTGCATCATCGCGCGCACGAGATTGACCTGGGGCGGCAGCGGCACCTCGATGTTGTAAACCGGCGTGGTGTAGTCGCCGCCGGACACGGTGTAGGTGAGCGACCGCTGGAGGTTGCGAAAAGTGAACTGCACATGATCGGCACCCACCGGCACGGCCACCTGGTCCGCATTCCGCATTTCACCCATGGACTGCAGCACGGCGAGCTTCGCCGGGCGCTGGCCCTGGATGCGGATGCGGATGGTCACCGCGCTGCCCGGCACGGCCTGCACATCGCCCGGCTCGACCTGCAAGGTGGTGCGATACAGCGGGGCGATCTTCGCGAAGGGCTGGAAGATGCGGGAGGCGGCGTTGGTGAAGTGCGCCTGCTTGAAGACGTAGAAGCCGACGCCGATGCCGACCACCACCGCCGCGATGCCGAGACGGATGAGCGCCGGACGCATCTTGGCCGCCTGGCGGAGGTGGATGCGCTGGAGCGAGGCGTGGTTCTCGCGGAGCACCGCCATGCCGGGGTCGCTGCCAGCCACGCCTGACTCACGCGAGATTTGCAGGCTGTTGATCAACTGGTTGCTCGTGCCGGGCGTCTGCCGCTCGATGGCCAGGGCCACCTGATCCTCGGTGAGCCGGACCTCCTTCCACCGCCGCCAAATCCAGCGGCCCAGCCCGGCCAGCACGAGGACGAACACCGCGCTCGTGGCAATGCGGCCCCAGCGGGGCAGATGCACCAGAATGTCCAGGGAGAAGACGACCCACAGATAGGCCAGCGGGGCGGCAACGAGCACGGCGACCATCTCCAGCACAATCAGCCGCTTCCAATAGCGGGTGTTGCGCTCCACCAGCCCCTGTAATTCCCGCAACAGCTCGGACGTGGGCGCAGACGGCGTCGGACCGGGCTGCGGGGTGGTTTCAGGTTGGGCGACGGACATGCGGCTGGGACGTTGATGGCACGAATTACTGGCACCCTGACGGTCTTCAGGCTTGCATCCTTCATCCGAATCGGAGGGGGCGAAGGGCGCGGACCCATCCGGGCCGAGGGAAACAGTCGCGCGGAGCAGGCCGGGCGGCAACCGGAAGTTCGCTTCCGAAGCCCGCCAAAGGGCGCCCTCGCCGGGCGGGCGTGGGGCACCGCCCAGGCTCCGGAATGTCCGCCCCTGCTGCGCGGCATGAAACATGCGGTCACCGACCCATGGAAGCGCGGGCACTGGAACATTGGCTGCGCCGCCGCGCTGGCCGGGAGCGGCGGCGGGAGCGGTGGCTCGCACTGGGTGGCAGCCTCGCCGGCGGGGCGATCCTGCTGCTTTCGGGCGGCGGGCTGGGGGCGGTGTTGATGGCGGGGGCGGTGCAGTTCGCCGAAAGCACGAGCGCCGTGCTGGGGCGTGGCCTGGAGGTTGAGTTCAACGCCCCGCTCTTCACCTTGCTGACCGCCGGGGTGATTTTGCTGCTGTTTGCGGGAAATGCGCGCAGCGATCACGAGGCGTTCCTCTCGCTCGGCGAGCTGGACTGGCGGGACAGCCTGAACGTGGGCCAGGTGCTGAAGGCGGTGGCGGGGGTGTTCGCGGAGGTGCTTTACTCCGGTCCGCGCCTGCTGCTGGCCGGCGTGGCGGCGGGTCGGCGGGCGCGGGGCTGGCGGAGGATGGACTTCGCCCGCAGCGCGCGGGTGCTGTTCGAGCTGCATGGCCATGCGAGCCGGGTGTCGCTCCGGGACCTGGCGCGGGCGCTGCCGGACGTGGATTTGGCGGCGGCGCTCGCGGAATTGCGGTTGCTTCGCGGCGTGATGCTGCTGGAATCGGCCCCGCCCGGCGTGAGTCTGAACAGCGAGTTGCGGCGTCAATTCGGCCTGCCGCCCCGCTGGGCCGACACGCCCACGATGCCTGACGCAGCCCGAACCGACGACGAACCCGCGCCCGCGCCGCGCGGCCCGCAGTCCGCCAAGCCACCGTCGTATCGGTGCGTCGAGTGCCTGCGGAAGTTCCGGCTGCGCAACCTGCGCGGGGGCGTGCTCTTCAACTGCCCGCTCTGCGGCGCGCCCTATCGCACCCGCACGGACGGCCAGGGCCGCGTGCAGATCGAGCACCGGCCGGATGGCCGGCACCACGTCCCGGTGGTTGAAACAGTCCGTCCATCCGGCAGCCATGAGATTCTGGGCGTGGCCTCCACTGCCTCCGAGGAGGAGATCAAGCAGGCCTACCGGAAGCTGATGAAGGAGCACCATCCTGACCGCGTGGCGGGGCTCGGGGAGGCGGAGCAGGCGCAGGCAGAGGAGCGGAGCAAGGAGATCAACCGGGCGTATGCGCAGATGCTGGGGAAGGCGTGACTTGGCGGCGCGCGGCGTTCACGCCGCATCACGGTGCTGCGTTCCAGCGTGTTCGCGTGTGCGCCTAGTTCGGACGGTGAAGCGGCATAAATGCCGCGCGCCACGAATAAGGCATACGGCGCCTTCAGTGACTTGGCGACGATTTGGGGCTGAATGCATCGTTTTGAGGTTTGCCTCCCGGAGGTTTGCATTGTTCCTTAGTTGCCATGCAGACCCTCTCGCTATTGGCCGCACTGCTGCTGACCGCCGGTTTCGCCTCCGCCCAGGAACTCCCGCCCGTCACCTTCAACAAGGCTTTCGAGGGTGCGTCGCTGGCCAAGATCGAGAAGCTCGGCGACGCGGCTTTTCGCCTGCACGTCGAAGGGCAATACGATGAGCGCGGGCGCAACCGGCAGACGACGTGGTTCTACTTCCGCATGGACAACGTGGCCGGGCGCGAGCTGACGCTGACCTTCACGGACTGGGTGGGCGAATACAACGACAAGCCCGGCGCGTGCCCGATGGGACCCACGCTGCGGCCCGTGTTCAGCTACGACGGTGAGACTTGGAAGCACACCGAGGCCATCGAGTGGGACGCGGAGAAGAAGGAGTCCACGCTCAAGTTCCGGCCCGCGCAGGGCACCGTCTGGCTCGCGCACATCCCGCCGTATCCGCACGCGAGGCTGTTGAAACTGCTGGGCGAAGTGGAGCGCACGCCGCACGCGCGCTTGGAGGTGATCGGGCGGACAGCGCTGGGCCGTGAACTGCATCTGGTGACCGTGACGAGCTTCGAGCGGCCGGACGACACGAAGAAAGTGGTCTGGCTCCAGGCCCGCCAGCACGCGTGGGAGGCCGGGACCTCGCACGTCATGGAGGGCGCGCTGCGCTTCGTCACGTCGAACGAGCCGGAGGCCCGCGCGCTGCGGGACAAGGTGATCTTCAAGTTCACGCCGATGATGGACCCGGACGGCTGCGCGCTGGGCAAGGTGCGGTTCAACGCCCACGGCTGGGACGTGAACCGCCACTGGGACAAGGTGGACTTGCGCGACCCGCGCTGGCTCAAGCTGATGCCGGAGATCTGGTATGTGAAGCAGGCCATCCTCGCCGCGCACGCGCGCCAGCCCATTGACCTGATGGTGAACCTGCACAACACCGAGACGGCCGAGTATCTCGACACGATGGTGGACGACGAGCCGGGCCAGGCGAAGTTCCAGCAGCTCTTCACTCGGCTTGTCGCGGAGACGAGCTTCGATCCCTCGCGCAAGCTCGGCATCTTCGCCGGCCCGGGCAACACCACGAATGTGCTGTGGCGGGAGCACCGCGTGCCGGTCGCGCTGATGGAACTGCGCGTCGGCCCCAGCGGCAAGCTCGGGCGGCTGCCGACGGTGGAGGACCGGCTGACGTTTGGGCGGCAGCTCATCACGCAGATGGCGGGGGCGGCAGGGCTGGGGCGGTGACTCCCGCGGGCTGGAATTCCGAGCACCGCCAGCCCCCTTCGTGGATTCCCTGTATTCCTATGGCCCTACCGTGGATGGCAGGCTGAAGGCGGACCCATGAGCAGCCCGGCCAGCCCCACCGTTTCGTTCTCCGCCGTCACGGTGGCTGATTTCGAGGAACTGGTGGAGCTGCGGACTGCCGCCATGCGCGAGAGTCTGGAGCGGGTCGGGCGTTTCGACCCGGAGCGGGCGCGCGAACGGCTCCGCAACTCATTCCACCCGGAGCACACGCAGTTCATCCTGTTTGAGGGACGGCGGGTCGGGTTCTACACCTTCCGCCCGGTCGCAGACGGCCTGCAGCTCGACCACCTTTACGTCCATCCCGACTGCCAGTCGTGTGGGGTCGGTTCGCTTGTCCTGCGGCGGCTGCTGGCGGAGAGTGACGCCCGGCAATTGCCGGTCCGGCTCGGGGCACTCAGGGACAGCCCCTCGAACCGCTTTTACCAGCGGCATGGGTTTGTGCCAACGGCGGAGGATGCGTGGGATATTTACTACGTGCGGAATCCGGCCGCACTGTTTGACCCCGCCCTCCGAAGTTGAACCACGGATAAACACGGATGGACACGGATCGGGGAAGGGCCAAGCGGAGGCATGTCCCCCCCAGGAAGCAATACCAATTCCCAATGCCAGTCGGTAGAGGGTCGCCGGACGGCACCCCTCACCCCACCCCTCTCCCCTCCTCCGAGGAAGGGAGAGGGAGAAGATGGGCGTCGCGCGCCTCATCAGCCATCCCACCGATTGTCATTGGGAATTGGTATAATACGGCGGGGAAACTGACCTTCGTGGAATTCCCCAATGGCAAGGGCTTAAACCAGCCCTTGCTGGGAAGCGTCAACAATCACCCTACAAACCGTTTCGCGATCACCGTGGCGTTGTGGCCGCCGAAGCCGAAGGAGTTGTTCGCGATGGCCTCGATCTTCATCTCGCGCGCCGTGTGGGGCACGTAGTCGAGGTCGCACTCGGGGTCCGGGCTGTCCAGGTTCAGCGTGGGCGGGGCGATCTGGGTCTGGATGGCCTTGGCGCACAGGGCCATCTCGGCCGCGCCGGCCGCGCCGAGCATGTGGCCGGTGGCCCCCTTGGTGGAGCTGACGGCCAGCTTCTTCGCGTGGTCGCCGAAGACGGTCTTGATGGCCTGGGTTTCGCAGACGTCGCCCTGCGGGGTGCTGGTGCCGTGGGCGTTGATGTAGGAGATGTCCTCGGGGCGGAGGCCGGCGCTGCGGAGGGCCATCTTCATGCAGCGGGCCGCGCCTTCCCCGCCGGGGGCGGGGGCGGTGAGGTGGTTGGCGTCGGCGGTGTTGCCGTAGCCGACGAGTTCGCAATAGATCTTCGCACCGCGCGCCTTGGCGTGCTCGAGTTCCTCGACGACGATCACGGCCGCGCCTTCGCCCATCACAAAGCCGTCGCGGTCCTTGTCGAAGGGGCGGGAGGCGCGCTTCGGCTCATCGTTGCGGGTGGAGAGGGCGCGCATGGCCGCGAAGCCGCCGATGCCCATCTCGCAGACCGTGGCCTCGGTGCCGCCGGCGAAGATGGCGTTGGCATCGCCCATCTTGATGGTGCGCCAAGCCTCGCCGAGGGCGTGGGTGCTGGTGGCGCAGGCGGAGCAGGTGGCCAGATTCGGCCCGCGGAGCTTGTAATACATGCTGAACACGCCAGAGGCCATGTTCAGGATCATCATGGGGATGAGGAAGGGGGAGATACGGCCCGGCCCCTTGTTCATGAGCACCGTGTGCTGCTCATCGTGGGTCTTGAGGCCGCCGATGCCGGACCCGATGTAGGCCCCGATCTGGTCGCGATCCAGCTTTTCCAGGTCCATGCCGGAGTCCTGCAACGCGCGCCAGCCGGCGTAGATGCCGAACTGGGCGAAGCGGTCGGTGCGGCGGACTTCCTTGGGCGAGGGGAAGGCGGGATTCGGGTCGAAATTCTTCACCTCGGCCGCGATCTGGCAGTCGTAGGCCGCCGGATCAAAGGCGGTGATGCGGTCAATGCCGCACTGGCCGGCGATGATGTTCGACCAAAACGTGTCAATGTCATGCCCCAGCGCGGAAACCGTGCCGAGGCCCGTGATGACGACCCTGCGTTCAAACCCGTGGCTTGCCATAAAAGAAAAGGGGCAGCGCGCTGGTATCAGCCCGGCTGCCCCGGCGAAGGCGTTGCCGCCTACTTCTTGGTGTCTTCGATGTAGCGCACCACGTCACCGACGCTGATGAGCTTCTCCGCTTCCTCGTCCGGGACTTCGATGCCAAATTCCTCTTCCAAGGCCATGATCAGCTCGACGGTGTCGAGGGAGTCCGCGCCGAGGTCCTCGATGAACTTGGCCTCGGGGATGACCTGGTCGGCGTTGACGCCGAGCTGCTCGACGATGATGTCCTTTACCTTTTGCTCGATGGGTTGGTCAGCAGCCATGGTGTGTTCGTTTAAGTTAGGTTGTCTGTAGGCGACGTGCCGGAGGGCGTCAAGCCCCGTTTCGGACCACCGCGCAAAGTTGGTTTGCTTCGCACGAATCCGCAGACGGGCCAAGGCGTTTTCGGCGACGCGGGGGACTGTCTAACGGCTCGCGAGGAAAGCGTCCAGCGGAAAGAATGGGCTTGGGGGAGGCTGGAGGGGGTGAGAGGAGGCTCCCGGAGCGCGGGTCTGCGGCCCGTAGCGGCGTTGATCGGTCGTCAACGTTCGTTCCAGCGGATGCGCCCGGCGTTCGGAAAATGCTGCGGGTCACAGACCCGCGCTCCGGGGCGGCTCGTTGGCGGACGCTCTGCGCAGTGCCCCGTCTCGACCCGCCGGGCAAGCGAGGACGCTTGCGGCACGGCCGGACGGAGGCCGGCGCTACGAGGCGCTGCCTCACCGCCAACTCGGCTTCGGGGCAAAACCTGCCATCAATCTAAAAGTAGGACATTTTAGTATTTGACGGACTTTTATTATTTAGTAGGATTTTAACAATGAGCACCGCCACCAAATCCGACCACGTCTGGTTCACCACCAAGGGGCAGGTCGTCATTCCCGCGTGGTTACGGCGCGAATTTCAAATCGAGGACGGCACCAAGGCCGTCGTGCAGGCCACCCCCGAGGGCATCCTGCTCAAGCCGGTCACCCGCTGGGCCATTGAGCGGGGCTTTGGACTCCTGAAGCGCAAGCCGGGTGAGAAGCCCCTCGCCGAAGAATGGGCGGAGCACAAGCGCGACGAGCGCGAACTGGAGGACAAATAAATGGCCGCCGCCGTCCTTGATGCCCACGCCCTGCTCGCCTTCTTTCGAGGCGAGGAGGTGGGCGTGCCCGTGCGCGAACTGCTGCACAAGGCCGCCAGTGCCGACCGCCCGCTGCACATGACCGAGGTGAACTACGCCGAGGTGAAATACATGCTGCTGAAAAAGGACGGCCCCGAGGCGTGGGAACAGGCGGCGGACGTGCTGAAAAGCCTCCCCATAGAATTCCACCCGGCCACCCGCTCGCTGGCGGACACCGCCGCCAGCTTCAAAGCCCGCTTCAAGCTCAGCCTGGCCGACGCCTTTGCCGCCGCGCTGGCGAAGGAGAAGAAGGCCGACCTCGTCACCGGTGACCTGGAGTTCAAGGCGTTGGAGAAGGAGATCAAGATCAACTGGCTCAAATAACACCGGATCTCCGCATAATGCCGTTCAACCGGAGTCCTCTCCTGATAGCCTCACCGCGATGGAACTGAAGGAACAGCCGTTTGCTCCGACGCTCGCCTGGAAACTCGGCGAGGTCCCGCACGTCTCCGGCCTGCTGCATTGCATCGCGCGGACCAGTGGCGCGAACGACCGGGTGGCTGCCTGGCTGCTCAGAGTCGCCGTCCAGCGGGGTGCCACCCACTATCAGCGGGCGTTCGATCCCTCGCTGCCACCGGACTCCCCGGCCATCAGCGACGAGGAAATCGGCGTGGCGCTCTGCCTGGGCCACCATCCATACGATTTGGACCGGCTGAGGGTGGCGGCGCAACTCCTCAGCTCACCGCGGGTGGACCCCGCCCTTCTGTGCCGGCTCGCCGTCCAGGAGCGATGCGAACCGGTCTTGCTTCATATCGCCCGGCTCGCGGAGCGGTTGGCCCCGGAAATGGCCCCGTGGGATTACCTGCGTCGGCACCTGCCACCCCGTCACATCCCCCGCACCGACGCCCTGCCGCACTGGAGCCGGCTCGTCAGCCACACCGGCGTGAGCGCCCATGGCGGCCCGCCGCAGACCACCTGGCTGAGCCGCCATGAATAATCCCCCTGCGCATTCTGGAAACCAAGGAGAGCATCGGGTCGCGCATACTGACCGTGCACGGCCAGAAGGTGATTCTGGCGGACGATCTGGCCCGGCTTTACGGAGTGCCGAGCAAACGCCTCAACGAACAGGCCAAGCTACGTTCAAGGTCGCAAATTGCGACCTTGAAGCGGGGCCGGAATATCAAACACTTCCCCTCCGCCTCCACCGAAAACGGGGTCATCATGTCCCCCAATATAGCACTGGCGGAGGACATGAGGTCGGACTAATCTCCGCCTACCCGGAGTTCAAGGCGTTGAAGAAGGAATCAAGATTTCATGGCTGAAGCAGCAACCAATCCAACCACCAACTCGCTCACCTGCCTCGACCTGTTTTGCGGCTGCGGCGGCTTCAGCCTTGGAATGCGGCGAGCAGGCTTCCGCGTTTTGGCCGCGATAGACTTCAACGAGGAAGCCATCACCACGTTCAAAGCCAACTCCACAAAAGACACGCTTGCGCTTCGCAAAGATCTGACTCGATTTCCACCGGACAAGCTCGCGGCAAAACTGGGCGTCAATTCTGTTGATGTCATTGTGGGCGGGCCGCCGTGTCAGGGCTACAGCACGGTGCGACAAGTGGACTCTGCGAATCACGGTCCTCGTGTTCGCAAAGACAAGCGGCGCTACCTTTTCCGGGTCTTTCTCGAATACATTGCCGCCTTCCGCCCGCGAGTGTTCGTGATGGAGAATGTGCTTGGCATCCAGAGCGCAGCCAAGGGCAAGTTTTTCACATTGGTTCAGGCGGAAGCCCGCGCGCTTGGCTATCGCGTGCAGGCGCAGGTAGAGGAGTCTTGGAAGCTCGGCGTTCCGCAGACACGCCGCCGCCAACTTATCATCGGCGTGCGCAACGACATTCCCGGTTACTTTCCTGGTGAACTTGGCCCCGCCGCGCGCACGGGAGGCCACCTCGCGCCAAAACTTTGGGATGCCATCGGCGACCTGCCCGAGCTGGCTGCTGGCGCAGGTGAGGACGAAAGCGATTATGACCTCGATCGGCGTGCGGCGCACGTTGCGGCGCGGGGGGGGGGGGGGGGGGCCGGCCCCCCCCCCAAAAACAATTTGGGGTTTGTGATGGGGCCAAAACACCCAAACAAACGGCCCCG
>CAZCBE010000043.1:37585-53097 GCA_964496695.1 uncultured Klebsiella sp.
GCCCTCGCCCCCCCCACCCCTCCCCCCCCGCCCCCGGCCCCCCCCCCCCGGGGGGGGGGGGGGGGGGGGGGGGGACGCAGGGCACTACCTCGAAAACATCTTGGAGGTTTGGAAGGCGCCAAAACTCACCATCCATCGTGCCCGTCCGCACAACGAGCAGGACTTGCGGGACTTCGCCTGTCTGCGCGAGGGCGAACACAGCGGCGAAGCCGAGGCGCGCGGAGTGAAAATGGAATTCCTCTACAAGCGAACCTGCTTCACCGACCGCTACAAGCGCCAGCACCGCGAGGAGCTCTGCTCCACCATCGTCGCGCACCTTAGCAAGGACGGGCTGGGATTCATCCACCCAACGCAGAACCGCTCACTCACACCGCGAGAAGCCGCCAGAATCCAGAGTTTTCCTGACTGGTTTCGTTTCCCGGTGGCACGCACGCACCAGTTCCGGCTTATCGGAAACGCCGTGCCGCCGCTGGTGGCGGAAGCAGTCGGCGAGGAATTGCGGGCGTTCCTGTGCGGTGAGCAGGTCGAGGCGGGGCCAGTGCAATGGGAACTCAACCCTGTCCCGCAAAATGAAACGCAGGCAGTCGAATGGCTGCGCCCCCTCCTGGACTTGCCTCCACTTGCGCTTCGACACCGCGACGGCGAGGAATTCAACCGGGCGTGGTTCGCAATCGCATTCCTGTATGCGGGGCTTCATCCCGACAGCGCACTGGACCATGGTGAAACCATTTTGCGCGACGGCCTGGAAGACTATCAGCGGGTCAGCAAACTTGAACCACGTCTGCTTGCGCCTTTCTACGAACGGAGTGGCTGGCCAGTGATTCTTGCGCCTATTGCTCGCGAAGCCTGGCGGCGCTTTCGGAGCAAGAAAATGACCGAGGAAGAATTCTATTGTTCGGAAGCGCAGATGGCAGGCATGTGCCATCGCAACCCGGGCCTTGCCGAGAGTGTAACGCGTGAGCGAGCAGCCTTGCGGAGGCACATCCTGCAATTTGAAACCAACCGTAGTGAAGGGCTCTCGATGAATTGACCGCGAGCTAGGAGAACGCCACAATGAACCCACAATGGCACTTCAACCGTCGGCGGGCATGCACCCGCATGAGGGACTCCGCCAACGATGCCTTCTTCACCGCTGAGAGCTTGGAAAACTTGAGCGAGGCGCTTGTGCGCGAGGGCATCCAAAACTCGCTCGACGCGGCCCGACGTGACACGGGCGACGTGAGACAGATCACGGTCAAGATTCGGTTCGTCCCGAACGCCCCGGCCGAAGTCCGCCAGTTTCTCGCAGGTCATTTCGGTTCGGCCCCGCAAAACTTCTCACGCGGGCTGAGCCGCCCCAATTTAAACGCACTGTTTGCCGACGACACCGGCTATTTGGTCTTCGAGGACTTCGGCACCAAAGGACTGACCGGCGATGTGAACGAGTGGCGGTTGGAACGGGCCGAGCAAAACGCATTTTTCAGCTTCTTCCGCGCTGAAGGGCGCTCGGCCAAGAGCGGCGAAAACCTCGGACGGTGGGGCATTGGTAAACAAGTGTTCCCAACGGCCAGCCGGTTGCACGCCATGTTCGGGCTAACAGTGCGCGCGGACAATCCGACCCGCGTGCTGATGGGTTCGGCCGTCGTGCGGACTCATTCGATCGGCGAAGAAGATTACGAACCGGACGGTTGGTTCGGGTGCCGCGACGGAGACGAGAAGGCAGTGGAGCCAGTCACGGACCAGCAATTCATCAGCATATTTGAAAGCGTCTTTCGCCTTAAGCGTGGAAACGAAACCGGCCTATCCATCGTTGTTCCTTCGGTTGATGAGCGGGTGAATGCGCTGGACATCAAGCGCGGCATTGTCCGCAGTTTCTTCTGGCCCATTCTACTCGGCGAGTTGGTCGTTGATTTGGAAGCTCCAGGGGAGGCTTTGCGGATCGATGCCGAGACGTTGCCGACGCACCGCTTGCTTCTGCCAGCGCCGGAAGCCGCCGTGATCGAATTCGCAAGCTGGGCCTCGACCGCGATACCAGCGGAGCGAATTACGCTGTCAGAAACGGCCCGCCCGAGCTGGAAGGACTTCACGGAGCAGTTGCTTCCCGAACCCAAGCTCGCCGAAATCCGGTCGCGGTTGGAAACCGACCAGCGTGTGGAAATTAGAGTGCCAGTGAGGGTGCGGACGAAGAATGAGGGCAGAGAAGAGTGCATGTCTTTCTTCACCGTGTATGTCGCCTCATGCCGCGACGCCGGGCACAGGCCAATCTTTCTTCGAGATGGCATCGTCATCACGGACGTCCGAGGCCAGCACATGCCGGGGAACCGCTCACTTGTAGTTGTAGACGACCCGCCATTGGCGGGTTTGCTCGGCGACTCCGAGGGCGTCAACCACACGCAATGGCAGAAGGATTCGCCCAAGTTCCACAACAAATACGTTCGCGGGCCCGAAACCATCAAGTTCGTGACCCGAAGTGTTTACGAAATCCTGCAGCGACTCCATGCGGCCGAAACCAAGGGAGACCCGACACTGCTCCTCCACATCTTTTACTTACCGACGGAAGAGGGCCCAACCGAACCAGCAAAAAGGCCTGAGAAGGACAAGAAGGAGCCCGTGGTTCCGCCGCCACCGCCGAAACCACTCCCGCCGCCACAGCCAAGGCGATTTGAACTCCAGCCCGTAAAGGGCGGGTTTAGTTTGAGACCCGGCAACACGCCCATTGAATCCTTTCCGCTAAAGATTCGGATTGAAGCGGGCTACGCTGTGCGGCGAGGAAACGCCATCAAGCGGTGGGCGTCCGACGATTTCGCGTTCAATCGAGCGCCGCTACGGGTGGACCAGACGAATGGCATTCAAGTTTCGCGCACCGAAGGAAACGCCATTGAGTTGGAAATCAAGAAGCCCGATTTCCAGTTCTCGGTCTCTGGTTTCGACCCGAGGCGCGACCTCGTGGTGCGAGCCAACGAATTGAGAGGAGAGAATGAAGCGGACATTTAACTACACAGGCCGGCGCAAGATTGGGCGCAAGGATGTTTCCATCGCGCTGCGCCAAGAGGCGACAGACTGGGTCTTCGACGCTGATTTGCGGCTGGCCGACCATCATTTCCCCCGCAACGCTGAAGTCTGGGTTGAAGCACACCGGCAAAACCTGTGGATGCAATGGTCATGGGGCACGGTGTCTGCGTTGCGCGTGCCTGCCGACCGTAGGCTGCTGGAATTCGATGTGCCCGACGGAGTGCTCTTCCGCGTGCGAGTGGTGCAACCGGCCGGGTTGGAGCATCACAAGCTGCTCGGGGAGGCGGACGGGATTCCGTTCGTGAAGGCGGGCGAGGCGGACGACCGGCGGCGGCATTTGCTGGAGCCAGTGCCTGACGCGCTTGGCCAGCAGCTTTGGAAGCTGGATTTTGAGAACGACCCGCCGCGCCTGCTGGTGAACATTGATGCAAAGCCGAGTTGGAGGACGATGGCCACTTCGCCGCATTTTATCGCCCTGGTTTACCCCGAAGTCCTGCGCCGAATGCTGGCGCGGGCATTGTTCGAGGAGGGTTGGACGGAGGACGAGGAGGAAGGCGGATGGGCGGCGGACTGGGTGCGCTTCGCCAAAAGTCTCGGCGGCTTGGGGCCAGTGCCACCGTCTGACATAAGGGGTGACCGGGAGAACTGGATTGAGGAGGCAGTAAGCGCGTTCTGCCGAAGGCTCGAACTGCGCTCCACATGGGACCGCACTTGTGACGAGGAGGGCCGCCAATGAAATTGCATCGCTTCAATCAGGACGGGATGACCGCGTTCGCCTCATATCGCGCCGGTCTGACGCTGAATCCGACACTGCCGCCGCCCGTGGAGCTTCTGCAAGACCCCGCGCTCACCGAGCTGATGCCAGGTGGCGTGGAAGTTACGCCGCGCAGCTTCACCAATCGGCTGGAGGCCGGTCGTTTTCTGAACGAGTTGCTCGATGCGGCGAAGGTTCAATTGCCGGAGCGCGACCAGGGTTTGTGGACTTGGCTTACGCTTTTCTACTTCGATGAAGTCTGTCCGGCGGATGGAAATGGAAGGCGAAACCCGAAGGACGAGGCGCGGCTGGTTCCCCTTTTGGATAATCACCAGCGTTTCTACCGCCATCTATTGGTCGGCCCGTTTTTGATTGTGCGGGCGCATAGAAACCAGCCGGAGCGGGCGATTGCCATGCTGTGCAACCCTCTCTGGAAGCCCGGCGAAATCGCGGAACAGCTCGCCTCACGAAAAGAACTTGTGACGAACCATGCCGTCGCAGACGTGGCGACGCGGCTTTATTACGACTCGACGACTGGTTCATTCAAGCGTGGTGCCGGTTCCGATGTTAAGGGGGCGGCCCGCAGGCTGGCAGCCCTGTTCAACCAACTCGACCTGACATTCTACCTCTACGGAATGACCTGCGATGAAATGCTCGCGTTGTTGCCAAAGGAGTTTGATCGGTTTCGCTCCTTGGCAGCTTGATTGTGGATGCCTGACGCTTTCACCAAGGCCAAGGGGGCGGCGACCATGGCGCGCATTCGCTGGCACGGTAACAAGGATACGGATGTGGCTCGGCTCACGAGCGCGAGGGGAGGCTGGCGGCGCGGATTCGTCGCGCGCTGGCCTGAGGCTGGGTCGCCCCTACGGGGCTTGGAGATTCTTGGGGATCTGAACCCAGGGCGACGCTCTCAGACTCGCTTTGCCCTGGGCTATCATCTGTCGGGCTTTCAGCCCTTGGCATCAGTGTGAATTAGTGTCCATCTGTGGTTCAAAGGGCTTTCGACACCTCACCCCGGCCCTCTCCCCGTTCGAGGCGGAGAGGGAGAAGAGCTTGGGGGCGCTGCGTTCGAGTGCTCCGTCCGCATCGGTGTGCATCGGTGGTTGGAAAGGCATTGCGACACCCCGGCCGAACCAATGCGGAGTGCGGAATGCGGAACTCGACACCTCACCCCAACCCAATGGCTTCCCAAGCCCGCCACCAGTTGGATGTCCAGGCCAAGAAAGCCGTTTCACGGCCCGTGGTCCCCGTTCGAGGCGGAGAGGGGGGAGGCTTTGCGGCCTCTGCGCCCTTTCGCGGCAAACAACATCCGGGTTTCCTCCGCGCTGCCGCGCGGCTAGACTGGCCGCATGATTTCTGGGCTGGGCCGATGGTTGAGGTTTGTTGCGCTGCTGGGCGTGCTGGGCGGCCAGGCATGGGCGGCGGTGCCGCCGGAGATTCTCGGCCTGGCCATGCAACCGCCGGTGGTGAACATCGCGCCGGGGGCGGAGTATTCGGATGCGCAGCGGGACTATGCAATGACCATCGGCCTCGAGCGCACGCAGAAGGGGCGGCTGTGGGCGGCGTGGGTCGGGGGCGGGGACAGTGACAAGGGCTACTTCGTCGCGGCGTCGAGCGATGACGAGGGGCGGACGTGGTCGCCGCCGCGCTTGGTGATTGATCCGCCGGATGTGCCGAATGGGCTGCGCCGTCGCATTCTGGTCGGCAATTTCTGGTGCGACCCGACGGGGAAGCTATGGCTGTTCTTCGACCAGAGCATGGGCTACTTCGACGGGCGCGCGGGGGCGTGGGCCATCACCTGCGACAACCCTGACGCCGCGAACCCGGTCTGGTCCGCCCCGCGCCGGCTCTGGCATGGGGCGACGCTGAACAAGCCCACGGTGCTTGCGAACGGCGACTGGCTCATGCCCATCGCGCTGTGGACGCGCGACCGCATCGGGCCGAAGGAGTTGCGCGAGGGCTTCCGCGAACTGGACGAGTGGCGCATGGCCAACTGGTTCGTCTCCACGGACAAGGGCACGACCTGGACGCGGCGCGGCGGGGTGGTGGTGCCACAGAGCGATTTTGACGAGCACATGACGGTGGAGCTGAAGGATGGCCGGCTCTGGATGCTGGCCCGGACGAAGTATGGCATCGCGGAAACGTTCTCGCCGGACGGCGGGCGGACTTGGACGGAGCCGAAAGCCTCGGTCATCCAGAACCCCAGTGCGCGCTTCTTCCTGCGCCGGCTCGCCTCGGGCCGCATCCTGCTGGTGAAGAACGGCCCGCTCGACCAGCGCACGGGCCGCACGCAGATGTCGGCCTTTCTCTCGGAGGACGAGGGCAAGTCCTGGCAGGGCGGCCTGGTCTTCGAGGAGCGGAATGGCGTTTCCTACCCGGACGGCTTTCAGGCTCCGGATGGCCGCATCTTCATCTCCTACGACCGCGAGCGGGCGAAGGAGCGCGAGATTCTCATGGCCGTCTTCACCGAGGCGGACGTGCTGGCGGGCAAGGCTGTGTCGCCCGAGGCACGGCTCAAGGTGCTCATCAGCAAGGCGCTGGGTCCGCTCAAAACCGTTAGCAGCCAGGCTCCGACCAATTCCGATACCAAAGTGAGCCTCCTCACGTCGGCTGCTACCACGCAACGGGTGAAGGTGTTCTTCGACACGGACATGATGACGGATTGCGACGACGCGGGGGCGATGGCCGTGCTGCATGCGCTCGCGGACCTGGGCGAGTGCGAAATCCTTGCCACCGTGGCCAGCGTCGGCGACCCGAAGTCCATCGCGACGGTGGATGTGATCAACCGGTATTATGGCCGGCCCGGCCTGCCGCTGGGAGTGGTCAAGAGCGGGGGCGTGCAGCAGAAGTCCTTGTTCACGGCGCGCGTGGCGGCGGAGTTTCCCCACGGGGTGAAGTCGGGCGAAGAGATTGCCGACGCCACGCAGGTATATCGCGAGGTCTTGGAGAAACAGCCGGACCAGTCGGTGGTCATCTTGACCGTCGGCTACCTGACGAACCTCAAGAACCTGCTGCAGCTTCCGGCGAGCGACGGACACCTGAGCGGGCCGGACCTCGTCCGGCGCAAGGTCAAGACGTGGGTCTGCATGGGCGGCAACTTCATCGGCCTGCCGCCCAAGGATGACCTGAAGCTCGGCAACGTGAACTTCCAGCGGGATGCGGTGTCGGCGCTCGCCGTCGTTCAGCAATGGCCCGGGCCGGTCGTCTTCGCCGGGCGCGAGGTGTGCTCGGTGCCGAGCGGGCTGGCCATCGGCGCGAGCCTGGCCAAGACTCCCACGAACAATCCGGTGCGCCGCGCGTATGAGCATTACTTCGGCGGCACGGCGAAGAGCCGGCATGTGGCTGACCTCGCCACGGTGCTCTACGCGGTGCGCGGGCTGCGGGATTACTGGAACCTGTCCGAGCCGGGCCGCATGGACCTGCAGGCGGGCATGACCTTCGAGTGGAAGTTCGCCGCCGAGGGCAGCCAGCGCTACCTGCTCAAGCGGCAGCGCGACGGCCAGCCGAATGACCGGTATGTGGAGGCGGTGCTGGATGAGCTGCTGGTGCAGGCACCGCGGGCGGCGAAACCGTGAGGGAGGGGATTTAGTCGCGAAAGGGCGCAGAGGGCGCAAAGAAGAGGAGACAGTCAATTTGCGCCGCGCAAGTGCGGGAGGGTGGAGGAGGTGCGAGGGTTGGGGGGATGAGAGAGTCCAAAGTCCAAGGGTCCAAAGTCCAAGGTCGGGCGGGGGGTTGCGTATTTGAACCGAGGATGGTCCCGCAGATTCAAGGCGACCACAGATGGGGAGGGACAACCACGAATGGACACGAATCAACACGAATGGGGAGGGAGAGGGCGGATCGCAGATCGCCAATCGCCAACGGTCCAAAGTCCGAGGTCCAAGGTCGGGTTTGGGAGTCAGGGTCTCGACATTGGAATGTCTAGCTACAAGGGAGGAGGCATTTTGCGAAACGAAGCCAATTGGAGCTTGGGAGGAAGACCCCACGGATGGGTTGGTCCGGCGATGCGGTTTTTACAAAACGAAGCCATTGGGACGGGCATCAGTCTGCCATCGAATCGGGACAACCGATTGTCTTCAGGAGAGTTGCGTCGAGTCGGGGTGGTGGGCGGGACGGAGGACAGGGGTTGTTTTTACCAAACGAACCCATTCTTGGAATGGAGCACTGCTCCGGCCTTGGAGCGTATCTGGACCTGCCCGGAGCGGTCGCCCTCGTTCATGGCCATTCGTGTCGGCCAGCGGGACGGACACTCGGACGTGGCTGCGGGTCACAGACCCGCGCTCCGGGGGCTTTTGGGGCAGTGTCCAGATGCGCCCCCCGGCCCTGGAGGGACCGGTTTCGCTGTTCGCGGAAGGTGGTTGTGCCTACGCTTTTGTAACTGCTGTCGGCTGCGCCAACGTCTGAAGAGAAAGTCATGACCATGTTCATCAACTCACGTCAGTTCCTCAAACACCTCGTCCTCGCCGGCCTGCTGCTGGCGTCCGGCAGCGACGCCCACCTGCGTGCGGCGGAGAAGCCCGTCAAGACCGTCCGCCTGCTCACGGTGGGCAACAGCTTCTCGCAGAACGCCACGCGGCAGCTCGGCAACCTGACGACCAACGCGGGGCATGTGCTCATCCACCAGCCCATCGTGGTGGGGGGCGCGTCCATGGAACTGCACTGGGGCCGGGCGGCGGCCTACGAGAAGGACCCGCAGGCCACCAACGGCCTCTATGGCAAGCTAAGCCTCAAGCAGCATCTGATCGCCCAGCCGTGGGATTTCGTGACCATCCAGCAGGCCAGCATCAAGAGCCACGACGTCGCGACCTACCGGCCGTTCGCCAAGCAGCTCCATGACTACATCAAGCAGCACGCGCCCAAGGCTGAGGTGCTGATGCACCAGACCTGGCCGTATCGCGTGGATGATCCGCGCTTCTCCCCCACCACGCCGAAAGCCGGCGAG
Source organism: uncultured Klebsiella sp. (assembly GCA_964496695.1). Classification (GTDB taxonomy): domain Bacteria; phylum Verrucomicrobiota; class Verrucomicrobiia; order Limisphaerales; family SXTU01; genus SXTU01. The sequence goes on from CAZCBE010000043.1 coordinate 46,273, forward strand.
CCCGCGACCGCGGCGGACATGTATAAGATGCTCACGAGCGCCTACACGACCATCGCCAAGGAGCTGGGCATCCGCCGTCTCCCGGTGGGCGATGCCTTCCATCTTGCGGACACGGACCCGAAGTGGGGCTACCAAAAGGACACGAAGTATGACTACAAGAACAAGGAACAGACCACCCTGCCGGACCAGACGCATTCGTTGCACGTTGGCTGGCGCCGGGCGAAGGGCAAGGACGGCAAGGAATCGCTCGGCATGGACGGCCATCACGCCAACATGGCGGGCGAGTATCTGGGCGCGTGCGTGTGGTTTGAGGTGCTCTTCAATGAGAGCGTGGTAGGCAACAAGTTCATTACACCGGGACTGGACAAGGATTATGGCCGCTTTCTCCAGGAGACGGCGCACAAGGCGGTGGAGGCCGCGCGGGCCAGTCAGGCGGCCAAGTAGCCAGGGCCGGCAAATGATGACGAACCTGAGTTGTCCACGGTCGCGCCGTCTTGAACTGCGGCGGGAAGCGAAGCGCCACGCCGTCGGGGGGACAGGAGTGTCCCCCTCACGCCACCGGGCCGCTCCGCGGGAGGCCAAAGCGGTGTCGCCGCTTCGCTCTGCCACCGCAGTCCAAAAGCGGGTGCTCTCCGTCCTGCTGATGCTGGTGTGGCTGGCGGCGGATGCGCTGGCCGCCGAGCCGAAGCTCCTGCCACCCGGCTGGGATGCCAAGGCTGCCGGGGACAAGGTCATGGCGGGGCTGTTCCAGGTGTCAGCCCCGGAGGTGAAGGGCGCGCATGACGCGGAGTTTGTGATGGTGGGTGATCGGGCGTTCGTGGTTTACGAGGCGAATGACGTGCGTGGAGGCGAGGCCCCGGACTGGCCGTTTGTTTATGTGGCCATGGCCGTGGTGAATGTGAAGACGCGGACCGTCGAGCGCGGGATACCCTTCGCGCGGTCAGAGCAGAAGTTCGCCAACGAGACGCTGCCCGCCGGGGCGTGCTTCGTGCCGCGTATTTTGCAGAAGGACGACCGCACGCTGCGCTGCTGGTTCGCGAGCGAGGCCCCGCGCACGCGGCAGTCGGTGACGTGGTTCATGGACTTCGATCTGGAGCGGCAGAACTTCGCCAACCAGATTCACCGGGCGCAGCTCAAGACTGCTGCGGGCACCGGCGACATGACGCCGCAACGTTTTCACGCGGACGCGGCGGCGCAGGGCTTCCCGCGCGAGGCGAAGGATTACGGCCTGTATGTCTTCGACTCCTTCAAGCGTTTCGATGGCAAACTCCACGTCGCGCTAAACAACTATCCCGGCGGCCAGAACGCGCTCGCCGTGCTGAATGCGGCCATGGACACCTTCGAGGTGGTCGGCCACTACAACGAGCCGGCGGCGCTGAAGCTCACCGAGTCCGCCGTGAACCGGCTGCCGGACGGTTCGTGGCTGGCGATCTGCCGGCAAGAGGGCGGCAATCGCAACTACACCTTTACCACCAGCCCGGACGGCCGCCGCTGGACCCCGGGCGAGTTCCGGGCCGCGGTGCCGAACGGCGCGAGTTCCAAGCCGACCTTCGACCGCTTCAACGGCCTTTACTATCTCGGCTGGCAGGAGGCGACACAGGTGCAGCGCGTGTCCCGGTCCGTGTTCAATCTGGATGTCTCGCGCGACGGGGTGAACTGGGAGCGGAAGTATCGCTTCGAGACGACCAAGTCCTTTCAGTATCCCGCCTTCCACCAGCACGACGGCGCAATCTATCTCGTGGTGACGCAAGGTGACACCGATGCGAGCCGGAAGGAGCGCATCATGTTTGGACGGCTGGAGTAGGGAGCGCGGGCGTCCTCGCCCGCTTTGCGCGTCCGGCCGTCGAAACGGTGCGGATCGACATTAGTTGACCATGAACATTCCTGTTCAACGCAGAGACGCAGCGCGGCGGAGCCGCAACCAAAGTGGCCGGCTGACTCGCTGTAACGCAAAGGACGCAGAGACCGCAGAGATGGCGCAGAGACGGAAGGAAAATATCCTCCGCGTTCTCTGCGTCTCTGCGTTAAGAAATCACGCTGCCCGCCGCTTTTCGCGTCCCTTCGCGTGTTTCGCGGGCACTCATTCAGTTCAACGCGACCCCAACGTCTGCTTGTCCCCCGCCACGAAGTCGCTGACACTCACACCGAATTGCCGAGCCGTGCCACGCACCACTCACTGATTGCCGCCGCCTTGATCTCAGCCTTCAGCCTTTCCACCTGATGAAACCACGCTTGTCCCTCTTCCGCACTGCCTGGCTCGCGCTCGGCCTGACACTGGCCTGCGCCAGCCACGCCGCCGCACCTTCCCCGGCGAACGACGCAGCTTTGGTTCCGCAAGCCGTCAACACCGCCCCCGGCCCGAACTACGCGGACGCCACGCGCATCTTCCAGGGCATCCCCGGCATTGAGCGCGCGGCGAACGGGCGGCTCTGGGCGCTCTGGTATGCGGGCGGTCCCGACGAGCCGGGCGAAGGCCCCGGCAACTACGTCGTGCTCGTGACCAGCGGCGACGACGGCAAGACCTGGTCCGGGCCGAAGCTGGTGATCGATCCGCCCGGTCCCGTGCGCGCCTACGATCCCTGCCTGTGGCACGCGCCGGACGGCCGCCTCTGGCTTTTCTGGGCGCAGTCGTATCAATGGTGGGACGGCCGTTCCGGCGTCTGGGCCATCACCACCGAAAACTCCGGTGACGAGGCCCCGCGCTGGTCCGCGCCACGCCGCCTCTGCAACGGCATCCTGATGAACAAGCCCACCGTCCTCAGCACCGGCGAGTGGCTCCTGCCCGCCTCCGTCTGGGAACGCCCCGCCGACAATCGCACGGACCAAGCCCATCGCCACGACCTCGGCACGGAGAACGCCGCGAACGTCCACGTCTCGCGGGACAAGGGCGCGACGTGGTCGTTGCTCGGCCAGGCCAAGGTGCCCAAGCGCGTCTTCGACGAGCACATGGTCGTCGAGCGGAAGGACGGCAGCCTGTGGATGCTCGTGCGCGCCGGCTACGGCATCGGCGAGAGCGAATCCGCCGACCGCGGCAAGACGTGGGCCACCGGTCGCGAGACGACCATCCCGCATGTGAACTCGCGCTTCTTCATCCGCCGCCTCAGCTCCGGCAAGCTGCTGCTCGTCGCCCACGACCCGCCGGACAAGAAGTCCCGTTCCCACCTCACCGCGCGTCTCTCCGACGACGACGGCAAGACCTGGCGCGGCAGCCTGATGATTGATGAGCGGGTCGGCATCTCCTACCCCGACGGCGTGCAGGCGCCCGACGGCACGGTCTATCTCATCTACGATTACCAGCGCACGGGTGATAAGCAGATTCTCATGGCAACCTTCAAGGAGGCCGATGTGACCGAGGGCAAGTGGACTTCTCCTCAGGCCCGCCAGCGCGTGGTCGTGAACCAGGCCACGGGCAAGCGCGCCCCCACCACACCGAAAGCGAAAGCCGAGGCTCCGGCGAAGTCGTCGAAATGGGACGCGCAGGCCGTCGCCGATGCGAAGCAGGACCGGACGTCCATCCCCTTCGATGGCAAGACGCCGGACAAGATGGTGTGCGATACGACGCTGCGTCAGTTGGCCGACGGCTCGTGGGTGCTCTTCATGCTGGCGGGCGATGACTTCGAGCCTTCACCGCGGAACTACACCGGCATCACGCGCAGCACGGACCAGGGCAAGACCTGGTCCCCGCTGGAGCCGATGGCCACCGGCCTGCCGCGCTCCGGGCTGACCACCGGGCAGTGCGTCTCCGAAGTCATGGTGCGCGGCGGGCGCGTGACGGCCTTTCTCTCGACCCACTCGCAGACTTGGGGGCGCGATTGGAAGTCCTGGATCGTGCACAGCGACGACGCGTGCAAAACCTGGAGCAAACCCGAGCCGGCCCCGGGACGGCTGGCGAATTTCACCTTCATCCGCAACCACATCATCGCGCGCGATGGGCGCATCATCATCCCCTTCCAGCATTACCTCGGTCCTCCCGCCGGCACGCCACCGCCCGCTGCCGAGGAGAAGCCCTGGCACGGTGCGCTCCGCCACTACGTCAGCAACCCGCGCAACGGCGTGCTCATCAGCAACGACGGCGGCAAGACTTGGTCCGAGCACGGCAACGTGCGCCTCACCACCGACGACCGCTATCACGGCTGGGCCGAGAACAACCTCGCCGAACTCAGCGACGGCCGCATCGCCATGATCATCCGTGGGGACCGGCTCGGCGGCGTGCTCTACTACGCGGAGTCGAAAGACGGCGGGAAGACCTGGCCGGAATTCGCGGTGAAGACGGACATCCCCAACCCCGGTTCGAAGGCCACGCTCTACCCGCTCGGCGGCGATACCGTGGCGATGCTGCACAACCCGAACCCCGCGCACCGCAGCCCGATGGCGTTGTGGATCTCCTTCGACGGGCTCAAGACCTGGCCCTACCAGCGCGTGCTCGTGCCCGAGTCCTGCGACGGCCCGAAAGGCCGGCTGAACTACCCCGACGGCTTCGTGAGCGCGGACAAGCAGTGGCTTCACTTCGCCTTCGACGACAACCGCCACCGCGCCGTCCACTACAGCGCGAAGCTGCCGCCGCTGAAGTAGCCGCGCAGGTAGCGCGACATTCCAATGTCGCGTGTTGCGGCGGGGCGCGCGGCATTCATGCCGCTTCACCGTCCGAACGCGGGAGACGAAAAACCGCCAAAGTGCTTCGTGAGTTGAAGCGGCATGAATGCCGCGCGCCACAGACCTCCGCTGCACGAACGACGATCGGTCAATCAAGCACTGCACTGGTGGCCCGACGCCGCAACTGCCCGCACGCCGCGTCAATGTCCGGTCCGCGGGAGCGGCGGAAGTGGGCCACGAGCTTGCGGGCACGCAGCACGGCGGCGAAGGCCTCGGCGGTCTCGTCAGACGACGGTTCGTAGGCCACGCCGCGCAGGCTCAGGCCGGTGGGATTGTAGCGCAGCAGGTTGACGTGCATGCGGCGCGGGCCGAGCAGTTCGGCCAGCATCCGCGCGTGCTCCAGCGAGTCGTTCACCCCGGCGAGCAGGCAATACTGGATCGTCACCGGACGACCGCGCCGTGCCTGAAACCGGTCCGCCGCCGCGAGGATGTCCGCGATGGGGAAGCGTCTGCCCATCGGCAGCAGCCGGGCGCGCGTGGCGTCATCGGGGGCATGCAGGGAGACGGCGAGGTGGACGTTCAAGCCCGTGGCCGTGAGCGCCTCGATGCCCGGCACGATGCCGACCGTGGAGACGGTGATCTGCCGCCAGCCCAGCGCGCCGAGCGCGTTGTCCGCAAGCCGACGCACGGCGGTGAGGACGGCGTCGAGGTTGAGCATCGGCTCGCCCATGCCCATGAAGACCACGGTCTGCAGCTTGCGCCCGACCGCACTCGCCTCCCGCCGCAGCGCGAGGAACTGCTCGATGATCTCCCCGGCGGTGAGATTGCGCTCGAAGCCCGTCTTGGTCGTGGCGCAGAAGTCACACCCCATCGCACACCCCACCTGCGACGAGATGCACCCGGCCGCCCGGTCCGCGCGAAAGTCCGGCATCAGCACCGATTCCACCGTGCGCCCATCGCCGAGCCGCAGCAGCAGCTTGGTCGTCCCATCCGCCGCCACCTGCCGAGCTGCGAGGGACGCCACGCTGGCCGGGAATGCTGCGTGCAACCGCTCCACCAAGCCCTGCGGCAGCCCGCGTGCGGACGAACTCACGATCTCGCCCCCGGCATAGTGAGCGCGCAGCACCCGCGCCGCGTGGCTAGTCTTGTAGCCCCACTCGGCGAACTGCTGCGCGAGGGTGGCGGAATCGAGATCGGCGAGGGAGGTCATGGTGGGGGCGTTCACCCTCGCGGTCACGGAATGAGCAGGGATGATGTCCCCCAGCCACCGGAGGCGATGCCCTGAGCGGTGAGAGCGCTCACGGCTTCGCCGGCGCTTCCACGACGGCCTTCATGCTCGCGAGGCCCTTCTCAAACGTGGGTCCGAGCATGGTCTCGCAATCCATCACGAGGCTGAAGGCCTTGCCGATGAAGTTGTTCTTACCGGACATCACCCAGGTGACCTTCGTGCCGGCACCCTCGGGCTGGAAGGTGAACTCCACGTCGTTGTTCGCGGCGAAGGGCTTGAGGAACTCCAGCTTGATGCGGACGAGTTCGCCCGGACGGCTCTCGACGATGGTCTGCCGGCCCTCGCCCACCTCGTTGTTGCCGGCCCACGCGAAGCCCGCGCCCTTGCCCGAGGCCGGGCCATCGAACGTGACCTTGCAGTTCGGATCAAGCTTGGCCCACGGCGACCACGCATCCCATTTGTGGAAGTCGTTCACCTGGTCGAACACGACATTCGGCGGGGCGGCCATCGTGGCGGAGCGCGCGAGCCGGAAGTCTTCCGGCCGCGTGACGATGACGATGAGCAGGACAACGATGACGGCGGCGAGGCCGAGCAGGATTTTCTTCAGCATGGGAATTGAGGTTAACGTTCGGACCGGAAGGTTATGCCAGCGAAGCCCGGCGGGGCGCGAGGCCGAAGTGGCCGTCCATGGGGCTGCGACTGAAGACCATGCCTGGCGAGATGTCTGGTCTGGTCAATCCCTAACTCCGAAGTATCGGCGGCGCAGCCGCCGGGTAGCACAGGCTGGCAGCCTGTGCTACCCATTCCGACTTCGGAGTTCGGGCTCAAAGCAAACGGAGGTGACAGCCTGTGGTGCAGCTTCAGAGTTCGGGCGCCTTTCGGCGCAAGCTGCCGAATGTTTTTGCGTCGGCACGCCAAAGGCGTTCGCCCCCCCAGGAGCGGCGCACCATGAAGCGACCTGAAGGTCGCGCGCCTGCTAAAACCGGTAGCTCACGCCGGTGCCG
>CAZCBE010000044.1:0-44266 GCA_964496695.1 uncultured Klebsiella sp.
GTCGTCACGGCGGCGATGTTACGCACCTGCGAGGTGAGGTTGCCGGCCATGGAGTTCACCGAGTCGGTCAAGTCCTTCCAGGTGCCGGCGACGCCCTTCACCTTGGCCTGGCCGCCCAGCTTGCCTTCGGTGCCGACTTCGCGCGCCACGCGCGTCACTTCCGAGGCGAACGAGCTGAGCTGGTTCACCATCGTATTGACGGTCTTGGCGGTGCGGAGGAACTCGCCCTCCAGCGGGCGGCCTTCGATTTCCAGCGCCATGGTCTGGGAGAGATCGCCCTTGGCCACGGCGCCGATCACGCGCGAGGTTTCGCTGGTGGGATGCACCAGATCGCTGATCAGCGTGTTGACGGACGTGACGGAGTCGGCCCATGCACCGGTGACTTCGCCGATGGAGGCGCGCTGGCTGATCTTGCCTTCCTTGCCGACCACGCGGCTGATGCGCTCGAGCTCGTGAGCCATGCGGTCGTTGCGCTCGACGACTTCATTGAACGCATCGGCAATCTTCCCCGCGGTGCCGGTCCATTCGAGCGGCAGGCGGACCGAGAAGTCACCGTTCTTGAGGGCCGTCAGCGCGTTCAACAGCTTGGTGGTGTTGATGGGCGCATCCTCCGAATGCCGGCCATTAGGTTCGTGGTGCCGGGTGGCCTCCGTCGTTCGTGGGCTGGCACTCAGTGCCTTCTGGTGGCGTCCACCGTTGGTTCCCGTGCTGCGCGGGCGGGGGCGTGAAGGCTGCTTTTCGGTGACGATGGCTGACGAGGGGGTCTTCTTCATGGGGTGATCAGGCGGTTTGGGCAGCTCTCCTTCAGCGGGCCCATCAACGGTTCTCTCTGGACGGAAGTGACATTCACGGGCGAGTTACACCCGGTCGTGCTTCGGCGATGCAGACGTGGCTTGGTCATGCGACCCTCCAGGGGCGGCGTGGGCTCAAGGTTCAATCATCAAGCGGACTGGCGGGCTGGCATCCGTAAATCAATTCGAGCCGCAAATTCAGTCGCTGTGGCAGCGCATCCATGGTTCTCGGCGGGCAGCCCGCCCCGCCCCCCTCCGGAACCCTTCCCTCTGGCAGCGAGGGAAGAGCTTCTGGAGGAGGAGTGCGAACGCGGCCGCCCTGGGCTCGGCTTTGTCGCGGGAGATTGGAGCTTGATGCCGCGGCGGCGGCGGGCTTCACCCGGCAGGTCACTTCCCAGCCGGACGCACGCGAGGGCAAGCCGGCGGCCGGCAGCGCGGTGATTACGGTGGGGCTGACCGGAGAGGTCACGGCCTTCAGATCGGGCTGCGAAGGGGTGACATTCATTCGCTGACACCTTAGGCTGGACGGGGCGGACGGCAATTCGTAGCCCCCCTAAAAAGAACTTGGCAACGGCACTACGCTGTCTAGGCAAAAGCCCTACCCGAGCCGGGGGTCAGGCGGAAGAGCCGCTGCCAGCCCGGCCCGGCGGCGCGGGTCGTTCACCGTTGCGCGGCCCGCCAACCAGCTCCCAGTCGAGCTGCAGCCCCGGGGTGATCCGGCTGAAATTCTCGAACCCCACGGGCTTGGTGATGTATTGGCTGCAGCCCAGCCGGAGGCATTCGGCGATGTCCGGGCTGTGTTCCGACGCGGTGAGCACCACCACGGGCAGATGCTTGGTGCGGGCATCGCCGCGCATGCGCCGCAGCACTTCCAGGCCGCTCAAGCGGGGCAGGTTCAGGTCCAGCAGCACAACGAGCCCCTGATGCGGCGCCCATGTGCCGGCGTAGGCCCCCTGACGGAACAGGAAATCCATCGCTTCCACGCCATCCTGCACCGTGTGGATGCGGTTCTTCATACGGGCGGCCCGGAAGGCGAGCAGCACCAGCGCCCGGTCGTCGTGGTTGTCCTCCACCAGCAGGATGTCCACGCTCGGGGACACAGGGCCGCCCGGCAGGCAGCTTTCATGGCCGCCAAACAACTCGTTGATGGGAAGCTGGAGCGCGCGGGCGAGCTTGTCCATGCTTTCCAGGGAGAGGTTCCGGGCGCCGCGCTCGATGTCGGTGATATAGGTGCGGTGCATCTCTGCCCGCAGTGCCAGTTCGGCCTGGGTGAGTCCCAGTTGACGGCGGCGGCCTTTGACAGCGGTGGCAAAGCGGAGGCGGGGGGCGGTTACGGTTTGGTTCACAGGTTTTCTTTTGGTCCGCCGCTGGATTTTCACCAAGGCGTTTGGAACGGAAACCCACCGCTGCGACCGGAATGGTCGGCAGCGGCAGGCAGGGAGGCGGCGTTGGCCCTATGCCGGGTGTTCATCTTTGGACTTGTGCGCCGGCTGATACATCTGCCCGTAACTGTGCGCCGACCGGTGCACCGACCGCCGCAGGGCATGGAAGGCCCACAAGGCGGCAAGGCAGGCCAGGCACACTACCATGGCGGTCACATCGTCATTCATCGTATTTCGGGCAGGGTGGTGTTTTTCACCCGGGGCCGGACCAGCCACGGGATCGGCACCACTTTCGCGATCCGCACCGAAAACCCGCCGTCCTCAAGAAAGGCCACCCTCACGCTGTGGACAGAGTTGAGTGCTGGCCCTTTTACCGGTTCGTCCTTTACGGCGGCTTTCAAGCGTCCCGAGCCTAGCCCGCGCCACAGCAGCGGCAATCCGTGGCCGCCCTAAAAGTTCTTTGGCAGGCGGCTGAGAGCGTCTAGGCAAATTGCCTAGACCGGGGTCCGGATGCGGCATGGTGGGGCCTGGTCACGAGTGATCCAACGGTCCGGCCTCCCGGAGCAGCGAAGCCTGTCAGCCGGTGGCGAATCGCGGCGGCCCGCAGTAACGGCAAGCGTGGTTCAAGCACACCGTTTCAACCGCAGCCTGCTGCGGCAATGCCACGGCCAGCCCTCCCGCTCAGGACCGCAGGGTGGCCACCAGGCGGCGGGGATGGTGGAGCAGCGCCAGCGCATGGAGCACGCTGGCGCTGACCAGATCCGCCGCCGCCACGGCCTCAGCGGCCGCGCCTTCGGGTTGCACCACGGCGATGCCGAGCGCCGCCGCCTTGAGCATCTGGCGGTCGTTGCGGCCGTTCCCGATGGCGACCACTGCGGCCGCTCCGAGGCGCTTTACGTGGGCAAGCTTGGCCTTGGCCTGGGAGTTCACAGGCAGGATGACGAGGTTCACGGGCAGGCCCGCCAGTTCGCCTTGGGCGAGGCCGAACGTGTCCGCCGTCAGGACGTGGATTTGCAATTGCGCCGCCAGTGCGCGCAACTCCGCCGTCACGCCGGAAAGGAGCCGTCCGTCCACCGCCAAGGTGCCGTCATAGTCCAGCACCAGAGGCGCAAGCCGCAGCCCGCCAAAGCCAGGAAGCTGGACCTCGATCATGGCCGTGGCTCAGAACCCGCCGCCACCGTTGCGCAGGCGGGTGAAGAGCTTCACGTTCGCATCGGGCTGCCAGAGTTCGCCGGCATTGCCATCACTGATGTCGCCCAGTTCGCCGAAGCTGACAGGCGCGGCCGCGCCTGGCTCGTAGGGCGGCATCTTCAGCAGTTCGGTGTGCCCGTCCGAAGCGGCCGCCGTCATGCTCCAGTTGTGGCGCACCATGCCGCCGGAGTTGCCCACGCTGGGGATGGCACCGGGGTCGTTCCAGGCGGTCCGATGATTGTCCAGGCCGCTGGCGGCGAGGCTGAACTGGCCGTTGCCGGCCGTCTTCTCGGTGATGATCTGGAACTTGTGCGGGCAAGGTATCTGCGCGCCGCGCAGGGCGGTGGGCGTGTTGAAGCCCGGGTCGCGGAAAATGTGGCGGTTGGCCCGATAGTCCGCCTTGTAGCCGAAGGCCCCGGAGCTGTCGTTCTTCTCCGTGGGGCAGTCGAAGATCCTGGGCTGCTGGTTGGTGTTCGCCCCGAGATACCGGAGCAACTGACTGGGCCATGACGTGGGGTCATACAACGCGCCGGCGCTGGCCGCCGTGACGTTGGCTCCGAAGGGAAAGCGATCGTCCTCGTCGTCCTTGTAGAGCTGGGTGGCCAGCCCCATCTGCTTGGAATTGTTCAGGCACTTGATCTGATAGGCCTTGGCTTTCGCCTTCGCCAGCGCGGGCAGCAGCATCCCAGCGAGGATCGCGATGATGCCGATGACGACCAGCAGTTCAATGAGGGTGAAGGCGCCGACGGACTGGCCGGGGCGCACGCGGGAGGCAGGACGGGCATTCATGGTTCGTGTGAGGGGTCATTTCAATCACAGGAACCTCCACGCGTGGGGTCGTTTCCCGGGGCAGTTGTGGTGGGAGAGCCGCCATTGTCTGGTGGGCAAAAGGGATCAGGGGCGGGTTCGCAGATCATCGAGGGAATCACTTTCCACGCCGATGTCCGCAAAGAGCCACGAGGAGAGATACCGCTCCGTGCCGGAGGGCATGATGGCCACGATGGTCTTGCCCTCGTTCTCGGGGCGACGGGCGACCTGAAGCGCGGCCCAGGCGATGGCGCCGCTGGAGAGGCCCACGGGGATGCCATCGAGCCGGTTGATCTCCCGCGCCAGCGGCCCGGCGTCCTCCTCGTTGACCCCGATGACCTCGTCCACGAGCGCGCGGTTCAGATTGGCGGGGAGGAAGCCCGCGCCGATGCCCTGGAGCTTGTGCGGACCGGGCTGGCCGCCCGCGATGACGGGAGACCTGGCCGGCTCCACGGCCACGGCCCGGAAGCCGGGCCGGCGCGCCTTGAGCACTTCCGCCACGCCGCTGATGGTGCCGCCGGTGCCCACGCCGGCCACGACGAAATCCACCCGACCGTCGGTGTCGCGCCAGATTTCCTCGGCGGTGGTGCGCCGATGCACGGCGGGGTTGGAGGGATTGGAGAACTGCTGGAGAATGACGCTGTTCGGGATCGTCGCGTGCAGCTCCTCGGCCTTGGCAATCGCACCCTTCATGCCCTTGGCGCCCTCGGTGAGCACCAGCCGCGCGCCGAGAATCTTCAGCAGCTTGCGGCGCTCCAGCGTCATGGTTTCCGGCATGGTGAGCACGAGCTTCAAGCCGTGCGCGGCGGCGACGAAGGCCAGCGCGATGCCGGTGTTGCCGCTGGTCGGTTCGATGAGGACGGTGTCCTGGTTGATGCGGCCCGAACGCAGCGCGTCCTCGATCATGGCCACGCCGATGCGGTCCTTGACGCTGGACAGCGGGTTGAAGAATTCGAGCTTGAGCAGCACCTCGGCGAGCGCGCCGTGTTGCTTCGCGGTGCGGTTGAGGCGCACGAGCGGGGTGTTGCCGATGGTTTCGGTGATGGTGTTGAAGATGCGCGGCATAAGGGGAGGCCGCAGCGGGGCGAACGCCTGTTCGGGGATCGAACAATGGTGCGGCGGACGCCCCGCCACGGGTCAGATGTTTTGGGCGAAGGCCATGAACTGGCTGTATTCGGTCAAAATGGTCTGCAGAGCGGCGGAGAACGCATTGAGCTGCGGCTCCAGCGGGGCCTGGTGCGGGGTCTCAAACGTGATCTCGAAGGGCGGCTGGGGCAGGCCGGGCGGGGCCTGGAGCATGCCGTGGTAGCCGCGGTTGATGATGCCGTTGGTGGCGGGGAAGCCATCAATCACCCGGCTCTGATTGCGCGGTAGGAAGCGCTCCGCGCTCGCCAGCGCCGGCTCCAGCAGGAACTCCGAGAGCACGTCGCGGCTGACAAATCCATACAGCCCGTCGCTGGTGTCGTCCGTATGCAGGGTGATGATGCCGTGGAAGGCGTGCAGGTAGATCTCGCTCTCCAGGTGCCGGACCTCCGGCTGCGCCGAGTGGTTCCAGAACTCGCGGTTCAAATCCCGGCCGCTGCGCGCGTGGCGCGTGCCGTCCTCGAAGCCGGTGGGATTGCAGACCGGATAGATGAACAGTGCATAGCCCTTGGCGATGTCCGGATTCCGCTCCAGCGCGGCAACAAAGCGGGCGAGAGCCAGCGCCCCGGCCGGCTCGTCGCCATGGATCGCCGCGAAGATGCCCAGCCGGATGACATCGCCGCCGCCCTGCGGCCCGAGATACACGTAACGCGGCAGGCTGTAGGTGCGCCCGTCGCTTTCGAACTGGCCCAGCGACTTCCGAATGAGGCTCGGGGAACGCGCGGCGATTTCGTCGAGCGGGGCCAGGACCGTGTCGAGGGACCGGATCATCGCCTCAGCGACGGGGGCGGAGGGCGGCTGGGCCAGAAAGGCAGTGTTCATGTCGTGATGGGGAGGGAGTGATTCCACGGCTGCCGCAGCGAGGTTATTTGACCACAATCTGGTCGAAGATGCCGCCGTCGTTGAAGTGGATGGTCTGGGCCTTTTGCCAGCCGCCGAACACCGCATCCACCGTGAACAGCTCCTGCTTCGGGAAACGGTCCGGGAACTTCGCCAGCACCGCCGCATCGTGCGGGCGGAAGTGGTGCTTCGCGGCAAGCTGCTGGGCTTCCGGGCTGTAGAGGTATTCGAGATACGCCTTCGCCAGCGCCTCGGTGCCGTGCTTCTTCACGACCTTGTCCACCCAGACGACCGGGTTCTCCGCCAGGATGCTCACGGGAGGCACGACGACTTCGAGGCCATCAGCGCCCAGTTCCTTGATCGTCAGCGCCACTTCGTTCTCGAAGGTGAGGAGCGCGTCACCGATGCCGCGCTGGGCAAAGGTGGTGGTGGCCCCGCGCCCGCCGGTGTCGAGCACAGGCACGTTGCCAAAGAGCGCCCCGACGAACGCGCGGGCCTTGGCCTCGTCGTGGTTGTGCTGCTTCAGGGCGAAGCCCCACGCGGCGAGGTAGCTGTAGCGGCCGTTGCCGGAGGTCTTCGGGTTGGGAATCACGACCGAGACGCCCGGCTTCACCAGGTCGTCCCAGTCGCGAATCCTTTTTGGGTTCCCCTTCCGGACGATGAATTGAATCGTCGAAAAGTAAGGCGTGCTCTGGTTGGGCAGACGGCCGGCCCAGTTCTTGGGGATGAGGCCGGCCTTCTCGGCGAGCATGTCAATGTCCAGGAAGTTGTTCATGGTCACGACATCCGCCGCCAGGCCGTCAATGACGCTGCGGGCCTGCTTGCTGGAGCCGCCGTGGGACTGGTTGATGGTGAGGGTCCCGCCGGTCTTCGTCTTCCAGTGCTGGACGAAGGCGGCGTTGTAATCCTTGTAGAACTCGCGCGTCACGTCGTAGGAGACGTTTAACAGCGTGTCCGCCGCCGTGGCGGTGGTGAACAGACCGGCTGCCAGGAGGGACACCAGCGCAAACAGCCGGGAGGAGGGAGAGTTCATCGTGAGGCAGGGTGCCCGCTCCCCAACGAGGGAACGGAGGTTGGAACGGTGGAAGATTTGCGACCGAGGGCTAGGGCGGCGGCAGGGCTGCCGCCGCCCCGTTTGTCGCCCGTGCTATTTCACGAAGATCTGGTCAAACGTGCCACCATCCGTGAAATGCGCCTTCTTCGCCTTGGTCCAGCCGCCGAAGGCCTCGTCAATGGTGAACAGGTTCACCTTGGGGAACTGCGCGGAATACTTCGCCGCCGCCTTCTCGGAGCGCGGCCGGTAGAAGTTCTTGCCGGCAATGTCCTGGCCCTCCTCGGAGTAGAGGTATTCGAGGTAGGCCTTGGCCACGGCTTCCGTGCCCTTCTTCTTCACCACCTTGTCCACCACGGACACGGACGGCTCGGCCAGAATGCTCAAGGAGGGCACCACGATCTGGAACTTGTCCTTGCCGAATTCCTTCAGCGCGAGGAAGGCCTCGTTCTCCCAGGAGATGAACACGTCGCCGATGCCACGCTGCACGAACGTGGTGGTCGAGCCACGCGCACCCGTGTCCAGCACCGGCACGTTCTTGTAGAGCGCGCGGACGAACTCCTTGGCGGCGTCTTCCTTGCCGCCGCTCTTGCGTTTGGCGAATTCCCAGGCGGCGAGGTAGTTCCATTGCGCCCCGCCCGAGGTCTTCGGGTTCGGCGTGATGACGGAGACCCCGGGCTTGGCGAGGTCGTCCCAGTCCTTGATGCCCTTCGGGTTGCCCGTGCGCACGAGGAACACGATGGTGCTCGTGTAGGGCGCGGAGTTGTTTTGCAGCCGGGTCTGCCAGTTCTCGGGGAGCAGCTTTGCCACCGTGTGGATGGCATCCACATCGCCGGCCAGCGCGAGGGTGACGACATCGGCCTGGAGGCCGTCAATCACGGCGCGGGCCTGCTTGCCAGAGCCACCGTGGGATTGCTGGACGGTGACTTTGTCGCCGGTCTTGGCCTGCCAGTGCTTGGCGAAGGCGGCGTTGAAGTCGGTGTAGAGTTCCCGCGTGGGGTCGTAGGAAACGTTGAGGAGCGTGATGTCCCTGGCGAAGGCGCCGGTGGTGAGGGCCAGCGCCGAGAGGAGCACGGCGGACACTTTGCTGATGCGATTGAGTTTCATAGGTAAAATGATTTCAACGGTTGCTGGTCAAAGGTTAGAAGCTGAACTGGACGCGGCCGAAGAGGGCTTGCTCGCCGTTCCGCAGCAACGGGCTGGTGCCCTTCTCGAAGTCCGTCTGCTCATAGTTCACGGTGACTTTGACGTTGCGGTTCAGGTGCCAGTTGACACCCAAGCCCCATGAGAACGCGCCGCTGGTGGCGGTCGCCGCGCTGGCATAGAGCGGAAAGCTCTGGTCGTCGAGGTCAATCCCGCTCAACCGGCCCGTGAGTTCCCACGCGCCCCAGCCCCCGTTGCCCAGGGAGAAGGACTGCGCCGGAGTGACGGCCTTGAAGGAGTTGTCCTCACCCGTGAGGAAATACGAGGCGGCCACCTGCCAGCCCGTGTGGGTCAGGGTCTGGAACACGGCCCCGTTGCGGACCTTCGCGTTCGACACGGCATACTCGCCCAGGATGCCGAACGGACCATAGTAATAGTAGCCCTGCGGGGACAACCGCCAGTGGTCGCCATCGGCCACCGTCGCCGCCGTGTAGGCAAACATGGCCTGCTGCCCGGCCGAGGCATAGCCCCGGGGTGCCGCCGCGCTGTCCTGATTGCCAAACGTGCCGGAGAGGCCCAAGCCAAGCCCCTTCAGCGGATCAAGGTTCGTGTTCTTGAACGGATGCGCGAAGATTCGGGCGGCGATGTCCTTTTCATCGTCAAACCCGGTTTCGAGGTCGCCACTGCCGCCGTCCTGCACGCCGTTGAAGATGCCCGCCTGATAGGCCAGGGAGCCATCGAAGAACTCGCCCTGGATCTGGATGCCCAGATCGCGGTTCGGCAGGAGCTGCGTGGGGTAGGACCGCTCGATGAAGAGCAGGTTCGCGCCGGACTGCAGCCGCTCCAGGCCGACCGGCTGCTTGAACTTGCCGACCTGCACTTGGAACGCCGGAGAGAACCTGGCGGTCACGTAGGCGTCCTGCACCAGACCGTTGTTGCCCGCTCCAACACCCACGTTCGACGGGAAGTCGAGCATGATGCGGTAATCGTATTTCTCCGCCACGGTGCCTTCCAAGATCGGGCGCAGCCGGCGAATCAGGAAGGTGTCGTTCACCGTGCCGCCGGAATTGTCCCCGGGGAAAAAGCGCGCGTCGGTCTGAACGTAGCCGCGCACCTTGAGAATGTAGCTCTTGTCCGGCGCGTTGAGCGAGAAGCCACTCGAGCCCGCCGTGATGTTGGGCGTGGTCTTGGCCTTGGCGGCGGCGTCTTCACCGGCGATCTCGCCTTTGCGTTCGAGGATTTTGATCTTCTGCTCCAGCTCCTCAACTTTTTGGAGGAGCTTTTGGACGTCGGAAGAACTCTGCGCCAGGACACTGGTCGGAAGGGTGATCACTCCGGCGAGGGCGGCGAGAGTTAAATACTGACTGATCTTCATTCGAATTGGATTTGCGATTCTGCGAACCTCTGGAAGCCCAGTCAGTTCAGTAGGTTTTTGAATTTTATCCTCCAGTGGTCTGGTAGGTTTAAAGGGTTTCTGGCCTCCGCTTGTCGAGCCGGAGCTTTTCCGTCCGCTCGATCTGCACGACGGCCGAGTCATGCACCACGATCTGCACCACGCCAAATTTCATGGAGCTGACGTAGTTTCGCACGGCCTCCAGCCAGGCGGATTCAGACCCGGGCTGGGGGAGGTTCTGGGTGTTGATCGGGGCGCTCATTTGATTCGTTCGTTCAGCAACTGGCGACAGGTTAGCCTTAATCACTACTATGTCAATAGAGTTTATTGTAATAAGATTCAACCATCCCGAAATCACCGCCCATCCAACTCCGAATTCCTAAAGAAAACCCGTAAAACACGCGGAAATCCTTGAGAAATCACCCACCCTTGATTGGTCCTTGCGCGACACTTTTCTCCGCAAGCAGCCCACGCAAGCACCATCCATTTTGGCAGGCTTGGCGTGTTTGGGGGGTTCAGCCGACACCGTTCCGATTAAATCTTGATCGGATTAGTGTTTTTTCAAACTATCTGGCCATGAAGCTCTCTCTTCGTGGTGAGTATGCGTTGCGCGCGCTCCTGGTGCTGGGCCTGCACCACGATCAGGAGGTCCTCTCGATCCAGACCATTTCCACGCAGCAAAACATCCCCAAGCGTTTCCTGGAGCAGATTCTCAACGACCTGAAGTCACTCGGCGTCGTCTCCAGCAAGCGGGGCATTGCCGGGGGATACAAACTGGCCCGGCCGCCGCAATTGATCACCCTCGCCTCGATTGTCCGGCACATCGAGGGGCCGCTGGCTCCCGTGAGCTGTGTCAGCGAACGCTTTTACGAGAAATGCTCCTGTCCCGACGAGGCGCGCTGTGCCATCCGCAGCGTGATGAAGGAGGTGCGGGAGGCCATCGTGAAGGTGTTGGAGCACGTCACCCTCGACCAGCTCTGCGACCGCGCCCGCCTGCTGCAGCAAACCCCGGCCAACCCGCTGGACTTCATCATCTGATCGCGTGGCACGCTCCCGGCGGGCCATTCGCCGGCGGTGCGGCAGCCGGGTAGATCACCCCATGGCATCGCCGCGATTCCCGGGTGATGCTGATCCGTCATGAACGGCCGCCGATTCTGCCACCGTGGCAAGCCAGACCGCGCATCACCGCGGCTGGCGAATCGGCCGAATCCGGTCAGACGTTGAAAGGACCTATGTTAGGCACTGTTCTCGTGGTTTTGCTCGTGCTCATGCTGTTGGGCGCCATTCCCACCTGGCCGCACAGCCGGAATTGGGGCTATGGTCCCAGTGGCGGTCTCGGTCTGGTGCTGACGCTGCTGGTTATTTTGCTCCTCATGGGCAAGATTTAGACTGGCTGGGGCCGCATCGAAAGCCTCGTCGGCTGGCGACGGGCATGGCGGAAGCGCGTCGGTCTTCTCCCCCGCCACAGCGGCGCTTGCAGCGCCACGAACCAACATGCACCTCCCCCTCCGTCTGTTCGCCTTCCTGCTGCTGTCCGCCGTGCTGGCGGGCTGTCGGTCACCGAAGGCTCCCGCACCCGCCGAAGGCAGCGCGTCACCCGGCACCCGGAACAACTGCTACAGCCTGCTCCATCAACTGCTGAACGATCAAAAGAATGTCAGCCTGCTGCGCTTCATCAAGCGCGAGCAGGAGGACGTCAAAAACCTGGTCAAGAAAATCGCCGCCAATTCCGGAGCCGGCGCGAAGCTGCTGGAGGAAATCGCCCGGCGCGATCCCTCGATCCGGCTCGACGTCCAGCGGCTGCCACCCGGGGAAGCGGCCACCCGCGAAGCCATTGGTGCCACCAAGAAACACCAACTGCTGCATCAGTCCGGTGGCGAGTTCGAGCTGACGCTGCTGCTGACCCAGACCGAGGCGCTGAGTTATGCGGCGCACTTGGCGAAGGTGGCGGCCGCAAACGAACCGCATCCTGACCGTGCCCGCGCGGTGGCCGGCATCAGCGAGGACATGCTCAATCTCTATCAGGAAGTGTTCACCCTCCTGCGCGCCCGGACCCGGCCGCCGGGCGCCAGCCAGGCCGGGAGTGAAAAATGATTGGCAGTGTGTCTGGACGGTTCCCCTCACCTAGGAAAAGCAGCGGGAGCAGTCCGAAAGCCGCAAAGAACGCAAAGCATGTCAGGCAAGTTGCACGGGCATACCCTTGGCAGGCGGCTTACCTATTGCAGACTGAGAAGCCCTCCAGTCACCGGACGATCAATACGCGTGCGCTTTCATCTCGTCAGCCAATGCAAGCGAGAACGCGCCGGCGTCTGCTTCGCGGACAAACACATGCTGCACCGGCATCTTGTTTAGAATATTGAGCGCCTTGGCGAAGGGCTGCTTCAGCTTCTCCAATTGCGGCTCGCCAAGCAGGACGTGCAGCGTGAAGTCTTCCTTGGACTCGCGGAGGTTTGTAGCACGCCCCAGCCAGCGATTCGCCTTGTCCACGAGGCTGTCAGCTTTTTCCAAGTCGAAGGAGATAGGTTCGTAGCATCTCCATGTCCCATTCTTCCACGCGTGCTCAAACTCGTATTCGTCGTCCTTCGCCACGATGAGTTTGGTCTGGAGCCTTGCCAGCACCTGCTTGTCTTCCAGTTCCTTGCGATAGACCCTCCACACGTCCGACTCCGTCCGGCTGATCACCGGGGTCTTCTGATCGTAGCGTTGCACTAGGCGGTCATACAACTGTTCGAGCGTCGCTGCCGGATCTTCAGAGATGCCGCCACCCGGCTCTGACCATTGCAGGGAGCTGTCATCGGGAGGGAGAATGCCAGAAGCGATGTCCATGATGGACTTCGGTTTGCCGCCGAACGTGAACTCACCAGCGAGCTTTAAGCCGAACTCTTCGAAGCGAGATTGAATGAAGCGCATCAACGAACGGACGTGATCACCGTTGACATCAAGGAAGACACGGGACAGGCGTCCATAGCGCGGATTACAAATAGCACTGACATAGCCGGCTTCCGGCGCATAGAGCGCAACCCCCATGTTGACGAACTCGCCCGTGCTGACATCGTGCATGTAGCGAAGGACTGTGAAAGTAAAAGTCGTTTTCATTTCAGCATTTGCGTGATGGCCGCAAACAGCGCGGCCCGGTTCTCTCTCGCCTGACGAAGGTAGTCCAGAATCCTGTCCGTTGCATCGTTTCCATTTCGCCACGATTGCGGAACGGCATCCGCGTAATTGGCAATCCGCTCATCAGTAAGCGCCGCCAGCGCCCCGTCCAGCCGGTTCAGATTGAAGTCCGTGCCCTTCAATTGGCTGAAGAATACGTGCTCTCGAAAGTGCCTCAAGTCACCGCCTGCCCATGTTGGCTTCCAAAACAACACGCTTCGCAAAAATGAAAAAGCCTGCTCGTGGTCACAGAGCACCAGTTCGGCCCCATTCCATAGGATGTTGGGCTTTGCTTGTCGGCGGTCAACATTCTCAACCAGCACATCAAACGCGAACGTTTCAATCCCGGTCTGCAGCAGGTGCATGGGCAATGACTTGTCTCGGGGCCATGTGTTGTGCCCCGGCAAGAACGAGCAACCGAAGTTTAGCCCTGCACTTTGCGCGACTATCTTCGCGAGCCGTGGATCAGTGATCCCACGATGAAATTCCCCATCGACTTCAACCAAGTTTGGCTTCGGGGCTGGCAGACCGAGGTCATCGGCCAAAATTGAACAGACAAGTTCACAGATCCCGCCGATGTCGTGCTGCTCTGGGCCAGAGCGCCATTTGATGACCAGTTCGCAAGTCTCACCTGCAACGTCCGATGCCAGCACAATGCACGGGCTGGTGCGCCCATGCGCCAAGACCCTCAGCATTGCATCTGCTTTGAGGTGAGGAATCACGCCGGTTTTCTACAACACTCGAATCGGGTAATGCATCAAAAAAGCCGCCCCGGTTTCCCAGGGCGGCCTTTGCTGAATCAGTCGGTGGCGCGAGTTACTTCTTCTTCGCCGCCTTGGCCTTGCGGGCTTCCTCGATCGCGGCCTGTGCGGCGGCGAGGCGGGCGACGGGGACGCGGAAGGGCGAGCAGCTCACGTAGGTGAGGCCGATGCGGTGGCAGAACTTCACGGAGTCGGGGTCGCCGCCGTGTTCGCCGCAGATGCCCAGCTTGATGCCGGGGCGGGTCTGGTTGCCCTTCGCGATCGCGATCTCCATGAGCTGGCCGACGCCGGTCTGGTCAATGGAGGCGAACGGGTTCTTCTTCATGATCTCGGCTTCCTGGTAAGGTCCGAGGAAGGAGCCCGAGTCGTCGCGGCTCATGCCCATCGTGGTCTGGGTGAGGTCGTTGGTGCCGAAGCTGAAGAACTCGGCGGTCTCGGCGATCTCGTTGGCCGTGAGCGCGCCGCGCGGGACCTCGATCATCGTGCCGACGCTGTAGCTGAGCTTCACCTTCTGCTCGGCCTGCACCAGCTTGGCCGTCTCGTGGACGATGGCGGTCTGGAGGTCGAGCTCCTTCTTGAAGCCGACGAGCGGGATCATGATCTCGGGCTTGCACTTGATCTTCGCCTTCACGCACTGCGCGGCGGCCTCGAAGACGGCGCGGGCCTGCATGCGGGTGATCTCGGGATACTTGATGCCGAGACGGCAGCCGCGGAAGCCGAGCATGGGGTTGAACTCGTGCAGCTCATGCACGCGCGTGCTGATGCGCTCGGCCTTCACGCCGAGCTTCTCCGCGAGGTCCGCCTGCGCGGCCTGGTCGTGCGGGAGGAACTCGTGCAGCGGGGGATCGAGGAAGCGGATCGTGGCCGGGTAGCCGTCGAGCGCCTTGAAGATGCCGAGGAAGTCCTCGCGCTGATACGGGAGGAGCTTGGCGAGCGCGGTTTCGCGGGCCGCGAGCGAGTCGGCGAGGATCATCTCGCGCATCGCGTCAATGCGGTTGCCCTCGAAGAACATGTGCTCGGTGCGGCACAGGCCGATGCCGGTCGCGCCGAAGGCGACGGCGTTCCTGGTCTGCTCCGGGTTGTCGGCGTTGGTGCGGACCTGGAGGCGGGTGAACTGCGCGCACCACTTCATGAGCTGGTTGAAGCTCTTGAACTTCTCGGTGGCCTGCGCGGCCTTGTCGCCGTTGATGAGGCCCGAGATGATCTCCGAGGGAGCCGTCTTGATCTGGCCCGCGTAAACGGTGCCGGCCGTGCCGTCAATCGAGAGGAAGTCGCCTTCGTTGAAGGTCTGCCCGGCGACGCTGACCGTCTTCTTGTCGTAATCCACCTGGAGGGCGGCGGCCCCGCAGACGCAGACCTTGCCCATCTGGCGGGCGACGAGCGCCGCGTGTGAACTGACACCGCCACGGGCGGTGAGGATGCCTTCTGCGGCGATCATGCCGCGCAGGTCTTCCGGCGAGGTCTCGACGCGCACGAGGAGCACCTTCTCACCCCGGGCAGCCGCGTGCACGGCGCGGTCGGCGTTGAAGTAAACCTTGCCGGTGGCGGCGCCAGGACCGGCGGGGAGGCCGTTGGCGATGACCGTGGCCTTCTTCACCTCGGCGAGGTCGAAGATCGGCGCGAGGAGCTGCTCGAGCTGGTCGGCCGGGTTGCGGAGGACCGCCGTCTCGGCGTCAATGAGCTTCTCCTTGACCATGTCCATGGAGAACTTGAGCGCGGCGGCGGCGGTGCGCTTGCCGTTGCGCGTCTGGAGCATGAAGAGCTTGCCTTCCTGGATGGTGAACTCGATGTCCTGCACGTCCTTGAAGTGCTTCTCGAGCGTCGCGCGGACCTTGAGCAGTTCGGCGTAGGACGCGGGCATCACGTCCTTGAGCTTGAGCACGGGCTCGGGCGTGCGGACGCCGGCGACCACGTCTTCGCCCTGCGCGTTGACGAGGAACTCACCGTAGAACTCGTTGATGCCGTTGGCCGGGTTGCGGGTGAAGGCGACGCCGGAACCGGAACTCTCGCCGGTGTTGCCGAAGACCATCGCCTGCACGTTGACGGCGGTGCCCCACTCGGAGGGGATGTTGTATTTGGCGCGATAGACCTTGGCGCGGTCGTTCATCCAGGAGCCGAACACGGCGCCCGCCGCGCCACGAAGCTGGTCCCACGGATTGTTCGGGAAGACCTTGCCGGTGCGTTCCTTCACGAGCGCCTTGAAGCGCTTCACGAGTTCCTGCTGGTCGGCGGCGGTCAGCTCGCTGTCCACGATGTCCTTGTGATAGGTCTCGTGCTTGAAGCCCTCGATCACCGTCTCGAAGGGCTCATGGTCCTCGCCCTCGCGCTTCTGCACGCCGAGCACCACGTCGCCATACATCTGGATGAAGCGGCGGTAGCAATCCCAGGCGAAACGCTCATTGCCCGTGGCCTTGACGAGCGCGAGCACGGACTGGTCGTTCAGGCCGAGGTTGAGGATCGTGTCCATCATGCCCGGCATCGAGTCCCGCGCACCGGAGCGCACGGCCACGAGCAGCGGCATCCCGGCGGTCGCGCCGAACTTCGTGCCCATGATCTTCTCCATGTTGGCGACGCCCGCTTCCATCTGCGCCTGGAGTTCCTTCGGGTAGGAGCGCTTGTTCGCGTAGAAGTAAGTGCAGACCTCGGTGGAAATGGTGAAGCCCGGAGGCACCGGCAGGCCGATGCGCGTCATCTCCGCGAGGTTCGCGCCCTTGCCGCCGAGGAGGGCCTTCATCGAGCCGTCGCCATCGGCCTTCTTGTTGCCCCACGTGTAAACGTATTTCGTTGCTTTAGCCATAATCTGGTAGTGTCGGGTCAGTATTTCATTGCGGGTGAACCCCGCGAAAAATGAGGCGCGACACTAGCAAAGGGCGGGGGGGTGTCAACGGGGGAGATGACTGCAGCGGAACTGCGGGGGCCACGCAGCGTAGGCCTCAGGACGGCCGTGCCGCAAGGGGTGCCCTCGGCGATCCAGACGCCGCCCGGCACCGAATGGAGACGGAGCGCGGGTCGGAAAAGCCCCCTCCACCACCTCACCGGCCAGTTCACGCCCCGGGGCCAGCACCCCGCGCTCCGGGGCTTTGTGCGTTCGACCGCCAGTTTTTTCTGGTCGCAATGAGAGCAGGGTGCTTGCATGGCCCCGGCATCTATCAACCCCGTTCAGCCATGGAACAGATGGAAGAAATCCTGAAGGACTTCCTCGTTGAGGCGGGGGAGAATCTGGACCGGCTCGACCAGGACCTTGTGCGGCTCGAGCAGGCTCCGGGCGACAAAAAGATCATCGGCAACGTCTTCCGCGCCCTCCACACCATCAAGGGCAGCAGCGGCTTCTTTGCTTTCAAGCGGCTGGAAAAGGTCGCCCACGCCGGAGAATCCCTCCTCGGCAAGATCCGCGACGGCAAGCTCACGCTCAACGCGGACATGGTCACCACGTTGCTGGCCACGCTCGACCGGCTGCGCGAAATCGTGCGTGCGGTCGAGACCAGCGGCAGCGAGGCGGCGGGCGAGGATTCCGAACTTATCGGCGCGCTGCATGCCCTCGGGGACGGCAAGTCCGTGACGGTCATCCGCCGTGGCACGCCTGCGGTGCCAGCGCCGGCGGCTCCGGTGTCCCCTCCGCCGGTGCCCCCGGCTCCGGCTCCCGCCCCGCCCCGCCCGGCGGTTCCGGCGGCAACCCCGCCGCCCCCGCCCCGGGCCGCCGCTCCGGCCCCGACGGGCGTGGCCATTGACAGCTTTCTGCGGGACTTCCTCGCGGAGTCGCACGAGAATCTCGACGCTTTGGACCGCGCCTTCGTCTCGCTGGAGCAGACGCCGCACGACCGCAACCTGCTCTCCGGCGTCTTCCGCACGCTGCACACGCTCAAGGGCAGCAGCGGCTTCTTCGGCTTCTCCCGGCTGGAAAAAGTTTCCCACGCAGCCGAAGCCCTGCTGGGCAAGCTGCGCGGCGGCGAGCTGTTCCTCAACGATGCGATGACCGCCGCGCTGCTCGGCACCGTGGATGACATCCGCGAAACCCTGCGGCAGATCGAGGCGACCGGCCAGGAGAGCACCAAGGATTTCGCGACGCACATCGAGACGCTCCGGCAGCTCATGGAAGGCAAGCCCGGCGCGATGCCAGCCGCGGAGCCGCGTCCGGCTGCGCCATCTGCGCCACCTGCGCCGCCCGCCACGGCCCTCACTTCCCGGGCGACCGAGGGAGAAAAACTTCCGCCCGCGTCGACGGCATCGGCCAAGCCCGCCGCCGAGCCCGCCGACACCCGCACGGCGGCGGATTCCACCGTGCGCGTGGACGTGGGCCTGCTGGACAAGCTGATGAACCTCGTCGGCGAGCTGGTGCTGGCGCGGAACCGTCTGCTGCCCTTCGCGGTGAACCACGAGAACGCGGCCTTCACCTCCGCCACCCAGCGGCTCGACGGCATCACCACCGAGCTGCAGGAGCGCGTGATGAAGACGCGGATGCAGCCCATCAACCACGTCTGGAGCAAGTTCCCCCGCCTCGTGCGCGACCTCTCCGCGCAGTGCGGCAAGCAGGTGGGCCTGATCATGGAGGGCACCGAGACCGAGCTGGACCGCACGCTGCTGGACGCCATCAAGGACCCGCTCACGCACATGGTGCGCAACTGCGTGGACCACGGCATCGAGCCGCCGGAGGCGCGCGTGGCCGCCGGCAAGTCCCCGACCGGCCGCCTGCTCCTCCGCGCCTATCACGAGAGCGGGCTGGTGGTGATTGAAATCTCCGATGACGGCGCGGGCATCAATCTCGCGCGCGTGCGGCAGAAGGCCGTGGAAAAGGGCTTCCTCAAGCCGGCCGACGCCACGCGCCTCACCGATCGCCAGGCCACCGACCTGATCTTCCTCCCCGGCTTCTCCACCGCCGAGACCACCACCAGCGTCTCCGGGCGCGGCGTGGGGATGGACGTGGTCAAGACGAACATCGAGAACATCGGCGGCTCGTTGGAACTCCACAGCGTGAGCGGCCAGGGCACGACGTTGCGGCTCAAGATCCCGCTCACGCTGGCCATCGTGCCCGCGCTCTTCGTCGGCTGCGGGGGCGAGCGGTTTGCCATCGCCCAGACCAGCCTGCTCGAACTCGTGCGGATTGACCCGACACGCGAGGAGACGCGGGTGGAGGAAGTGTATGGCGCGCCGGTCTGCCGGCTGCGCGGCAAGCTGCTCCCGCTGGTCTTTCTCAAGCGTGAACTCCAGCTTGAGCAGGACGGCGAGGGCCAGTCGCCGATCCCGGATCGGCCCGTCACCATCGTGGTGCTCCAGTCCGAGGGCCATCGCTTCGGGCTCGTCGTGGACGAGGTGCATGACACGGAGGAAATCGTCGTGAAGCCGGTTGGCGCGCTGCTCAAGGGCATTCCTGCGTTTGCCGGCGCGACAATTCTTGGCGATGGCAGTGTTGCTCTGATCCTGGACGTGGCCGGGCTGGCGGTGATGTCCGGCGTGGCGGCCAAGCTGCGCGAGCGGCAGCCGGCGGAGGATGCCCCCGTGCCGCGCGCAACGAACCCGGACGAGAAGTCCCTGCTCCTGTTCCACATGGGCGGCTCCGAGCACATGGCCATCCTGCTGGACCTGGTCACGCGGCTGGAGAAGTTCCCGCGCAGCCGGGTGGAGCGCAGCGGCGGACGCGAGGTGGTGCAATACGACGGCGGCATCATGCCGCTCGTGCGCGTCGCGGAGTTTGTGGACGGCTGTCCGGCGGCGACCGATTCCTCTGAAACGGTGGACGTGGTGGTGCATCACTCGAAGCAGCAGCCGGTGGGGCTCATCGTGGGCCAGATCAAGGACATCGTCATCGCGCCGTTCCGTGTGCAGGAAGTGACGCGTCAGCGCGGTCTGCTCGGCTCGGCCGTGGTGAACCGTCAGATCACCGGCGTGCTGGACGTGCCCGCCATCCTGAAGGCCGCCCGCCCCGAAGAAGCCACCCCCAAGCTCATGCCCATCCTCCCCATCAAGAACTGAAGCGCGCGTCCCTACCCAGACCCCAAACGCCAGACCCCAGACCCCGTTCTCCCCTCATGCCACCGCCTAACAACTGCATCACCTTCTTCGTGGATGGCATGCTGTTTGGCATGCCCGCGACGCAGGTCATGGAGCTGACGCGGTTCCATGAGCTGACGCGCGTGCCGCTCGCGCCGCCGACGGTGGCGGGCCTGATGAACCTGCGCGGGCAGGTCGTGACCGCCGTGGACATGCGTCGCCGCCTGGAACTCCGCCCCCGGCCCGCCGACCAGCAGCCTATGAACGTCGTCCTCCGCCGGGAGGACGTGCTGGTGAGCCTGCTCGTGGACCAGGTGGGCGAGGTCATCGAGCTGGATGACGCCAATTTCGAGCCGCCACCGGACACGCTGCGCGGCGTGGCGCGCGACCTCGTGCGCGGCGTCCACAAGCTGCCGGGCAAGCTCCTGCTGCTGCTCGACCCGAACAAAGTTATCGCCGGCCTTGCCGTCGTCCCCCGTCGTCCGTCCCTTGCCACTCCTGCCGTATGAAGTTCCTCCTCAGCCTGATCACCCACCGCCGCATTGGCACCAAGCTGGCCCTCATCGCCGCGCTCTTCATCATCCCGATGGGGGTGATGCTGACGTTCATGATCCACAACCTGAACAAGAACGTCATTGATTTCGCCCGCCAGGAATTGCGGGGCAACGAATACCAGCGACCCCTTGAGGACATCCTGGATGCGGTGACCCGCCATCAACTGGCCGTGATGCGCGTGACGGACGGCGATGTCAGCTTTGCCGGGCAGGTTTCGCAGCAGGCCAGCCAGGCGGATCGCGCCTTCGACGCCCTGGATGCCGTGGACGCGCGGCTGGGGGTGGCCTTGGAATTCACGGCGGAAGGCCTGGGCAAGCTGGGGCGCGGGCACGCCCGGGCTTCCGCCATCCGCCTCAAATGGAATGATCTGAAGAGCCGCGCCGCCACGCTTGCCCCCGCCGAGTCCGCCAGCCGTCATGCCAGCCTCATTGAGGACGTCAACCTGATGATCAAGCACTCCGGCGACAAGTCGAAGCTCATCCTGGACCCGGACTTGGACAGTTACTACCTCATGGATGTCACCTTGATGGCGCTGCCCCAGATGCAAAACCGGCTGGGGGAGATCATCAAGTATGTGGATCCCATCCTGAAGCGGAAAGCGGCGACCTCCGACGAACGGGTGCAATTCGCGGTCTATGCCGCCCTCCTGCAGGATTCGGACGTAAACCGCGTCAAAAGCAGCATTGAAAGCTCGTTCAAGGAAGACCCGAACCCCGAATACTACGGCATCAGCCCCACGCTGCACAACGGACTGGACGGGCCGCTCAAGCAGTTCAACACCGACAGCGACGTCCTGCTCGGCATGCTCCGCAAAATGGGAGCCGCAGACGGCACGCTGGTGGACCGCAAGGAGTTCTGGGATGCCGGGCACAAGACGCTCGACACCAGCCTGGGCCTCTGGCGCTCCACCGCCATCGAACTCGACAACATGCTGAAGATCCGCCTCAAGGACAAAACCGGCGAACGCACCGACCAGATTGCCATGGTTTGCGCCGCGCTGGTCGTCGCGCTCGCCTTTGTCTCGCTCATCACCCGCAGCATCACCCGCCCGCTCGCTGAGGCTGTGCGGTTGGTCGAGGCCGTCTCCAACCGCGACCTCACCGTGCGCATGGTGACGGATTCGCGCGATGAGATCGGCCGGATCTGCCGAGCCTTCAACACCATGGTGGAGCAGTTGAGCAGCAGCATCCAGTCCATCGGAGACAACGCCCAGTCGGTGGCCAGCTCGTCGCACGAGCTGAGCGCCGTCAGCGGCGAAGTGAGCGCGAACTCCGAGGAGACCGCCGCCCAGGGCCGTGTGGTGGCGGATGCCGCCACCCAGGTCAGCCGCAACATCCAGACGGTAGCCACCGCCTCGGAGGAGATGAGCGCGAGCATCAGCGAGATCGCGCGCAACGCCAGCCAGGCTTCGCGCGTCGCCACGCAGGCCGTCGGCGTGGCCGAGCGCACCAACGCCACCATGACCAAGCTCGGCGCGAGCAGCGCGGAGATTGGCAACGTGCTCAAGGTCATCTCCAGCATCGCCGACCAGACGAATCTGCTCGCGCTGAACGCCACCATCGAGGCCGCGCGGGCCGGCGAGCTGGGCAAGGGCTTCGCCGTCGTCGCCAACGAGGTCAAGGAACTCGCCCGGCAGACCGCCAAGGCCACCGACGAGATCACCCACAAGATTGGCAACATCCAGAGCGACGCGCAGGGCGCGATGCAGGCCATCCGCGAGATCTCCACCATCATCAAGGAGATCAACGACATCCAGACCGTCATCGCCGGCGCAGTGGAGGAGCAGGCGGCGACCACCAACGAGATTTCCAACAACACCCACCAGGCCGCGCGCGCCAGCACGGAGATCGCCCGCAACATTGCGAGCGTGGCCGACGCCGCGAAAGGCACCACGGCCGGTGCCACCGAGACCGCCGCCGCCGCCGCCGAGCTGGCCCGCCTCGCGAGCGACTTGCGCCGCGTCGTGGATCTGTTCAAGCTGGATGCGGGCGGAGGCAAGCCCTCTCCGGCGCCCGGCAATGGCCACGGGCCGGGCAACGGAAACACCCGGGAATCCCGGGAGTCCGCGCGGGAAGCCGGGCACCGGACCGCCCGCAGCTAAAAAGCTCAATGATTTCGCGCCGCGTGCCGAAGACAACAAGGACCGCCTAGTTACTCGATGAACGAACCCGCCGCCCCTTCGGGGAAGATTCGTGTCCTGGTCGTGGATGACTCGGCGGTCATGCGCCGTGCCATCACCACGACCTTGGCAAAGGACCCGCGCATCGAGATCGCCGGCACGGCCAACAATGGTCGCGCGGCGCTGGAAGCCTTGCCGCTACTGCGGCCGGACGTGGTCACGCTCGACATCGAGATGCCCGAGCTGGACGGCCTGGCCGCGCTGCGCGAGCTGCGCAAGACGCACCCGCGCCTGCCGGTCATCATGTTCAGCTCGCTCACCCAGCGCGGCGCGCAGGCCACCATCCTCGCGCTCACCGCCGGGGCCAGCGACTATGTGGGCAAGCCCGCCGACCTGGCGAATCTCACCGAGGCCTTCCGCTGCCTGGAGACGGAGCTGATCCCCAAGGTGAAGATGTTTGGCGAGCAGGTGCTCCAGCAGCGGGACGCCGTCACCAGCCAGATCGCCGCCTCCGCGCCTATCGAGCCGGTCGTGGTGCGGCCTGGCCGCATCCGGCGCGGCACCATTGAGGCCGTGTGCCTGGGGGTCTCCACCGGGGGGCCGATGGCGCTGGTGCAGCTCTTCGCCGCGTGGGCCGAGCCGCTGTCGGTTCCGCTGCTGATCGTGCAGCACATGCCCCCCACCTTCACCGCGCTGCTCGCCCAGCGGCTCACCAGCGCGGGCGTGATGGACGTGCAGGAGGCGCAGGATGGCGACCTGGTCGAGCCGGGCCGCGCCTATCTGGCCCCCGGCGGGCGGCACATGGAGGTGGTGCGCACCGAGGCGGTGGCCCGCCTGCGCATCACGGATGAGGCGCCGGAAAATTCCTGCCGGCCCTCGGCGGACGTGCTGTTCCGGAGTGCGGCGCAGGTCTATGGCGGGAGTCTGCTCGGGGTGGTGCTGACCGGCATGGGCAGCGACAGCTTGAAGGGCTGCCAGGCCATCCGGGCGCGCGGCGGCAACATTCTGGCGCAGGACGAGGCGACCAGCGTGGTCTGGGGCATGCCCGGCGCGGTGGTGAAGGCCGGGCTGGCGGACACGGTCCTGCCCCTGGCGGAAATCCCGGCGGAAATCGTCCGCGTGACGCGGGCCAAGCTCAATTTTTGATGCACGTGACCCAGGACGAATTTCAGTTCTTCACTTCCCTCCTCGAAAAGCACGCGGGCATCGTGCTGGAGGCGGGGAAGGAGTATCTCGTCGAGGCCCGGCTGGCTCCGGTGGCGCGGGACAACGGCTTCGCCTCCGTGAGCGCGCTGCTGCAGGATCTGCGGATGACCACGATGGGCCGGGGCCATTGGCAGGCCATCGAGGCGCTCACCACCAACGAGACCTCCTTCTTCCGCGACGAGCATCCGTTCAACGCCTTGCGCGAGGTGATCCTGCCGGATCTGATCGCCCGCCGGGCATCTTCCCGCTCCCTGAACATCTGGTGTGCCGCCGCCTCCACCGGGCAGGAGCCTTACAGCCTGGCGATGCTCATCCGTGACTCCTTTCCGCAACTGCTTGGCTGGAACCTTTCCTTCATCGCCACGGACCTCTCGGAGGCCGCCTTGGGGCGGGCGCGGGAAGGCCGGTTCAACGCGACGGAGATCGGGCGCGGCCTGCCGCCGCTCTTCCGCCAGCGCTACTTCCATGTGGATGGCGACGGCCTGCGCGTGCGCGAGGAAATCCGCCGCATGGTGGCCTTCCGCGCCATGAACCTCGTCGGCCCCTGGCCGAACATGCCGGAGCTGGACCTGGTGATGCTGCGCAACGTGCTGATCTATTTCAACGTGGAGACCAAACGGAACATCCTGCAGAAGGTGCAGCGCTACCTGCGGCCGGACGGCTGCCTGCTGCTCGGTGCGGCGGAATCCACGCTGCACATCGAGGAATCCTACGAGGTGGTGCATCTGGAGCGCACCGCCTACTACCGCACCCGCCGCGCCACGCCCAACCCGGCCAGCCTCGGACTGAACTGGGCGGTGTAGGTGCGGAATGCAGGGGTAAGCGGGTAAGATTTCGCGGGAACCAGCCTGGGCAGGGCGAGGTGTCCTCACCGCTCCGCCGCAGACGCGTGACCGGCGGGTGGTTGGCGGCGGGCTGAGGACAGCCCGCCCGGCCCGCCGTAGGTTCAAGGGAGGAGCGGTCCGCCCGGGTGCTTCAGGCGAATTTCACCACCCTTTTCCGCGTCCGCCAGTCGTGCTTATTCGACTCTTCACGCTCCGCTCCCACCTGCGCACCGCGCTTGCACTCGGAGTGCTCCTGGCCCTCGGCACCGTGTCCGCCGCCCCGTTCCCCGCCGCGCTGACCGAGGAGGCCGTGGACTTCGCCGCCTGCCGGGTGCTGCTGGAAAACAGCACTGAACCCGCCGAGGCCACCGCGATCCGCGAACTGCTCGGCCTCGGACCGGTCAAGGAAACCGCCAATTCACGCCCCTCACGTTCCGCTAAAACCACCGGCGCGCCGCAGTATCTGCTCGTCTTCAAGCAGCCTGTGGCCATCGGCACGGTGCTGGGCGGCATTGGTGAACTAAAAGTCCTGACCGCCACCGCCGCGCTGCCGCCCGAGCCGACCCGCGCCTCCGACTGGACCACCGTCGCGGTCCAGCCCAGCCAGTCCCCGCCGCGTCTGGCTCCCTTGCCGCCCGACACGAAGACCCGCGCACTGCTGGTCACCGTGCCCTCGCCGCGCGATTCCCGGCAGTCGCCGTTCCTCCGCCTGCTCGCCCCGCGCCTCGCCAATCACACCCCTGCCGCCGTCGCCAACGCCGAGTCCGAATACACCGCCACCTCCAGCGCCGCGCCGCCCTACACTTACGATGCCGGCCATCTCACGCGCGGCCACGGCGAGTGGGTCAACTCCGGCAAGGATGACAAGGGCATCAACTCCCGCGCCCCCATCACCGAACTGCAGCCGGCGTGGTTCATCCTTTCCTGGCCGGAAGCCCGGCGCGTGGACGGGGTGCTGCTGCAGGACAATTTCAGCGCCTTCGAACTCCAGGTCTTCACCGGCCCGTCCGGCATCAACGCCGTGGCCGCCACCGAGAACGAATGGAAGGCCATCCGCAAGTTCAAGGTCACCCGTGACGGCTCCCGCCGCTGGCTCACCTTCGACGCCGTCCAGACCCGCGCGCTCCGCCTGGTCATCAACAAGATCGAAAGCCAGGAACCCGCCGTCGTGCGCCTGGCAGGCTTCTCCGCCTTCACCGACCTAGGCGCGCAGCCCGCGCCCGCCATCGTGAAACCCGTCTCCGCCGAGCCGCCGCTGCAGATCACCTACGAGATCGCGCAGGCCGGCAAGGTGACGCTCGTCGTGGACCGTGCGGACGGCACGCGCGTCCGCAATCTCCTCGCCAACACCGCGCAGCCCGCCGGTAAAAACACGGTGACGTGGGACTTGAAGGACGAGCAGGGCAGCTACGTGCCGCCCGGCGACTACCGTTGGAAGGCCATCACTCACCCGCCGCTGGAACTGCGCTACGAGATGACGGCCTATCCGAACTTGGGCAGCTACTTCCCCGAACGGCCCGCGTGGCTCACCGGCGCGAGCGGTTCTGGCGGCTGGCTGGCGGACCACACGCCCCCGCGCACGGCCTGCGTGGCGGGGGACAAAGTTTATCTCGGCGCGCCCGTGGCGGAGAGCGGCGTGTCGTTGATCGAGTGCGATCTCGAAGGCCGCAAGCACTGGGGCCACCATTCCTTCGAGGGTTTCACCGGCTCGTGGCTGCTGGCCAGCGACGGCAAGACCATCTTCAACCTTGCGCCCGCCCACAACTTCGCCAAGGCCGGCATGGACAAGAACACCGAAGCCATCTGGGCCGTGGACATCGCGACCAAGAAGGTCCGCACGCTGGCCATGCTCCAGCCGAGTGCCGAGCGCAAGCGCGGCGCGCAGGGGCTCGCCGCGCACGATGGCAAGGTCTTCGTGGCCGTGCATGGCGCGGAGAACTGGTTCCAGAACGCCGCCGGCGCCTCGGACGTGGATCTGCAAAACTCGCTGCCCACCTATCCCGTCGCCCGCAAGCCGCGCGCCGCCTACGAGATGGTGCCCGATCATCGCACGGACTTCCTCCGCCTCTTCCGCCTCAAGGACCAGCCGCCCGGCTTCGGACCCAACCACGGCCTCGTCTATCTGGAGACGACCCGGAATCCCACGCGCCAGCAGCACATCGTGCTCTCGTTCCTCAAGCCCGTTTCCATCGGCAGCCTCGTGCTCCCCCCGCCGGCCAAGGAGGACAAGATGCAGTTCACCATCGCTGTCCTGAAGCCCTCCGCGCCTTACCCGCCCCGTCCCGACGAGCGCGCCGACTGGGTGAACGTCCCGCTCTCCGACACCAACATCTGGGCGGTCGTCCCCCTGCCGGCCGGCACCACCACCCGCGCGTTGCGCATGACCTTCGCCCGCGGTGGTGGCAGCGAGAACGATGACCTGCTGGCGGACGTGGAGGAAAAGAAGGGCGCTCCCGCACTCGACCTCGCGGACAAGCCCGCCGCCAAGAAGAGTGGTTTTGCGGCAGCCGACGATGGCCTCTGGCAGCGCAAACTCGAAGGCGTGAAGCTCCTGGGCCGCCGCTTTGAAAACGTCATCGCCACCGCCAAGGTCCGCGTGAACTCCGGCAAGATCGCGGCGGACGGGACTTGGAACGCGCAGCGCACCGAGCCGCTCAGCATCGCCGATCCCGGCATCTACGCGCTCGAATGGAAGGCCCCTCAGTCCCTGCGCGGCCTGGCGCTGCGCGAGGTGGACGGCGCGGTGACGGAGGTGGACGTCTTCACCGGTGCGGACGACGCGCCCGTGGACATCACGTCGGACGCGGGCTGGGAAAAGGTCGCCACCTACCGCCAGGCGCTCCGGGATTATTACAGCGGCCGCGAGAGCAACAACGGCTACTCCCGCTACCTCGACGGCTATGTGGACTTCGGCCGCGAGGTCAGCACGCGCGCCGTGCGCTTGCGCGTGGTGAAGCAGTGGGACACGAAGGATCACTACCCCAGCGGCATCCGCGAGGACCTCGGCGGGCAGACGCTCGACACGAAGCGCTGCCGCATCTTCGGCATCGCGGCCTTGCGCTACCTCGGCGGCGAGCCGGCGGTGGACCCCCAAGTCACCGAGCGCATCGAGATGCTCGACGGCGAGACCGGCAAGGTCGTGAAGGAAGTCCACGTCCCGGGCATCGCCGAGGCCAGCGGCGAGTGGTCGCGCGGCAACCTGCTCGCGGTGAATTCACGCGGCGACGTCTTCACTGTCTCGAACGAGAAGCTTGTGCAGGTGGACTTCAACACCGGCGCGCACCGCGTGCTGGTAAGCGACTTGAAGAAACCCTCCGCGCTCGCATGCGACCGCGCGGGCAACTTCTACATCTTCGACTCCGCGAAGGAGCGGAAGACCATCCGCGTGTATGACCCGAGCGGGAAGTTCCTCCGCGAGATCGGCGAGGCGGGCGGCTACCAGCGCGGCCCGTGGAACGTGAACCGCATGGACCACATCACCGCGCTCGCGGTGGATGCGCGCGACCAGGTGTGGGCCGTGAGCTTCAACTACTGGCCCAAGCGCATCACCCAATGGAGCGCGGACGGGAAATTCCAGAAGGAGTTCCTCGGCCCCACGGAATACGGCGGCGGCGGCCAGCTCGACCCCGGCGACAAGCGCCGGCTCTTCTACGGCCCGCTGGAGTTCGAACTGGACTGGGCCAGCGGCAAGACGCGCCTCAAGAACCTGCTTTCCCTCGACGGCCATGGCGCGGGCGATTCGCCCATTTACGTGGGCAAGCGCCTTTACCTCGTGAACACCCGGCCCGGCGGTCACGGCCCCTCGCAGTCCTGCGGCATGGTCTATCTGCACGAGGGCGACCGCGCGCGGCTCGTGGCGGCGGTGGGCATCGCGGGCTTCTGCAAGCCCATGCTCGACCCGCGCCTGGTGAAGTCCTTCGAGGGCAAGGTGCTGATGAACTACGTCTGCGCGTGGAGCGATCTGAACGGCGACGAGCAGGTGCAGCCGGAGGAAGTCCAGCTCTGGCCCAAGCCCAAGAACTTCCGCGCGGTCTTCGATTCCCAGCTCGGCGTGCAGGCGGGGACCATGGGTTTCCGCGTGAAGGAAACCCGCTCCAACGGCGTGCCGGTGTATGAGCGCGCGGACCTGCCGGGCCTCTGGGACGGCGTCGCGCTGCGCCTCGACAACGGGAACTTCTACCACTACGAGGACGACGCCTCCAAGCAGGTCTGTGCCGTGCAAACGCCCGACGGCAAGGTGCTCTGGAGCTACCGGACCGAGGGCGTGGGCACGCACGCGCTCACCCGCGCCAAGCCCTGGCACCCGGCGCAGATCGTCTGCCACTTCGGGTTCGCCGGCCACGCCACCGCGCACGCGGGCGACCTCGGCGAGTTCCTCGTCTTCAACTCGAACGTCGGCGTGTTCGACATCATGACGGCGGACGGCCTCTTCGCCGGGCAGATCTTCCGCGACATCCGCGACCCGAAGGCGCTGCCGTGGAGCGGCACGAACGTCACGCGCGGGATGCGGATGGATGACTTCACGCCCGGCCAGGAGCACTTCCAGGGCTACTTCACCCGCACGGCGGACAACAAGTATTACGCGGTCGCGGGCCACAACCACGCGAGCGTCGTCGAGGTGGCCGGGCTGGACCGCTTCAAGCGCTTCGGCGGCACGCTCGCCATCGGCGGCAAGGACCTCGCCGCCACGCAGGCGTGGGAGCGCAGCCGTGAGGCGCGCGTGCTCTATGCGCGTTCCCCCGTGCTCGATGCCTACCTGATGTCCGCGCCCAAGCTCGACGGCAAGCTCAACGACTGGGGCCCGGTCAGCGCCGAGCTGGACCGCGACGCGAAGTTCCGCGTGGGCTACGACGAGCAGAACCTCTATCTCGCCTACGAGGTGAACCGCCGCGGCCCGCTGAAGAACCAGGGCCAGCAGTGGGACCGCTTGTTCAAGACCGGTGCGAGCGTGGACCTGCAGATCGCCGCCGACCCCGGCGCGAACCCCGACCGCAAGGCCCCCGTGCCCGGCGACCAGCGCCTGCTCCTCACGCTCATGGGCGAGAAGCCAGCCGCCATCCTGTATCAGGCTGTCGTGCCCGGCACGCCGCCGGACAAGGCGTGGCAGGTGGTCAGCCCCGTCCACTCGGCCACCTTTGACCGCGTGGTGAAGCTCGACTCCGTCCGTTTCGCCGTCGAGGACACGGACAACAGTTACACCCTCGAAGCCGCCGTCCCGCTCTCCGCCCTCGGCCTGAAGATCACGCCCGGCCTGCGCCTCAAGATGGACTGGGGCATCCTGGTCAGCGGCCCCGACGGCACGGAAGTCCTGCGCCGCGAGTATTGGGCGAACAAGGCCACCCAGATCACCGCCGACGCCCCGAGCGAAGCCGAGCTGCACCCCGAACTCTGGGGCCACGTCCGCTTCCACTCCGAACGCCTCGCCACCCTCGACCCGACTGCGAAGAAGAAGGACAAGTCAGTCGAGGACTTGCTGAATGATTTGAAGTGAGACGTGCCCCGTGCGGGCGACTTGCGGTCCTGTCCCGCGTCCCTCTCCGCCTCGAACTGGGAGGGCTTGCACGGTCCTAAACCGCGACGGGTTCTCCTGAACCTGCTACTCTGTGTTCATCGCGCCTCTGGTCCCTCCAAGCTGGTTTCACCCACAGGGACGCGATGAATACTGAGGGTGATGAGCTGCCACGAAGACTCAAAACCGCTGCTGAACGCTGGTCTGGACCCTGATTTCGGGTTCAGCCACACGGACTTCATTCTCAATGAGCGAGTAAATCGAGACTTCACCTTCCATCACTTCAAACGACACAGCGAGACAGTAGCGTGCGGTTCCGGCACCTTCCAAATGATTCCATCCTATGTGTGAACGCACGGCGATGGCGAATTCCTCCGGCGGCAGATCGAATGAATCAAAGACCGCCCAATCTTTTTGCACGGAGCCGTGATTCCGGCTGGTTTCCTGCGCCTCTCCCCAGTCGTCTCGTTTGTGGAGCACCCAAGGCAATTCATCGTATTTGGTCTTCTTCGGACATGCCCGTGGGTAGGCAGCTTCAAGAATGAGCCGGTTCAATTTTACGCGCCCTTTGGTTCTGAGCGTTAATTCACGCTGCACGAGTTCGCCCGCCTCTCTGGGCAGGGATATGCGTGAGAATCTTGAACGCAGGCTGGGTTCGCTCAGCAACTTGTTCAGTGATTCGATTTCTGACGGTGCTGCTGGAACTGCAATGCGATCAGCAGTGATGGCCGCTATGAGGTCACGGGGTGTGAGTTGTCCACTGAACTCACTCTCTGAAAACTCAGAATCGCCGCTTCGCATCCGCGCCAGGAACACGTCCTTTGGCTCGCCCAGTTTGCTGCTCTCCCAATCGAGCCATGTTTCCAAGTAGCCGGTGCGGCGGGCGCGGGTCCGGCGCGGCAACGCGGTGTAGGCCAGCGTCACGTCGATCCGAATCCTGGCTTCCAACGCCGCGTTGCGCAGCTCTTCGGGAATGCGCACGGTGTAGAGGTGGAGTTGCTTGCTGGGAATGGTCTCGGCATCCGCAGTGATCAAAGTCACGCGCGTGGGCGAGTTCTCGGTGGCTCTTTCGAGCGACGGAAGGCCGTAGCCGATCAGCTTCAACACCTTGTCTTTGTCCGGGGCGTTTTCCGCCCAGCCGGGCCAGCGGGCGCTTTGGACGATGAGCGCCCGGTAGAGCAACGGCGACGCCTCGGGGAAAAGATTCTGAAGGTGCGCGGCGATGTGCGTCACCTTGGGGGCGGCGAACGAGGTGCCCGTGCCGTCCTTGGAATAGGCGGAGGCACCGTGCAGCGTGGAATTGAGCAACTCGACAGCAACGTCCCGGTGCTGACGGACAAGGCGGGGCGGGGTCTTGGAATAAATGAGGTCACCGCCGATCTCCACCACCTCGGGTTTCACCACAGCCCACGGCTCGCCATAGCCAGCGCGGCTGAAACCGGACGGTTCATGCTCACCTGCCGCAAAGGATCGCGCGTTGGCGTCCTCGAAAACTGCTCCGCTGATCGAACCCACCGTGAGCGCATGGAGACTTTGCGCGGGGTTGGCGACGCGCATAGAGGCTTCCAACTGGTGATCCGGCGGCTGCCGGCCCTCGTCCAGATGGGCGCGCAAGCCGGGATTGGCGTGGTCGCCGTTGTCTAAGCGGGTTTGGTTGCCCGCCGACTGGATGAACAGCACTTCCTGTTCGTGCGAGAGTTGGTCCAGCTTGGCCGCCCATGAGGTCATCCGCTGCCGGGGACAGGGCACGTTCGCGTTGATCGAG
Organism: uncultured Klebsiella sp.; assembly: GCA_964496695.1. GTDB lineage: Bacteria > Verrucomicrobiota > Verrucomicrobiia > Limisphaerales > SXTU01 > SXTU01. Next base: position 31,619 of record CAZCBE010000044.1, read on the forward strand.
TGGTTAAAAATTTTCGTGAAGCGCGGGGCAACGTGAAAATGCGCGACGACTTGCTGGAGGTAATCTTCCGGCGTGAGCGCGTCGGGCAGCTTGTTCTCCGCATTGAGGACACGAGCGTTTTGAATCCACGCCACCGGGTTCACTTCGCCGCCGACGGGAATGGCGACAGGATACAGCACTGCGCCCGCGACCCGCGTGCCGTGGCCCTGCGGCGCGCAGTAATCCGCGACCTCGTTTGAGGCCACGCCGGGCAGGAAACAACGACTTGCTTCGGTGTCAATGGCATTCGCAAGCCAGCGGTGTCCTTCTTCGATGCCGCTGTCGATGACGCAGACGGTGGGCGCAGAGGCGGTGGGCGAGCGAACGACCAACTGCGGTTCATCCTGACGCCCTGGGCGTTGCGTCGCCTCCTGTTGCAACTCCGGCGGCAGTGTAACATCGAACAGATGGGCGAAATTCTGAATCACGTCCCGGAAGCCCGCACCGTTCATCCGCACCCGCACCTGCACGCTATCAGGAAACACGATGCCCGCTTCCTGCGGGCGTGCTTGCTGCGAAATAATGCTAGAGATGATCTCGCCGCCGTAGTGCTGGATGAAATCGTGAAGTTCAGCGACGCGGGACTCGGCCTTTTCCTGCCACTCGGTATCTGCCGCCTCCCAAACCTTGCCGCGCTCCACCTCTCTGCGCTGTAAGAACTCAGTCTTCGATTCGTTTTTTCTCGGCTTAACTGGCGGCCATTTTACGTCTCGTGTGCTCGTTGCGGTCTGAATGCCGAGATCGAACGAGTAAATGGTAGCGTCGGCCAGAGGCCACAACGCGAGAATCTCCAGCGAGAGAATGTTGCGCAAACGGCGCGCGTCGTCCGGTTGTTCGTAGATGTCGAGCAATGAGGCTCCCGAACCGCCACCGCGTTCACCCAATTCAAACTGCCGCAGAACTTCCTCCAGCTTGGCGAACTGAAGGTCCGCCGAAGAAACCAGCATCAACCCTTCCTCGGTTTCCGCCACCAGTTCCACTCCAAGCGCCCGAACCAATTGATCCACGTCCCCGCCCTCGGGAAGTTTCAGCAGAAATCCCTTGTCGGTTGGAATCGCCGGCGATCCGTGTTGCGCTCGCAGCTTGCGAAGCTGGTCATCGAGCTGACGCATACGCTCCAGGATGCCGCGAATCCGGCTGGCGTGGGATTTGGGATCGGCGCGGTTGGCCTCAACTTCTTGATTCGAGCGTGGTGCGCTTTGAAACTTTGGCTCGTAAGCCCCTTGGAACGCCAAGTGGAGATGCGGGAAATCCGTGGGCGTGGGCATAGTGCTCAGTGGGCCGTGTGGCGCTCCTGAACTTCGGCGAGCGCGTGTCGGATATCTGCTTCACTAATCCGCTTCCGGCCTTCCAGCACACCATGCTTGGCGGCACTCTGCGCGACATGCACGACTTCAGAACCCGACATACCATCCATCGCCTGTGCCATTTCCCGCCAGCGCAGGGACGGATCCGTCTCCATTGGCGACAAGGTAGCTTTCAGCAAGCGATCGATCTCTTCGATGCCCGGCAGCGGAACTTTCAGAACTTCATCAAACCGGCGGAATAGCGCGGTGTCCAAAGCCGAATCCAGATTGGTGGCGGCGATCACGAGGCCATCACCCTTGTAGTCCTCCAGCATTTCCAGCAGGGCGTTGGTGATGCGAGTGATTTCTCCCACATCGTTTCGTTCGGTGCGCGAGCGGGCCAGCGAGTCGCACTCGTCGAGGAACAACGCGCAGGGCGAGGTTTGGGCCGCGTCAAAAACTTTCCGGAGATTGGCCATCGTCTCGCCGAAGTAGGACGACAGCAACGTATCAAACCGCACTTTTCGCAACGGAAGCCCCGTGTTCCACGCGAGCCGCTCTGCGCCGAGGCTCTTGCCGCAGCCGGGGGGGCCGTAAAGCAGGATGCGATGACGAGGCTTCAATCCGTGCTTGGCCAGACGTGTTCGCGCTGCGAATTCCTTTTCGACGCGCTGAAAGCGCCGTTCCACCGAATCCGGCAGCACCATCAGATGCCGAAGTTTCTCGACGGGGATTTCTTGAACGAGCAGCGCGGAATCGCGCCGGCTGGTGGGCAGGCGCTGGAGCGTGCCGCTCTGAGTTGCAGACTTGGGCGGCTGTTTCGCGGTTAAGATCTGTTCCAACTGTTTGGCCACGCGGCCATGCCCCTGCCTCTTTTCCTCCTCAATGACGCGACGGCACAGCGTATCCACGTCGGCGTCCGATCCCGACTGGATGACTCGAAACAGGCGCTTCATCAATGTCGCGTTCATGATGAGGGAATGTTCAAGATTCGCTGATGAATTGAAAACATTGTATCCGCGCACTGCCGAAAGTGAGTCTTTGTTACGTTGTTTCCAAGCACTGGCACAGCGGCGATGATAGCGGCCAGCCTGACGGTTGCAATGGCAGGAATGCGTTCGACAAGTCTTCAGTTCCGTCTTCCTCACGGATTACGGCCCCATCATCGCGAAGGCCGCTCAGGCAAACGCCGCCGCTGGCGGGGCCGCCGATGCCAATGCCGTGGCCGAGACCACGCTGGAAGACATCACCTACGTCCTCGCCCGCGCACTGGCCGTCCACTTCAAGAAGACGGGCAATCTCACCGACCACGCGCGAAGGTGGACGTGAGCAAGAGCGAGTTTGTGAAGCTGCGCACGCAAGAGCTGCGGGCCTTGTCCGTTTCCACGCCAGGTGTCGTGCGACCCTCGCCCCCACCGCGAACGAGAAGGACAAATCAATCGAGGATTGGTTGAATGATTTGAAGCGAGCAGTTTGAATCTGCTTCTGCATGACCAAACCAAACCTGTTCGCTGCGCTGCTGTTCATCGCGCCGCTGGCTTTCGCCGCTGAGAAGCCGCAAGTCCTCGAAGCGGAAGACCACAAGCCCAAGGCGGCGGCGGTTTATGCGGACTCGCGGGCGTCGGGGAAGAAGTCCGTCATCGCGCTGCTGCCGGCGGGCGGGCGGGTGTTTGAGTTCGGGAAGGATCTGCCGGCGGGGGATTACGTCGCGACGGCGTGGCTGGAGGCGGTGCCGGCGAGTCTGCTGCACACGCTGGCGGTCACGTTCAAGGCGGATGGCGCGGCGCGGGTGATTGACCAGGCGCAGCTCGATGCGCGGACCGGCTTCCGTCCGTTTCAACTGCGCTTCTTCCACCCCGGCGGCAAGGCGTCCATCACGCTGGATGCGGCGGGCAAGAGCGGCTTCGACCAGATGCGCGCCAGCCCCGGCGACGCGGAGAAGGGCGTGGCCGCCGCGCTGGACATTGACGAGTCCACGAGCGGCAAACAGAAGAAGGCCGACGCCAACCGCGATGAACTCTCCGAGCTGCTCGAAGGCGCGAAGAGCGCCGACACGCTCAAGCCCACCGACCTGCGCGTTGCCTGTGACCGCGTGGAACTAACGCTCCTCCGTGCCGCCCCCGTGGCCGTGGCGGCGGTCACCGTGGACAAGATTCATTACGCGCCCGGTGACACCGTGAGCGCGAAGGCGGAGCTGCTCGGCGGTGCGGCGGGCGGTGCGTTCACCTTCCGTGCGGAGATCATCACGGAGCTGGATGCGGCCCGCGAAGTCTTCACGACGAGCGTCCAGCTCGCCCCCGGGGAGAAGAAGTCGCTGCCGTTCCAGTTCAAGCTCAGCAACGCCGAGTTCGGCCATGAGCTGCGCGGCGCATTGATCGCGGGCGGGAAGGAGGCGCATTCCAGCAGCGAGTTCTTCGGGGTGAGCAAGAACGTCTATCGCGTCGGCATCACGGGCCGGAACGTGGGCCAGAGCACGCGCAACCTCACGCCGGAGCGCGCGGCCGAGGTGATGGCCGCGAACGTGCGCGCCTATGCCAATTACTTCGAGTGCTTCGCCTGGGCGCCGTGCGATTACTCGGACCTCACGCCGAAGACCGAGGAGTTCGTCTCCGGGCAGACGCAGTATCCCGGCAGCATCGCCGGCATGAAGCTGCAGCTCGCCGAGGCGCACCGGCGCGGCATCAAGGCCATCACCTACGGCAAGGCCTGCGCGGCGGGCATCTCCGGCTTCCTCACGTATCAGCAGCACCCGGAGTTCTTCGGGCACTCGTTCGGCCACGGCCCGTCCACCGAGCAGATGAGCACGTTCCTCCTGGAGCGGATGCTGGAGAATGACTACAACTTCAACCGTCCCTCCGACGGCGGCTGGCGGCACTGGGCGAGCCTCTGGACGCGCTTCGATTTCAATCCCGCCGTGGACTTCGGCGCGGACGAGCTGGTGCGCAGCGCGGAGATGTTCGGCTGGGACGGCGTGCGCTGGGACGGGCATTTCGTGGAGAACCAGCGCCGGTGCGTTGACCGCATCAACGCGAAGCGGCCGGGCTACGTCCACGGCTACAACTCGGCCTTCGCCAACTGCGGCTCGAAGCTCTTCCTCCCGCCCGACCAGAGCGACTTCCACGAAATCGCGAAGGACCACGGCCTCATCATGGACGAGTCGGTGCGCGGCCACAGCCGGTGGACGGATGGCTCGATGCGCACGTTCTACGAGGGCATCTGCCGCGAGGCGGACTACGTGAAGCGCATCGGCGGGCTGCCGCTCTACATCACGTTCGACATGGGCAGCCGGCAGGACGTGACGTGGAACGTGCTGAGCGGCCTCGCGGGCGGCCAGCGCTACACCTATCTCACGACGCCGGGCGACTACGCGTTCGGCACGCTGCCGAAATTTCTCACGCGCTACTCGTCCGTCGTGTGGGATGACACGGCGATGATCGCGAACGCGGCGAGCCACTTTCAGGTCACGCTCGCGCCGGGTGCGCCGACGAACACTGCGGTGTGGTTCGACCAGAGCACCTGGCTGCGCAAGCTGCCGGATGGCCGGCAGCAGGTGTTGCTGCACCTGCTCAACTTCCCCGGCTACCGCCACTTCGCCCAGCGCGTGCAGACGCCGCCGACGTGGCTCTCGAACGTGACGGTGAGTGCGAAGCTGCCAGCGGGCGCGAAGCTCGCGCGGGCGTTCCACGTCTCGCCGGACTTGGTGGAAGGCCATGAAGTGCTCACGCCGAAGACCGAGGGCGACAAGGCGACGCTCGTGCTGCCGGAGGTGAAGCTGTGGAGCATCGTGGTGCTGGAATTCGCCGGTGGGGCCAGCTACCCGGTCACGACCCCCGTCGAGGATGCCACGAAGCACTTCGCCGAGGAGAAGCAGAAGAAGGAGCACGATGCCAAGCTGGCCGCCGAGAAGGCCAAGGCCAGCATCGGCACGCCGGTGGCCGCCGCCGCGCCCGCGAAGCCGCATTACGCGGACTTCGAGCGCGAGTTCAACGCCGACCCCGCCGTGCTCGCGCAGCATTTCAAGAACTTCACCCGGCCCGCCACGCCGGCCCTGCGCCGCAACGGGGTCGTGGACATCCATCACGCGCGCGGGGCGTTCGCGTGGCTGAACCCGGTGGACATCGCGCTCCAGCTTGCGGGCGGCGGCACTTACACGCCGTCGTGGGTGGACCGCGTGGGCTTCCGCCTCGGTGCGGGCGGTTCGATGGAGGACTTCCCCGACAGCTACGACGCGCTCTTTGAGAACGACGTGCTGGTGCTCGACAACGTGCAGGCCGTGGACCTCGGAGCGCACCGGCGCACGATGATCGCGGACTTCGTGCGCGCGGGGGGCGGGCTGCTCGTGATGGGCGGCTGGTTCAACCTCTCGCAGGGTGCGGACCGCAACACGTCGCTGGCCGAACTGCTGCCGGTGACCATCGCCAAGCAAGGCAACCTCGCGACGAATGCGGCGGGCTTTGCGATGACCGCCACGCGGACGGACTTCTTCCCGAAGGTGGACTGGGCGCGTGCCGGCGTGACGTTTCAAGTGGATCAGTCGCCGGTGAAGGCCGGCGCTGAAGTGCTGGCGAAGGCGGGGCCGCATCCGGCGATTGTCGCCGGGACGTTTGGGGCAGGCCGCGTGGTGGTGGTGCTGGCGAATCCACATGGTGAGCCGGACGCAGAAGGCGCGCGGCCTTCAGGCCGCTTCAACGTCCCCAATGCCAGCAGCGGTTCGGACAAATCCAACGCGTCCTTTTCATCCACGTTGAAGCGGCCTGAAGGCCGCGCGCCACTGCCCTACTGGCAGTCGCCCGAGTGGCCGCGCGTGCTCGCCGCATGCCTTGCGCACCTGGCCAAGGGTTCGGAAGCCGTGAGCACCAAGACGATCGCCAAGCGGGCGCTCGACAAGAAGAAGGTGCTGCCGGAGGACTTGATGCTCGACGCCTCGAGCCTTCCCGCACCGGAGCTGGCCAAGCGCCTTCGCAGTGCGCGCGACAACATCGTGGACACCGAGACCGCGCAGACCGTCCTGCGCGTGGCGCTCGACAACAAGGTCACGGACACCGAGCTGCTCACCGCCGTGGTCGAGGCCGCCGGGCCGTTCATGGACGCGAGCTTCGCACCGCTCGGCGTGCAGATGGCGCAGAGCGACCTCGACGTGCTGCGGCGCGTGGGCTACCGCGTGCTCGGCCTCGCGAAGAACAAGGCCCACCGTCCGCTCGTGGAGAAGGGCTTGAAGGAGCAGAACCTTGAGTGCATCCGCGCCGCGCTGGTGGCGCTTGGCGAGATCAACGACCCCGCTGCTGCGCCGCTGGTGACCGAGTATCTCGCTGGCGGCACGGAGAAGCTGCTCGCCGTGTCCGTCCTGCGCCGGCTCGGCGCGACGGTGGACTTCACTGCGTCGCTGGACCACTACGCGCACTCCTTGCGCCGGCTCACGGAACTGCACAGCGGGCGGAAGTCCGTGCTGAACACGCTCTACGGCGGCATGGCCTTCAGCCTCACGCCCGCGCAGCGTCGGCTCTCCCTGAGCGAACTGCGCAGTGTGCAGGACATGGAGGCGCGGGCGAAGTTTGACTCCGCCTACTTCGCCGCCAGCGTGGGCAAGCTCACCGAGCCCGAGTGGCGCGCGTTCGGCAAGTTCCTGGCGCAGACGACCAATGCCGCCGTTGCTCCGCTGGCGCACGCGACCTTCAGCAAGCTGCCGAAGGAGCAGACGAAGCCGTGGCGCGCGGAACTGGCGAAGGCGCAGCTCGCGCAAATTCGTCTGCTGGCGGAGGAGTGATGACGGTTGAAAGCGCGGTTTGGAGAATTGTTTGGAGCCCCGGCTTCAGCCGGTAGAACTGGCCGGCCATCCAGACGCTGCGCGGGCAGCCCACCTAAGGTTCGGATGCCTCGCCGCCTGAAGGCGGGACTCCATACGGGGCGACAATCCACGTTGTCATTTCCCCCTCGCCCGGTATAAACCCGCCGTGCTGCGTTCCCTTGCACTCGCTCTCGCGCTGGCTTCGGCCACGGCCGCGTTCGCGCAGGGCGACGTGCCGCGCATCCGCAACGCGCAGGCGGGCTTCAGCGGACAGTTCCGCAACCGCCATTGGACGCCGCTCCGGGTGGACATCGAAAATCCCGGTCCCGCGCGCATGGGGCTGCTCGTGGCGGAGACGGAAGGGGAGTTCACCCAGCAGCGGGTCCAGTTCACCCGGCCGGTCTTTCTGCCCGCCCACTCCACGCGGCAGTTTGAATTTCCCATCCTGCCAGACCTCCGCGCCAAGCAGGTCCAGCAGGTCCGGTTCGACCGCGCGGCGAGCGTGAGGCTCACCGACGGCGCGTTGCAGACGTGGAGCCAGAACGAGGCCATCGGCAACCAGGTGCCCGAGGACGGCTTCTTCATCCTCATCGCGGACGCGGGCTTCACCGGCTACCGGGGGCTGCGCGAGTTCACGGTCGGGGCGGAGAAGCGGATGTTCGCCCGGGCCCAGGTCGCGCCGAAGAACCTGCCGCGGCGGCCGCTGGATCTGCGCGGGTTTGACGCGCTGGTGCTGGCCGGGCTGGCGGAGACGGAGCTGTCCCCGCTGCAACTGCACGCGATGCAGGACTTCGTGATGATGGGCGGGCATCTGATCGTGCTGCCCACCGCCGCGCCGGGAATCAGCCCGGCGCTCGCCGAACTGCTGCCCGGCGCATTTGTTTCCCCCCAGCGAGTCGAGACGCTGCCGGCGGTGGCGGGCGGGTTCATTTTCACGAACGGCGTGAGCGTGGCGCGGCTGATCGTGGAGAACGGGGACGCGCTGGCCGGCACGCGCGAGCGGCCGTGGGGGCTGACCCGGACCGCCGGAGCGGGGCGGGTGACGATGCTGGCCTTCGACGCGGGCAGCGAGGAGTTCAACGCGTGGCCGGGAGCGAAGGAATACTGGCGCGAGCTGCTGGGCGGCGCGCCGCAGTTCCTCCATCACGCGGACCGGCTGCTGGCCCGGACCCCGCAGGCGGAGCGGGTGCTGGCCAGCCTGTCCGGCATCAAGGTGCTTTCCCGCCACGGCGTGCTGCTCTATCTCGCGGGCGTCTGCGGCGGGCTGCTGCTGGTGCTGGCCGCGTTCCGCTTCACCACACGGCCGGAGCGGGGCTGGGCCGTGGCGGGCGGGCTGGCGCTGGTGACAGGCATCGGAGCGGTCACGATGGCGGCGCGCTGGAAGGCCATGCCGGAGCCGTTTCTCAACGAGGTTTATGTGGCGACCAGCCGGAGCGGCGAGGACATCGGCCGTGTGCAGGCGGCGCTCGGGCTGTTCTCGCCGACGGAGCAGGCATTTCACCTCCAGACAACCACGGACAGCGCCTCATTGTCGCCCGGGCGCAGCTCGCTCACCCCGCCGGAACGCATGGGGTTCAACTACGAAACCCAGCTCTCGGTGAGTAATCTGGCAGTGCGGGCGGACGACCTCCGCACGCTGATTGGTCGTGCCCCGCAGGCCACCCTGCAGGCCCCGCTGCTGCAGGCCCGGATCGGCGCGGAGGGATTGTCCGTGACGCTCTCGAACCGCTCGGAGGCCGCGTTGTCGGGGCCGTTCTTGAAGCTGAACCGGTTTGTCGTCCCGCTGGCGGATGTCGCCCCGGGCGCGCAGGTGGAGAAGACCGGGCTGCGCGTGAACCAGCACAGCGGATCGACGGAACTGCTGCGCTCCGCGCGCCAGCAGGAGCGCGAGCGGCTGCGCGAGGTGTTCTTCCCCGCCCCGGTCTATACGGCGGACCTGCCGAGCCTCAGCTACGACGAGCGGCGGTTTGCCAAGCAGTTGCGCGGGCGCGAGCCGCTGCCGGTGCTGTTCAGTTGGAGCGACCGGCCGGCATTCCCACTGGCGTCCGTGGAGCCGGCGGCCGCGCGGCGGGCCGTGGGGCTGCTCGCGGTGGAAGGCTCGCTGGAATACCTCGGGCCCACGCTGCTGATGCCGCCGGGGGTCATGCCGATGCAGACCCGCAACCTGGACGCGTATGCCTTCGAACGCGCCGAGGGCTGCTTTGCGGGCGGGCGACCCGGCCAGGTCGCGGTGGAGTTCAGCTTGCCGGCGGGATGCCCGCCGCTGACCGCACAGGAGGTGACGGTGCAGTTTGAATTTCGCGGGACGGCATTCCAGCCAGAGATCTATGTGGCCCCGGGTGATTTCGAGCTGCAGGGGGAAATGACGCGCCTGTTCCCGCGCATGGAGAAGCTGCCTACGACCCGGCCGGCGCGCGTGCCCGACCCGGGACGTTTCCTGCGGCCCGGCACCCGCAGCCTGATCGTGGTCGTGAACGTCACGCACACCGAGGAGGGCAAACGCCTGGGCACCACGATCAACCCGAATCTCCATACGTGGCAGGTTCGTCATCTGGACCTGGAGCTGAAAGGGGTGGGGCAATGAGGGGGAGGCTGACAGGTCTCAATGGCCGACTTGGCTTGGGAGAAATTCCAAGCTCCAAGCGCCAAATTTCAAAGAAGCTCCAAGGTTCAAATTCCAACAGGCTACAGACATTCAGCGGCTGCGGGCAAACGGAGGTTATGATGACCGGCAGCCGGGCTGGATTGGAGTTTGGAAATTGGAATTTCTTTGAAACTTGGAATTTGGAATTTGGAATTTCCCGAAGCCTTCCCCGGCCGCCAGCAACAGGTTTTCGCCCATGATTGTCACCGAAGCACTGACCAAAAACTACGGGGATGTCCTCGCGCTGGACAACCTGAACCTCAACATCGAGGAGGGCGAGATCTTCGGCTACATCGGACCCAACGGCGCGGGCAAGAGCACGACCATCCGCATCCTCTCGGGGCTGATGCGCCCGACCAGCGGCAGCGCGCGCGTGGCGGACGTGGACGTGGTGCGCCATCCGCAGGAGGCCAAGCGGGTGGTGGGCTACATGCCGGACATCTTCGGCGTGTATCACGGGATGCGCGTGTGGGAATACCTCGACTTCTTCGGGGCGGCCTACCGCATGTCCCGGTCCACCCGGCGGACGCGCATCGAAGAGGTGCTGCAGGTCACGGGCACGGACATGATGCGGGATTACTTTGTGGACTCGCTGTCGCGCGGCATGCAGCAGCGCGTCGGCATCGCGCGGGCGCTGATCCACGATCCGAAGGTGCTATTTCTGGATGAGCCCACTTCGGGGCTGGATCCGCGCGCGCGCATCGAGATGCGCCAGTTGCTCAAGCACCTCAAGGAGCTGGGCAAGACCGTGCTGGTCTCCTCGCACATCCTGCCGGAGCTGGCGTCGGTCTGCGACCGCATCGGCATTCTCGAGCAATCACGCCTGCTCCTGTGCGACCGCATGGAGGCGGTGCTGCGGCAGGTGGAGCAGCGCAGCCTGATCGAGGTGGAGGTGCTGGGTGATCCGGACCGCGCGGGCGCGCTGCTCGCCGAATACTTCCCCGCGCCCAAGCTGGAGGTGACGGAAATCGTCGGCAACCTCCTGCGGCTGTCCTTCGCCGGGGAAGACCATGAGATCGCGGGCGTGCTGGCCCTGCTCATCCAGCAGGGCGTCGGCGTGGTGTGGTATCGCGAAGTGCCGCTGGATTTGGAGAACATCTACATGAAGGTCACGACCCAGGCCAAGGCCGGGACCAGAAGGAACGACGATGCTGAGTAACCCCGTCCTGCTCCGCGAGGTGAAGAGCAGCCTGCGCTCGCCGCTGGCGCTGGCGCTGGCGGCGATTTATCTCGGCGTGCTCGCCACGCTGGTGTGGTGGATGTGGCCGCAGGAAGGCGTGTTCTCCGCCACGGCACGGGCCTCGCGTTCGCTGCTGCTGGTGTGCGGGGTCGCGCAGTTGCTGCTGGTGATCCTCTACGCGCCGGCGTTTGCCGCGACGGCCATCACGGCCGAGAAGGAGCACAACACCTACGACCTGCTCTTCGCCACGCTGCTGCGGCCGCGGGACATTGTGGCCGGGAAGCTGTGCTCCTCGATCATTGTGCTGCTGCTGTTTGTGCTGCTCTCGCTGCCGGTGTTTGCGGCGTGCTTCTTCCTCGGGGCGGTGTCTGTGCGCGAGGCGGGGGCGATCTACCTGATCACGGCGGCGAGCAGCGTGATGTTCGGGCTGCTGGGGCTGTCGGTGAGCGCGACGGCGCGCAACTCGCATCTCGCGCTGGTGGTCACCTACATCCTGCTGCTGGTGTTCACCGCCGGGCCGTGGGTGCCGTGGTTCCTGCTGGAGCAGAAGCCGTGGGCGGCGCAGTTCATCCATGAGGCGCGCGCGTTCAGCCCGCTGGGGGCGATGGCCTCGGTGATCTTGCCGTCGTTCGAGCCGGCGGGGGCCTGGCGCACGTATCTCATCTTTTGCGCCGTGGCCTCGGTGGCGCTGGTGGCCTTCATTGTCGGGCGGGTGCATTGGGCGGGCCAGCGATCCACGCGCCGGCACGGGCAGACGATTGAAGACCCGGAGGAGCTGTCGCGGCGGCGGCTGAGCTTCCCGTTCTATCTGGTGGACCCGCAGCGCCGGAAGGACTGCATTCCCGACTGGCTGAACCCGATGTTCGCGAAGGAGCTGCGCAGCCGGGCCTTCGGCGGGGGCAAGTGGATCTTCCGCGTGGCGGCGGGGTGTTTTGTGTTCTCCATGCTCATCATGATCGGCGCGGTGGGCAACCTCGTGGGGCCGACGCCGAATCTGATCCGCTCGGTGGCGCTGGTGTTCCAACTCGGCCTGATCGTGCTGATCGTGCCCTCGCTCACCGCCGGGGCGATCACGCAGGAACGCGAGCGGGGCAATCTGGAACTGCTGCGGATGTCGCGGCTCGGGCCGCTGTCGTTCCTCGTGGGCAAGGTCAGCGTGGCGCTGCTCTTTGTCGTGTTCCTCGTCATCGGGACGCTGCCTGGGTGGTTCGCGATCCATTACCTGGAGATCAACACGATGCGGGAGATTCTGGATGCGTGGGCGGTGATCGGGACCACGATTCTCTTCGCGCTGACGGCGGGCCTGTGCGCCTCGGCGGTGTCGCCGCGGACGGCGGTGGCAACCGCGCTGGCGTATGCGGCCACGTTCCTGACGGCCATTGTCACGCTGCTGCCGCTGCTGACGGCGGACCAGCTCTCGGTGAAGCTGCGCGAGATGATCCTGGTGCTGAACCCGTTTGCCTCCGCGCTGCAGGTGCTGACGCGCGGGGTGTTCGATGACCTGGGCATCCTCTGGCAGCGGCACACGACGATGTCGCTGAGCGTGTCCGGCGTGTTCCTGATGGTCGCCTTCCTGCGCCTGCGCTGGCTGCTGGCGCCCCAAAAATGACAGCCACGGACAAGCACGAAAGGCAGGAAGCTGTCGGAACCGCTGGAAAGCCGGCGGGACTGCAATCCCAAAGGGATTGTGTCCATCAGCCCAGGGTTGCGAGGC
>CAZCBE010000044.1:44366-51526 GCA_964496695.1 uncultured Klebsiella sp.
CGAGGCGGAATCCCTTTGGGATTCAATCCGCGAATTCCTGAAAGGCAGTGGGTTTCGATTGGAATTTCGGAAGTTGACTGCGTGCTGGTTGCTGCTGGGACTGACGTTGACCGCCTGGAGCCAGCAGCCGACGGCCACAAACGCGGCGTGGGTGCCGCTGATCATGCATCCGGTCAAGGATGCGGCCACGCTGGAAATGCTCCGGGCCGCGCTCAAGGAAGCGGACCCGGTGGTGCGCGAACGCGCGCTCGAAGCGCTCGCGATCATCCGCGACCCGGCGGACGCCGCGACCGTGCGGGCGCTGCTGGACTCGACCAGCGAGGCGACGCGGCAGCAGGCGGCGAAGACCGCCGCCAGCTTCGGCAGTTCGCTCAGTCCCGCCCAGCGCGCCGAGGAATTGCGCATCCGACCGGCGAGCCGGCAGACCGGATCGCCTCCGCGCGAGGGGCTGCGCAGCACGAACACGCTCGGGCTGGTGCGGGCCCTGCACAGCCTCGATGCCGACGGCGCGCGGCGGGAGGCCAGGGTGCTCCTCGGGTTTTTAGGACGGCCGGAGGCCGTGGTGCAGGAAGCGGCGGTCCGGGCGATCCACCGGGGGCAAATCACGGCCGCGGCCGCCGACCTGCTCAAGCTGCTGGATGACCCGGACGAGGGACTGCGCCTGGCGAGCGGCGAGGCGCTGGCGGCGATGTTTGACCGCGTGCCGCGTCCCGAACTGATGACGGCGATGGTCCGACGGCTGGAGGTGGACCCGAGTTCCCTGGTGCGCCGCGTGGCGGGCCTGACGCTCGTGGCGCTGCACGACGATCCGGCACGGGAGGCGTTGCTGCGCCTGCTCCAGCATGAGCGGGGGGTGACGCGCGTTGCCGCAGCGGAGGCGCTCGGAGCCTGGGGGGACACGGAACTGGCGGCGAGGCTGCATCCGTTGCTCAGCGACCCGGCCGACCTGGTCGCGCGGGCGGCGTCCCACGCGCTGGGCCAGCTCCGGAACCAGAGTTCAAAGGGGCCGCTGCTCGCCGCGTTCGAGGCGCGCGGACCGGTGGTGCAGGAGCGCGCCGCATGGGCGCTCGGGGAGCTGAAGAGCACCAATGCCATCCCCGCCATGGCCGCCCGCTTGGGCACCACGGACGAGGCGCTCAAGATCTCGCTGGTCCTCGCGCTGGGCAAGACGGGCGACAAGCGCGGCTTGCCGCCGATCCGGCTGGTGCTGCAGCAGATCGTGCTGACGAACTATCTGCCCAGGGCGCGGGAGGCCGCGTTCACAGCGCTGACGGCGGCGGGGGACAAGGTGGCGATCCCGCGTGCGATTGCGATTGCGACGACCGCGGTGGTGCCACCCGCACCGGGTGCCGGCCCGACCTTCGATGAAGAATTTGTGCGGATCGCCTCGTTGCGCTACCTCGGAGCCGTGGGGAACCAGGCGACCGGGACGAATCTGCTGGTGAGCCTGCACGGGGTGATGACGCGCGAGATGCGCGCGACCGGGGCGGAGACGCTGACGCGGCTGCTGGGGAAAACTTACGAGCCGGTGCCGGACGAGGACCATCGCCGTTATTTCGTGGAAAGCCTGGGGCTGCGGGAGAGGAAGCCGGTGCCGCCCTTGGGAGCGGTGCCGGTGCCCTGATCGAACTTCACAAGGCAATTGAGACGGCTGCAGGAGGGGACCCAAAGATTCAGGGAAGACAAAGATCAGGTTCACGCCGGGTCGGAGACCGGCGCTCCGCAGAGGGGCATACCCAATCCTAAGCGAATCGGCACCCAGCCGCCGGAGGCCACCCCTCACCCCAGCCCTCTCCCCTCCTCCGAGGAAGGGAGAGGGAGAAGGGGGGCGTCGCGGTCCGCATCTGAGCCATGCCACCAATCGTCTTGGGAATGGGCCTCAAGTGAGGCGATGCAGTGGTTTTGGACGCGGCAGGCGAGTCGGCGGCGAGTTCACGCCGGGTCGGAGACCGGCGCTCCGCAGGGGTCAGGGCTTGGGCAGTTCGGGGGTGGCGGCGAGTTCTGCCTTGGCCGGGGCATCACCTTGCTCGGCGGCCTTGGCGAGCCATTCACGGGCTTTGGGGATGTCCCGGAAGGGCGAGCCATAGGCGTCGCGGAGCATGGTGCCGTAAATCCGCTGGGCGGCGGGCAGGCCCTTGGCCGCGGCCTTTTCGCACCATTTGCGGGCCTCGGTTTCACTCTGTTTGACGCCCTTGCCTGACATATACGCCTGGGCGAGGTCCAACTGAGCCTGGGCGTCGCCCTTCTCCGCCTTGTCTTTGAGGGACTTGAATTCCGAGGAGCCGCCGCAGCCCATGAGGAGCAGGAGGGACAGCGCGAGCGACGCCAGCGGACGAAGAGGGATGAACAGGCGGACAACGGTCTTCATTGGAGGTGAACCATTGGTTTTAATGGCGGCTGAGTTGAGCCGAAAAAAACGGAGTTGACAAGCGCGCACACAAGAACACATTCGCCCGCATGGACTCGTATCCGGTCAACCGGCGGGTGGCAAAGGGATTTACTCTCATCGAACTGCTCGTGGTCATTGCGATCATTGCCATCCTCGCTTCTCTGCTGCTCCCCGCACTCGCGAAGGCCAAAGCCCAGTCCGGGGGCGTGGTGTGCATGAATAACGAGCGGCAGATGACACTGGGGCTGCGGATTTACTCGGAGGACCGTGGGCGCTTTGTGGAGAACTGGGTGGGCTCTGCGGCCAACGCTCCCCAAACCCAGACTAACCCGGACATGCCGGGCTACCAATTCTGGCAGGATCCAAACGGTGGCGGAACTGGTTTTGGCGCAGGCGTCATTCAACTGGTTTCGTGGATGGACATCATGGTGATGAACAACATGGCCACCACCAAAATGTTCCGCTGCCCGCTGGTGCCCAAGGCGACCACCACCGCCTTTCCCACCAGCGGCACCGACTGGCCGCATTTCGGCTACAGTGCATGGGTAGGCGGGCGACGGCTCCCCGGTCTGCTGCCGGCCAGGTCGCTGTCGGAGGGAGCCTACAACCCGCAGAACGTCGTGATGGTGGCGGACTATTACATGATGTGGGCGGACTACATGAACGGTGACGACTGGTTCAGCCAAGGGGCCGGGCCGGCGAACACGCCCGCGCGGACCGAACGCATCTTCCGCCACAAGAACCGATCTCAGGTGGGGTTTGCCGATGGGCGCGTGGACTTCGTTGACCGGATGGACACCAACCTCTGGCAGAACGCCGCAGCCGGTTATACCCAAGGGAGCACCCTGCGCTGGAATCCGCAGACGGTCGGCCCAAACTGATCGTTGGCAGCCGTTTCGCAGCCTGCCTCAGGCGGGCGCAAACTCCTCCGCGTGGTAGCTGCTGCGCACCATCGGGCCGCTGGCCACATGGACGAAGCCCAGCCCTTCCGCGCGTTTCCCTAGCTCCGCAAACTTGTCCGGGTGGATGAACTCCACGACGGGCAGGTGCTTCAGCGTCGGCTGGAGGTATTGGCCCAGCGTGAGGATGTCGCACTCGGAGCGGCGCAGGTCGGCCATCGCGGTGAGCACTTCCGCCTCCGTCTCGCCCAGGCCGAGCATGATGCCGGACTTGGTGAAGACATCGGGGCGGCGCGCCTTCACCTTCGCCAGCACGGAGAGCGAGCGGTCGTAAGTGGCGCGGTGGCGGACGGAGGGCGTGAGGCGGCGGACGGTTTCGAGGTTGTGATTATAGATCTCGGGGTTCGCGGTGAGCACGGTCGCGATGCACTCGTCCTTGTCGAGGAAGTCCGGCACGAGCACCTCAATGATGATGCCGGGGTTCGCGGCGCGCGTGGCCTCGATGGTCTGGCGGAAGTGCTCGGCACCGCCGTCCGCGAGATCGTCCCGCGCGACGGCGGTGATGACGACGTGCTTGAGGCCCATGCGCTTGGTCGCCTCGGCCACGCGCTGCGGCTCGTCGGTCTCAAGCGCGAGAGGCTTGGCGGTGGAGACGGCGCAGAAGCCGCACGCGCGGGTGCAGCGGTCCCCGGCGATCATGAAGGTGGCTGTCCCCTTGCTCCAGCATTCCCAATGGTTCGGGCACTTGGCGCTCTCGCAGACGGTGTGGAGGCGCAGGTCGTTGAGCAGTTCGCGGGTCTTGGTGAACGCGCTGCTGGTGGGCAGCGAGAGGCGAAGCCACTCGGGCAGGCGGGGGCGGGGGCGGACGGTGGGCGGGGCGAGGAGGGTTTCCATCGGGAAGATTAGGGAATGACCAAGGTCCAATTACCAATGAGCGGAGCGGAGCGGTGAAGTCACCACAGCCTCATGGACTGCGGTGGCAGAGCGCAGCGGCGACACCGCTTTGAAGTCCCGCGGAGCGGGTTCTTCCACCGTCCGCCAACCGCTCCGCGGGATGGAAAAGCGGCGTGGCGCTCCGCTTCCCGCCGCGGTCCAAGACGGGCGCTGGTCATTGGGCGTTCTTTGGGCATTGGGCATTGGGAATTGGGTATTTCAATCCCACCCATTCTGCTTCCACCACTTCTCGATCTCGGGCGGGCCGAAGTCGCCGAGCACCTTGCCATCCACCTCGATGGTGGGGGCGAGGGTCTGGCCGGAGAGGCGCTCCATCTCGTCGTAGGCCTTGTCGTCGGCCATGACGTTGAGCACCTCGTAATCCACGCCGCGCGCGTCGAGCCAGGCCTCGGCTTTCGAGCACCACGGGCAGTAGGGTTTGATGAAGAGACGGACGCGGGTGGGGGGCATGTGGGGGACGTGTTACGTGGTGCGTGTCAAAGGCATGGCCTCAGCGGCGACATGGCGGTTGGGGGTGCTGGTTCGCGGCGCGCGGCATTCATGCCGCTTCAACGTGCGCTCCGCTTTGGCGATCCCGCGCTTCAGGTTGTTCGGACGGTGAAGCGGCATGAATGCCGCGCGCCGCAAGAAAGCCCGCGATGGCCGGCACGTGAGCCACGAAGCTCCCGTTGTCGCCCCGTTGGCAGACCACATGATAATCGAAAAGCACTTTCACGGTGAGAAGCTAGCGCGGCAACCGCTGGAACGGAAGGGGAATGCCGTGCGCGGGGAGCCAGTCTGGGCGTTTGAGCACTACGGGCAGTTGGGTTTGATAAAAGGGCGGACGCAGGTGGTTTTTATGCTGTCGAGCCACGTTGTGCAATGAGGCCAAAATAGTGCCGCACTCTCAAGCAAAAGGCCACGGTCCAAACCACGGGCCATGCCTCATTGATGAGCACCTTCACCCGGCCGTCGGGAAGCAACAAGTCAACGAGCATGAGGCTGATCAGGCAAGCCACCATCAACCAGATTCCCACGGGCAGGCTCAGGCAAAAGAGCCGGTCAATGAAGTTGCGCCCATCGCCCCGCTCGTTCGCCTGGTAGCACAGGAGAATTCCGGCTCCCAACACTGCGGTCTGAATGAGGCCGCTCACGGGGTCGGGATCCGGAAAGGCCGTTCCGCTGCACAATGCCCACACGTCTCCGAGGACCGGTGCGAACAGGTAGAAAACCAAGTAGTGCAGCCGCTCTCGTTTGGGCAGCGTGTCATCCCGCAACTGCTGGGCCACCTCTGAAGGCGACAGGTTCACGGCAAAGGCAACATGGCGGTTCGATCATTCGGTAATGAACGTATCCTGATGCTCGTAGCACGGCGCGCAGCAGCAGAGGAGGCGCAGGACTTCGGGGCCGGTGTTCCAGAGCTTGTGCTTCTGGCCGGGCGGGATGGCCACGGCGTCCCCGGCGCGGACCTCGCGCTCCTCGGCCTCGATGCGCATCCGGCCGGTGCCGTGCGTGATGTAGTAGATCTCCTCCGACTTCGCGTGATAGTGCTCCATCGTGCTGCCGCCCACCGGCACGCGGGCCTCGGCGAGCGACTGGTTGCGGATGGCTGAGTTGCGATACGCCAGCAGTTCGCGGATTTCGGAGCCGTCCTTCGTGGTGAAGGCCGGCACGGAGTCGAGATTTAGAACGTCCATAACCAAGGTGAAGATGGGGCGGTCGGGGGGAGAAGGCAAACGAATGTCCAATTCCCAATGAATGCCCAATGTCCAATGCCCGCGTTTACGCGGCGCCTGGTCATTGGTCCTTGGTCATTCATTGGGAATTGGACATTGGCCATTGGGCATTTTGCCCACGCGCCATTGGCCGAGCACCACCCCGGCGATGACGAGGATCATGGCCACCCAGAAGGTCTGCGTGACTGGCTCGCCGAGCAGCAGCCAGGCCCAGATCATCGTGGTGGCGGGGATGAGGTTGCTGAAGAGGAAGACCTGGCTCACGGGCCAGTGCCGCAGCGCGTTATTGTAGAGCGCGAAGGAGATGACGCCGCCGAAGATGGTGCAATACGCCTGCACGCCCACCAGCGCCCAGCTAAACGTGAGCCCGCCGCGCGCGACCTCCCATAACGCTCCCGGGGTGAGCCAGGCGGCCGCGCGCCACATGGTGCCGGTGGTGATCTCCGCGCCGCTGAGGGTCTGGGCGAGGTCGCGGCATTGGCGGCCATAGACCGTCCAGAGAAAGCTCGCGCCCAGGGCCAGCAGATCACCGCGCCAGTCGCCGCCGGTGGCGTGGAGCTTGGGCCAGAAGAGGATCACCAGCCCGCTCAAGGCCAGCGCCGCCGCGCCGTAGCGGCGGAGGGAGTCGAGATTCGCACGCGGCCGGCCTTCACAGAGCAGCGCCCACACCGGCGACGTGCCGAGATACAGCGCGACGTGCGAGGCGGAGGTGAACTTGAGCGAAAGGGTGAACGCCACGACATACACCGCGAGGCTCAGGCTGCCTCGCCGCCACAGGCTGCGGCGCAGTTCGGGCGTGAGGGGATGGGTGGGGCCGAACCAGTTCGTCCAGCGCAGCAGCACGTAGAAGATGGCCCCGACGCACCACATGCGGCTGCACGCGATCCACACGGGCGGCCACTCGCGCACGAGATACTTCACCCCGGTGTTGTTCGCGCCCCAGAAGAGGATGCAGCAGAACAACCCGGCGGCGATGGTGGTGTGGTTGCGGGAGGTGAACACGAATCCAGTTTCGAGTTTGGGGTTTGGGGTTTCGAGTTGAAGGCCGTGTGGGTCCGAACGCATCTCAGCGAATGAACGCCAGCCTAGAACGCATACCCAAAGCCAATGTGGGTCGGGAGAACGCCGCCGGACGGCACCCCGAACCCCAACCCACTACCCACCACCCAGCAAGGGAAAGGGAGAAGATTCGCGAACGCGCCC
>CAZCBE010000045.1:0-51151 GCA_964496695.1 uncultured Klebsiella sp.
CCGCAAGCCCGCCAAACGGTGCTTGCCCTTTCAAACTGAATCGTTCCGGCTAAGGAAGCGCTCCATTTCCAGCGCTCAGGCGTCACTTTGTGGCGCACTTCACTTCTCCTCCTCGCGGCACGCGCGGAATGCCAGGACAAAGAGCACCATGAGCACCAGGTCCATGATTCCTGCACCGGCCACCATCGAGGTCACCCGGCCTTGGGCGTAGAGCACGAGCGCGGCTGCCCCGAAGGAGAGCTTTTCCAGCACGGCTGGCAGCATGAAGGCGCGATAGCGCCGCACATCGGAAGCAATCACCAGGAAGGCGACCTGCCACGCGAGCGCGACGCCGATGAAGCCATAAAAATGCTCGGGGTGATTGAGCGGCGGCGGGAAGTCCCGGCCCAGTCGCTCCTCCATGAAGTATTGCGGCAGCAGCACCAGCACGCCGTAAATGCCGGCACCGAGGAAGACCCACTTGGAGAATTTCAGTCGCGATTCCATACGAGTAAACGGGGGTTGTCGGGTCGTGCTAAGGATGATGCCGTAAAGCCATCGTGGCCGCCGCCAGCGCGACAAAGCTCAAGCCGGTGCGCCACCAATGCCACCGGCTCCAGCGAGCCAGCTCCGTCGCGACTTGATCCACGCCGAGGCTGCCGTTGGCAAAGCTCGCATTCGCCTTCCCGAAGTAGAGATAGAAGGTGGCCACCACCGCGACCATGACAGCAGCCGCGAGTGTCGCCAGCCAGCGGCCGGGGTGGCCCTCCCAAAGCGACGCGAACGCGGCGGCGAGCGCAAGCAGCGCGGTGGCGATGGTGAGCGGCCCGAAGAAGCCCTGCAACCGGTGGCCGTGAGCCGCATACCACGCGAGGAATTCCGCCGGGCGCAGCGAGCGCCACCAAGGGACGAGGACGCCGCCTTCCGTCAGCATGGCCCCGGCGAAGAGTCCCAGCGCGGCGGCGGAGAGAAATCGGATGACTTCAAAAACGACGTTCATTGCGGTGGCGGGTGCTTCTGTCCTGTTGCCCGTCGCCCCAGCCACCCGGCCAGCCCGCAGACCACGACGATGGTGGCCAATGAACTGGCCGCCACGGCCGTGCCCGAGGGCGGTGGCGGGGCCACGGTCATCCCGGCCACCGTCAAGGCCAGCACGGCCAGCGAAAGCACCACGAGCCAGAGCTGCCGGGCGCGCGGCAGCCCGGCACCGGAAAGGAACAGGCCCAACCCCGCCACGGTGATGACCGACTCGACCACGAGCGCGAACGGAATGCTCAGGCCCAGCCCCACCTTCGGAGAGCCCTCCCCCGTCAACGGCAGTTCCGGGATATGGACCAGCACATCCAGCAGCCAGTGGGAGAAGACCGCCAGGGCGACGAACGCGGCGGGACGCACCTTTGCCACGCCCTGCCGCGCACACCAAAGCAGGGTGACCACCGCAGCCACAGCGGACCACGCGAGGGTCGCCAGCAGGCCATGCGAATAGGGGAAGACGAACTCCAACTGGTGCGTGGCGGCGTAGTCCGCCGGGATGGTGACGGACTCCCAGCCGAGCAGGACCAGCACCCAGAGCACGAGGTCCAGCAGCAGCGCGGCCAGGACGAGCACGCCGAGATTGACGCGCCGCTCCACCCGGCCGATGGCCAGTGCCGCTCCGATGTGACCCGCAAACATGGTGCAATCCCTACGACCGAGAACCAGTGCCATGGCCAGCGGCGTGGCCCGATGGCCTTTGTCGAGCCCCTGATGGCACCGTGGGAAAATGCTCCGAATTTCCACCGGCAAGTCAATGAAATGTGGGCATGTGAAATGGGGCGGGGCGCAAATCAGTTTCTTGCCGGCGTCTCCGGCCAAGGGGAGAAACCCGGAGGGTTTCAAGGTGGATAGCCGTGGGTGAAACCCACGGGGAGCGGTTGGCTGGTGCGACCCTGAAAGGGTCGAACGCATCGGAGGGCGTTGCGTTCAACCCCTCCCGGGGTTGTGCCTCCGGCACTCGCTCACCGTGGGTTTCACCCACGGCTATTCATGTGACACCACCTCCGGGGTGATTGCAGTCCGCGCCGACAACGCTGCAAGAAACTGAGATGCGCCCTGCGAAATGGGGCGCAAATCAGGTTTTGGGTTGCTCTCATTAGCCCCCGGCTTCAGCCGGGTGTTGCGGCAACCGCACGATGGCCAGCCGCATCGATCACCTGCTGGGGTAAACCGTTGAAACGGTTCGCCCTTGCACCACCCGCGTTCACCGGCTGAAGCCGGGTGCTAATGATACCAAATCCCAATGCAAGTCGGCAGATTGCCACCCCTCACCCCAACCCTCTCCATGAACCGCCCGAGAGGAACCCAAAGATTTGAGACGGACAAGGATGGGAAGGGGAATCTTTATCCGTCCCTAATCTTTGGGTTTCCAGTCTTTGGTTCAGGGTTTCAATGCGCGGTTTTCGGGCCGTGGCGGCTACCCATGAACCTCCCGGCGCGCCCCTTGCCCCGGCGCGAATGGATACGCCCTCGCCGAACCACTGGGGTGCTCGGGGCTCCCTCTCCTCCATGGAATGGAGGAGCGGGCTGGGGAGAGGAGGAGCGGCAGGTCAAGTTGCGTTGCGAGCGGGTCGAAGCACCCCTCTCCCCGGCCCCCTCTCCCCGCTCGTGCCTCGTGGGGCGAGGGAGACGGAGGCGCGTCGTGCTTTGGCGAGCGGTCGCGAACTCGCTGCGGCCATAGGTCCCGGCACGAAGGGGAGGTTCAAGGACTGAAAGCGCGGCTTCGGGCGGGCCGTGGGTTCTCTTCCCTTCTCAGAGGAAGGGAGAGGGAGAAGCTGGGCGTCACGGTCCGCCTCAGCGAGGCCACCGATAGTCATTGGGAATTGGCATGAGATTTTGAGGGGGGCTCAAAACCTGAGTTGCGCCTCGTGAAATGGTGGGTGCGGTCGTTCGTATCGCGCAGCGAAGGGGATGCAGGCACGCGTCTGTGGGGTGGCATTCGCTGGCGGGTGGAGTGCTCCCGCCAAGACACACGCCGATGCGGGTCGGGGGGCAGGGCCCAGGCCGTCTTTTGTTCAGCTCTGCTCCGGGGTCAGGCCCATCACCACGTCGAACTTTGCGGCGAGTTCGCCGGCTTTTGAGCCCGCGAGCGGCGCGAAGTCCACGGTCACGTTGTCGCGCTGCTTCGGGTCCTTGATGTTCTTCCAGATGCCGTCCTTCTCGTTGCCGGGGTGGCCCTTGATGTAGCACTGGCTGATGAACTCCTTCTTCCCCTTGAGCTTTACGGCCAGGTGGATGTGCGGCGTGCGGCCCGGATAGGGCACCGGCTTGATCGTGCGGAAGAGATACTCGCCGGTGGTGCCGGTGATGAAGCGGCCGAAGCACTGGAAGTTCGCATCGCGCTTGGCCTTCTCGCCGCCGGTGCGGCTGTGGAGATACACGCCGGTCGAGTCGCACTGCCAGATCTCGATGGTCGCGTTGCGGATGGGCGCGCCGCTGGCGGTGACCAGCCGGCCGCTGAGCCAGGTGATCTCACCGGCGGCGGGCGTGAGCGAGTCGTTGACGATCACGAGGTCGTTGTCGGTGTCGAGCGGGAGCTTGTCAGGGTAGAACGGCCCCTCGGTCTGGCGCGGCGTGAGCGTGAGTTGCTCGGCGAAGAGGCCGGGCGCGGTGAACAGCGCGGAGGCAAAGGCAGCCTGGCGCAGGAACTCGCGGCGCGGCGAGTGGATGTGAAATGGGCGGGGAGGAAGCTCGGTCTTCATGGCTCGAATAAACACCTGTGGAACGCGGCGGTCACGGAAAAGTTCGTGGCGGCAGGCATCCTGCCTGCCGTAGAGGGCGGCGTCCCGCCGCCCGGAAAAGATGCCACTTGGCACTGGTGGGCTGGGAAATTCGGGTGCTTGCTGACGGGGTGGCTTTTTGTCCGCCGGGCGGGACGCCCGGCTCTACGGCAGGCAGGATGCCTGCCGCCACCTTAGCGGTGCCCGACCTCGTCGAGCTGCTTCGTCTTCGCCGCCACGGTCCGGGCGTGATCCGCCTTCCGATAGGCGCCGAAGTCGCTGAACCAATACTTCTTGGCGAGGCGATACATCCAGTGCTTCTCGGGGATTTCCTCGCCGGGGAGCCATTGGCTGAAGCGCGGGGTCATGGCGTCGAGTTCCGCCATGGCGGTGCCGCGGACGGTGGTGTCGCGCGCGCCGTGCTTCACCACGAGCTGCTTCACGAGGTCGGGCCGCTCCAAGACCACGCAGCCGCGCGTGTGCTCGGCGCTGAGTTCACGGAAGTCTTTCAGGAACGCACTGTCGCGCATGGTCTCGTAGATGCCGCGCTCGTCGCGGATCGTGTCCGTGGCGAACTGGATGATCGGGCACGGCTCGATGTCGCCCTTCGGCCCGATGTGGTGCGAGACGCCGGTGGACATGGGGCAGAGCGCCTGGCCCTCGCCGTCGTAGTAGGCGTCAATGATGGCGATGGGCAGCCGCGCGCGCATGTCGGTGACGAACTTGCGCACGCGCACGAGCTGGTCGGGCCGCAGTGCGAGGGCCATGTTCATCTTCGGGCCGACGGGCCGGTAGGTGTGATACCAGGCGTAGTGGACGCCGCGCTTGATGAGGTGCTGGAGCCACTCCTCGGTGAGCAGCTCGTCAATGTTTGTCTGGCAGACGCTGGTGGCGACGCCGGTGAGGATGCCCTCCTTGATGCAGTGGTCGAGGCCGCGCAGGGTCTTGTTCAGCACATCCTTCTTCCCGCGCCGCTCGTCGCTGACCACCTCGCGGCCCTCGATGGAGATGAGCGGCGTGGCGTTGCCAATCTCGCGCAGGCGCTTGGCCACCTTTTCGGTGATGAACTGGCCGTTGGTGAAGACCTGGAAGTAGCAGTCCGGGTGCGCCGCGAGCAGGTCGAGGAGCTGCGGGTGCATGAACGGCTCGCCGCCGAGGATGCCGAAGAAGCTGTTCCCGTGCGCCTGCGCGTCGTTGATGGTGCGGTTCAGCGAGTCGAGGTCAATGGCGTCCTTCTCCTCCACATCCACCCAGCAGCCCTGGCAGCGGAGGTTGCAGGAGTTGATGATGGAGAGGTAGAGGAACGGCGGGAACGTCTCGCCGCGCTTGAGCCGGCGCTTGAACCGCTCGACGGAGAGCATGCCCTTCACGCCGAAGTTCCAGACGAACTTGGCGATGCAGCGCTTGTCGGCGGAACGAAGAGTGCGGAGGGCGAGGGCGGGGAGCATGGTTATCTTGAACCTAGATGCGGCCTGAGGAAGGCTTCGATGGCTGCAACCGCAATCTGAACTTTCAATGCGAAATCGTCAGGCTTCGAGGGCTCGCTTGTGTCGTAAAGGATGTCTCTGATCTCCGTAGGCCGAGGACGAGCGGAAGAATTACGGTCAACCATGGCTTCGATATGTTGGCTAACAGCCAACCGAAGCATCGCCACGAGCTTCAACAGCTCCCCAAGCTTTGCCTTCGCCGGTTCACCCCATGAGATTTCGGCCTCAAATGCTTCCGCCTCAAGCTCGGTGACAGCTTCCACAAGCTTGTTCCAACGCATTTGATAGACAGCGTAGGCACGGGCGGCATTGGGATTCTCTTTGAGGGCGTCTCCTTCGATTTTGACTTCTCTCTCGGCTGCAGCTGCTTCATTGGACCAAATTGCGGGGTGCCTGACAGAACGAATCTCTTCCCGAACTTTGTAGGATGCTTTGAGAAGTTTCCGCGCCAACTCGCAGTCAGTTTTCCCCTTTAACTGCTGTCGCCATGCGTTCAAGCCTCGTAATGCCACGGCAGCGCCAACGACCGCAGCGCAACCTGTGACGATGTCTTTCGTCAACGAAACCCAAGATGTCAGCTCTGGAGGCGGGCCGGTCATTTATTTCTGTGTGGTAGGACGCTGCGCCGCCAATGCAGCCTGAGCCTTGGCCTTGGCCTCTTCCGCACGGCGCAGGATTTCCTCGGGCGCGGGCAGGCTCATCAGGACTTCCATCGGGATGTCGCCGCCTTGAGCGAGCTTGGTCAGGCACTTCTGGCGCTCCTGCAATGCCTTCTTGTCGTCGCGCTCCTTGCTGAAGCGGGCCTTGGCGGCGTCGCTGCGCTGGCGGAGCTGGGAATAGACGTCGCCGCCGAGCAGCGAGGAGATGTCTATCTTCATCTTCTCCTTTCCCATGTCAGAGTCCTGCACCACGTCGCCGTTGATGGGGCCGGCCTTGTATTTCGGGAACATGATCGCGGCCTCGGGGCAGACGCGCGAGCAGGCGGGGCAGTTGGTTTTGCAGTTGTCGTGGTTCTGCGCCTGGATCTTGTTCTGCTCGTCCACGCCATAGACGCCGAAGAGGCAGAAGCTCAGGCACTGCATGCAGTTCGTGCAGCGGTCGTAGTCAATGACCGGGAACCACGGTTTCCACTCGCCGTGGCGCGCGGCCCCGGTCTCGGCCTGCACCGCCTCGGCGGCGTCGGCGATGCGCGCGGCGTCGAGGCCGGTGATGTCCTGGAAGCGCACGGTGGTGCCGGCGGTCACGCCCTCCGCCTCCGGCGTGCGCCCGGCGAACTGGCCGAGCACAAGCAACGACCCGCGCTCATGCGGCGCGACGCGTCCGCCCGCGACGGCACGGGTGACAGCGAAGCCCTTCTCCAGCAGCGCGGTCAACGCGGAGAAGCGGTCGGTGCTGGCGAGCGGCGGGGAGTCGGCGCCCTCGTAGAGGACGACGCGGAGGGTCGAAGCGGTGGTGAGGGACATGGGAAATAGGGTCTGGGTTCTCGGGTCTGGGGTCTGGGGGGTCAGACGAGGCCGGTGAGAGTGCTTTTCGCGTCCTGGAACTTGCCGGTTTCGACGCCCATCTTTTGGATGAGGGTGAGGAGGACGTTCGCGAGGGGCGGGTGGTTCTTCTGGTCGTGGGCGAGGTGCTGGCCGTGCTTAAGGCCCCAGGCGGAGCCGCCGGCGACGAGCAGCGGGAGGTTCTTGGGCGAGTGATCCCCGCGCTCGCCGCTGTTCATGCCCGAGCCGAAGACGACCATGGTGTGGTCGAGCAGCGTGCGGCCGGCCTCTTCGGTCGAGTGGAGGAAGGTGAGCAGCCGGCCAAGGCGGTCGAGGTGGAAACGATCAATCTTGGCGAGCTTGTCGAGCATGCCGGGGTCGCCACCGTGGTGGGAAAGCTCGTGGTGGTTCTCGCCGCCGCCGCCGTAGCCGCCGGCCTCGCGCGACCACTCGAAGGTGATGACGCGCGTGGCGTCGGTGACGAAGGCGAGGTAGGCGATCTCGTTCATCACATCCACCCACATGGGGCGGTCATGGCCGTTGCCGGGCTGGCTGCTCAATTGCAGGAGCGCGCCGTCCACCTTGGGCTTGGGCACGTCCAGCCATTCCTCCTGCCGGCGGACGCGCAGCTCGGTCTCGCGCACGGAGGCGAGGTATTCGCTCACTTTTTGCTGGTCGGCGCGGCCGAGCTTCTGCTCCAAGGCTTTGGCCTCGGCGGCGACGTCATCAAGGATGCTGCGCTTCTCGACGTAGCGGCGGAGGGTGGCCTCGCGGGAGGAGGCGTCGTCGGGCACGAACAGGCGCTCGAAGAGGCGGCGCGGGCTGTTCTCGGCGGGGAGCGGGGTGCCGTTACGGTCAAAGGCGAGCGTGTGGCTGTGGCCCGCGCCGCCGGTGCCGGACTGGTCGGAGAGTTCAAGCGAGGGGAACCGCGTCTGACGCCCGATGGCCTCGGCGATGACCTGGTCGGCGGAGATGGTGTTCGTGTAGTCCTTGCCGGGGACGGCCTTGAGGTCCGCGCCGGTGAGCCAGGTGTCCGCGCCGGAGTGGCCGCCCTTGGAATTGGGGTGGCCCAGGCCGGTGAGCACGGAGAAGCGGGACTTGTGCTCGCGCAGCGCTTCGAGGGTGGGCGAGAGCGTGTAGTTCGCGCCCGCATCCTGGGGCATCCACTGGAGGACGTTCACGCCGTTGGGGACGTAGCAAAAAATGATGCGCGGCTGGGGCTTCGCGCCGGTGCGGGGCAGGGGCTTGAACTGCGACGGGGCGGCGCAGGCGGCGTGCGGCAGCATGGCCTCCAGCATGGGCAACGCGAGGGACGCACCGAGGCCGCGCAGCACGGCGCGGCGCGGGAGGGGCTGGCGGAGGAGGGGGATCATGGCGAAGTTGGCGCTATCGGTTGGAACGGTGCGGGCAGGCGTAATTCATTTTTCCCGGAAGGCGGCGGAGGCCACCACCGAGTGCGTGAGCGAGCGGAGGGTGTAGTTGTCCTGCTTCATCGCAGCCACGGCGGTGCGGAGCATCGGCTGGTCGGAGAAGCCCAGTTCGCGGCCGAGGGCGTAGGTGTGGAGCTGCCGGGCGAGCGCGGTGAGGAAAAGGTCCTCCTGCTTCAGAAGTTCGGCCTGCAAGCCCTCCACGCCGACGAACTCGGTGCCGTCCGGCATCGTGGCGCGGGCATCAATCTTCGGGTCGTTCCGGTCAATGCGGCCGTTGTAGCCGTGGCCTTCCTGCTCGCGCCATTCGCCGGTGGCGTTGAAGTTTTCGAGCGCGAAGCCGAGCGGGTCAATCTTGTCATGGCAGCGGGCGCACAGCGGGAGTTCGCGGTGGATTTGCAGGCGCTGGCGGACGGTGGCCTTGCCAATGCCGGGAACCTTGGGCGCGATCTCGCCCGCGTTGGCCACGGGGAGGCCGGGGTCCGTGCCGAGCAGCGTGCGGAGCACCCAGACGCCGCGGGTGACGGGCGAGGTGCGGGTGCCGTTGCTCGTAAGGCTGTGGATGCTCGCCTGGGTGACCAGGCCGCCGCGGTGGCTGGCGGGCGGCGCGGGCACGCGGCGGAAGGCGTCGCCACGCACGCCGGGGATGCCATAGAAGCGCGCGAGCCGTTCGTTGATGGTCACGAAATCGCTGCGGATCAGGTTCCGCGCGTCGAGGTCGTGGCGGAGGATTTCGGCAAAGAAGGCCTCGGTTTCGCGCACGATGCTGAGTTCGAGGTGCCGGTCATATTCCGGGTAAAGCGTCTTGACCGGCGGGTTTGAGCCGACCTTGCGCACGCCGAGCCATTGGCCGGTGAAGTTCTGCACGAAGGCCCCGCTGCGGGCGTCCTTGAGCAGCCGGTCCACCTGCGTGCGGAGCACGGCGGGTTTGGTCAAATCACCTTTCTCCGCGAGGCGGAACAGTTCGTCGTCCGGCATCGAGGACCAGAGAAAATAGGAGAGGCGCGAAGCCAGCTCGTAGGGATTGAGCGCGCGCGCCTGGGCGGCGGGCGGGGCGGGCTCCACGAGGAACAGGAAGTGCGGCGAGGCGAGCACGGCGGCGAGCGGGGCCTTGATGGCCTCGATGAAGGAGGGCTTGCCCGCGCGGGTCTTCTCGAACAGCGCGACCTTGGCCGCGACTTCGTCCGCAGTCACCGGGCGGCGGTAGGCGCGGCGCATGAACTGCGTGAGGACTTCGCGGGCCTGGGCGGCTTCATTCACCTGGCCCACCAGCAGTTCGCCCAGCGCGCGGCGGTGGCTGGCGGGCGGCCACGCGGGGTGAATCGGGCCGACCAGTTCGATCCAGTCCACCAGCAGCTCCGGGCGCGCGAAGGCGTCGGCGCTCTGCATCCAGAAATTCTCCAGCACGCTCGGGATGTCGTAGGCGTATTCGAGGCCCACGCCGGCGGACTCCTTCGTGAAGCGCGCGAGGATTTCGTATTCCTTGGGCGCGGACTCGGGCGCTTCCACGTCCAGCTCGGCGATGACCTGCGGCTGGCCGCCCAGCGTGACGGAGACCTTCAGGCGCGGCGGGCCGTAGTCATACATCCGGTGGGTCTTGAAGTGCTCCAGATCGCGGTCCATCTGCTGCTGGGTGAACGGCTTGCCCTTGGGGTTCTTCGCATCCTGCTCGTCGCGGCGGTGGGCGAGGATCTTCTCGGCACCGGCCACCACCTGGGCGCGCGTGGGCACCCGGCTGGCGGCGCGGATGCGGATGAGGTAATCGCCCTCGGCCTTGAGCCGGAAGTCCCGAAAGCCGATGCCGCGGTCCCAGGAGTTGTGATGCACGACGGTAAAGCCGCCTTCGGTCGGGTTCTTGCCGTCGTTGAGCAGGATGTTGTTGCCGTCACGCTTCACGCGCAAACGGTCGCCGCCCAGGGTGTTTTCCTCCGGTTCGAAGCGCCAGGAAATGGCGGGCGGCTGCGGGCCCTCGACCAGCGCGCGGTCCAGAATCTGCCGGGCGGCCTGGTAATACAGCTCGGTGTGGAGCGGCGAGAGCGTGAGGGCCGCTCCGATGTTGTCGAAACCGCTGGCGGGCGGGTCCTCGGGGAACCGGCTGGCAGGAAGGAAGGGCACGCCGTCAAAGCCGAAAAGATCGCGGATGGTGTTGTTGTATTCCGCGCGGTTCATGCGGCGGAGCACCACGGTGTTGGCCCGGCGCGCGAGTTCGGCGCGGGACAGCTCGGCGCTGGCCCAGTCCACCACGCGTGCGGTGTCGGCAGGCGCAGGCTGGGGCTCCTTCTTGGGCGGCATCTCGTGGCTGTTGAGCGTGTTCACCACTTCGGCCCATTTCTCCCGTGCGGCCGGCGCTGAGAAATCCGCCGAGAGCATGGTGTCCACGCGGAGGTTGCCCTTCTGCTGCTCGGGGCCGTGGCAGCGGAGGCAGTGCTCGCGGAGGAAGGGCTGGGCGATCTTTGCGAAGCCGGCGGCATCGGGGGGCAGGGCGGCGGGTTCGGCCGGGAAACCGTGGGACGCGGCCAGCAACCACGCAGCGGAGAGGATCGGACGGACCGCGTTCATGTCAGGAGGCGGGAACGGCTTTGGGGGCATCGGTGCCGGTGACCTTGCCTTTGGGTAGGTTGGGCTGCACCGCACCATTGAAGAGGGCGGCGCAGACGTCCTCGGCGGTTTGCACGCGCATGTTGAGCACCTCGGCGGTATCGAGGGGGAGATCGGCTTTGGCGGTGTGGAAAAGCCACTTCACGGCACGCGGGAAGCAGGCGGCGATCTTCACCGGGCCGCCGTCGGCGAGGCGCTTGAGCGAGGGGTCCTGGCGGGCGCTCATCTCGCAGAGGTCGGCCACGGCGTCGAAGGCCACGCCGGAGTCCGAGAGCTTCTGGAGCACGGCCTCCTTCACCTCGGGCGGGACGACCTGCGCGTATTGGCAGTGACAGTAAAGTATTCGCGGTGCGTCGGGCATGTCGCGGGACAGCTTGCGCGAGGCCGCGCGCGTCGGCAACTGCGGGTTTGAGGCGGAAGATCACTTGCTACTCTGCGTCTGTCCCGGCTCTGCGGTGAGCAATCCGCTTGCACCGCAGAGCCGGGACAGACGCAGAGGCAAACGCTGAGCGGAGCAAGGCCGCAGCCATCACTTTAACGCAGAGACGCCGAGAGCGCGGAGGAACGCAGAGAATGCCGGGCTCGAAAGCGTTTCCGCATGGATCGCCCCATGGTGGCTGACTCGGCGTAACCTTGCGTCGTCTGCGCCTCCGCGTTGAATGAGTCCTCCTGCGCCCGCTGGAAAACAAAATCCGATGCCCACCCCACCGCCGGGCGTCTGACTCCCAGAACGCTAAACGTCCTGATGAACCCATCCTCACTCACCCGCCGCACGTTCCTCCGCGCCGCCGGCGTCTCGCTGGCGCTGCCGGTGCTGGAATCGCTCCAGCCGCGCGTTTTCGCCGCCGGGAAGACCCCGGCGATCCGGCGGATGCTTTTCATCTGCACGCCGCTGGGGGTGCACCCCGCGAACTTCTTTCCCACCGAGGCGGGCCGGGACTACGCATCCACGCCCTATCTGGACGTGCTCAAGGACTTCCGCAACGACTTCACCGTTATGTCCGGGCTGGCGCATCCCGAAGTCGGTTCCAGCCACGATTCCATCTACAGCTTCCTGACCGGCGCGCCGCACCCGGAGATTCGCGCGGGCTTTCGCAACACCATTTCCGTGGATCAGTTCGCCGCCGAGCGCATCGGCGGGCAGACGCGTTTCCCCAGCCTGGCGCTCTCGGCGGAGGGCTTCGGCCTCTCGTGGACGCGCAGTGGCGCGCTCGTGCCGCCGGACCTGTATCCGGCCAATGTCTTCGCCCGCCTCTTCCTCGAAGGCCGGCCTGACGAGGTGCAGGCGCAGGCGCGGCGTTTGCGCGACGGCCAGAGCATCCTGGACACCGTGCGCGAGCAGGCGCGCCGCCTCCAGCCCTCGCTCGGCACGCGCGACCGCGAGAAGATGGACGAGTATTTCACCAGCGTCCGCGAGTTGGAGCAGCGCATGGTCACGAACGAGGAATGGTCCAAGAAGCCCAAGCCGAAGGTCGAGGCGAAGCAACCGCAGAACAACATGAACTCCGCCGACCTCATCGGCAAAAACCGGAGCATGTTCGACCTCATCCACCTCGCGCTCCAGACTGACTCCACCCGCCTTGTCTCGATGCTCCTCCTCGGCACCAGCCTCGTGCCGCCGATCCAGGGCGTTTCTCAAGGCCACCATGACCTCTCGCACCACGGCCAGGACCCGACGAAGCTCGCGCAGCTCAAGACCTTGGAGATGGAGAAGATGAAGACACTTTGTGAACTGCTGGACAAGCTGAAGAAGACCGAGGAACAGGGCGAAAGCCTCCTCGACCGCACGATGGTCTTCTTCAGCAGCAACCTCGGCAACGCGAGCAACCACTCCACGCGCAACCTCCCGGTGCTGCTGGCCGGCGGCGGCTTCAAGCACGGCCAGCACCTGGCCTTCGATCCCAAGTCCCCGCCGCCACTGTGCAACCTCTACGTCTCCATGCTCCAGCGCATGGGCATCGAGACGGAGAGGTTCAGCTCGGGGACGGGGCCGTTGAGGGGGTTGGAGATGGGGTGAGCGGTGGCATGGCAAATTGGCCGGAATGTTCGGAGCCTTGTCTGCCACGACCCTTTCCACTACATTTAATGCCATGAGCACGGTCGCCCAAATGGAATCGGCCATCGAGCGGTTGCCCGCTGATGAGCAACGGCAGTTATTGCATTGGCTGACCGCCCGTTGCACGAGCGTTGCACCATCAGCGTCGCGGGACGGGCGTGCTTCCTGGCTCGCCCGGCTCGCCCAGCTCCGCTCCCGCCTTGCCACTGGCAAGGCGGCTCCGACAGTGGAGCAGTTACTGGACGAAGACCGCGGGGAATAGGCCATGAGCTATTGGGATACTTCCGCTCTGGCGAAACTCTACACGGCAGAGGAGGACTCGCAGGCATTCGAGTCCAAGGCAGCCGAACCAGAGGCCACGTTTACCACCGCCCGTGTGACGGTGTGGGAGTTCCGCCGGGTCGCGTTGCGCAAGGAAGTGGCGGGAGCCATCCAAGCAGGCGGAGCCGAGACGGTCTGGCTAGAATTGGAATCCGACATTACCTCCGGATGGCTCGGCATCGTTGAACCCACGGCACAGCTTGCGGAGGAGTTCGACCGGGTGATGGCCACCTGTTATCGCCGTGTGCCGCCGGTGCCGGTGCGGACGATGGATGCATTACACCTTGCTGCTGCGCGCGTGGCGGGAGAAGAGGAGATGGTTGCAACGGACAGGAAACTGCGGGAAGCCGCGATGCTGCTCGGTTTCAAGATCTTCCCAGCATGAGCGCGTCTGTGACCCACTGGAGCGCTTGGCGCTGCGTCGCACAACCGTGTTTTGCGCTAGTCCTGCTATTTATCTGCTTAGGGTTGACCGCCTTCGCCGCGACGCCATCGCTGGAGGTCGGCCGCAAGCACTGGTCCTTTCAGCCGCTGCAAAAGCCCCCGGCTCCGGCAGTGAAGGACGCGGCTTGGGCGCGCAATGACGTGGACCGGTTCATCCTCGCGGCACTGGAGGCGAAGGGGCTGCGGCCGTCGCCCGAGGCGGACCGGCGGACGTTGATCCGGCGCGTGACGGTGGACCTGATCGGGCTGCCGCCGACGCCGGAGGAGATCGAGGCGTTCGTCCGGGACACGTCGCCGCAGGCGTGGGAGCGCGTGGTGGACCGGCTGCTGGCGAGTCCGCACTACGGCGAGCGGTGGGGCCGGCACTGGCTGGATCTGGCGCGCTACGCGGACAGCAGCGGCTTCCACAACGACCTGGACCGTCCGCACGCGTGGCGTTACCGCGACTACGTGATCCGCAGCTTCAACGAGGACAAGCCCTACGCGCGGTTCATCGCCGAGCAGCTCGCGGGCGACGAAGTGCCCGGCGCGGACGAGGAGACGCTCGTGGCCACGGGCTTCTGCCGCAACGGCCCGAGCAACGACGACAACATGGGCAACAACAAGGAGCAGTATCGCCTCGACGAGCTGGACGATGTGATCTCCACCACCTCGACGGTTTTCCTTGGGCTCACGGTGGGCTGCGCGCGCTGCCATGACCACAAGCATGACCCGGTCACGAGTGCGGATTACTACAGCCTGCTGGCGGTCTTCAACGGCACGGTGAAGAGGGGCGTGCCGAAGGAGAGCGACGAGAAAGACAAGGCGAAGGAAGCCACCAAACTCCAGGCGCTCGTGGAGACGAAGGCCAAAGTGCCGCCGACGTATCTGCTCCGGCGCGGCAGCCTGGCCAACAAGGGGCCGGAAGTCCCGCCTGCCGCGCCGCTGGTGCTGGTGTCGAATCCGCTGCGCTTCCCCGAACCGGAGCCGGGCGCGAAGTCCTCAGGCCGTCGTCTCACGCTCGCCGAGTGGATCGCCGCGCCGGACAATCCGCTGACGTGGCGCGTGCTGGCGAACCGCATCTGGCAGCATCACTTCGGGCAGGGGCTGGTGACCACGCCGAGCAACTTTGGCTTCAACGGCGCGCGGCCCACGCATCCGGAACTGCTCGACTACCTCGCGGCCCGGCTGGTGGCGGACGGGGGGCGGTGGAAGCCGTTGCATAAGCTGATGCTGATGTCGGCGACATACAGGCAGACAAGCACGGTTGAAGAGTCGAGAAAAGGAAGGGTTGAAGGGGGGGGGAGCACCCCGTCGGCTCGCGTCTCTTCACCTCTTCAACCCTTCACCTCTTCAACCCTTCAACCTGCAATCATTGATCCTGACAACACTTTGCTCTGGCGCATGAACCGGCAGCGGCTCGAAGCGGAGTCCCTGCGCGACAGCATCCTGGCGGTGAGCGGGA
Source organism: uncultured Klebsiella sp. (assembly GCA_964496695.1). Taxonomy (GTDB): domain Bacteria; phylum Verrucomicrobiota; class Verrucomicrobiia; order Limisphaerales; family SXTU01; genus SXTU01. Next base: position 14,993 of record CAZCBE010000045.1, read on the forward strand.
CGCTGAACCGGCAGCCCGGCGGGCCGGGCATCAAGCCGCGCATCCGGGCCGACCTGCTCACGGCCAGCCAGCGGAACAAGTGGCCCGCGCTCACGAGCGAGGGGCCGGAGCAGTGGCGGCGCAGTGTTTACATCTACGTGAAGCGGCAGTTGCTCATGCCGATGATGGAGCTGTTTGACGCACCGACGACCACGGACAGTTGCGCCGAGCGGACCAGGAGCGTGGTGCCGACGCAGGCGCTGGTGCTGATGAACGATGAGTTCGTCGAGGATCAGGCGGGGTTCCTCGCCCAGCGGGCCATGGCTGAGGCGGGAGAGAATCTGCCGCGCGTGATTGAGCGGATGCAGACGCTGGCCTTGGGCCGTCCGCCGAGCCCGGCACGACTGCGGCAGGCGGAGGCTTTTCTGGCAGCGCGCGAGGCGGCTTATGCGAAGGAGCCGGCGGGCGCGCATCCGCCGCGGCTGCGTGCGCTGGCCGACCTGGCGCATGTTCTGTTCAACAGCAGCGAGTTTCTTTACGTGGAGTGAGGCGGTGCGGTCCGGGGGCACCAGAACGAACCGGTTTCAAGCTGTCCACCCGCAACGCGGTGGCTGCAAGTGAGAGGATTGGCACCGCAGAGGCGGGACGGACGCAGAGGGGGGCGAAACGAAGCCAAATCGGGTCGAGGGGAAACCACGAATGGACACGAATTGGGCGGAGGCTGAAGGGATGGCCGATGGGCGAGGGCTGTTGGCCGGATGGGATTCTGCGAAACGAAGCCAATTGGAAAGGTGGAAAACGGCCCGCAGATCACGCGGATCACGCGGATGGGAGGGCCGTGAAACGAAGCCAATCCGGCCAAGGGCCGAACCCAAGTTCCGAGGGCCAAGGCCCGCATCCGAGGCGGGGGAATCGGTCAGGCCAGCACTTCGGCGAGTTCCACGAGGCGGCTGCGTTCGTTCACGGACTTGGCGGCGGCGGCGATGATGGCGGTTACTTCGAGGATTTCCTGATGGGGGACGGGTTCCTCACGGGTCTCGACCATTTTCAGGAAGACCTGGGCCATGCGGAAGATTTGGTAGTGGTGGCCGAACCAGTAGTTGCCGTTGACGGCGGGGGTCCACTCGTAGGTCTTCTTGGCGAAGTGCGCGCTGGCGCTGCTGTAGGTGGGGGCGACGTCGGGGCGGCCATACCAGACTTCGGCGGGCATGCGGTCCTCGTAGGTGATGAGGGCGTGGCAGGTGGCTTCGCGGGCATACATGTTCACGGCCTTCACGCCGGGGCCGCAGAGGGTCATGCACAGCCAGACGGGGTGCTGGCCGTAGATGAACCAGCTCTGATAGCTGTAGCCGCCGCCGGTGCAGGCGATGACGTATTGGAGGGCGCCGGCCTCGCCGCTGGCTTTCATGCGGAGGGCTTCCTCGGTGCCAAACTGGTGGCGGTAGAGGCTGGAGGACATGATGGGGGCGTTGTGCTTGCGGGCGAATTCCAGGATGCGGCGGGTCTCGGGGACGGTGCCGCCGATGGGTTTGTCGCAAAAGGTGGGCAGGCCCTTGGTGAGGCCGGGGGCGCACAGCTCGAAGTGGTCTTCGCCGCGTCCGCTGGCGTCGCCCACCCAGACGGCGTCGGAGTTTTTGACGAGTTCGTCGAGGGTGCGGGCGACTTCGACGCCGGGGAAGCACTCGGCGAACATCTGGGCGCTGGCGGGGTCGGCATCGTAGTAGCAGGAGATGCGGGTGTTCTCGAAGGGGAGCTTGGCGAAGTCTTCCTTGGGGTTGCGAAAGTGGGACTTGAAGAGGTCCACGGGGCCTTTGCTCAGGTGCTTCTCGATCATCTTGAGGTCCATGGTCGGGTGGAAGCCGTGGGCGAAGTGGTAGGTGTGGCCGTTGGTCTTCTGGGGCCGTCCGCCGATGCTGGAGGAGATGACGCCGATGCGCAGGGGCTTGGCGGGGCCGAAGGTGGTGAGGGGGCCGGTGGCGGCAACAGCGGCGGTGGCGAGCACGGTGGAGCCGGCGGCGGCGAGGAAGTCGCGGCGCGAGGTGGGGGTGGTCATGTGTGCGGAGAGAATTTAGGAGCGGCGGGAAAATGCAAGCGCAGGGGAGCGGGCGGGCGGGCGCCCAGTGGCAAAGGCGGCCGGACGTGCCGGTCCCTTGCGGTCGGCCACGACTCACTTGTCATGCCCCGTCCGCACGCCTAGACTCACTGCATGAAGAACGAAGTGGTGCCCGTGCAGATTCGCGGGATTCTCCCCGCGAACAGCGGCTGCGCCATCTTCGTGGGCAATGACGAGAAGGTCTTCGTCATCCAGGTGGAGCACAATCTCGGCGCGGTCATCGGCATGTTCCTGCGTGACCAGCCCAAGGAACGCCCGCTCACGCACGACCTGATGGTCAACGTCTTCAAGGGCTTTGGCATCACGGTCGAGCGCGTCATCATCACCGAGCTGAAGAACTCCACCTACTTCGCGCGGCTCTTCCTCCGGCAGGAGAACGAGCTGGGCACGAAGATCGTCGAGATCGACGCCCGCCCGAGCGACTGCCTCGCCCTCGCCGCCGCGCACAAGCGCCAGGTCTTCGTCACCAAGGCCCTCTTCGAGCAGGTCGAGGACATGACCGAGTATCTGGACAAGCTGAACGAGGGGACGGGGGAGCAGGAAGCCTGAGGGGGAAAGTAATTAGTGATTAGTAATCAGCGCTTGCTCCGAACCCCACCGCGACTAAGCACTAATTACTAAGCACTTCTTCTCCCTGCCGATGCCCCCTCCCGCCCAGCCCGCCGCCCCCGTCGCCCTCCTCTGCGGGGACGAGGATTTCGCGGTGAAGCAGCGGGCGCGGCAGCTTTACGAGAAGTGGTGCGGCGAGGTCGGGGGGATGGACCACGAGACGATTGACGCAGCGGTGGGCAACGCCGGTGAGGCGCTCAAGGCGATGGGCAAGCTCCGCGAGGCCCTCCAGACGCTGCCCTTCTTCGGCGGCGGCAAGGTGGTGTGGTTCAAGGATTGCAGCTTTCTCGGCGACGACCGCACGTCGGGTTCGAGCGCCGTGACGGAGGCGCTGGCGGAACTGGCGGCGGAGCTGAAGACCTTCCGCTGGGATGGCGTGCGGCTGCTCGTCAGCGCCGGCAAGACGGACAAACGGAAGTCGTTTTACAAGACGCTGGAGAAGCTCGGCACGGTCGAGCACTTCGCCGCGCTCTCACTGGATGATCGGAATTGGGCGGACCAGGCCGAGGACCTGGCCTACAAGAAACTCAAGGCGCTGAAGAAGGAGATTTCCTCCGAAGCCCTCGCCAAGCTCGTCGCCAATGTCGGCCCGCACGCGGCACAACTTCACAGCGAGGTGGAGAAGCTCGCCGCCTATGTGGGCACGCGCGCGGACATCGAACTGGCGGACGTGGACGCCATTGTGACGCGCAACAAGCAGGCCCGCGCCTTCGCCCTCGCCGACGCGCTGGGCGACCGCGACCTCCCCAAGCTCCTCCGCACGCTGGACGAGGAGCTTTGGGAAATCCGGCTCAAGGTCGAGCGCAAGTCGGAGATCGGCCTGCTCTACGGCCTCATCTCGAAGGTGCGCGTGATGATCTTTCTCCAGGAGATGATCAAGTCCGGCTGGCTCAAGGCGGACGGTGATTACAACCGTTTCAAGTCCCAGCTCGAGCGCGTTCCGGCGGAGGCGCTGCCGGAGGACAAGCGCATCAATCCGCTGGCGATGAACCCTTACGTGCTCTTCCGCGCGCTGCCGCAGGCGAAGAAGTATTCCTCCGCCGAGCTGATCCGCGCGATGGACCTGCTGCTCCAGTGCAACATGAAGCTGGTGAGCAGCGGCCTGGATGAATCCCTGGTGCTGCAGCAGACGCTGACGCAGATCGTGCGCCGGGAAGAGGCGGCGCGGTGACCGGTGGCGCGCGGCCTTCAGGCCGCTTCGACGTCCAAAAACCTTGTGCGTCGAGCAAAGCCAGGGCGCAACTGATGGCCGCACGCTGAAGCGGGCTGAAGCCCGCGCGCCACGCCGTCAGGCACGCCCTTGCAACCGGGCGGACGTGGGGGTTCAGTGCGGCAGGCAGCTTGAGCGGTCAGAAGCGGAATGCGGCATGAGCGATGAAGCCCCAGAGAAGTCCGGCAGGACATGGCTCTACGTCGTGGGCATCCTGGTCAGCCTGCCGCTGCTCTACGTGCTGAGCACCGGACCGATGGTGGTCCTGGTGGCGCGCAAGGTCGTTCCTGAGCCAGTGCTGGAAACCTTCTATGCTCCGCTCGGATGGCTCGCCGAGCGGACCGGCAGCGACGATCTGATCGAGGTTTACGTCGGAACCTGGTTGAAACTGACGGGGACTCCGGAGCCGTGAATGAGCGACGAGGCACCAGAACGGCCGGGCAGAACCTGGATGTGGATGGCAGGTCTGTTGATGGGATTGCCAGTCTGCTACGTCTTGAGCAGTGGCCCGGCGGTGGTGCTGTATCACCGCGGGGTCGTATCGTTGGACCGATTGCAAACCGCCTATGCGCCTTTGGACTGGTTGGACCGGCAGGGTTTTCGAGAGCCTCTCTATGCATATGTCCAAGCTTGGATGACCTTGACCGGCACGCCCCGACGCTGAACGCATGACCCCTCCGCTCCAGTTTCCACGCTCTTGCTATCCAGTGCCTGCGGGTGTTACTTGGAGCAGATGGTTCTGACGACGTGAACCAGCACACGGCATGAGTGACGCAGCAACAGGCAAGTCCGGGAAGACGTGGCTCTACGTCGTGGGGATCCTTGCTAGCCTGCCGCTGCTCTACGTTCTGAGCGTTGGGCCGTCCACTGTGTTTCTGGGGCGAAGCGCGTTAACGCCGAGTGTCGGAAGTGTGGGGCCGAGCGTCGGTTCGGTGTTCTACACGGCTTACGACCCTTTGTTCTGGTTTGCAGACATGACCGAGACGAAACCCATGCTGAAAGCATATATGACGGCATGGGTGCGATTCACCTCGGACGCGAAAAACACCGATTTCATGGGCTATTGATGACCTCCCCCGCCTCCAATCTCCTCGCCGCCCGCCTCGGTAACACCGTGTGCGTGAAGATCTCCGGGCGCGCCAGTGTCGTGGCCAGCGCGGACCTCAAGCGGCTGGTCCAGGAGTCGCGTGCGCGCGGGGCCCAGCGGTTTCTCATAGATTTGTCGGCCTGCGTGCTGATGGACAGCACGTTCCTCGGCGTGCTGGCCAGCATCGGCATGCAGCTTTCGGCGGACAACCTCCCGCCCGAGCAGCGGCCCATCGAACTGCTCAACCCCTCGCCCAAGGTCGCCGACCTGATTGACAACCTCGGCGTGCTGCAGCTCTTCCGCGTGGTGCGGGGCGGTGGCCAGGACGGCTTGGATTTCGCCGCCGTCGAGCCCTGCGGCGCGACCCGGCTGGAACTGACCCGCAACTGCCTCGAAGCCCACCAGTTGCTGATGGGCCTCAACCCGGCGAATGTGGCGAAGTTCAAGGACGTGACGAAGTTCTTCGCGGAAGACGTGGCCAAACAGGAAGCCGAAGTGGCGGTTAAATAGGCCGGGGGCTCCCGAACTCCGAAGTTGAAACCGCGGATTGCGCGGATGACCTGGATGGGAAATTCCAAGTTCCAAGTTCCAAGTCCCAAGCTCCAAAGAAACTCCAAACTCTAATTGTTCAGCGCGCCAAGTTGATAGCTTCCGCCTTGGTCCGGCCCTTGGCTCAAGGCTTGGTGCGACCCGGCTGGCCAGCCCAGTGCCGCAATGCGGCCCTTGAAATTTGGAGTTTGGAGTTTCTTTGGAATTTGGAACTTGGGATTTGGAGTTTCTCCCGCACGTCACTCCACTGAAAACGAGAGCCGTTATTCCTGCTCCCCACTGGACCAGTGCCGCTCAATCCCCCAGTTCCACGTTCCAGTAGGCCAGGTCGAGGAAGTGCTTCCAACTGTCGTGGTATTCCACGCCGAAATTGAGCTGCACGAAGGGCCGCCACTTGGGCTTGCGCGGCTTGCGGATGAGGTGCATCCCGCACTCGGACGGCGTGTGGTTGCTTTTGCGCGTGTTGCAGGGCACGCACGAGCACACGATGTTTTCCCACGTCGTCGGACCGCCGCGGTCACGGGGGATGACGTGGTCCAGATTGAGATCCTTGCGGTCGAAGATCTGGCCGCAATACTGGCAGGTGTTCTTGTCCCGCTCGAAAATGTTGTGCCGCGTGAACTTCACTTCCTTGCGCGGGAGGCGGTCGAACACCGCGAGCATGATCACGCGCGGCACGCGGATGCGGTAGGAGATGCCGCGCACGGACTCCGGGTGCGGCTCGCGGCGTGAGAAGTCCGCCCACGAGGAGAAATCATACGTCTGGAACGCGCCGTCCTGGTCGCCCAGCACGACCTGAGCGTGGCCTTGGAAAAGCAGCGAAAGGGCGCGCCGTGCTGTGCAGATGTTCACCGCCTGCCACAGCCGGTTCAAAACGAGCACTGGTTGGTTGAGTAGCGTAGCCATAACCGCCGCAAGTGCGCGCGGAACCTACCAATCCATGTTCTGCCGTGTCAATGAGTTCGGCCCCGGTGTTGGTTCTCCGCTGTTTCAGTGGCATGGGGTTTGGGCGAAGCTCCAAATCCCAAGTTCCAAACTCCAAAGAAACTCCAAGGTCCAAATTTCAAAGAAAGGCGTCGCCCGGCACTGGCCGGACGGGCCGCCGGACCAGAGTGAAGCCCTGACGGCGTGGCGCGCTGAACAATTGGAGCTTGGGACTTGGAGCTTGGGATTTCCCCGGGCGCTCCAGCCCGCGCCCGCGCGCCTAAACAGGCGGGAAATCCGCTCGTCCGTTTCGGTGGAAGAGGCTGGTTTCCCCCTTGTCCGCTCCATGCCGACAGCCTTCCTACGCGCAGATGGAGGCTGCTCAGCCCCCGATTCTTCAGCCGCCGCGAAAAACCGCGTCCAAAACGATTCTATCGGGCCTATTGACGGCGAGGGGAAGGATTTGTATTTTCCCCGGGCCTTACGGGTTCCAAAGTAGCTCAATGGTAGAGCTTCCGGCTGTTAACCGGGCGGTTGTAGGTTCGAGTCCTACCTTTGGAGCCAACTTCTCTTTCTTCCCCCGACGGTCGTTCACCATCACGCGGCCGGGCCGAAGAGGAAGGCGTGGATGGCTGCGTGCTGCCAGTGCAGTGTGAGCGCCATCCCCAGCATCAGCCCCGCCACCAGATCGCGCCGCTCGAACGTGTCCGCCGCGCCGCGCCCACGGACGAATTCCAGCAGCGCACCGGTGGGGCAGCCGTATTTGCAGTAGGCCTTCGGCACAAACAAGGTGGCGATCAGTCCGGCCACGGCGACCACGATGGTCGCGATGCCTGCCGAGCGGATGAGGTAGGCGTCGAAGGCCTCCAGGCCCGCGAGGTCGAAGTCCAGCGGCAGCATCACCACGAAGAGGACGAACAGGAGCAGCCCGCCCGGCAGCCAGCGCAACGCGCGGTCCAGCGCGGCCGGGACGGCGACGCGCCAACTGGCCGGGGCGAGGCGCGTGAGAACCTCCTGCGCCGCGCCGTGCGGGCAGAGCTGCTGGCAGTAGAGCGGGCGCTTCGCCGCCCACGGCACGGCCAGCGCGGCGGCGGCGAGCAAAACCAGCCCCGGGGCCATGTGCCAGGCGATGCCCGACTTCGCCCAACCGGCGAAGAGGGATTGCGCGAGCAGGTCGCCATTGAGCAGGCCGACGTAGCCGATGACCACCCATTGAAACCATCGCCGCCACCGTTCACGGCCTGGTCGCTTGGTGAAGGTCAGCCACCCGCCCAGCCCCACGACCACCGCCAGGCCAATATCCCGAACGCCCCAGTGCACCGGCTGCGGTCGCATCTCCCCCTGGGCCACGCGGAAGCGGTGGACGATACCTTCCGCCACCGCGAGGCTGGTCTTGGTCGCGCCGGAAACGCCTTCCACGCCCGCCTTCTTCAAGTCCATCCCCGCGACCGCCTCCCACGTCATGCCGTTCCAGGTCTTCTTGAAATGCCGGTCGTCCATCACATCGCCGACGTGCGTCTTGGTGTCCTCGGACTTGCGGATCTTGAAGCCCAGCACGCGCCCCTCGCGGTCCAGCGCCACCAGCGTGTCCGTGATGCCGCAGTAGCCGATGATGTGATTGGCCTCCGGAAGCGTGCGGATGAGATAGCCGAGTTCCGCGCCATCCTGGTCCAGGACGTGGAAGCCGCCGCGCTTGCCAAGATCCAGTTTCAGTTCAGCCGCATTGGTAAACCACCCGGCAATCTCGGCGGGCCGCACCGGGGCGTCGCCCTCCACGCGCAGGCGCACGTGATGCGCGCGGATGAGCCAGGCCACGGCCAGCAGGACGCCGAGGCGGTAGAGTTGCAGCAGCGCGACGCGCACGCGGGGAGCAAATCAGCCTTCGCCCTCCGGTAGCCAGCGCGAAAAGCGTAGCGCAGGCCTCCGGCCTGCCGTGCCGCCGGCGTCCTCGCCGGCCCGTTGGGCGAACGCAGCACCGCAGCCATTCGCACGCGCGGGCCGGCGCGGACGCCGGCGATACGGCAAGCCGGAGGCTTGCGCTACGTGCTCACCGAAGATCCCGCCATGGGGTGAAGTTCAGGAGCTGCACCTCGCTGCGATGCGGGCGCTCCTCCACGATGGTCACGCTGGCATACTCGATCTCAAAGTGCGCGAAGCGCGGCAGCGGCAGTTCCACCAGTGCAGACAGCAACATGCGAATCACCCCGCCGTGGCAGACCACCGCCACCGTCTGGCCCGGACAGTCCCGCAGGATTTGCCGCAGGCACGGCTCGACCCGCGCATGGAACTGCGCGCCCGTCTCCGCCCCCGGCACCAGGCCCTTCTCCAGTTTCTCCAACCAGTCAAACGCACTGACGCCGAAGCGCTCCTGCACCTGCTGCCAGCTCAGGCCCGTCCAATCGCCGAAGTCCACTTCGCGCAGGCCCGCGAGCGTGGTGGCGGTCATGCCCTTCTGCGCAGCCAGCGGCGCGAGCGTCTGCTGCGCACGCTTCATCGGGCTGACGTAGATCGCGTTGAAGTGCGTGCCCGCGAGATAATCCGCCAGTGCCCGCGCCTGCTCATGCCCGCGCGGCGACAGCTCCATGTCAATGCGCCCGCCGAAGATGCGATGGTAACGCGTCTCCACTTCGCCGTGACGGAGGAGGAAGAGGCGGGTGGGGGTGGAAGGGGTGCTCATGACGAATGTCCAAGGTCCAATTCCCAATGACCAATCAATGACCAATGTTCAATGCCCTGCCCGCCGCGCGACTGGTCCATTGGACATTCGGCATTGGGCATTCTTTGGACATTGGGAATTGGTCATTGGTCATTTCACCGCCGCCTCTTGCAGCGCGAGCAGTTCCCGGATGCCCACGCGCCCGAGCGTCAGCATGGCGGCCAGTTGCGCATCGGAGAACGTGCTTTCCTCGCCGGTGCCTTGCAGCTCGATGAACTCGCCCGAGCCGGTCATCACCAGGTTCATGTCCACCTGCGCGGCGGCGTCCTCGGTGTAGCACAGATCGAGCAGCGGGATGCCGTTCACGATGCCCACGCTCACGGCGGCGACGGTGTTGGCGATGGGATCGGCGGCGAGCTTGCCCTCGGCGATCAGCTTCTTCAGCGCGAGCCGCAGCGCGACAATCGCGCCGGTGATGGCCGCCGTGCGGGTGCCGCCATCAGCCTGCAACACGTCGCAATCCACGCAGATCGTGCGCGCACCGAGCTTTTCGAGATCGAGGGCGGAACGCATCGCGCGGCCGATGAGCCGCTGGATTTCAACGGAGCGGCCGTCCACCTTGCCCTTGCTGCTGTCACGCGGCTTCCGCGTGAGCGTCGAGTAAGGCAGCATGGAATACTCCGCCGTGATCCAGCCGCCGGTGACGCCCTGGTCCTTCATCCAGCGCGGCACGGACTCCTCGATGGTCACGCCGCAGATGACGCGGGTGTTGCCCCACTCGATGAGCGTGGAGCCGGCCGCATGCGGCGCGATGTGGTTCTGGAAGCGGACGGGGCGGAGCTGGTCAGCCCGGCGCCCTTCGGCGCGGAGAAATGTGATGCTGGAGGATTCGGCCATAAGGGCGGTGATGGTAGGAACCGCACGGAGCCGGGGCAATGGCTAATACCATCGGTGGAAATAGTTGGGCGCATCTTGACACTGTCCCCGGAGCGCGGCACTCCGGGCCGCAGCGGCAACCCTGCAGAACGGGCTGCGGAGCTTCCCAAGCCTTTCCCTGCTGCCAGCCGCTGCGGCCCAGAGGGCCGCGCTCCGCGTCAACTCGGGGCAGGGTCAGGATGCGCCCGGTGCGATGCGACCTTGGACTTTGGACCTTGGACTTTGGACTTTGGACTTTAGACTTCACCCCATGGACAAAGAGCAAGTCGCCGCCGTGCTCACCGAAATTGGCACGCTGCTGGAACTCAAGGGCGAGAACCCGTTCAAGACCCGCGCCTACCACAACGCCGCCCGCACCCTCGAAGGACTCGCCGAGCCGCTGGAGAAGGTCGTGGCCGAGGGCCGCCTCGGCGAAATCAAGGGCTTCGGCGAAGCGCTCGTGGACAAAATCACCAAGCTCGTCACCACCGGGAAGCTGCCCTACTATGACGAGTTGAAAGCCTCCGTCGCACCCGGTCTTGTCGAGATGCTCGGCATCCCCAGCCTCGGGCCGAAGAAGGTGAAGAAGCTCCACGACGAACTGGGCGTGGAAACCATTGAGGCGCTCGAAGCCGCGTGCAAGGACGGCAAGGTCGCGGTCATCGAAGGGTTTGGTGAGAAGACGCAGAGCAAGATCCTCGAAGGCATCAGCTTCAAGCGCCAGTTCGCCAGCAAGCACCATCTGCACAAGGCCCTCGCCGTCGCGCAGCCCATCCTCGAAAATCTCCGGTTGCATCCCGACGTGACGCGGTGCAGCACCGCCGGCAGCCTGCGCCGCTGGAAGGAGACCATTGGCGACATTGATTTCCTCGTCTCCTCGAAGCATCCCACCGATGTGATTGAGTATTTTGTCACGCAGCCAGGCGTGCTGAGCGTGAGCGCCAAGGGCGACACCAAGGCCAGCGTGGTGGTCGAGGGCGGCATCCAGGCGGACCTGCGCGTGGTGAGCGATGCGGAGTATCCCTTCGCGCTCGCCTACTTCACCGGCAGCAAGGAGCACAACATCGCCATGCGCCAGCGGGCCATCGCGCGCGGCCTGCGCCTCAACGAATACGGCCTCTTCCGCTCCAAGGAGGAAACCCGCGACCCCGCGCTCCGTCTGCCCTGCCACACCGAGGAGGACATCTTCCGCGAGCTCGACCTCGCCTACGTCGAGCCGGAACTGCGCGAAGACCACGGCGAGTTCGCCGCCGCCGAGGCCGGCAAGCTCCCGCGCCTGCTCGAATGGACCGACCTCCGCGGCTCACTCCACAACCACTCGAACTGGAGCGACGGCCACGAGACGCTGGAGCAGATCGCCGAACACGCGGAGGAACTTGGCCTCAGCTACTGGGCTATCACCGATCACTCGCGCGCGAGCTATCAGGCCAACGGTCTCGCCCCCGAACGCCTGCGCGAGCAGCTCAAGGCTGTCGCCGAAGTGAACAAAAAGCTGGCCGATGACGGCGCGGACGTGCGCCTGCTCACCGGCACCGAGGTGGACATCCTCAAGGAGAAGCTCGACTTTGCCGACGACCTGCTCGCCGAGCTCGACGTGGTCGTGGCCAGCCTGCACGTTGCGGGCAGCGACGAGGCGGACAACACCAAGCGCCTCCTCCGCGCGGCGGAGAATCCCCACGTCCATATGCTCGGCCACCTCACCGGCCGCCTGCTGCTGGAGCGCAATCCGTATCCCGTGAACCAGCAGGCGGTGATTGACGCCTGCGCCGAGACGGGCACCTGGATTGAGCTGAACGCCAGCCCGTGGCGCTTCGACCTCGACTGGCGGCTCTGGCACTACGCGCGGAGCAAGGGCGTGAAGTGCGTGGTCAACTGCGACGCCCACCGCCTCGACCACTTCGGCTACCTCCGCCTCGGTGCTGGCGTCGCGCGCAAGGGCTGGCTGACGAAGGCCGACGTGGTGAACACGCTCTCGCTGGCGGAGCTGAGGAAGGCGTTGAAGGGGAAGCGGGGGTGAGGCAATCCGATGACATATACTGAAGCAAAGCGAGAGTTCGACATCCGCCTTTACCGGTGGGCCAAGCCAATCCTCTGTCGGGAAATTGCCGAGGACTTTCCGAGCTTCAGGCTCTGCAAGAGCGGGCCTGCACAAACCTGCCGATTCTTTCGCAAGCTCTCCGAACACGAGCAGATGGATTTCGCTTGTGGCTTGCTTCAGCGGAGGCATGCGGACGCGGTCAAAGCCTTGAATGAACCCATTTCGACCGCAGGGTTGGCGTTGCTCAATCGCGAGGTGGACTTTTGGGCAATGGATCCCGAGCGGTTCTGGCTGTCTCCCGAGGATGAGAAACGTATCGTCAAAGCCAGACAGCTCCGCAAGGCGATGGCATCTCATTTCAAGACTGCTTTCGGAGGTGAGTGTTTGCCGCGATATCCACACGATAAGAAGGGGGACTTCGTCTTTCGGATGTCGTGTCGTGGCTGGATAATCACAACGTGGTTCTTCTTTGGAAGATGGGGGCCGGAAATTAGCTATGACCACCATATCTGGACAGGAAAGTGGGTCACCCCTCAGGAGCCGGAAGTTCTTCCATATAATCGCATCGGCTCCGGCAACAGTTACGGAAACGACATTGGGATAGGCACTCGTTGGGACTACCTCATGGAGGAAGATCTCGAGCCAGCTTGCGCCGAGGTCATCGAGCACTGCCGCCGTTTCTTTGCCGTCGTGCCAAAGCTGTTGGAGGGTCTTGAGCTTGAATCACTGACCGTGTGACTGGCGCGAGACGTCGCTATGGAGCGCGGTGACTCGTCACCGCTTTCCGCAGGCGACTGGTCGCCGTCGGGGTCGGACGCGCTTCCAGAACGACCACGGCTCCCGCTCGCGCGTTCCACCCCTCGCCCGGCAAAAGCACGCCCTCGCCTCCGACGGCGACAAGTCGCCTGCGGAAAGCGGCGAGAACTCGCCGCACTCCATAAGGCGCTCGGACCTCACCTCACGGATGGTTGACCTCGGCCAACGCGCTCGGTAGGGCGAGACTCTGTCGAGCCCCATCTCGAGCAGAGCGAGGCGAGTGAAACGAGCATCTCGGTGCGGGTATGACTATCCAAGATGCTCGCTGCGCTCGCGACGACTCCGTCGGCAAATGGGGTTCGACGGAGTCTCACCCTACCGGAGGAACGCCGCGCAGCAGCTCCGCCTGCACGCGGCTCCTTATGTCAGCATAGGCGGCAGCGATCAGCTTCCTCAGCGCTGCGGCGTTGAAGTCACGTCCGGGCCTGAGCTTCACATGCCGCATGTATTTGCCGGTGCCTTCCAGCAGGCCCGCCGGATCGGCAAGCTCGGCACCGCGAAAGAACCCGACATTCACATGGCTGGTGAAGGCGTTCACGTAGGCGAAGGCCGCATCACCCACGCACGCCGTCGGATGGCCATCATGCAAGAGTTCCCGCACCTCGTCACCGCAGGTGCGGATGACTTCAAACCACCGCTGTGCGATGGCCCCCAATTCCCCCGGATGCGCTCGCATCCAGGCTTCGATGGCTGGATCGCACCTGACCGAGTTGGGGAACCGCATGAGCTGGCTTATGGCGACGGTGGTGCTCACGGAGGCAGGTTAGGCACGGGTTTTGGCCTGTCGAGCGCGCAGGTTGTGCATCGGGCACTCGGGCGGTTGACGTCAGCCAACGCACTGGTAGGGCGAGACTCCGTCGAGCCCCATTTCGAGCGGAGCGAGGCGAGTGAAACGAGCATCTCGGTGCGGGTGTGACTATCCGAGATGCCCGTTTCGCTCGCGCCTCCTGCGTCGGCAGATGGGGTTCGACAGAGTCTCACCCTACCGGAGGAACGCTATGGAGTGCGGTGACTGGTCACCGCTTTCCGCAGGCGACTCGTCGCCGTCGAGGTCGGATGCGCTTTCAGAAAGACCTGGCCCGAGCATCGCAATAGCAATGGGTAGCACAGGCCACCGGCCTGTGCCGTCCGGCCACTGGCCGGACGGAACGGCGAGACGGCCATCCTTGACCTCAACGCTCCGAATCAGTTCGCACGCCCTCGTCATTCCGAGCGGCTGGTAGCCACTCGGCACAGGCCGGTGGCCTGTGCTACCCATAGCAACGGCGAAAGCACACCCTCGATCTTCGACGGCGACAAGTCGCCTGCGGAAAGCGGCGAGAACTCGCCGCACTTCATAAGGCGTTCGGACCTCCCCCTGTCTCGTTACGTTCAGTGGCTGAACCAGCCGAGCTTCCGCTTGTGCTCATAGTAGATGAGCCCGAGCAGCCGCATCTCGCACGCGAGGAAGTAGAGCGCGAGGAACCCGCCGATGAGCGTGGGCAGCACCGGCACGGGCACCGCCGCGCGGAGCAGCGTTTCACTGAGATAGCGCGCAATCACCAGTCCGAAGAAGACCGCCGTGGCGCCCACGTATTCCAGGTTGAGCTGCGCGATGGCGGGCAGCACCACCAGCGGGTTCACCGCCAGATAGCTGCTCGACATGGCCACCGCCAGCAGGGCCATCGGGAAATAAAGGAAGCCCAGTGCGAACAGCGGAAACAGGACCGTCAGGCTCATCTCCGTGTCCGCGACGGTGTGATAGATCATGTAACCGAAGGCCGGACCGAAGCTCACGATGAAAGTCCAGGCGAGGAGCAGGAACGGCTGGAGCAGTTCCGTGCGCCATTCGCTGACCTCGGGGAAGCCAGGCAGTTCGTCCTCCGCCTCGGCCGAGGAGCGCACGATCTTCTGCATGTAGGCGAAAAGGTAGCCGATGCCCACGATGGCGATCTTCATTGAAAAGCGCGACGCAAAGTCCAGCGCCACGAAAACGATGGTGCCGATGATCAGAAACATGATGCCGTTCTTGTTGAACGGATACTTGAACACGCCGGGCAGCCGCTGCTTGAAGGTCTGGCCTTCCCGGATCAACGCCTTGGAATCCAGCGCCGCCTTGTCCGCCAACGTGAGACACAGGTTTTTGCACACGGGGCAGAAGTGCTGGATCTTCCGCGACACCTCGGTGGGCGGCGCGCATTTATCGCAGCACTGCTCCTTGCACTTCTTGCAGACATACTGGACGGAATGGGCCGGATGACGTTTGCAGGGCTTGCCGCCCTTGGCAGCGGGCGGTGGAGGGGCGGAGGCGGTGACGGCTGATGGTGCGGGTGCCGCCTCGGCAGGCGCGGCAGCGGGTGCGGGCTTGTGGCCGCCTAAGGAGTATTTCGGCGGTCCTCCGGTGGGGACCACGGCGGACGCGGACGCCGCGGGGGCCGGTGCGGCCGGAGACTTGCCATGCCCCGAGAGCGAGAACTTCGAGGGCTCGCCGGTCGGGACGACTTTCGAGCCGCCGGGTTTGGGTGTGGGTGGGGCTGGCGCGGGGGCGGCAGCCGGGGCGGATTCAGGGGGCTTGTGGCCGCCCAGCGACAGCTTCGGCACGGTCCCGGGCTCGGGTGGTTTCACGCTGCCGGGCTTGACGAGTGAAGGGCCAGCCGGACTGGGCGTGGGCGGGCTGACAGCGGGCGGCTTCACGGCCGGAGCGGGTGCCGGAAGCGGAGCCGGGGCAGCCGGGGCGCTCATCACCGGGGCCTTGGCGAGCGACTGTTTCAACGCCTCGGCGGGATTAAGCTTGGGCGCGGCGGGAGCGACCGCAGGGCCGGAGGCCGGAGCCGGCACGGCGGGCGCAGGCTGCGGCCTGGCGGGGACGACGAGCTTGGGCAGGGACGGCAGTTTCGGGGCCTCCGGTTTGGGCGGTTCGGCCACCACTGGCGAGACCGGGGCGGGAGCAGGCGTAGCAACCGTCGGCACGGCCAGCACCGGTTCCTGAGCCGGTGGCGGCGCACTTGGAAGCACCGGCGAACTGGCGGTCACCGTTTCCGCCTCGTAGCGGATCTCGACACTGCCCAGCCGGAAGGTTTCACCCGATGTCACTGTGCCGGTTTCAACCTGCTCGCCCTTGATGAAGGTGCCGTTTGTCGAGCCAAGGTCGAGGATGGTGAGCAGGCCGTCCGCCTCCGCCAGGTCGCAATGGCGTCCCGATACGGAGTCGTCCGGCACGCAGAGGGGATTCCCCTCCCGCCGGCCCAGCGTCGTCACGCCCGGGGCCAGTTCGAGCACGCTGGGATCGAAGCCTTCGGTCAGGATGTGCAGGCGGCCCATGGGAGTGGTGGGTTGGTCGTGGTGGTTACTTGTTCAGCAGGCCGTCCAGCCTTTCGAAGATGTCCTTGTGCTTCTCCGGCGGTGGCAATTTCAAGGGTTCGGGCAGCTCGTAACCTTCTTTCTTCTTCGCCGCCGTCCACTTCGCCGCCAGACGCTCCATGCGCTCCGGCGTGGGCGGATGGCTCATCAAGGCACGCGGGCCAGCATCCCCGCCGTAGAACCGCTCAAGCTGCCTCAGGCCGTTTTCCAGTCCGCGCGGATCAAGGTTGGCCGCCACCATCAGGTCGAAGCCGCTCTCGTCCGCCTCACGCTCGAAGTCCCGCGAGAAGCTCTGGCCCACCAGCAGATGCGAGCCGGCGGCGAGCGTGCTGAGGAAGCCGTGGCTGTCGCCCAGCACCGCGCCCACGGCCTTGGCCGGGCCGATGGAGCTGACCATCGTCCGCAGCCCGTGCCGCCGGGTGACATGCGCCACCTCGTGGGCCAGCACGCCGGCCACCTCGACGGAGTTCGTGCAGAGCCGGAGCAGGCCCATGTTCACAAAGATGTTGCCGCCCGGCAGCGCAAAGGCGTTCGGCTCGGGACTGGCCAGCAGCGTGACCTGGAACTCGTATTCGTGCTTGGGCAGGGACTGGGTGAGCCGGCCCACCAGGACATTGAGCTGCGCGGTGACGTTCGTGTCCTTGAGCACCTTGTATTCCTCGCGCACCTCCTCGGCCACCTGCCGGCCGAGGTCCTTCTCCCACTTCACCGGGACGTTGTTGATCAGGCGCGGCAGCATCCACTCGACGGTCGCACCCGCCACCGCGGACAGCGCCACGAAGACCACGCAGAAGGCCCCCGTGAGCACCAGCCGCCGCTTGCTCTCGACGTGCTCGCGATGCACGCCCACCTGACGGCGCAGATGACCGTTGCGCTGGAAGGCCAGCTCGCGCGTGATGTCCTCGTTGCTGGCGGTGAAGACGCACTCAGGATCGCTCTCGTTGGTGAAGGTGACGCGCGGGTCCTGCTTGGTGCCGAAGGCGATGTCCATCCCGTCGTAGGCCAGATCCAGCACCCCGGCCTCGCACTCAAACTTGAGGGCGTATTCAGTGGCGTAAAGTTTGCCGGCCACCTGTGCGTCACCGAGTGACGGGTGCGTGGCATTGCCCAGATAAGCCTTCCCCTCTTGGCTCATAATCCTTTGTTGGTGTGATTCACATCTTTTTAGCCAGTGCCGAATCCGGTGTCCAGCGTGTTCGCATTTTTCCGCGCGGGCGCGGTGACGCACGACGAAAAAATCCGGGAAACACCGCGTTCACAATTCGCAGCCCGCCCCCACACTGGATGTCCGCCCCCGGCAAGTCTCCGATTGAACGTCCCAGGTCGCCCGATCCGGGTCCATTATTGGGTCGCAGCGAGTTCGGTGCCGTCCGCTGGCTCGGCGGCCAGCACCCCGGCCGCCATCAGGCTGACCAACAGCAACGTGAACTGGCCCGCCGCAGCGGGATCGGGCAGGCGGCGGCATAGATCCGCCACGGAAACCGCCGCCGTGCCCAGCCCGCGCAGGGCTGGCACCAAACTGGCCGGACACTGCATTGCTTTGCTGCCCGCATGAAAGCGCACGCTTCCACCAACGGCCCCCGGCAGCCCGCCGAACGCCAGCCGCCGGGCTGTTGTCAGTCGCACCTTGGTCAGCGGCGTGAGGGTGGCACCCCGCCGCGCGTTCAACGGTGCCAGGCTGATGCGCGGCCGGGGCGCCTGCCTGGACTGGGTGAACGCAACATATTGGTCAATCACCCCGCCCCGAAGCGCTGTAGAGACCAGCTCGCGCATGCGGGCGAGCAATTGTTCCTGCGCTTCCGGCCCGGCCAGAAGCGGCAGGTCACAGCGCATCTCCGGATGGCAGGTCAGTTGCTCCGCCACCCATTTCAGCAGGCCGGCCGCGTGCGGCGGGTTGATGCCAAACGTCAGGTGCAAACTGGCTTCATCCAGCGGGCGAGCCACATGCCACCACCCGCGCGGCAAGTAGAGCAAATCGCCTTCCTCCAGCACGCCCTCCCAGACCGGTGGTTCCGTGGGGGGAGGAGCCGGATTGCCCGGCGCGTCCCTCAGGGGATGGATGAGCGTGGGGCGAAAGATCTGCCAGCGCTTGCGTCCTGCGACCTGCAAAATCAGGGTGTTGTGCTCATCCCAGTGCAGGTCGAATGCCTTTTGGGTGCGCCAGCCGGCGTAGAGATTCACCCAGGTGTGCAATTGCAGGTCGGCCTCCACGGTGTCAGCGAAGGCCCGGATGCCCGGCACCATGCCCTGCACGCCGTTCAATACCAGCGAAGCCCCGCTGGAGAGGGCGTTGAGCAGGCCGGCTGAGTTGACGACCGGACCCGATCGTTCCTCGATCAGGAATTCCTCCGGCGGCAGGGGCTGGCCGTTTTGGAACAGCCGAAGGTCTGGGCCCTGAAACCGGTGCTCTTCCAGCAGGCGCTCGAACTCCCGCCAGTTCAGCAAGCCGGCGAACTTGCCCGGCCAGCCCGGCACCCGCAGGAAATTCTGTCCCCAATAATCGGCGACGAACGCATGCGTGCTCACCGGTGCCAAGGCGTGGGCGAACGTGGTCACAGGCTGCGCGGCGGATTCGGCGGACGGGCTGGGCGAAGCTTGGTGCATCGGCCATGCCAGACTAGCCACCGATGACCTGCCTGTCGAGCCAGCCTCGACCGGACAAATGCTTTGCCTCCGGCTTGTTGGCGGCGGCATCCTGCTGGGGTATGGACCAATGCGGTGCCGACGGCACCTCCTGTTATGCGGCGTTTGGCTTGCGAATTCGTTCCTCCCTCGGCCTTCCGGGACTTCCCGTGCAGACCGGGGGCCAGGCGGACGTGGAAATCACCGAAGGGGTGGTTCCGGCGGTGTTGCCGGAAGCCCGTCGTTCCGGCCTGCGTTTTCAAGCCGCCCCCGGGCGGCTGCTGCTGAAGGTGGACGGCGTTGCGCGGTATCTGATCACCGACGGCCGACGGATTGTCTTTGAGCGGATGGAGGGCGTGCCGGATGAGGAGGTGCGTTTGTTCCTGCTGAGTTCCGGGGTAGGTGCCCTCCTGCATCAGCGCGGTGACCTCGTGCTGCATGGGAGCGCGGTGGCCACGGGGGCTGGAGCAGCGGCTTTTCTGGGAGTGTCAGGCGCGGGCAAATCCACCCTCGCGGCGGCCTTGCAGCAGCGGGGGCATGCGCTGCTGACCGATGACCTTTGTGTGGTGCGGCCTGGTGCGGACGGTCTGTTGATGGTTCAGCCGGGCCCCCCTCGGTTCAAACTGTGGCGAGATGCCCTGGAGCGACTGCGCATCCCGACCGACAGTCTGCCTCGGGTCCGGGACCGGCTCGACAAACGCCTGCTGCCGCTGGAAGCCGGCTTCGCCGACACGCCCCTGCCCTTGCGGCGGGTCTATGTGCTGAAACCAGGCAACCAGCTCGGACTGGCAGTGACCGAACTAACCACCGTCGAGAAAATCGCCGCGCTGCGCGGCCACACATTCCGCCAGCAGTTTCTGGATGGCCTGGGGAGACGTCCGGCACACTTCGAGCAGAGCATTGCGCTGCTGCGACAAGCCTTGTTCAAACGGGTAGCGCGTCCGCAGCAAACGTTCGAACTCGAGGCCCTGGCTGGGATGCTCGCCGCCGACTTTCACGCATGAGCGGGCTCGTCTGGGTAGCTTCGTATCCGAAATCCGGCAACACTTGGTTCCGGGTTTTCCTGAGCAATTTGCTGGCCAAGGCCGGTGGGCCGGTGAGCATCAACGCGCTGGATGAGATGAACATCGTCAGCGCCCGGCGGGTGTTGGATGAAGCGGCGGGCTATGCCACCGGGGAACTGCGGCCGGAGGAAATTGAGGTGCTGCGCTGCGATTTCCACCATCAGCTCGCCGGCGAGGGGCGCACGACCGTGTTCTGGAAGATTCACGATGCCCAGACGCGGCTGCCCGACGGACGGCCGCTCGTCCCGCCGGAAGGTGCCGCGCTCTATTTTATCCGCAATCCCCTGGATGTCTGCGTCTCGCTGACCCGGGCCAACGGGCACTTCGACTACGGTCAGACCATCCGGCAGATGGCCGATCCCACGGCCTGCCTGGGCACCCCGCCCGAAAAAGGCGGCCTGCAAGTCCAGCAACGCTTGCTGACCTGGAGCGACCATGTGCGAAGCTGGACCGGTGGGAGCGGGCCGCGCGTGCAGGTGGTGCGCTACGAAGACATGCAATTCCGCGCGGAGGAAACCTTTGGTGCCGCCGCCCGGTTTGCGGGGCTGCCGGACGCGCCGGAGCGCGTGCGCCGGGCGATCGAGTTCAGCCGGTTCGAAGGGCTGCGCCACCAGGAAGCGGAGCAGGGTTTCAAGGAGCGACTGCCGCAGACCGAGTCATTTTTCCGGGAGGGCCGGGCCGGGACCTGGCGCGGCGTGCTCAACCCGGAGCAGGTCCGGCAGCTCGTGGCAGACCACGGCGAGGTGATGCGCCAGTTTGGCTACCTCGACCCGCAGGGAGAACCGGTTTTTTAGGCCGGAGCGATGAAGTTGACCGCGAGCCAGTCCGTTCAGCGCAGCGTAAGCCGAGCGTCCCACTCATGCCCGCTTGAAGCGCTCGATGATCGGCGGGCCGGGCAGCCGCGCGCCAGGCAGGCTGGTCAGACCTTCGTTAAACCACCGCAGATACAGGCCCAAGGTGACCGTGCGTTCGAACCGGTGCATCGCCGGATGGAATTCCGGCGTGTAGGTGGCGGGCCACTGGACGAGTGTGCGTCGCAGATCGGCCAGGTCAATCAACTCCGCGCAAGTCGCATCGGCGGCCAGGAATTCCACCGCTTCACGCAGGTCGTCACGGCGGCGGCCCAGCCGCAGCCAGAGGTCGGCGGATTGAAATCCGCGCCGGGTATTGAGCCGGATCTCGTCCGGCAGCAGGCCTGCCATCACGCGACGGACCAGCCGGCGGCCGACGCCCCGATGGCGAAACTCTGTGGGTGGCAGAGACCAGCAGAACTCCACCATGCGCCGGTCGGCGGTTGGATCAAGCATGGGCGGCACGGCCTCCGAGGGTGACAGCCAGTCGGTTTCCCGCTGATGCAGGAAGCGCCGTCGCGCTCCCTCCATCGTCCGCGCCGTCCGGAAGTGAATTTCTCCGGGCGGCTTCAAGTGAGCGGCGGCCACTGCGGGATGCAGGGCCAGTGTCTGGTGCCAAAACTCCGCCGGGGTGAAGGTTGGCACCCGGCCCAGCCACTGCCGGACTCGGTGGGGCGCGAACGAGGTTGCGGCAGCGCGGAGAAAGGCCGGCGGGCTGGCGAGGAATTCTCGCGCCAGCAGGTCGAACCGGCGCACGGCCAGCAGGTCGGGCAGGGTGTGCTTGTCGAAGCTCAGGGTGGCGTTGCCGAAGTTGCCGCAGAAAGGCGCGGTCACGCCTTCCGCCTGACCCAGCTCGTGAATCGCCATGAACCAGGGAAGGTTGCAGGGATTGCGAACCACTCCGGCCGCGCGGGTGAAGAGGACGGGCAGGCAGTCGAGGAAGATGGTTCGGTCAGGCGTGACGAACGCGGCCTCCAAGTTGGGATGCATCCGGGCCAGAGCTTCGACCGGCGGACGCTCGTTGGCGTAGCGGCCGGGCGCTTCCGGCTGGCCGCGCCAGTCCGGATGCGGCACGTAGGTGTAGCTGCGGAACTCGCGGCCACGACCAGCCAGCACCTGGGCCGCCATCGCCGTCACGGCGGACGAGTCAAGCCCGCTGCTGCAAAAACCGCCGGCTGCCGCTTCGCCAACGGGCAGGCGGTCGGCGACGGCGGTGCGGAAGAGTTCGCGACATTCACGGACCGGATCGCCACCCTGGCGCTGTAGCCACGCCTGTGCCGGCGGCGGCGTCCAAAACTGACGGCTGCTGAAGTGACCGGGGCGGTCGAAAATCAAATGTCGTCCCGGGGAAACGTGTTCGATCCCAGAAAGGGCCAGGCGGCCGATCTCCCGCTGATCCACGTAGTAACGCAACAGCGTGGTCACCTCCACGGAGCGGGGAACGCCGGGAACGGCCAGCAGGGTCGGGGCGCGGCTGGCGACCAGCACCCGCCGCGAGGTCTGGTGGAAATACAGCGCCCGACCGCCAAATGGGTCCACCACCAAGTGCAACCGCCGGGCCTTGCGTTCCCACGCGATGATCGCGTAGTCACCCCGGATCTGTTTCGGAGCAGCCGCACCCCAGCACCCAAACGCGCTGGCAGCCAGTTGTTCATCGGAGAAAGTGGCGGCCGCTGAGGCGGAAAGCCCAAGCAGGGTGGCCAGACCGGCCCGGTCATCCAGCCGGAGATCCGCCGCGAGCACCCAGTCTCCATCCGGAGAAAAGGCCATCCCCGGCTGGATTGTATCAGGGGCAGCTCCGTGGGGGGCGAATCTCAGCAGCCCTACCGTTTCACCGGTTGGAGCCCATCGGCACGACCGACCAGTGCCAGAGCACCTCAGTGCGGCCAGCTCCGCTTCTGCGCTGGGAGCCAGATCCGCAGCGAAGACCGCCGCCAGGCGCTCCATACACATGGGCTATGGAGCCGAGGAACTGATGACTGCGGTGAGCAACAAGGCAGCCTCGTCAGGAATAAGTCGCTGGGCCGTCGTTGAAGCGATAACTGACGCTGCTCGTCTCCGTCTCTTCCACCGGCAGCCGCGCGAAGTCCGGCCACTCCCATGGCTGCCTGGCGTCAGGCAATACGGGCGAAGAGGTGTTACGGCTGGCTTCGGGAAGTTCGTTTTGAGAACTCATGGACGGCTAGTAATCGAACCGGACCGGACGGGCAATATCTTTTTGCCGACCGCGAAGACTTTTTGGTATGCAGGGGTTGTGAGCAGCACACAACCAATCGCGGACGACACCTTGGTGGCCCGCGTGCCCGATCAGATTTCCACCGAATTGGAAAACCGGGCGATACTTTTCAGCATCGCCAGCGGCGAATACTACCAGATGAACCGGCTGGGCACGCGGATCTGGGCGTTGACCGACCAGCCGGTGACTCCCCGCGAGATTGTCCGGACGCTGCTGGAGGAATTCGCCGTCGAGCCATCCGAATGCGAGCGCGCCGTGCAGGAGTTCCTCGGGCGGTTGCACGCGGCCAATATCATTACGCTGACGCCAGCCACCGAGCAGGGCTGAGGCCCGGCTAGCGTGACTGCCTCGCGGACTTTGAGCGCCAAGTCGCCCGGGGTTAATCCACCGCGCTCTCCTGGAGCAAACGACGATACACCTGTCGAGCGTGCTCGTAGTCCTGCCGCGCCTGCGGCTTCTCGGCGTCGGCGTAGGTGCGCTCCTTCTGCGTCCAGCATTGCTCCAAGGCCTTCACGCACCACTCGGCGCTGCGCTTGGAGGCGCGCACGGGCTGGTCACCCACCATCACCCAGATCGGGTTCGTATGGCTGCTGGGCAGGATGCGCAACGCGACCCAACTGCTGCGCTCGATGCGCGTTTCGAAGGTGAGGTTGAGCAGCGAGCCGTCGGCCACGATGCGTTTCGTCTCGACGGACTTGCCGTTGACGATGAGTTCCACCGGGACTTCGCGCGACTCGCCGATGCGGGCGCGTTCGATGTCCCAGTAGGGCTTCTGGGCGTAAGGCCGGTTCTTCAGTGCGGCGTCGGGCTGGTCGTTGAGGCGGGAGGCAACTTTGGCGGAAATCTTCACGGTGCCGGGCGCGGCGAGTTTGAGTTCGCTGCCCTTCTCGCCGAGCGCGGCAGCGTTGACCTTGAAGTCAATCAAGTGGCTCTTCCCATCGCTCACGTAGTTGTTCCCCACGCGGATGCCTTCGCACCAGTCCTCGTAAGTCCACTTCGCCGGGAGCTTCACGTAGCTGCGGCCCAGCCCCACCTTCTCCCCATAGATGCACGGAAAATCCGTCTCGCCGCTGATGCGCGTGCGGAAGCCGACGTTGAGCGTGTGATACCAGATGTTCAGCTCCCACGCGTAGGGCGTGTCCACCATGCTGAGGAAGTCCACGGCGGGCACGGGCTTGCCTTCGGGGCCGGGCACGGTGTGGGTCACGTTCATGATGTATTCGTTCGCACCGATGCCGTTGAAGGGCGGGAGGTCATAGCTGGGCAGGTCGGCGGTTGGCAGGGTCAGGCCCCAGCCGCTGTGCGCGGGGCCGACGAGCGCGCCCTGCTTCTTCGCCCAGCGCAGCGTGTTCAGGCCCAGCGTGGGCCAGTGGTTCTTCGAGTCGCCGCCGGGATACATCTGGTCCTTGAGCCGCAGCAGGCACAGGTGCCCGCTCTGGTGTGAGCCGAAGCCGGAGACCTCGATGTCGTAACGCAGCACGTAGGGATGGAGGGACACCTTGTCGTCCTTGCCGGTGAAGAACTGCTTCTGGTAGTCGAAGCACGGCCCCCAAGTCAGGTTCGCGCCGACCTTCAAGTCTTCGCCCAGAATGTGCCGCACCATGTCCGGCGCGTGGACGCCCTCGGTCGGGTTCGTGTAATGCGCGCAGCCGGCGGCGTGGATGTGGTGGTCACCTGAGATGTAGCCGAACTTCATCGGGTCAACCCATCGCTCGACCTTGAAGTCGAGCCGCTTGGTGGCCTTCGTCACCGTGACCTTGCGCGTCTGCTTGATGGATTCCGGGCCGCGGTCGAACTCAATGGTGTAGTCGCCTTCCGGCAGCTTCAGCTTCTCGCCGTCCATGCGATAGACCTGCGGATGAAAGGCGAAGTCCGGCGCGAGGCGCTTGGCCTGCGAAGGATAGACGCGGCCCTGCGCGTCGCGGATGAGGAAGCCGGCGGTCGTGGGCTTGCCGTTCTCGTCCTTCACGCCGAGGGTGATCTCGGGCGTGGCCAGGCAGGTGAAGAGCAGGTCCACTTCGTTGCGGAAGCCGATGTCCTGCGTGCCCTGCCCGACGTTGAAGGAGAACTTCGCCTCGCGCTTGCCGGCATCGCGGCTGTAGAGCTGGATGAGGCGATACTCGACGGTAAGGCCGGAGAGGGCAGGGCGGAGCGGTTGGGCATCGTAGGTGCGGAGGTCGAGCCAGAGATCCTCGACCTTGAGCGTCGGCGGATCGCCCTGCTTGCGGCGCAGCTTGTCCGACGGGGTCGTGGCGGCGCGGACGTTGTGGACGGACTGGGCGTTGGGGCTGACGGCGGCGAGCGGCGCGGTGGTGCCGGACTCGTTGGCGACCTTCACGAGGAACTGCCGCCAGCCGTCCTGCGTCAGCTCGGGCTTGGCCGCGCCCTGCGCCACCTTCACGCGCATCTCGGGATTGATGTGGACGCCGAAGAGCGCGTAGCGGTCGAGAATTTCCTGGAGCTTCACCACGGCGGCTTTGTGGTCGGGCGACTCCATCGCGGCATTGAGGGCTGTCTTGTCCGCCGCGCTGAACGGCGCGCCAAGGTAGTCCGTAGCCTCGATCACGCGTCGCACCTGCGCGACGAACGGCTGCCACTCGACGTCGCTGACGATTGGCAGCACCGCGGCAACGGCGTTGAGCGAGAGGGTGAAAAGCAACAGGCAGGCAAGCAAGGGCGCACGCATAAGCAGCACGGGGCTAAGGTTGATGCGGGGACCATAGCA
This sequence comes from uncultured Klebsiella sp., assembly GCA_964496695.1. Taxonomy (GTDB): domain Bacteria; phylum Verrucomicrobiota; class Verrucomicrobiia; order Limisphaerales; family SXTU01; genus SXTU01. The sequence continues at coordinate 40,726 of CAZCBE010000045.1, forward strand.
GCGGGACGAGCGGTGCGAAGCGGAAAATGAGTGGACCAGGGCCCGGCAAATTCCAAGTTCCAAGGGGTGTGTTGCTTCCGGAGTGTCATACACGCAGGGGCGGTTTGATTATCCAGAAAGGATGCTGCGGCGTGACACTATAGCTGCCGCAAGCTGAGAGCCGGCTGAGCTTTGAAGCTGGGAGCTTGTTTGAAATTTCGAGTTTGGGGTTTGGAACTTTCCCGCTCGCGAGCTTTCCCCCTTGCTGTCCGGGGGGCACTTCGGCTTAATCGCCGGGCCAGGGCCCGCGGAAGGTTGACTTGCGAACCCCGCCAGGGCCGGAAGGCAGCAACGGTAGCTTGCTCGCCTCTGCCGTGGTCACCCTGGCACTCCTTCAATTTCCGGTTGCCGATTGCCGATTGCCGAATGAGGCTCTGGCCGCACTGGCCCTGAATCGCAAACCGGCAATCGGCAATCGTCCATGAGCTATCAAGTCATCGCCCGCAAATACCGTCCGCAGCGTTTCGCGGACGTCATCGGCCAGGAGCATGTCTCGACCACGCTGGCCAATGCCATCGCTTCCGGGCGCATCGCGCACGCCTACCTCTTCTGCGGGCCGCGCGGGACGGGTAAGACCACGCTCGCGCGCATCTTCGCCAAGGCGCTCAACTGCACCGGCGGGCCGACGGCGGACTTCGATGTGAACGACTCGAAGTGCGTCGAGATCGCCGAGGGCCGCTCGTTGGACGTGATGGAAATTGACGGCGCGAGCAACAACGGCGTCGAGCAGGTGCGCGAACTGCGCGAGACGTGCAAGTTCTCCCCCGCCTCCTCGAAGTTCAAAATCTACATCATTGACGAGGTCCACATGCTCTCGACGGCGGCGTTCAACGCGCTGCTGAAGACCCTTGAGGAGCCGCCGGCGCACGTGAAGTTCATGTTCGCCACCACGGACCCGGAGAAGGTGCTGGCCACGATTCTTTCCCGCTGCCAGCGCTTCGACCTCCGGCGCATCCCGGCTGCGCTGATCGTCAGCCATCTCACGACCATCGCGACGCAGGAAGGCGTGAAGATTGATGATGCGGCGCTGCATGCGATTGCGCGCGGGGCGGACGGCGGCATGCGCGACGCCGAGTCCACGCTCGACCAGCTCATCAGCTTCTGCGGCAACGAAATCGCGGAGGCCGATGTGCTCTCGATGTTCGGCCTCACCGCGCGCGCGCAGCTCCTCGCGCTCACCCGCGCCGTGCTGGCGGGCGAAGTGGACACCGCGCTCCGTGAACTGAACGACCTCGCGAAGAGCGGCAAGGATCTGGGCCGGCTTGTCACCGACCTGCTCAACCACTTCCGCAACCTGCTCATCTACCAGGTCTCGAAGGGCGACCTGAAGCTGCTGGAAGTTTCCGAAGCCGAGGCCGCCGCGCTCGCTGAGCAGGTGAAGCTTGCGCCCAGCGACGCCGTGACCCGCGTGATGGAAGTGTTGTCCGATTGCGAGAGCCGTTTGCGCGACACGACCTCGAAGAAGATCCTGATCGAAGTTTCGTTGCTGAAAGCCATTCAGGCGCGGAACGCGATCCCGATGGACACGGTGCTGCGGCAGCTTCAGCAGTTGCGCGTGGAGGCGGCGGGGGCCGGGGCCAGTGCCGGCGGCTTGCCGTCGCCGTCCGTTGCTCCCGCTGTGCCGGCCACTGCAAGGTCAATGGCTTCCTCCAGCGCGGCCCCGGCCAGTCCGCCTCCTCACGTCGGCGGCTACGAGAAGCCCGCTGCGTCGGCGGCAGTATTGGCCGAGGCTCCGGTCGCCGCACCGACGCCCAAGTCCGGCGGCTCCGCTGATCTTGATGCGCTGTGGGGGCAGTTGCTGGATGCGGTGGGCCGCGTGAGCCAGTTCACGCGCGGCTACCTGCTGGAGGCGCACCCGGTGTCGCTCACGCCCCGGCTCTTCACCATCGGTTTCGATCCCGAGTTCGCCGACCACATGGGCCTGGTGGACAATGCCAAGAACCACGCGGTGCTGCAGACCAAGCTCACCGAGCTGGGCCATCCGAATGTTCAGGTGAAGTTCATCAAGGCCGAGGCTCCCGTCGGGCGCGCCGCCCCGATGCCCTCACCCGCCGCTCCCGCTCCGCCCGCCCCGGCCAGTCAGTCCGCCAGCACACCCGCGCCCGCCGCCGCGCTCAAGCCGATCCCCGGCGCGAGCCGGGCTGAGAAAGTGCCGGTGCCGGTCTTCGACAAGGAGAGTTTCAAGAACGATCCGCTGATCAAGAAGGCGCTGGAGATCTTCAAGGGCGCGATCGTCGAAGCCCGCTAAACGCGGTGCGCTCTGCCGGGCGCATCTCGACACTCCCCCCGCCCTCGCCCCGTCGGGCAAGCGAGGACGCTTGCGGCACGGCCGGCCGGAGGCCGGTGCTACGTAGCGCCCGCGTCCTGCGGGCCGTGTCGCCGCGCCGCCGGGCGCATCCGCGCACTGCCCCCGGAGCGCGGCACTCCGGGCCGCAGCGGCCACCCTGCAGAACGGGCTGCGGAGCTTCCCAAGCCTTTCCCTGCTGCCAGCCGCTGCGGCCCAGCGGGCCGCGCTCCGCCGTCGTGCGGGGGCAGTGTCAAGATGCGCCCGCGCCGCCTGCCTTTGGAAAAACAAATTGACACTTTGGCCGGGTAGCTGCCACGTTCCACCCGTTCGCTTGAAAACGAACACTCATCCAGAGTGACTGAGGGACTGGCCCGATGACGTCACGGCAACCGGTTGCGGCGCGTTCCACAACGACCAGGTGCCAAGTCCAGCTCCGACCGCAAGGCCGGGGGAAAGATGAGAAGCGCGTCAGCCTGTCCGGCCCCTTCTCATCCAGATGAGACGGGGCTTTTGTTTGCCCCGAACGGGACGCCGACAACATATATGGACAAGCACGAAGGTTTCATGAAGGCGCTCAAGTGCCGCGAGTGCGGCAAGGAGTATCCCCTCAGCGCCACCCACGTCTGCGAGTTTGACTTCGGCCCGCTCGAAGTCGCCTATGACTACGACCGCATCAAGCAGTCGCTCACCCGCGCCGCCATCGAGTCGCGCCCGCGCACCATGTGGCGCTACCGCGAGCTGCTGCCCATCGCGGGCGAGCCGACCGTGGGCTTCCAGGTCGGCTACACGCCGCTGGTGAAGGCGGACCGTCTCGCCAAGCGCCTGGGCATCCGCGAGCTGTGGGTGAAGAACGACACGGTCAACTACCCCACGCTCTCCTTCAAGGACCGCGTGGTGAGCGTGGCCCTGAGCCGCTCGCAGGAGCTGGGCTTCAAGACCGTCGCCTGCGCCTCCACCGGCAACCTCGCCAACTCCGTTGCGGCCAACGCCGCCGCCGCCGGCCTCAAATCCTACGTCTTCATCCCCTCCGACCTCGAACAGGGCAAGGTGGTGAACTCGCTGGTCTATGGCGCGAACGTCATCAGCATCAAGGGCCATTACGACGAGGTGAACCGACTGTGCGCGGAGATCGCCGGCAAGTTCGGCTGGGCCTTTGTGAACGTGAACATGCGCCCCTACTACGCCGAGGGCAGCAAGAGCATGGGCTTCGAGATCTGCGAGCAGCTCGGCTGGCGCATCCCACAGCACACGGTCGTCCCAATGGCCAGCGGCTCGTTGCTCACCAAGATTCACAAGAGCTATCAGGAGTTCACCAAGCTCGGCCTCGTGTCCGAGTCGCCCTACAGCGTCCACGGTGCGCAGGCCACGGGGTGCAACCCCATCAGCTCCGCCGAGAAGGCGGGCATGGACTTCTTCAAGCCCGTGAAGCCGAACACCATCGCCAAGAGCCTGGCCATCGGCACGCCCGCCGACGGCTTCTACGCACTGCGCGTGATGAAGGAAACCGGCGGCCATGCCGACGACGTGACCGACGACGAGGTGCGCGAGGGCATCCGGATGCTGGCCGAGTGCGAAGGCATCTTCGCCGAGACCGCCGGCGGCGTGACCGTGGGCGTGGCGAAGAAGCTCATCGCCGCCGGCAAGATTCCGGCGAACGGCTCCGCCGTGCTCTGCATCACCGGCAACGGCCTCAAGACGCTCGACGCGGTGGTCGGCCATGTGGGCCAGACCCGCGAGATTCGCCCGAGCCTCCGCGAGTTTGAGTCCATGCTGAAGGACGAGGAAAAGGTCTGTGTGCCGGCATGAAAGCATTTCGCGTATGCCTATCGACATCCGCATCCCCCGATTGCTCCGCGAGTTGACCGGCAGTCCGGAGTTCGTCTCGGTAACTGCGGCTACGGTTGGCGATGCTCTGAAAGAATTGTTGTCGCGAATCCCAAACCTTGCCGAACATCTTGTAGATGCGAACGGTGGGTTGCGTCGGTTTGTAAACGTGTATGTCAACGAGGAGGACATTCGTTTCCTCCAAGAACAGGACACTTTGCTTAACGAGGGTGATGAGATTACCATCATCCCAGCAGCCATTGAAATGAATAGCGCTGCGGCTGCGGTCACAGTCGCGACTCAACTTCGGCAGGCTCAACACTCAATTTCGACCAAGAAATAGGTAACAAATTTATGCCCATCAACGTCCGCATCCCCACCCCGCTCCGCCAGCTCACCGGCGGCGAAGAAGTTGTCATCGTCACCGCCGCAAGTGTCGGCGCGGCCATCGCCGAGCTGCAGGGCAAGTTTCCCGGCATCAAGGACCGCCTGCTCGACGACAAGGGCGAGGTCCGCCGCTTCGTGAACGTGTATGTGAACGAAGAGGACATCCGCTTCCTTCAGAACCAGGCCACCCCCCTCAAGGACGGCGACGAGATCAGCATCATCCCGGCGATTGCGGGGGGCTGATGGTTTGTTTATGGTTCTAGACCTTGAGTGCTGAACCGTCCAGCAAAGAGCCGTTTGATCCTGTCCTCGAAGGATTGGTCATTCAGGGAGTTACGAGCGTGTTCATGGGAATGCTTTTGTGCTGTGGTGTGTTCAGCCAATCTTACTTTTACGCGTTGATCGCCTTCTGGGCAGGGTTCCTCGTCCACAAGATCCGACACCGAAGAAAACCAGTGCCTCTAAATGGACATTTTTTGCGATTCGGCCACCTGATTCTGTGGGTTCCGTCCTATTTTTTCACCGCCTTGATCTGGAGGTGGCTAGGCTACGATTACTTCTGAGCGCTTGGTTAACCCTTCGCACGTCTGCCAATACCTTCCAGTCATGACCGCAGTTGAGTTCATCGCCGAAATGAGTGGCGAGCCTACGCTCACCAATCAGCAAGCGGCGGCAGCGCAGCTTCCCAAATCCGGTCGCGCGCGAGTCATCGTGCTCACCGATGACTCGCCCGCCGACACCGGGTGGCGAGCGGCAGTGTCCGAGCAATTCCTCCGTGATGACCCAGCGGAGGACACGATTTACGAACGCCTCCGCTGACTTGTCGAGGACATCTACTGTCGACACAAACATGCCCACCTCAAAAAAGAAGTCCGCCGCCCCGCCCGCTGCCAAAGCCGAGCCGAAGCTCCCGCCGGACCCGCGCCAGTCCAAGTCCCGGCTCTGGCTCACCTTCCCCGCGCCGCTCATCACGCGTCCGGTGATCTGGGAGCTGGGGCAGAAGTTCAAGGTCGTCTTCAACCTGCGGCAGGTCAGCGTGGGCAAGGACATCGGCATCGTCTGCCTCGAACTCGAAGGTGCGCGCACTGAGATCAAGAACGCCATCAACTGGCTCGAAGGCCTGGACATCGAGGTGGAGCCGGTGGAGATCAGTGTGCTCGAAAGTTAAAGCGTGTTCCGTGTTGCGTGCTCCGTGATTTGCTCCGAGCGCGTCCTGCCGTAATCACGCAACACGAAACACGTCCCCCCGTGTCCCACAAGTCCCCCAAGATCGCCGCGCTCATCGCCGACCTGCAAGGCCGCGACCTCCCCGCGCACTACCTCGGCTACTTCGCGTGCTTCAACCGCAGCCTTTTCTACGAGGCCCACGACGTGCTGGAGGAACTCTGGCTCGCCGACAAGCACGGGCCGAACGGCAACTTCTACAAGGGGCTCATCCAGTTCGCCGGCGCATTTGTGCATCTCCAGAAGGACTGCCCCAAGTATCCACGCCTCCGCCCCTCCGCCGCGCTCTTCAAGCTGGCGCAGGCCAACCTCCGCCAGTATCCCGCGCGCCACGAGCGGCTCGACTTGGACTTCGTTCATTCCCTCATCACCCGCTGGCTGGACCGGCTGGAAATTGCGGGCTTCCAGAGCAACCCCCTCAAGGATCACGCCGCCCCCCAACTCAGCCTGGCGCCCACGCACAGCGAACCGCAGCCAGACAGTGCGCCATCGGCGGGCTGAGGCGCGCGGCGTTCAGTCGCTTCAACGTGCGAACACCGGTGGCCGCATTCACAGTTGCAGTCAGCGGGTGGACGGCCATGATGCTTGGCAAGGGCGGGCCGAACTGCCGCCGCTGAATTGACCGATGCCGCCATGGCAAAACCACTCAAACTCCAACAAGGCCAAGTCTGGCAACTGGGCGACACCTTCCTGCGCATCGTAAAGCTGGAACGCCTGGCCGTGGAATATAAGTCCACCACCGGCCCGGCCCTCAAGGGCGGCCAAAGCCATCAGGTCACCAAGAAGGAGTTCTGCCGGCTGATCAAGACCGCCGTCCTGCAGCCCGCCGCCCCCACCCCGGGACCGAGACCCGCCCGCCCGGAATAGCGGTCAAAAGGGCTGACGCACGTCACGGCTGTTTCACCAGCCGGCTGGCCTTCGACCGGCCCCCGTTCCACAGATCATACTGTGGGTCCGCATACTGGCGGAAAAAGGCGTCGAGCCGTTTCGCCAGTTCGTCGCGCTTGGCCTCTGTGCCGGGCTGGCCGAAGACGTTGAAGCGTTCGCGCGGGTCGGCCTTCATGTCGTAAAGCTCGTTCGGCCCGGCCGGGAGCCGCGCGATGTATTTCCAGTCATCCGTGCGGATGGCGCGGCAGCTCTCCATCTCGTAGAAAATCGTGTTGTCCCACGGGATTGTCTTGCCGCGCAGCACGGCGGAGAAGTCCCGGCCCGGTGACTTGGGCTGCTGCGGCATCTTGTCGCCGAGGTCCAGGTGGCTCAGCACGCTGGGGAGGAAATCGTAGTTGCTCACCAGGAAGTCAGTCGTGCGGCCCGCCGGAATCTTCCCGGGGTGCCGGAAGAGCAGCGGAATCTGCATCATCAGGTCGTGCGCGCCGATGGGGCGGAAGTGGTCGCCCATGCCCCACATGCCGTTCTGGCCGCCCATCCAGCCCTGGTCCGCCGCGTAGGCCACGAGCGTGTTGTCGTCGAGGCCCAGGCGCTTGAGCGTCGCCATGATTTCACCGACGCCATCATCCACGCCGCTCGTCTCGGCGGCGACGCGCTCCATCGCCGCCTGCTGGTTGTGAAACTGCTTGTTCACATGCTGCCACGGATGCATGGCGTCGCGCGGGAAGCTGGTGAAGGGCTTGCCCTTGTAGAACTCCGCGTGGCGGTTGCGCGCGGGGTTCAGCATCAACTGTCCGAGCGAGTAAGGCCCGTTATAGGCGAGGAACAGGCAGAACGGGCGCGCCTGGTTTTGCTCGATGAACTCAATGCCCTTGCGGGTCCAGAGGTCGGTCGTGTAGCCCGCCTCCTTGCGCAGCTTGCCGTCCTCGATGACGTCCTGGTCGTAGAACTCACGCGTGGAACCGTCAGGCTTCGTGACCCAAAAGCTGAAACCCTCGGACGGCGTGAGGTTCGCGCCGAGATGCCACTTGCCGCTGAGGCCGCAGGTGTAGCCCGCGTCCCGCAGCACCTCGCCCAGTGACGTGAACTCGGCAAGCGTGTTGTAAGCCCGGGGTCCCATCATGAAGGCCGGGTCGAGGAAGCTGTGCACGCCATGCTGCGAAGGAATCAGGCCGGTGAGAAACGTCGCGCGGGTGGGCGAGCAGACCGGGTTGCAGCTCAGCGCGCGGGTGAAGCGGATGCCCTCGGCCGCCAGCTTGTCGATGTGCGGCGTGCGGATGTCGGGGTTGCCGTAGCAGCCGAGCGTCCACGCGCCCTGGTTGTCCGTGAGGATGAAGACGAGGTTGGGCTTTGCCGGCGCGGCGAGGGCGAGGGTGGCGCTGCACAGCAGGATGAGGAGGCGGAGCAAGTTCATTTGAAGGGCTCCTGATGGCTAAACTCCAAATCCCAAGCTTCAAATTCCAAAGAAATTCCAAGCTTCAAGCTCCAAACGGTATCCGTTGCGTGGAAGAAGTCGCGTGCGGCTCGGTCACTGGATGACGCGTTCCCCCTCACCCCAGCCCTCTCCCCCAGGGAGAGGGAGCCAGTCAGCCTGTCGAAGTGTTTTGGCGTGCGCTTGCACCAAGCACGGGCGGGGGTTCTCCCTCTCCCACAGGGAGAGAGCCGGGGTGAGGGGAAAGGGAGCGCACTGCCTCGGCTCGCCTTCAAAATGCCAGCAGCGGCCATCGAATTGGCACGCCTGTCACGCGACACAATTTGCAGCGGAGAGCGGGAGCGGTCATGACTGCGGCGGAGGGCCATTGGAACTTGGAGCTTCTTTGGAGCTTGGTTTTTGGGATTTGGAATTTATCGCTTCGCCCCCTCCTTCGCCTTGGCGATGGCGAAGTCCACCAGCACTTGCGAGCGGAAGAAGCCTTCAAACATGTTGTGGCCCTGGCCTTCGAGGACAATGAGTTTCACGAGATCGCCGGCCCCGGCCTCCTGATACCGGCGCACCAGCTCGGCGGAGTTCTCCTTGAGCGGCACGACCTTGTCCACGTCGCCGTGGATGAGCGTGACGGGCACCTTGGCCTTGGCCAGCACGGCAATGCGCTCGATGGGATTGAATTCGGCGGCGCGGGCGGTGAGCTGCTCCGGCGTCAGTTCGTAGGCTCCGGCGGCGCGGGCGATGCCAGGGTAGGTGCGGAAGTCATAGACCGGGTAGATGCCGATGATGCCCGCGATACGCGCCGGGTTCGTGATGGCCCAACTGCTCGTCCACAAGCCACCCCGGCTGCGACCGAAGAGGCAGGGCTTCGCGCCAAAATTCCGCTTCTCCGTCAGTTCGCGATACAGCTCATCAAACACCACATGGCTCTTCGGGCTGCCGTAGGCTTCGCCCACATCCACGCCCGCGACCGCGATGCCCGCCGCGACAAACTGCTCGTGCATCCAGCGTTCGCCGTTGTCGGGATAGGGCGCGAGCGTGGGGCCGTAGAAGATCCACGGCTGGGGCGTGGTGCGCTTCTCCGGCGGCGGGAGATAGATGAAGGCGGGCCGTCCGGCGACGGTGAAGTTCTCCGTATGGGGGAGGGCGAGCCGGCCGGAGGCAGCAGCTTTGGCTTTCGCGGGCGGAGCAGTGGGCGCGGCAGCAGGAAGTTGCGCAACGAGATAGCGCGCCGCGTTCTCGACCACGCGGAGGTTTTCCGCCTGCTTGAAGACCGCGTGCGTCTCGTGGCCGGGCCGGTAGTAAAACACCCCGCCCTTGCCCACACGCCAGAGCGAGCCGCTGCGGAACCACTCGCCCTTGTCCCAGCGTTCCTCGAAGACCACCGCGTCCGGCGGCGGCACATGGAACGGCTCGGCATACATCTCGGTGGCCGGGATGTCCCACGCGGCGGGCAGGCCCTTGGCGATGGGATGGTCCGGCAGCAGGGTCTTCACATGGCTGGGCGCGCCGTCGTTGCGCCAGGCGGGGAAGATGCAGCCGGGCGGTGTGAGCCGCCACACGCCGTCCACCTTTTCCAAATACGGCGTCAGTCTCGTGTCGGGCTTGACCATAGCGCGCTTGAGCTGGGCGCTGAAGTCGAACTTGGCGGTCTGTAGTTCACCGGCGGGGACGAGCTTCTGCGCATCGGTCTTCGCGCGCTCGTGCATGAGGCGCATGAAGGGCTGGGCAAAGTGCGCCGAGTGCAGGCCGAGGTAGGCGAGCCGTCCGTCCAGCACGCGCTGCACGAGCGCCTCGACACGCGGCGTCTCCACCAGCGCGTGCTTCTGGTGGCCCCACCAAATCACGACCTGCGCGGCGTCCAGCTCGGCGTCGGAGAGACCTTGGTTAGGGGAACCGAGGTTGAGCGAAGTCACTTTGATGCCCGGCTGTTTCGCGAGATAGGCAGCGATGGCGTCGCCCAGGAAGCCGCCGTCGTAAGCGCGCTTCTGCTCGGCCTGCTGTTCGTCCCAGACGAGCACGCGGATGGGCGGGGTTTCGGCGGCATGGGTTGGGCGGCCAAGAACGCACAGCAGCGCGAGGAGGGAAAGCAGACGATGCATGATGCCGTCATGCTGCTAAGCCCGCAGCGGGCTGGCGAGTGGAAACTCGGAGGCCGGCGAGGACGCCGGCGCTACGGCGTAGCGCCCGCGTCCCGCGGGCCGTGTCGCAAGCGTCCTCGCTTGCCCGTTGGACGTGCGAGCGCTCGATCTCTCCTCCTGAACCAATTTCACAATGCAAGTCGGTAGCCTGCCGCCGGACGCCACCCCTCACCCCAACCCTCTCCCCTCCTCCGAGGAAGGGAGAGGGAG
>CAZCBE010000046.1:0-50238 GCA_964496695.1 uncultured Klebsiella sp.
GAGACTCTGTCGAACCCCATTTCGAGCGGAGCGAGGCGAGCGCAGCGAGCATCTCAGTCGGATGAGGAAGCCGAGATGCTCGCCGCGCTCGCACCGCCGGTGGCGGCAGTCACGGCCCGACGGAGTCTCGCCCTGCCAGCACTACGGCTCCGGCGTGATCGCGACGCTTCTGAGCAGCGTGGTCGGCGCGTTGGTGGTGCGGATGAGGATTTGCGCCCACTTCATTTTGTCGGAGCCGGTGAACGCATGCTCGGCGGTGCCGGGCTTGAACGGCGCGGAGTCCACGACCGGCAGGCCGGGATGCGTGTTCTGGCGGAAGCGGAGGATGACATCGCCGTCGCCGGGCTTGTCCTGCCAGTTCAGGCGCAACGTGTAGCGCGTGCCGTCCTTGAGCGGGATGAGATCGCCTTCCCAGGCGGTCTTGGTGGGATACCAGCAGTCGGGGGCGTCTTTGGTGAGCCAGCGGATTTCAAAGTCTGAATTGCGAACTAGATTTGGTGCCCAATGAGCTTGGTAAAAATCACCCCCTCCAATGCCAGAGGTTTCTGTCACCTCCACCTCATGCTCCACACGCCAGTGACCATCTCTAAAAGCAGTGACAGTGTATTTCCCGAACGGCAGTCCACGAAGGAGGTTTTTCCCTTGGGCATCCCAGACGGTCGAATATTTGGTGCCTTGGAGGACGACTCTGATGGGTAACCGAGGGTTTCCAACTGGGCCGATCCGAAACCCTAGAGTAGGCGGCCAATCGGCAGACTGCGGCACCAGCCTCCCCAACGTATGCAGCAAATCCGCCACCACCCGGCTCGTCTCCAGCGCGCTTTCGAGGACGATGGGTTCCACCTCGGCGCGTTTGTCGGCGAGCACCAGTGGGCGGCAGCGGTCGCCGCGTTCCTTCGAGTAGGCGATCAGGCCGTCCATGCGCCGGAGGAAACCGGTGAGCGCCTTTTCCTCGGTGTCGCCGAGGAGTTGCGGGCGGTAGCCGGGCAGGTGGATGAGCTTCGCGTCCACCCAATTCTCCATCTTGCCATGCACGTCCCCGCGAATCTCCGCCGAGTGCGGCGGCGAGCCGGTGTCCTCCACGAAGTGCAGCAGCGAGCCGATCCAGCGCGCGGCGTTCAGCGGTGTTTCAGTGCGAAGCGCCTGGAGCGCGCGGCGGAAATACGGCTCATACGTGCGCTTGACCTCGGGCACCAGGTGGTCGAGGTGCCGCTCCATGCCGGGGAAGAGCAGGTAGTCGTCCGCATAGAAGAACTCGCCCTGCCGTTCGTAGGGCGTGCGGCGATAGTCGCCCATCCAGCAGTAGTGGACCAGCTTCGGCGCGTTGGTGCCGAGGTGCTTGAGCAGCGCGTCGTCGGGCGCGAGGGCGTCGAGCGCGGCCTGGGTGATTTCACCGTGGGGACCCCAGGCGAAGATCGGAAGGAGACCGCAGACATGCCAAAGGAAAAAGGCCAAGCCCGTCCGCGCTCGGAAGCGTCGGGAACAGGCCTGGCCTTCTAAACTGGCTGAAACCGGGAGGGGCGCGGGCATGAACGGCATACTGCGCCCTGCCGGTTAGTTTACAACTCGAAGTCCACCACCGTCACCTTTTCGATGAGCGGCAAGGCCCAGGCAACGAAAGCCTGATGCTCGGGATGGGTCAGGTAGGCGTCCCGCGCGGCTGCGTCGGTGAGCGTCATCACGAAAGCGTGGGTGTGTCCGGCGTTCTGCCCTTCGGGGCTGTTGTTCGGGCCGGAAATGTAGTCCTCGACGCCCGGGATGTTCTCGGACAGGTCCAGCAGGGAGCTGAAGACCTGGTCAATCTGCTCCGGCGTGGTGTCGGCTTTGAACTGAACAAGTGCGATGTGTTTGACTCTGGCCATAGTATTGTCGTGTGCCCTGCGCCGGATGAACCGCCCCGCCGCTCTGGACGATTGAATTTCGATTAAGTATGGAGACTGGCCGGGCCAAGTCAAACGCGCGTTCTGATTTTGGTGCGGGCGCACCCGGCACCCCGCACCACCGAAGCTAAACCCTCTCCCCATGAACCCGTGCCGGCGGCTTGCAGCCGCCGTTTGTGGGCCGCAGCACGGCGAACCGGCTTCGAGCACTCCACCCGCAACGCGGTGGCTGCAAGCCATCGGCACAGGGTTCAGGGGTTCACAGCACGAGGCTTTGAGCAGGAATTCTCACGCTGCGAGGGGTGCTTCGACCGACATTCGAGGTAACACACCTCCTCTCCCCGGCCCTCTCCTCCATTCCATGGAGGAGAGGGAGACCCGAGCACGCCCGAGCTTCGGCGGGGCTGGAACCATTCGGGCGGGTCCGGTGGTGTGCAGCGAGGGCGAAGAGCCATCGTGTTCACGACTGCATGCCCAATCACGACGCGCTTCCGTCTCCCTCGCCCTGCGACGTGTGTAGAACGGATACATGGTGGTCGGGTGCCAAGCTGCGCCCTATGGCCGCGCACCTGGAGCGGGGCTGCGTCTCGCTCGGCACTGGGGCCGAGTTCGCCAATTCTCACCCAGCCTGTGCCAAGATTGGTGAATCGGCGCGCTCGCGGGTAGAGTCTAGTTATCCCATGAATCGCAGTCATAGGACTAGTCGCCGCGAAGCCATTGTCCGGCGGCTTGTAGCCCTGATTGGGCTGCTGCCCTGGCTGGTCTCGGCGCAATCCGATTTCCAAGGCGCGACGCACATGGTGCCCTTTGAGGAAGACACCATCAGCTACAACAAGACGCCTTCCACCGGCCCCATCGCACGGCTTCAGTCCCGGCTCGACCGCGGTGAAGTGAAGCTCAAGTTTGATCCCAAGACCGGCTGGCGCGACTCAGTTCTGGCCGCGATGGAGATCTCCCCCAAGTCGCAGGTGATGGTGTTCTCCAAGACCTCGCTCCAGCGCGAACGCATCGCTCCACAGACGCCCCGCGCGCTGTATTTCAATGACGAGATCTACGTCGGTTGGATTCCTGGCGCACCCGTGATGGAGTTCAGTGAGGTGGACCCGAAGCTGGGCGGGGTCTTTTACACGCTGGACCAGACCGCGACCGATCAGCCCAAGTTTGTCCGCAACAACCAGTGCCTGGAATGCCATGCCTCCGCCAAGACGATGGGCGTGCCCGGCCACCTGATCCGCTCCTTCAAGACCGACGAGCAGGGCATCATTGACCTGATCACGGGCGTCTCCGAGGTCAACCACCGCACCCCGCTCGAAGACCGTTGGGGCGGCTGGTATGTGACCGGCACGCACGGCAAGGTCACGCATCGCGGCAATCTCATCGGCAAGGCCGCCTTCCTGCAGGCGGAGGAGAAGCCCAACTATCTGGGCAACCTCACCAGCCTCAAAAAGCTTGTGGACCTCACCGACTATGCCACGCCCCACAGTGACATCGTGGCGCTCATGGTGCTGGAGCATGAGGCGCACATGCACAATTACCTCACGCGCCTGCATTACGAGACGACCATGGCGTTGAGCCGTTACCAGCACATCCGCTACCTCCGCAGCATCGCCGAGGGTTTCCTGAAGTATCTCTTGTTCACCGAGGAGACGCCGCTCAAGGCTCGGGTCAAAGGCACCTCGGGCTTCGCCGAGCAGTTCGCCGCGCTCGGCCCCAAGGACAGCAAGGGCCGCTCGTTCCGGCAGTTTGATCTCGAATCCCGGCTGTTCAAGTATCCGTGCAGCTTTCTCATCTACTCGGAAGCGTTTGACCTGCTGCCCAAGCCCATGCGCGAGCACGTCCTCCAGCGCCTGCACGAGATTCTGACTGGCAAGGACGCCTCCCCTGAGTTCGCGAACATCCCCGCCGAAACACGCCAGGCCATCCTGGAAATCCTCGTGGAGACCAAGCCGAACCTGCCAGCCTATTGGCGCGGGCCGCAGGCGGCTGCTGAAGGCGCGCGTTGAGCGGGAGTTTTTGCCACAAAAAGGCACAGAAGGCGCAAAAGAGAGGGAGGGAGCGCAGTGTTCACGCCGCAGAATGCCACGCATGCAAGCGAGTGCTGAGTCGGAGCGAGGCCGCTGGACATGAGGCTTTCCCTTAAACGCAGAGACGCAGAGGACGCAAAGGTTCGCAGAGTTGGGAGCCCGCCGCCGGACGGCACCCCTCACCCCAACCCTCTCCCCTCCTCCGAGGAAGGGAGAGGGAGAAGATGGGCGTCGCGCTCCTCAGCGTTGTTGGTCCTTGCCACGGAATCTGGTTCAACTCCTTCTCCTCTTTGTGCCTTCTGTGCCCTTTTGTGGCAAAATTCCCCTCCCTTGGCACTGGCCCCTTTTGATGTTCCCATGGCGGCATGAAACTCCGCCTCGGCTTTCTGGGGATCGGCGCGATGGGCCTCAAGCACCTCCGCCAGTTCCACGTCCAGCACGCCGATCGTGCTGAAGTGGTCGCAATCTGCGGTCGCAGTGAAGCCAACCTGAAGCGTGCCCTCGAAGTCGTGCCCAACGCCCGCGTCTTCTCGGATGAGCACGAACTCATCCATTCCGACCTCGACGCTGTTTGCGTTTCCACGCCGAATTTCACCCACGTCCCGCTCGCACTGGAAACGCTCAAGGCCGGCAGGCATCTCTTCCTCGAAAAGCCCTGCGGCATCACACGCGTCGAGTGCCATCTGCTGATGAAAGCCGCCGAGCGCACCGACCGCGTGGTAATGATCGGCCACGAGTTTCGTTACGCGCCGTTCTTCCAGAAGGTGAAGTCACTGGTGGACACCGGTGAGATTGGTCGTCCGCGCATGGTCTGGACGCGCGAGTTTCGCTGGCCGTTCCAGCCCAAGTCGCAGGACTGGATTCAGGACCAGCGCCGCTCCGGCGGCCTGCTTGTGGACAAGAACTGCCACCACTTCGACCTGATGAACTGGTGGGTCGGCGCGCGGCCGGTGCGCGTCGCAGCCTTTGGTGGCAGCGCCGTCATGCGGGTGGTGGACGCGGAACATCAGGTCAATGACCACGCCACGGTCAGCTTCGACTACGACAACGGCACGGTGGGCACGCTCCAAATCTGTCTCTTCGCCCGCGAGTTCCCGCACGACGATCTGGAAATGGGCGTGGTGGGCGAGGCCGGTTCGCTCCAGATCCGGCCCGCAACCCGCGAAATCGTCCAGTGGACGCGCGGGGCAGGGCAGGGGACGCCCATCGTGCATCGGGTCGAACCGTCTGCCGGTGAGGGTTCGGGCAACCACCCCGGCTTTGAGGAGATGCACGAAGCCTTCCTCGCCGCCGTGCTCGATGGGCAGCAGCACCTGACTCCGGTCGGCGATTGTCTGGACGGCACCCTGCTGGCCATCGCCGCCGAGGAAAGCATTGCTCACGGGCACATGATGGAGGTTTGAAACCGGGCTCCGAGGTGGAACCCAGACGCCAGAATGAACCTCGGACGAAAAGGGCAGCGGATTTTTGACGCGAATTGCGCTAATTATCGCGAATTGGCGGTTTCAAGAATTCGCGTCAATTGGTGCAATTCGCGTCAACATTCCGCCTCAAACACCAAGGTCCGCCGCCATCGGTTTTCGTCCGCTCCTTGGGGTTCATCCATGATTCCTAAAATTTTGCTTCAGAGATTTCGGATTGAAGCGGAGTTGAGAATAAGGATGGCCCGCGAAACACGCGAATGGACGCGAATGAAGACGGGGGCTTCCATTTGTGGGCTCCTGTTGTCTTCCTTTTCGCGTCCATTTGCGTGTTTCGCGGGCCATGTCTCCTCTTTTTGAAATCCGTGTGCATCCGTGGTTCTCTGCTCCCCGTTTTGAAGTCAGATATTCAACTCGCGATTTTTACCCCCTTTGTGACTTGCCAGCCCCGGAGCCGTCCGGCTTACTTCGCCGGAATTTTTTCGTGCCATGCCGCTGACTCCTGAACAACTCGCCAAAGCCAAGTCCCTCGGTTTTTCCGACCGCCAGATCGCCCACCTCACGGGCCAGACCGAGGACGCCGTCCGCGCCGAGCGCAAGCGCATCGGCCTGGTGCCCAGCTACCGGCTCGTGGACACCTGCGCGGCGGAGTTCGAGGCCTACACGCCCTATTACTACTCCACCTACGACCGTGGCGATGACGAGGTGAAGGGCAATACGGCCAAGAAGGTCATGATCCTCGGCGGCGGCCCGAACCGCATCGGCCAGGGCATCGAGTTCGACTACTGCTGCGTCCATGCCGCCTTCGCGCTCAAGGAAGACGGCTTCGAGACCATCATGGTGAACTCGAACCCGGAGACGGTTTCGACCGACTACGACACCAGCGACAAGCTCTTCTTCGAGCCGCTCACGCTCGAGGACGTGCTGCACATTTACGAGCGGGAGCAGTGCTGGGGGGCCATTGCCCAGTTCGGCGGGCAGACGCCGCTGAACCTTGCCCTCGGACTCCAGAAGAACGGCGTCAACATCATCGGCACCTCCCCGCAGAGCATCGAAGTGGCCGAGGACCGCAAGCTCTTCGCGGCGATGCTGACCAAGCTCAACATCCCGCAGCCGCCCAACGGGCTCGCCATCAATGAGGCCGAGGCGCTGGTGGCGTCGAAGCGACTGGGCTATCCGGTGCTCGTGCGCCCCAGCTTCGTGCTCGGTGGTCGCGCGATGCAGATCGTTTATTCTGATGCCGAGCTGTCGCACTACATGCGCTTTGCGGTGGAAGCCGGACCGGACCGCCCGGTGCTGGTGGACAAGTTCCTCGAAGACGCGACCGAGGTGGACGTGGACTGCCTCACGGACGTGGGCCAGTTCCCAAACCCGGACGATGGGACCATCGTCATCGGCGGGATGCTGGAGCACATCGAGTTCGCGGGCGTCCACTCGGGCGATGCTGCGATGGTGCTGCCGCCGCACACGCTCTCTCAGTCCGTCATCAGCACCATCCGCCAATACACCCACGCGATGGCCAAGGAGCTGAAGGTCATCGGCCTGATGAACGTGCAGTATGCCGTGAAGGGCGAGACAGTCTATGTGCTTGAAGTGAACCCGCGCGCGAGCCGCACCGTGCCCTTCGTCAGCAAGGCCATCGGCAAGCCGCTGGCCAAGCTCGCCGCGAAGGTCATGGCCGGGAAGACCTTGAAGGAACTCGGCTTCACCGAGGAAATCTGGACGAAGTATTGGGCCGTAAAGGAGTCCGTGTTCCCGTTCAACAAGTTCCACGGGCAGGACATCCTGCTCTCGCCCGAGATGCGTTCCACCGGCGAGGTCATGGGCCTGGACGCCGACCTTGGCGTGGCTTACGCGAAGTCCCAGATGGCCGCGAACTCCCCGTTGCCGCTCAAGGGCAAGGTGTTCATGAGCGTGAGCGACGCGCACAAGGAGCACGTTGCAGAGGTCGGCAAGCAATTCGCCGACCTGGGCTTTGAACTCGTCGCCACCAACGGCACCGCCACCATCTTGGAAAAGGCCGGGCTGAAGGTGCAGCGCATCTACAAGCTCGCCGAAGGCCGGCCGAACGCGATTGACCTGCTCAAGAACAAGGAAATCCAGCTCGTCATCAACACCCCCGCCGGCCAGACCCCGCGCGCGGACGAGATCAAGATCCGCACCACCGCCGTCTATACCGGCACGCCGATCATGACCACGCTCTCGGGTGCACGGGCGGCTGCGCTCGGCATCGCCGCGCTGCAAAAGAGCGGTTATGCGGTGCGGACGGTGCAGGAGTATCACTGATCGAGGAGGGCGAGCAGGATTAGGATCAGGATCACGAGCAGGAGGGAAGCGTCCTGTCTCCCTTCCTGCTCCTAATCGTAATCCTAATCCTGCTCTCTTCCCCTCGATTCTTGCGCCTTTTGCGCCTCTTTGTGGCCGTCCTTCTCCCCCTTTCGCGGCCCTTTCTGGCCTACCCACAGTTTTGCCGATAGTCGTATCAAGTCATTTGATTTCCCCTCCCCATGGGGCGATGTTAGTTATGCGGACGTAATACGGCAGCGATGCCGCATTCGAACTGAAAGACACGAACATGAAAAAGCTTCTGATACTCGGACTTGCCCTGGCCACCCTGGTGCCTGCTCAGGCACAATTGTTCAGCCGCGAGGCGCTGGGCACTGCGGTGGTGGGCGGCATTCTCGGCGGCGTAATCGGGCACAATAATGGACGCAAGACGGCTGAAGGCATCGGCATCGGTGCCGGAGCCGGTCTGCTGCTCGGTTCGCTCGCCAACGACTACAACCGCCAGGCCAGCTACGGCGGTGGCTACTCCTCGGGGCCGACCTACTACGGTGGCAACCCCCACGGCTACGCCACCACTGGAGCCGTCTTGGGTGGCATCGCGGGCGGCGTCATCGGTCACAACAATGGCCGCCGGACGGCGGAAGGCGTGGCCATCGGCGCGGCCTCCGGCTTGGTGCTGGGTGCCATCGCTGACAACAACGTGCGCCAGCCGGCTGGCTACTACCAGTCCCCGGGCTACCACAGCACAGCCGTGGTGGCTGGACCCTATTACCGGGCAGGCTATCCCCACCATCATCACCACCACTCCTATTACTCACGTCCCGTCGTGGTGTCCTCGTTCACGACCACCCCGGTCATGAGCAGCGTGGTGGTGCCGGCGCAGCCGGTGGTGACCGCGCCTGCGGCTCCCTCCCAGCCCCAGACCGTCATCATCAACAACTATTACGGCACCACCCCGATGGGCAGCGCCAACACCATGTTCGGCCGCTGAAGCAAAGGAGGCCGCACCACGGTGCGCATTTTGAACAGCGCCCGGAAAACCGGGTCTGACCCTATGCGCACCGCGTGGCCGCGGGTAATACCTGAGCTTCCCAGTCCTTGTTTTGCTCGCCCGCACGGGCCGCCATCCCCCAAACTACCCCGGACATGAAATCGAATCTGCATACTTGGAGTGTCTCCCTGAGTCTCGCCGCCGCTGCTGGCCTGCTGGCTGGTTGCGCCACCGGCGTTCAAAACCCCCGCGGCGCTTCCGTCACCGAGATGCGCCCGGACGAGCGCGGCTTCGTGGCCGGCACCGGCATCGAATCCCAGGACCTCGTGCGCGTGGCGGACAAGATGGCGCGCGGCATCATTGGCATTCCGCAGGTGACCCGGGCGCAGGGCACGCCCCGCGTGGTGCTCAACCCCGTCGTGAACGAGACGCGCTTCCCCATTAACAAGGACATCTTCCTCACCCGCATCCGCGCGCAGCTCAACTCGCAGGCCGCGGGCAAGGTGCTCTTCCTCGCCCGCGACCAGATGGCCGCGCTGGAACGCGAACGCGACCTGAAGCGCTCCGGCCAGGTCACCAGCAACAGCGATCCGAACGCCGTCGAGTTCAAGGGCGCGGACTTCTTCCTCACCGGCAAGCTCTCCAGCCTCACCACCCGCACCTCGAAGGGCGTGGGGGACTACGTCCTCTACACCTTCCAGCTCATTGACGCCCGCACCAGCGACATCATCTGGGAAGGCTTCGATGAGATTAAGAAGCAGGGGCTGGAGGACGCAGTGTATCGTTGAGCTGTGAAGCGGACCCGCCTGTCCGCTGTGAATTCCACTGAACGCCTCCGCCGCCATGCCCCCAGCCCGGCCAAGTGAATCGTTCGTCTCTCTCGTTAGCACCCGGCTTCAGGGTGTCCCGGGCCGTGCGTGGTGGAAACCGATTCCACAGTTTCTCCCCTGGCTCCGCCATTTTGAGGAAGCCGTTGAAACGGCTCCCGCCCCGCGCCTCGCTCACACCGGGCTGAAGCCCGGTGCTAATGAGAAGTTCCTCCGACTGGCTGCCCTCGCCTGCGCAGCGCTCGTGCTCCTCCCCGGCTGCGCCACCACCTCGGGTGACGCCCCCGCCCCGAAAGCCGTGCATCGCGACCATGTCCTCTTGAGTTACCGCAATGCCGCGCTGGCCATGCGCGCGGGCCGCTTCGACCAGGCGAAGATCGAACTGGACGAAACGCTGGCCCGCCTCGGCGGCATCTACGGGCCCGACAAGGCCGCCGCCAGCGCCCGCCGGCTCTTCAACGAGGAGTCCAAGAAGATGTTCATCGGCGAGCCTTATGAGCGCGTGATGGCCTACTACTATCGCGGCATCCTCTACTGGATGGACGGCGAGCCGGACAATGCCCGCGCCTGCTTCCGCACCGGCCAGATTCTCGACAGCGACGCCGAGAACAAGACCTACGCCGGCGACTACGCGCTGCTCGACTACCTCGACGGCCTCGCTTCCGCGAAGCTCGCTGCCGACGGTTCCGACGCTTTTGCCCGTGCGCAGGCGCACACGCGTGGAATCGCGCTCCCGCCGTATGCCCCGCGCGCGAACGTCCTGTTCTTCGTCGAGTTCGGCAACGGGCCGACGAAATACGCCACTGGGCAGTTCCGCGAGCAGCTTCGTTTCCAGCAGGGCAGTTCCAACGTGAAGTCCGCCATCGTGAAGGTCGCGGGCCAGACCTTGCAGGCCCCGGCCTTCGATGATCTCTTCTATCAGGCCACCACGCGTGGGGGACGGGTGATGGACCACATTCTGGCCGGCAAGGCGCAGTTCAAAGGGGGTGCCAATGTCGTGGGGGACGCCGCCCTCATCAGCGGAGCCGTCCTCGCCTCGCAGCAAAAGCGCCGCAGCAACGCGGACGAAATCGGGGCGGGCCTGCTGCTCTTCGGCCTTGCCAGCAAGCTCATCTCTGCTGCGACGAATCCGACTGCCGACACGCGCACCTGGGACAATCTACCGGGCTATCTCAGCTTCACCGCCACGGAACTGCCCCCCGGCCAGCACGTCGCCGCCGTCGAGTTTCAGAACCTCGCTGGCACCACCATCCGCGTGAAGACCGCGACCTTCACCGTCGCGCCCGGCCGCGACACCGTCATCTTCTTCTCCGACCGCTGAGCCATGAATGCCAGCCATCAAATGGCACTGCGGGCACAAACGGCAGCAGTGCCTGCGATTGTCCGCCCGCGTCTTGGACTGCGGCGGCAGAGCGCAGCGCCGACGCCGCTTTTCCGTCCCGCGGAGCGGTCGGACTACTGCTTTCCGCTCCGCGGGAAGCCAAAGCGCCGTCGCCGCTGCGCTCTGCCGGCGCACTCCAAATACCCATGCCGCCGGTCCCTGTTTTTGAGCCTCCTTGTGCCCTTTTGTGGCTAAACTGATATGCTCCTTATGAACAAACTCCTCCTCTCCTCCCTCGCCTTGTTCACTGTGGCCGCCCTCACTGGCTGCCAGTCCGGCGGCGCCTACGCGCCTGAGAACGCGCTGAAATACGACCTGGAAAACAAGGCACCCTTCGTCCTCATGGACTCCATGGTGCAGCGCTCCGTGACCTCTGGCGGGGCCATCCAGAAGCAGACCTTGGAGGACGGCCGCCTCCGCGTCGTCGCCAACGTGCGCAACCGCGAGGCGCGCCGCATCCAGGTGCAGATCAGTTGCGTCTTCAAGGACGAGAACATGGTGGCCACCGGCGACGAGACGCCGTGGACCAACCTCATCCTCACCGAGAGCGCGCAGGAAGCCGTCGAGTTCGTCTCGATGAACAACAAGGCCAAGAATTTTACCATTCGTGTCCGTCAGGCCCATTAACCGCTGACCCGTATGAAAACCACCCTCCTCCTCACCGCGCTCACCCTTCCGCTCGCCGCGTTCGGTCAGGCCAGGCCGCCCGCCGAGCCGCCGACGAACGCCCCGGTGCCCGTCACCATTGCGCCCGCCGTGCCCGGCGCGCCGCCCGGCACTTTCGTGTATGATCAAAAGCCCATCACCGGCCTGCCACAGCTCATCTCGCCCCAGCAGGCGCAGACGGTCATTGATAAGTTCAAGGCCGCCTACCCCAAGCTCGGCAGCCCGCGCATCCTGATCCATGTGAACCGTGACCTTGTGGACGAGAAGTCCGGCGCGCGCCTCGCCTCCCGCAACGAGCGCACCGAGACCACCCGCACCACGGTGGATTCCACCATCACCCCGCCCGCGAACGCGCAGCCCAACAACGCCGTGACCATCAATGCCGGCGGCGCGGTCAGGCTCTCTGGCGGCACCGGCCAGTTCCCGCCCGGCCCCGGCAAGGTTACGACCACCAACGAACGCCAGACCCGCGACAACCGTTTCTCCGACACCGCCCGCCCCGAGCCGACGCTCGCCGACAAGCAGACCACCCGCGACGTCGAGCGCCTCTTCGGTCGTCCGTTGCGTCTGGGCGGCGCCTTGCTGACGGATCAACGCATGGCGACGCAACTCCTACCGAACCGTTCGCTCGATGCCATTCTCACCGACACCAATGGCGAGGCCGCCCGCAAGGATCGCGAGGCCCTCGCGAGCATTGCGGACGTGGCGATTGAAGTGCTTATCTCCAGCCGCCAGCTTGTCATTCAGGAAGTCTCCGGTGACAAGGTGTATCAAGTTCCCGATATCCAGGTTTCCGCCATCCGCTTGAAGGACGCCGTGATTCTCGGGCAGGCCAGCGCCTCGGACATCCTGGGGAAAGACCGCTACGCCGGCCGCATCGTCACGAACTTCGACGTGCGTGAGATCACCGAAGCCGTCGCCCTCGCGCTGATGGAAGACATGACGCTGACGGTGAAGTAGGCCCGGTCCTGGCGGAGCGCCGGTCTCCGACCCGGCGCGCTGATCATTCGCAGGTCAACGCCGGGTCAGAGACCGGCGCTCCGCTTGGAGTCCCGCCTTCAGGCGGCGAGGCGTCCGTTTACCCGTTTCGCTGCGCGCGAAGCGTCCAGGCCCAAGCCCCGTTCCACCGCCTGAAGCCGGACTCCGAACTCAGTTCCGCACCGTGCGGACGAAGGTGTCCAGGTCCGTGCTCTCGCGTCCCTTGAGCTTGGCCTTCCCGCGCATCCCGCCGATGGTCCGCTCCCACTCCGTCTCGTTGTAGGTGGCCGGATCATACTGGCGATGGCACTCCGTGCAGGCCCCGCCGAAGAGCTCACGCCCGTGCTTGATCTGCGCGCCGGTGAGTCCGCCTTGGAATTTGAAGATGACCGGGACTACGTCCTTGGCCGGGTCAAGTTGCACTTTGCCGGCGGAATTGCCGGACCCAGCGGAGACCACCGTTGCCGCCTTTTCATTCTTCGATCCCACCAA
Source organism: uncultured Klebsiella sp. (assembly GCA_964496695.1). GTDB lineage: Bacteria > Verrucomicrobiota > Verrucomicrobiia > Limisphaerales > SXTU01 > SXTU01. Next base: position 12,947 of record CAZCBE010000046.1, read on the forward strand.
CGCCGTTTCCCCGGACGACTCCTTCTGCGCCGACTGGCGCTTCTTCGCCCAGACCAACGCCCCCGCGAGCACGGCCACCGCCACGACGCTCGCGATGACCGCCCCAACCACCAGTTTGGCCTTGCCGCCCCCCACCGCGACCACATTGGCGTCATCGGTGCTGTCGAGTTTGAGCGGGGTTTCCTGCTGGCAGTGGGGACACGTCGCATTGGCACCGACGGCCTCGGCGGGATACTCGATGCGTCCGCCGCAGTGTTCACAGGTGCATTTTAGAAAGCCGGGCATGGTAAAGGTGGGCTAAGGGTTTACTTCTCACCGTCCGGTTCGAGCACGCAACGAAAGCCATACAATCCCCCGCGTCCATTCGGGAGCGCAATGTGCCGGCAGGCGTTCTGCGCGCTCACGGGGTCCCAGAAAACCCACGACGCACCGCGCAGCACCTTGAACTTCCTGCCGCCGCCGTCCTCTTTCAACTTCTTGTCCTCCTGATGAATCTTCGGGTCGTTCATGGTTTTCACATACCAGTCGTTGACCCACTCGAAGGCGTTGCCGCCCAGATCGTAAATCCCGTGCGGGTTGGCCCCAAAGCTGCCCACGGGGGCTGTGTTGTCGCCGTCGGCGGGTTTGTAGCCCGGCAGCTTGGGCCAGTCGGCCATCTTGGGCCAGGTCTCGCCCCAGGGGAACTTGCTCTTGCCCATCGCCGCGCTCCACTCCGCGTCGGTGGGCAGGCGGTAGCGGTCCTTGCTGCCGATCGCGCCGGCCTTGCGCTCCTTCTCTGTCAGCCAGCGGCAATAGGCGGCGGCCTCTTCCCACGTCACGTTGCAGATGGGGTGGTTCATCTTCCCCGTGTAGCCCAGCGCCGCCCAGTCCTGCTTGGCGAATGAGTCCGCGAAGGGCGCGTAGTCCGACACGCGCGTCTCGTAGATGCTCATCAGGATGCGCGTGTCCGGCACGGGGACGAATTTCATGCCCAGCGAGTTGGCGTAGGGGCTGGCCTTGCTGGCGGCAAACTTGCCCTGGGCCAGCGCGCCAGGCGCAACCAGCAGCGCGGCGAGGAGGGTCAGCCCCAGGCGGGTAATGTTTCGGCACAAGCTCACAGGCCAGTTAGTTCACCCGATTTTGCCCCATTGGCGAGCCAAATTCAACCGGTCTTGGCCGGGTGGCGATGGGTGGGTATGTCCGCGATGCTCCGCCGGTCACGCAAGGCGGGCAAGCGAGGACGCTTGCGGCACGGCCGGCCGGAGGCCGGCGCTACGTAGCGCCCGCGTCCCGCGGGCCGTGTCGCCGGCGTCCTCGCCGGCCCCGGAGCCGAACTGCCCTCAAAGCCCGGTCGGATGGTCCACAAAGGTCCACTCCACCCGGAACTTCTTCGCGAGATGGGCCGCCAGCGCCTTAACGCCGAACGTCTCCGTCGCGTAGTGCCCGCCGTAGAGGACGTTCAGCCCCAGGTCCTCCGCCAGCGCGAAGGTCCAGTGCGGCCCCTCCCCGGTGATGAAGGTGTCCACGCCTTCCGCCGCCGCCTTCTTCAGCTCCGCGCCCGCACCGCCCGTCACGATGCCGATGCGCCGGCACTCCGCCGGGCCTCCGGGTAGGAGCTTCGGCTCCAGCCCCGTCGCCCGCGTCAGCCGTTTCACCAGTTCATCGCGGGGGATTTTCACCTCCGCTTGCAGGCCGATGTGCGCGCCTTTCTCGAAGAAGAACGGCTTCAGTTTCTTGAGCCCCAGCGCAGCCGCCAGCAGCGCGTTGTTGCCAAGCTTCGGGTGCAGGTCCAGCGGGAGGTGCGAGCTGTAAACCGCGAGGTTGTGATCGAGCAGCAGACGCTGCAGCTCACGGCGCTTGCCCGTCCACGGCACGGTGTCGCTCCAGAAGAGCCCGTGATGCACGATGAGCAGGTCTGCCTTCGCCGCGAGGGCGAGCTTCACCGTGGCGAGGCTGGCATCCACGGCGGCGGCGATGAGCGTGACCTGGCCGTTGTTCTCAACCTGCAGGCCATTGTGCGCGCGGTCCCAGTCCTTCACCTCGGCGGTGCGGAGGAGCGTGTCGCAGTGCCGGACGAGTTCGCGGAGCGAAGCGGTTGCCATGGCCCGATGGAAGCACGCCGCCAGGCAAAGCTCCAGCCCCCGTAAATCCTCGTAGGAGACGACGTGAGGAGTCTCTGACTGATGTCCCGAAGCCATGACGCCTCCCAAGTCAGGCGTGCTCGCCGGGTCTGGCGTGGGCGGATCTTGACACTACCCCCGAATCCGCGCCGACGCGGACGCCGGCGCTACGTAGCGCCCGTCGCGCTCGGGCGCATCTTGACCCTGCCCCCGCACGACGGCGGAGCGCGGCCCGCTGGGCCGCAGCGGCTGGCAGCAGGGAAAGGCTTGGGAAGCTCCGCAGCCCGTTCTGCAGGGTGGCCGCGGCGGCCCGGAGGGCCGCGCTCCGGGGGCAGTGCGCGGATGCGCCCCCTCACATCCTCTTCCACGGGCGGAGATTGCTATTTTCCCGGACGCTTCGCACTCTCACGCGCATGACGAGTCCGCTAGCCCTGTTGCTCTACGAACGCCTGCTCCCCGGCAGTGCGCTCGGCAACAAGCTGCGCGACCTGGGCTATCGCATTCAGCACGTCGTGGACCCGGCGGGCATCGCCACCATCGCAAGCAAGGAGATGCCGCTGGTGGCATTTGTGGACCTGGAGTGGAAGCACCTCGACGCCTGCACCGCCATCACCGCGCTCAAGGCCGACCCCGCGACCGCCCACATCCCCGTCCTCGCCTTCAGCAGCCCGCGCCATATCAAGTTGCAGGAGGCCGCCCTCGCCGCCGGTGCCGCCATCATCGCCAGCGACGAATCCATTCTCGCCCAGCTCCCCGCGATGCTCGACCGCGCGATGGTGGTGGAGTGAGGAGCGGAGAGTAATTAGTGATTAGTTGTTAGTTGATTGCCTCGCCTGCTTTCCGTCACGCTCTTGCCCACTGATTCGACTAAACACTAATTACTAATTGCTTTCCGCCCCATGTCCATCCCTTCCGTCAAGCTCACCCAAGGCATCCACGTCCTGCACCTTTTCTTCCGCGTTGACCGCGTCCGCTGGGCGGCGCTGCCCGCCGGCGAATCCGCTGCCACGCGCGAACGCCTCGAAGCCCTCACGCAGAAGTATGCCGGCCCCGCCGCGCCCCGCGTGGCGACCTACGCCGGCGTCGGCGGCAAGGCGGACCTGGGCTTCATGATCTACGCTCCGGAGCTGCAGCAGCTCAGCGCGATGCAGCGCGAGGTGGAACTGGCCTTCCCACCCGGTGCGTTGAGCCTGGTTTACTCCTACCTGAGCGTCACCGAGCTGCCGGAATACGTCACCACGGACGACGATTTGAAGCGGATGATCCAGCACGGCGAGCGCAAGCTCCAGCCCGGCACGCCGGAGTTCGACGAGGCCTTCGCCGCCGCCAAGAAGCGCAACGACGAATACAAGCACTACCGCCTGAACCCCGAACTGGAGGACTGGGAGATCATGTGCTTCTACGGCATGACCAAGAAGCGCGACCTCGCCGACAACTGGTATATGCTCGATTTCGACACCCGCAAGAAGCTCATGGGCAGCCACGCGAAGACCGGCCGCAAATACGCCGGCCGCATCTCGCAGCTCATCACCGGCTCCACCGGCATGGACGAGTATGAATGGGGCGTCACCCTCATCGCGCACAGCCTCGATGCCGTGAAGGAAATCATCTACGAGATGCGCTTCGACGAGGTCAGCGCGCGCTATGGCGAGTTCGGCCCGTTCTACATCAACCTGCGGCTCCAGCCAGGGGATCTGTGGGAGCATTTGCGGTTGTGAAGCCCGGCCCGCAAGGCTAGGCTGGCAGCATGGAAACCGCAGTATTGGACGCTACGGACCGGGAGTCGCTTTCCTTGGTCAGCCGCTTTGAAGGCAGGATGGCCGAGAAGACCGCGCTTTTCGCGGACGAGCTGGAGCGTGGCTTTGCGGAGTTGGTGAGCTGGGAGGACCAGCATCTGGATTCGCCGCCTTCGCCTGAGGTCTTGCGGGATCACCGGCAAGCCGTGGAGGCGATGCGATTGTTCGCCCGCCTGCTGGAGGTGGCGCTCTCCCATCCGGACTTTCCGGACCGTGCGCTCGCCCAGCGCGTGCGCACGGTTGCCGAGGCGCTGGATGACCATCTCGCCATGTGGCATCGTCCGCTGGCTCCAGCCCGTCGAGCGGACATTCTGAAGGCCTGCTTCAATGAGTCCTTAACTGGAGCGGCTCCTCGCGGCCCTCTATGAACGCGACCATTGCGAGCCATCCGACCGAGAACAGTGGGCGGCGACGGTGCGGCGGCTGGTCAGTGACGCGCTTCAGCGGATGCCGGGGGTGGGTCGCGGCGATTTGATGGCTGCGCTGCAACCGCGTTACGACGAATACAAGCGCACCCGCCGCAAACCGCCGACCTTGCCACCCACCGCTTGAACGCCACGCAACAGACCGTCCCAGCGCCCGTGGCCGGTGAAGACACCCCTGAAGAGATTGCGCTTTTGAACCGCCTTGCCGCTGCATCTCCCCAGACACTGGTGGACTGGGAACCGGAGCCCGGCGAGGGCGTTTCCGGGGGCACTCCCGTCACCTCCCTCTACCTCCACGTCCCGTTCTGCGCGCACAAGTGCGAGTATTGCGCATTCTATTCCGCCGTGCCGAAGGAGGATTTGGTCGGCCGCTATGTCAACGCCTTGGTGCGCGAGTTGGAACTGGTCGCGCACGAGCTGAAACCACGCACGGTTTTTTTCGGTGGTGGCACGCCCTCGTTGCTCAATCTCAAGCAGTGGGAGCAAATCCTCAAAGCCTTCGAGCGGCTTGGCCTGCTTGGCGCGGAGGAGTGGACCGTCGAGTGCAACCCCGCGACCGTCTCCGCTGATAAGGCCAAGCTCCTGCGCGACTACGGCGTGAATCGCATCTCGATGGGCGTGCAGTCGCTCGACGAGCGGTTGCTGGAGCGGCTCGGGCGCATCCACAGCCGCGAGCAGGTCTTCAAGTCCTTTGACACGCTGCGCGCCGCCGGTTTCGCGAACATCAACGTGGACCTCATGTTCGCCATCCCCACGCAGACGATGGAGCATTGGCGGACCACGCTGCGCGACGCCCTCGCGCTCGGCAGCGAACACCTCTCCTGCTACGAGGTCATCTACGAGGACGACACGCCGCTGTTCCACCAGCTTCAGGCCGGCGAGTTCGACGTGAACGAGGAACTCACCGAGGCGATGTATGAGGAACTCGTCACGACGGCGGGGCAGGGGGGCTTCCGACAGTATGAGGTCGCGAATTTTGCACGGGATCAGCGGCAGCGGAGTGCTGGAGTGTTGGAGTGCTGGAGTCCTGAAGAACCTGCGTCCCACCACTCCACCACTCTACCACTCCACCACTCCCTTCCTGCCCTTGCCTGCCAGCACAACGTCAACTACTGGCGCGGCGGCCAGTTCCACGCCCTCGGACCCAGCGCCTCCGGTTACGTCGGCGGCGTGCGGACCAAGAACTGGTCGAATACGCAGCTCTATTGTGAGCAGTTGGAAAAGGGTGTCCGCGCCATTGAATCGCGGGAAGAACTGCCGCCGCTGGCCCGCGCCGGGGAAATTGCCGCCTTTGGCCTGCGCATGAATGTGGGCTGGGGCTTTGCGGAGTTTCAGGGGATTACAGGTCACGATCTGCGCGGGGAATGGAGCGCCGACATGGACACCCTCGTCGCGGAAGGCTTCGCGGTTCGCACGGCCGACCGCTTCCAGCTTACCCATCGCGGCCTCCGTTTCGCCGACCACGCGGCGGAGAAATTCTTACGTCCTGCGACAGCCCTCGTTTAGCCTGGACTCCGAGACGGGCGCGCCCCACGGCTTGGAGCGCGGCCTTTAGGCCGCAGAAACGTGAGCAAGGCCTGGGTGATTCGACCGCACTTTTGCAGTCGGGCATTCTGCGGCATGAATGCCGCGCTCCACGCACCTCCTTTGCCGTTCAGACGATCTGTTGGAGTTGGGGATTGGTCGCCTGATCCGGCTTCATCGTGCGCGTGCGGCTGAATAGGTGCCTCCGGGTCCGCGTCGGCAACCCGGCCCGCAAACTTTGAGTTCGCCATTTTGACGGGTGTCGCGTGGAATGTCCGTGTTCCCGGTGACGGCAACGTAAAGTTGAAAGGCACAATCGATGACGACTACTGAACCATCCGCGACCCTCGCGGGAGAACAAGACTTGCAGGCGCTGGAAAAGCTCAAGACGGCCAGCGCCGCCATCAAGCGCGAACTGGGCAAGGTGATCGTCGGCCAGGAGCAGGTGGTGGAGGAGGCCCTCATCGCCATCTTCACCCGCAGCCATGCCCTGCTCATCGGCGTGCCCGGCCTGGCCAAGACGCTGCTCGTCTCCTCGCTCGCACAGACATTGCACCTGGGCTTCAAGCGCATCCAGTTCACGCCCGACCTGATGCCCAGCGACATCACCGGCACCGAGGTCATCCAGCAGGACCAGACCACCGGCGAGCGCGTGTTCCGCTTCCTGAAGGGTCCCATCTTCGCGAACATCGTCCTGGCGGACGAAATCAACCGCACGCCGCCCAAGACGCAGGCGGCGATGCTCGAGGCCATGCAGGAGCGCAAGGTGACTGTCGGTGGCACCGATTACGCGCTGCCCAACCCGTTCTTCGTCCTCGCCACGCAGAACCCGATCGAGCAGGAAGGCACGTATCCGCTGCCCGAGGCGCAGTTGGACCGCTTCATGTTCATGATCACCGTGGACTACCCGACTACGGCGGAGGAACTCCAGATCATGAAGATGGCCACCGGCGCGCCAATGGAGAAGCCCCAGGCGGTCCTCACCGAGGCGGACATCTTGGAACTCCAGGCCACCGTCCGCCGGATGCCGGTCGCAGACCACGTCTATCAATACGCCGAGCGCATCGTCCGTGTGACGCGCATCAAGACCCCCGAGGCGAACGAATACTGCAAGAAGTTCCTCTCCTGGGGTGCCGGACCGCGCGCGAGCCTGAACCTCATCCTTGCCGCCAAGGCCCGGGCGATGCTCAAAGGCCAGTTCCACGTGAGCTGCGACGACGTCGCCGCCGTCGCTCCGCCCATCCTCCGCCACCGCATCATCCCGAACTTCGCCGCCCAGAGCGAAGGCATCACCGCCGATGACGTGGTGAAGAAGATTCTCGAGGCGATCCCGAAGGATCAGAAAGTCCAATGACCAATTTCTCAATGCCCGATGTCCAAAGAATGCCCAAGCCCCAATGATTGAAGGCCCATCAACCGAGAGCACGCCAGCGCGCCTCGGCCGGGCATTGGTCATTGATTGGGCATTGGACGTTGGACGTTGGACATTTCTCCGCTGATGGACGCCGCCACCCTAGCCACGCTCCTCGACCCCGTCGCGATTTCCCGCGCCGAGACGCTCGGGATGCACGCGCGCTATCTCGTCGAGGGCTACATGGCGGGCGAGCACAAATCGCCTTACCACGGCTTCGCCATCGAGTTCGCCCAGCACCGCGAATACGCGCCAGGCGATGACCTGCGCTATCTCGACTGGAAGGTCCTCGGGCGCACGGACCGCTACTACATCAAGCAGTTCGAGCAGGAAACCAACTACGTCGCGCACATCCTCCTCGACGGCTCGGAGTCCATGAAATATGGCTCCGGCGGCTATTCCAAGCTCGCCTACGGCAAGATGCTCGCCGCATGCCTGAGCTACCTGATCCTGCACCAGCGCGACGCCGTGGCGCTGGACATCTTCGACAACGAGACCCGCGAGTATCTCCCGCGCAGCAACAGCCACGCGATGATTCACAAGGTGCTCGCCACGCTCGCCGCGTTCGAGCCGGAGCGCCAGACGAACATCGCCGCCATCCTGCATGAGATGGCCCGCCAGGTCCGCCGGCGCGGCATCGTCATCATCATCAGCGACCTCTTCGACGACGAGGAGAAGATCATGGAAGGCATCCAGCACCTGCGCTTCGGCGGCAGCGAGGTCGTGGTCTTCCACCTGATGGACCCGGCGGAACTGGAGTTCAAGTTCAACGGCCTCATCGAGTTCGTCGGCTTGGAGGCCATCCCTAACATCCTCACCCGCCCGCAGGAAATCCGCGCCAGCTACCTCGCCGAAGTGGAGCGCTTCCGCTCCACGCTGCGCTCCGGCTGCGAGAAGAACCATGTGCATTTCGTCCCGGTGAACACGGCGCAACCGTTGCATGAGGTGCTGAGCGGGTATCTGGCGTTCCGGCTCAAGACCTCGGTGAAATGATTAAGCTTCGAAATACGCCGATGGAAACCGTTCACTTCTTGGCGAAGCTGACGGAACAAGGGCGCTTGCGCTGGCAAAAGGATGGCCCGGACACCTATTCCTCGTCGGCTGCCAACGAAAAGTTCGTAGTCGAATTCCTATACTACATGCCGACCGATGGATGCGCGGCTGATCGTTCGGCGGTCCGACTGTCGGGATTAGTGCTGTCCGATTTTGCAGTTGGCACCGAGGGCTTTGATTTGATTTGTATGATGCTCGCCACGAGCGAACCGGAATTGAAGCGATGGCGAACAATGTGCGAGACACAATGGCTTGAACGGTTCAGCGCGTTTAAGTCTAGGCTTCGGAAGGGGCGCAAACATCCTCAGCGTAAAGGAAGGAGCAAGGCTCGCTAATCATGTCCTTCCTCAACCCCTTCATGCTCTTCGGTGCCGGTGCCATCGCCGTGCCGATCATCATCCACCTGCTCAACCGCCGCCGCTTCCAGCGCGTCGTTTGGGCGGCGATGCGTTTCGTCAAGGTCTCCACCGAGAAGAACCAGCGCCGGATGCTGGTCGAGGACATGATCCTCCTCGCGATTCGCTGCCTGATGCTGGCGCTGCTTGCGCTCGCGGTCGCCCGGCCGGCGATGCGTTCCACCACGCACAACGTCTTCGGGCAGTCGAAGGTCACCGCCGTCATCATCCTCGACAACTCCGCGAGCATGGGTGTCTCCGACGGCGTTCAGACGCGCTTCGACAAGGCCCGCAAGGTCGCCGAGCAGGCCGTGGACGCGCTGCCTTCCGGCTCCGCCGCCGCCGTGATCCTGGCGTCCGACGTGGCGAAGGAAGTCATCAAGGAGCCGACCCACGACTTGAATCTCGCGCGCAAGACCGTCCGCGAAGCCCCGCTTTCCGACCACGCCACCGATCTCTTTCCCTCGATTGAAAAAGCCCTCGAAACGCTCAAGGGCCGCTCCGCCATCCGCAAGGAAATCTACGTCATCACCGACGGCCAGCTTGCGGGCTGGCGGCAGCTTGGCGACATCCAGAAGACGCTGAAGCAGGCCAAGGAGCAGACCGGCGAGCAGCAGGTTTCCTCGCATCTCGTGCTCGTGGGCGAGGCCGAGGAGCGCAACCTGGGCGTCAGCGGCCTGGTGCTCAGCAGCGGGCTGGCCCCGATGAACCGACCGCTCCGGTTCGAGGCGCAGGTGGCGAATTACGGGAAGCAGGAGGTCAAGGACATCCGCGTGACGCTGCTGGTGGACGGGGTGTCCGCCGACGAAGTCACGATTCCCAACATCCCGCCCGGGGGCACCCGCAGCGTCCCGCTGAACACCCGCTTCCGCACCGAGGGCTGGCACAACGTCACCGCCCGCATCCCTGCCGACCGCTTCGCCGGGGACGATGCGCGCACGCTGGCCATCCGGGCGATTCGTGAGATCCGCGTGCTGATGGTGGATGGTGAGCCCGGCTCCGAGCCTCGCGATGCGGAGACCTTTTTCCTGGGCCATGCGCTGGTGCCCGTGTCCGCGGATGAGGCCGAGCAATACTACGTCAAGACCTCCACCATCGCCCCGGCTGACATGGCCGGCACGCGCTTCGACGACTTCGATGCCGTGGTGCTGGCGAATGTCCAGGACTTCTCCACCGACACGGCGGGTGCGCTCGAGAACTTCGTGAAGCGGGGCGGTGGTCTGCTCATCTTCCCCGGGGCGAAGATGAACGCGGCCTTCTACAACTCCCAGCTCGCCGTCACGCGCAAGCTGCTCCCCGCCACCTTCGGTGAACCGCGCGGTGATGCGAATCAGGAGGAGAAGTTCCTCACTTTCCAGACCAAGGGGTATGACCACCCCATCGTCGCGCTGTGGAACGATGCTTCCGCCGGCACGCTGTCTTCCACCCGCACCTTCCGCTCCTTCGACCTGACCTTGCTCCCGGCGGCGACCGGGGAGACTGACAAGTCCAGCATTCCCACTCCGACGCCCAATCCCGCCCAGACCAACGCCGCCGTTTCATTCGCCGCGCCCAAGGCGATTCTGCGTTACAGCGACGACTCCATCGCGATGGCCGAGCGCGCCTCAGGGCTTGGCCGCGTCGTGATGTTCGCCAGCACGGCGGACACGGCCTGGAACGATCTCGCTGTCCGCCCGGCCTTCGTCCCGTTGCTCCACCGCACCCTGGGCACGCTGGTCCAGCGGCACGACGACGGCGCGAACATCCGTGTCGGCGCGCAGTTCGCGCGCCGTCTCACCGCCGATCTGCTGCACAAGGACGCCGTGGTGATGGCTCCCGGAGCGGCCACCGGCACGCGCGATCTCCGCCGCGTGGAACTGGTCAACGGCACGCCGGTGCTCAGCTACGACGCCGCTGACAAGGCCGGCATCTACGAAGTCTCCATCGCCGACCCGCCGACGGTCATCAAGTTCGCCGCCCAGCCTGACCCTTCGGAATCGAACCTGAGCGAACTGCCAGCCGAAGAAGTCACCGCCCTTGGCCAGATCGTCGCCGTGCAGCGCTGGAACCCGACCTTGAACCTGCGGGAGTGGGTGGAGAAGGCCCGCGTCGGCGCGGAGTTCTGGCTGCCGATTCTCATCGCCGTCCTCGCCCTGGCGGCGCTGGAGACGTTTTTGGCGCAGTATTTTAGCCGCGCGAAGTAGCCTCCCCTCTTACTCTTACTCCTACTCTTAATCCTAATCTCCGCGTGAAAACCTACTTCGACCACGAGAAGCTCCAAGCCTACCAGGAGTCGCTTCTCTTCTACGCGTGGTGCGAAGACTTGCTGGAACGAGTGCCCAAAGGCATCGCCGTCCATAACCAGCTTGAACGTGCCCGCACCTCCATCGTGCTCAACATTCCGGAGGGCAACGGCAAGTTCACCGGACCGGACCGCTGCAGGTTCTTCGACATCGCGCGCGGCTCGGCACTCGAATGCGCCGGGTGCCTGGACATGCTGTCCATCAAAAGGCACCTCAGTGAGGCGGAACTGGACGCGGGGAAGACACGGTTGAAGGCGATTGTTTCCATGTTGGTGGGGCTGATTAAGGCCAATTCAAATGACCGGCTTTATGAGGATCCGGTTCCTTATCGTGTGGAGGGGGCAGATTAAGATTAAGAGTAGGAGTAGGATTAAGATTCTGTGACCGACCTCATTCTCAAACTCCTTGGTGCGCGCGTGGAAGCCGCTGGCGACCTCGCGTCCGTCCGGCTCGCCTTCCAGGGCGGGGTCGGGGCGGGGTGGGTCGTGGTGCTTGCGTTGCTGCTGGCGGGGCTGGGTGTCTGGACTTATCGCCACTGGCCGCCTTCCACCACACCGGCGCGGCGCTGGCTGCTCACGGGCCTGCGTGTCGCGTTTCTCGTCCTGCTCACGTTCCTGCTGCTGCGGCCAGTGCTCGCGTTCACGGTCGAGGGCAGTGTCCGCCGCACGTTGCTGCTGCTCGTGGACAGCTCGGCCTCGATGCAGATCAAAGACCCGCGGGTGAGCCCGGACGACATCAAACGCGCCGCGCTCGTCAAGGGCCTATGCGACCCGACCAAGGGCCTCACGCAGCAGCCGCAGGCCGGTCGCCTCCGCGAGGTCGAGGCCATCACGCGCCTGGACCTGCTCAAGGCCGGTTTGCGGAACGAGAAGCTCGATCTCCTTCCGCGGCTCGACTACGAGTTCGACCTCGTGCCCTTCAGCTTCGGCACGGACGTGAATGCCCTGCCGCGGGGCAAGAGCGAGCTTGCCGAGGGCGAGTCGGAAACCAAGAAGGCCCGCCGCAAGAGCAAGATCACGCAGTTCCCGTGGGTGGAAAAGCTGGACGCCAACTCCGCCACCACGCCCATCGGCGACGCCTTGCACAAGGCCGTCGAACTGAAGCGCGGCCAGCCTCTGGCGGGTGTCGTGCTCATCACCGACGGCGGCCAGAACTCCGGCCCGTCCCCGCGCGAGATCGCGGCGCAGCTCAAGCAGGACGGTGTGCCGCTCTACATCTGGGGCGTCGGCATCACCAGCCCGCGGGACATCATCGTGGCGAACCTGTTCGCGCCCGAGGTCAGCTTTGTGAAGGACGAAGTGCTGGCCAACGTGCGCGTCCGTTCACAGGGCCTGGCCGGTGAAAAGGCCAGGGTGGTGCTCAAGCTCGGCGACACGAAGGTGGACGAGCGCGAGATCACCTTTGGCGAGGATGCCGAGCAGGTGGTGGCGATGCGCTTCACGCCGGACAAGACCGGGGACTTTGAACTGGAGGCAGTCATTGAGGCGCGGGCCGACGAGACGGTGAAGGACAACAACTCCCGCGTGCAGCATCTGCGCGTAATTGACTCGAAGATTCGCGTGCTGCTGGTCGAACAGTCGCCGCGCTGGGACTTCCGCTACCTGCAGGCCATGTTCATGCGTGACCGCCGCGTGGACCTGAAGTGTGTGCTGTTCGAGGGCGCGCCCTCCATCTCCCGCGATGCCAACACGCCCTATCTGGAGCGCTTTCCGGTGAACAAGGAGGAGCTGTTCAATTACGACCTGATCGTCTTTGGCGACGTGGACCCGCGCCAGCTCTCTGCCGAGCAGCAGCGGAACGTGAATGAGTTTGTGTCGCGCTTTGGCGGCTCGTTCCTGATGGTCGCCGGCAAGCGGTTCAGCCCCAATGCGTGGCGCAACACGCCGGTCGAGCAGATCCTCCCGGTCGAGTTTGACGCTGTGAACACCGCGGCCGTGACCGGCGAGGGCATCGCCGAGAAGCCGATCAAGCTCACGCTCACCTCGCAGGGCCGCAGTTCGACGATGCTCCGTCTGGCCGACAAGGACGAGGAAAGCGTCAACCTCTGGAAGACCCTGCCGCCGATCTACTGGGTGGCGAAAGTCTCCCGGGCCAAGCCCGGCGCGGAGGTGCTGCTGGTGGACCCCGACCCGCTCAAGGCCTCGCGCTTCGGCCCCATGCCGGTGGTCGCCGTGCAGCAATACGGCCTGGGCCAGTCCCTCTTCGTGGGCACGGACAACACCTGGCGCTGGCGCAAGAACACGGGCGACGAGATTTACACGACCTTCTGGGGCCAGATCGCGCAACGCCTAGCGCTCCCGCACCTGACCGGCGGCTCCCGCCGCACCCAGCTCACGCTCGACCGTCAGAACTTCGTGAGCGGCGACCGTGTGGCCATCTATGCGCGCCTCTATCGGGCGGGTTTCGAGCCCGTGAATGACCCGGTGGTGAAGGGTGCCTACACCGTCCGCACCGGTGACGGCGGGGGGCCGACCGAGATTTCCCTGCGTCCCGTGGCCGACCAGCCCGGTGTCTATCGCGGCGAGTTCATCGCCCCGGCCGCGGGCAACTACAAGTTCGGCGTCGAGAGCGATCCTGACACCCGGGTGGACTTCAATGTCACGACCCCGCGCTTCGAGCTGGGCGATACGGCGATGAACGAGCCGTTGCTGCGCGAGATGGCCAGCATCAGCGGCGGTGAGTTTTTCCGGGAGGAGACGCTCTTTCAACTGCCCGACAAGATCCGCGCCAAGACCGAGCGCGTGCGCTCGCCGCTGGAAGTCGAGCTGTGGGCCAGCCCGCTCTATTTCATGCTGCTGCTCGGGGTCGTCACAACGGAGTGGGTGCTCCGCAAACTGTCGCACTTGAAATGAGGATGAAGATTAAGAGTAAGATTATAAGTAAGAGTATGAGTTGCGCGCGCAGTGCTACCCTTCCTGCTCTTACTCCTACTCCTAATCTTAATCCCATCCCGGCTCGCAAATGACCGCCGCCCCGGAACAACGCACCGTTTCTGTCCCGCCGAGCGCCTTGCTCGGGGACAAGCTCGCCGCCGTGCGCTCGAAAAAGACCGGCGTCGAGGCCGGTTCCGGCGTGGCGATGCTGCTCGGCGGCCTCGTCCTCGCCCTCGGCGTCGGGATGCTGCTCGACTGGTTCCTCGACCTGCCTTGGGCCGTCCGATTCCTCTTCTTTATCGCCTACCTCGCCGCAGCCGGCCATGTCATCTGGCACAACATCCTTATCCCCTGCCTTCGCCAGCCGGACGATGATGCCATTGCGCTGCTGGTCGAGCGCGGCAACCCCCAGTTCGGCACGCGCCTGATCGCTTCCCTCCAGCTCACCCGGCCGGGTGCATTGCAGTCCGGCGAGGCCCCGGCGCTCGTGCGTGGGATGCTGGCGGAGACCGAGCGGATCGCCCGGCCGCTGGATTTCACCGCCGTCATTGCCACGCGGCAGCTTCGTCGGCTCGTCGGCTGGGCGCTGGTGATCGTGGTCATCGGCGGTGTGGTGTTTTGGAAAGGGGAGGAGGTCAGCCGCGATCTGCTGCATCGGGCGTTCCTGTCCCGCGAGATCGAAGTCCCGCGCAAGACCCGCATCGGCCAGACCAGCGGGGACCTGCGCATCGCCCGGGGCGACAACGTAAGCCTGTTCGCCATCGCGAAGGGCGTGGTGCCGGACCGCGCCAAGCTGGTGCTCAAGTTTGCCTCCGGTCGCACGCAGGAGTTCCAGCTCGAACCCGGCAAGGAGAGCCGAGCGCGCTTTGAGCAGGCGCTGGAGAACGTGCAGGACTCCTTCGACTACACCTTCCACGTCGGCGACGGCAAGTCCCGCACGGCGCGGGTAGAGGCGGTCGAGCGGCCGGGCATCGCGAAGCTCGACGCGTTGCAGATCTATCCGGAATACACCGGCCTCGGCACCGTCCGCCGTTCGCTCGGTGACCTGACCCTCCTCGTGGGCAGCAAGCTCAGCCTGACGCTCACGCCAACCAAGGAGGTTGCGCGTGGGGCGGTGAAGCTGACCAGCTCGACCAACGCCGCGCCGGTGGATCTGCCGTTGCAGGCGAACCCGAAGAACCCGCGCGAGGTGCAGGTGAGCATCCCCATTTCGAGCGAGGCGCTGACGGGCTTCTCGATTCATCTGGAGGACAAGTTCGGTTTCCGCTCGAAGGACGACGCGGTCTACCGCCTGGAAGTCCTGCCGGACCGCGCGCCCGTGGTCCGTATCACCTACCCGGAGCGCAAGGAGGAACTCATCACGCAAAAGGCCACCCTGCTCATCGGCTTCGAGGCGGTGGATGACTTTGCGGTGAAGCAGCTTTTCCTCCGCTACACGATTGATGGCGGAGAGGAGAAGGGCATCGAGCTCACCTTGGATGCCCCGCAGCGCACGCTGCGCCGGCGCTACGACTGGAAGGTCGGCGCGCTCAACCCGCGTCCGCCCGAGGGCGCGATGCTCGAATACTGGATCGAGGCCCGCGACAACAACAACGTGACCGGTCCCGGCGTCGGTTCCAGCGAGCACTTCAGTGCCAAGGTCGTCAGCGACGCCGAGAAGCGCGCGGACCTGCTCAACCGCGTGGGCGACAGCATCGGCGCCATCGGCGAGGCTGCGAACGACCAGGAGAAGCTCAACCAGCGGCTGGGCGACATCATTCAGGGCCGCCCGGAGCGGAAGTGAGGGGGACACTCCTGTCCCCCATGACCGCTTGCGGAGCATCTGGACCTGGGGACAAGCGTGCCCCCGCCACGCTCTGCTTGCGGTCGCCGGTCTCCTCCTGTTCACTTCCGGGGTGACTCCGCGACCCAACCAGACGCAACGAAGCTTCGTCTTTGTGTGGCTGCTGGCGGCGGTGTTGCTGGCCGGCGCAACGCGAATGTCCGGGGCCACACCTTCCGCCAAGCAGCCGCAGCCCAACTGGGCTTTCCGCCCCGTCACCCGGCCCGCCATTCCCACCCCGAAGGACGCGGCGTGGAGCACCAATGCCATTGACCGTTTCCTGCTCGCGAAGCTGGAAGCGAGCGGCCTAGCACCCGCGCCACCTGCCGAACCGCGTGCGCTTGCTCGACGTCTGCACTTCATTCTCACCGGCCTCCCGCAATCAGCGGACGCAGTCGAGGCATTCGTCCGCGAGTCTTCAATCGGCAACCGGCAATCGGCAATCGGCAATCGCGTGGACACGCTCCTTGCCTCGCCCCATTTCGGCGAGCGCTTCGCCCGCCACTGGCAGGATGTGGTGCGCTATGCCGACACGCACGGCACGGAGCACGACGCTTTCCTCCCGCATGCGTGGCGGTATCGCGATTACCTCATCCGCGCCTTCAACGCCGACCTGCCTTACGACCAGTTTGTCCGCGAGCACATCGCGGGGGACCTGCTGGCCAGGCCGCGTATCAGTGGCGGGTTGAATGAGTCGCTGCTCGCCACCGCGTGGTGGCGGCTCGTCGAGATGAACCAGACGCCGGTGGACGTGAAGGGCGAGGAGGTCATCGTGGTGGACAACCAGATTGACGCGCTGAGCAAGGCGTTCCTCGGGCTCACAGTCTCCTGTGCACGCTGCCACGACCACAAGTTCGACCCCATCAGCCAGCAGGACTTTCACGGCCTCTACAGCATCCTCGCCAGTTCCCGCACCTCGATGCGCGTGCTGGACGCGCCGGAGAAACTTCATGCGCAGGACACTGACCTGGCAAAGTTGAAGGGCGAAATCCGAACTGCCCTGGTCGCGCAATGGCGCAAACAAATCGAGCACTGGCCCGCCGCCATCGCCTCCCTCTCCCCCACCGGGGGAGAGGGCCGGGGTGAGGGGGCAAACGCCGCCTTCGCCCAGGAAGCCACCCGCTGGCGCAATGCCTTCGCCGCCGCCGAGACCAACAAGTCACTGCTCGCGCCATTGCTGAAGGCCCTCCGTAGTGGGGCAGGCGTCTCGCCTGCCTCAACGGGCGTCTCGCCCGCGAATCCTCAGGTCAACGGGCGAGACCCCCGTCAGGGAGGCGGGACGTCTGTCCCCCCACCGTTCGCCGATTTCAGCACCGGTTCGGACAACGGATGGTTCGCCACCGGCGGCTTCACCCGGCACGCCGCCGCCGGCGAGTTCTCCCTGGCGACCACCGGTTCCAATATCCTCTCCGCCATCCATCCGGCGGGTCGTTTCTCGCATCTCCTTTCCGACAAGCATCCCGGCACGCTTCGTTCGCCCAATTTTTCCATCACCAACAAATTCGTTTCCGCCCTGGTCACGGGGGACAACAACGCCCGGGTCCGTCTCGTCATCGAGAACTTCCAGGGCGACTCGCTGCTCTTCAGCCAGATCTCGCCCAAGCTGAACGACCGCTCCACGATCCGCTGGGTCTCACTGCCTATTCGCGACACTTGGCGCAGCCGGCGTGCCTATGTGGAACTGGTCCCGCGCGACGACTATCCCTACCTCGGCATAGTCAAAGACGCTGCGAAGCTGCCAACCGATGGCCGGTCCGCCGCCGGCTTGGTGAAGGTGGTTTTTCACGATGGCGAGAAGCCACCTGAGCCGCCTGCGTGGCCGGAGGAATTGGACATCGCGCTCCAGGGTGCGAACACACTTGCACCCGTCGGGGGAGGGCCGGGTTCCCCTGCTCAGACGCGTCCCACCTTCGCCGCTGCCTTTGCCGCTGCCGCGCGCCGTGCAGCCGTAGCTTGGGAGGCGGGCAAGTGTGACGATGCGCAGGCGAATTTCCTGAACGCCCTCTTGCGCCTCGGTCTGCTTGAGAACACTGCCGTCTCTTCTCCCTCTCCCCCATCGGGGGAGAGGGCCGGGGTGAGGGAGCAAACGCCACTTGCGCGGACCGGCGCACCTTCTGCGCAAGCTGCCCCGCCCCCTCACCCTCAGTCCCTCTCCCCCGGTGGGGGCGAGGGTGGTTCGCTGACTGTGCTCATGGCACGCTATCGTGAAGCGGAGGCGCGCATTCCTGTCCCCACCCGGGTGGTCGCGGTGGTGGATGAAGCTCCGGGCTTCGACACGCCCTTCTTCCCGCGTGGCGACCACTTGAAGCCTGGTGCGCCGGTGCCGCGCCAGTTCCTCTCGGCTTTCGCCGGCACACCTTATCAGACGCGCACCAGCGGACGTCTGGAACTGGCGGAGGACATTCTGCGCAATCCGCTCACGGCACGCGTGATGGTGAACCGTCTCTGGCACCACGTCTTCGGCGCGGGCCTGGTGCGGAGCGTGGACAACTTCGGCAAGCTGGGCGAGGAGCCGAGCCATCCCGAACTGCTCGACTGGCTGGCCAGCGAGTTCGTCGCGCAAGGCTGGTCCACGAAGGCGATGCTGCGGCTGATGCTCACGAGCCGGGTGTTTGCGTTGAGTGGGGGAGTGGAAGAGTTAAAGGGTTCAAGGGTTAAAGAGGAGAACGCTCAACATGCTGCCTCCACCTCTTCAACCCTTCAACCTTTCAACCCTTCAACTCTTGACCCCTCAAATCTTTTGTTATCCCACGCCAGTCTTCGCCGTCTCGACGCCGAATCACTCCGCGACGCCATCCTCGCCACCAGTGGGCGGCTCGACCTCACGCCGTTCGGTCCCGGCGTGCCCGTGCCCATCCCGTCCGGTCAGCGCGACGACTATTCGCCCGCGGATGGCCCGCTGGATGGGCGCGGTCGGCGCAGCCTCTACCTGGAAGTCCGCCGCAACCATCCGTCGCCTTTCCTCTTCGCCTTCGACCAGCCGAAGCCCGCCTCACCTGCCGGCCGCCGCGAGCCGACGAATGTTCCGGCGCAGAGCCTCACGCTGCTGAATGACCCGTTTGTGGTGGAGCAGGCGGGACACTTCGCCGCCCGAGCGCTGGCCCAGCCCGGCGACGCTTCCGCGCGCATCCGCTGGCTCTACGCGACGGCGCTCAGCCGACCTGCGACGGAAGTGGAAGTCACTCGCTCTGCTGCCTTCCTGACCCAACAGGCCGCTGTTAACGGAGGTGACGAGAAGAAGGCGTGGCAGGATCTGGCGCACGCGGTGTTCAATTTGAAGGAGTTTCTTTACATCAAATGAAAATTCCCGGTAGCAGCCGACGTGAGGAGGCTCTGAATTCCCTATCGGAACTCAATCAGAGCCTCCTCACGTCGGCTGCTACCCCTAAATGGACACGCCGCGCGCTGCTCCAGCGGGTCTCCACCGGCTTCGGCTGGCTGGCCTTCGCGGGGCTCTTTGGCCAGGCGGCGGAAGCCATTTCCTCACGCACCACGCACCACGCACCACGCGCCAAACGCGTCATCTTCCTGTTCATGGATGGCGGCCCTTCGCAGGTGGATACCTTTGATCCAAAGCCGCGGCTGCGGGCCGAGCATGGGAAGCCGTTCCCGTTGCGCATGGATGCGACGCAGTTTGACGCCATCGGCAAGACGCTGGCGAGCCCATGGGAGTTCTCGCCGCGCGGGCAGGCGGGCGTTCCGGTGAGCGAACTGTTCCCGCACCTGGGCGGCTGCATGGATGACCTGTGCGTCATCCGCTCGATGACCAGCCAGTTTCCCGAGCACGCGCAGGCGTGCTACTTCCTGCACACGGGCAGCGGCATGCAGGGGCGGCCCAGCATGGGTGCGTGGGCGAGCTACGGTCTGGGCACGGAGGCGGAGAACCTGCCGGGCTTCGTGGTGCTCAATGGCGGGATGATTCCGCTCGGCGGCCTGGGGAACTGGAGCAGCGGCTTCCTGCCTGCGCGGCATGAGGCGACGCAGTTCAGCTTTGCCGGCGGACCCGTCATGGAAAACCTCGGTGCGGCCGGCCCGGCAGCCGCAGCGCGGGCGAACCAGCTTGCGTTCATCGCCGAGAACGACCGGGCCTTCGCGTCGCAGCTAGGTGCCCAACGTGCGCCGGTCGAATCAGCCATCCGCAATTACGAGCTGGCAGCTGCGATGCAGACGGCCGTGCCCGAGGCTGCTGACTTGCGCAGCGAGAGCGAGGCGACGCACCGGCTCTACGGCACGGACTCCACCGACCCGCTGAAGGCTCGCTATGCCCGGCAGTGCCTGCAGGCGCGGCGGCTGGTGGAGCGCGGGGTCCGGTTCGTGGAGGTCAGCGCGGTCAGTGGGATTCGCTTCGTCTCGCCGTGGGATTCGCATGGCAACATGAAGAAGGACCACGCGCGGAATGCCTTCATCGTGGACCAGCCCATCACGGCGCTGTTGAAGGACTTGAAGGCGTGTGGCCTGCTGGATGACACACTGGTGCTCTGGGCCGGGGAGTTTGGCCGCACGCCCTTTGCGCAGGGCAACGATGGTCGCGATCACAATCCGCAGGGCTTCACGGTCTGGCTCGCCGGCGGAGGCGTGCGCGGCGGCATGACCTATGGCGCGACGGATGAGTTTGGCTACCGCGCCGTGGAAAACGTCGTGGAGATGCACGACCTGCACGCAACGATGCTGCACCTCCTGGGCATGGACCACGAGCGGCTGACCTTCCTGCATGGTGGGCGCTTCCACCGGCTGACGGACGTGCATGGGCACGTCATCCGGGAAGTGCTGGCCTGACTTGCGTCCGGTGCCGCACTTTCAGCGGCCGGGCACTCCCTTGCGGATCACCCGGTTGTTCATGTCGGACACGAAGAGGTTGCCCTGGCTGTCGAAGGCCAGGCCGCGCACCGTGTTGAACCTGGCATCGGTTCCGACGCCATCGGCGATGCCTTTCTCGCCCACCTTGCCGGCGAGCGTGGAGACGATGCCTTCGGGCGTGAGCTTGCGGACCGTATGGTTGCCGCTGTCCGCGATCCAGAGGTTGCCCGCGTGGTCAAGCACCAGGGCGTAGGGATCGTGGAACTGGGCCTGGCTCGCGCTGCCATCTGTGCTGCCCGGGGTGCCGGTGCCGGCCAGGGTGGTGACCATGCCTTCGGGCGTGACCTTGCGGATCCAGCCGGACTCGACCTCGCTTACATAGAGATTGCCGTCGTGACCCAAGGTCAGGCCGGTGGGTTTAATGAAGCGGGCGACCGAGCCCAGCCCGTCCTGCTTCGGGCTGTTTTCAGCGGGGTTGCCGGCCAGCGTGGACACGGTTCCGTCCGGGGCGATCTGACGGATGGCGCGGGCCAGATAATCCGCGACATACACGATGCCGGTCGGGCTGACGGCCACGCCGCCCAGGCCGCGAAAGCGCGCCGCCTCGCCCTTGCCATCCGCATGTCCGGCCACGCCGGCTTTCCCCGCCAGCGTGCTGACCACGCCGGAGGGGCTGATCTTGCGGACGGTGAAACTGTCCGTGTCGGTCACATAGAGGTTCCCCGCCGTATCCACAGCCACGGCGCGCGGATGATTAAAACGGGCGACACTGCGAGGACCGTCCGCACTGCCTTTGGTGCGGGGCCCGCCCGCGACCGTGATAACCTCGCCAGCCGGGGTGATTTTTCGGATGAGGCAGGTCCAGGTATCAGCGAAGTAAAGGTTGTCAGCCTTGTCCACGGCCAGCGCCTGGGGGTCGTTTAATTTCGCGGCCGGACCTTTGCCATCGGTCGTGCCAAAGACCCCGGCCTGGCCGGCGAACGTGGTGAAGGTGTAGTCGCCCGGCCCCGCAACGCGTGCGGGCGCGGCCTCTGCGGGCGCGGCGGCAAGGGCCGAGAGATCCGCCAGGACCAGGCGGAAGCCGACGTTGTTGGTGCGGGTTTCCGGCAGCAAGCCGACGCGCCGGTTGGAAGCCAGCCGGTCCTGGGCGCTGTCCCAGCCGCCGCCCCGCACCACTTTGTGCGAGTTGCCCTTCTGATGCCGGTCTTCACACCATTCTGACACGTTGCCGCCGAGGTCATGGAGGCCAAGCTGGGAGCTGGCGAAAGAGCCGACGGGTGCGGTGGTGGCGAAACCGTCGCGGTAACCGTCTATCACCTTGAAGCTCTTGAACACGGCCTTGGCGGTCTCGTCCTTCAAGTTCCCGGCTCCGGCCGGGGGCGGCCATTGCGTGCCCCATGGATATAGCGCCAGGCCCTTGGTCGGCCGTTCGCTCGGCCATTCCCCGGACTCGGGCGGCAGGCCCACGGCGGCGCTCCATTCTAGGTCCGTGGGCAGGCGGTAGTCCTGTCCGGCGGCGAGCCGGCCTTCCTTGTGTTCCTTGTCCGTTAGCCAGCGCGCGAACTTGCGGGCTTCATCCCAGTGGACATTCACCACCGGGTGGGTGGGATCGGGCGAGACCGGCACGCTCTCGTGAACGGCGTTTTTCCAGGCGTCGTTGAGTCGGGGCGTGACCGCCTCATAGGCCGCATAGTCCTGTTTGCGCGTCTCCCAGATGCTGAACCGCAGGGCGGTGCCGGGCAGGGGCACGAACACCATGCCCAGGCCGTTCGTCCAGCGCGTGGAGGGAGCCCCGGCCATGGCCGGCCCCGTGGCGGGAAAGATGTAGCCTTCATTCCGCACGAACGTGTAACCGGCGGCCCGGGCAATCGCTTCCGCCTCCGCACTGGTCAGGGTGAGATTGCGCGACAGTTTCGCGGACCAGAAGAGCTTCAGCGGAATGGTGCCGGGGCGCGGGGTGTCGAAGACGTAGCCTTCAATCGCGATCAGCTTGTATTTCGCGGTCTCCGCTTCGGTGCGGGCCGGCGCGGTGGCGACCACCATGTTGTCCCTTCGAGGGTCGTTATAGTAGCGCTTCAGCGGGACGGTGTCCGGCTTGGGGTTGGTGAAGATCAGGCCTTGGATGCCCGCCGGGCGGAGATTTCGCTTTTGAGCCTGGGCCTCGCCATCCACGAGGGCGGAGGTCACGGAGGCGCTCCGGTCATCGCTCCAATACAGTTGCAAGGGCACCATGGCGGGCGGGTTCGGGGTGGCCGGTGCGCTGGCCGTCGGGACGGGCGCATTGGTCACCGTCTGCTCCGTCACGACTGGCGGGACCGCCCGCTTTCGCTTCGTGGCCATGACCAAGGCCCCACAGGCGATGAGCACCGCCACGGCGGTCACGCCACTGGTCACAAGCACCCATGGCTTCTGCCACCAAGGCGTTTGGTTCGAATCGGCGCTGGACAACTCGGCTTGCCCGGTGGGCCCGGCCTCGGCGTCTGCCGCCGGTGCCGGCCGCGACTCGGCTGAGGGCAGCGCCGCGATTGAGTCACTGGACTGGCGGGCGAGGTCCAGGCCAATCCAGGCACCCACCGCTGCCGCCCCGGGCGGGCGTTGTCCCGGCTCCTTGGCGAGGCAGGCCAGGATGAGGGCCGAGACATCCGCCGGAACGGGATTGGCGATGCCCAGGTCCGCGAGGCGCTGCTCCGGGGGATCGGGCGTGAAGTTGCGCGCCTGATGGAGCACATCGCCGGAGTGGAACGGGGGTTTGCTGGTGAGCAGTTCGTAAAGCGTCGCGCCCAGCGCGTAGATGTCGTCCGACGCCTGCGGCGGGCGGCCGTCCATCTGCTGCGGGCTCATGTAGGCCGGCGTGCCGCTGATGCCACGGTCAAAAGAGACCCGGCTCATCGAGTCTGAGATGGTGGCGGCGAGTCCGAAGTCCGCCAGCTTCAGCCGGCCGCGCGCATCCAGCATCATGTTCGCGGGCTTGAGGTCGCGATGCACCACGCCCTCGCCATGCGCGTAGGCCAGCGCCTGGCAGAGCTGGGTGACGAGCGGCTTCAGCGTTTCCCAGGGGAACACCCGCTCCGGCTGCTCCGCCTTGAGCGCGCTCAACGTCGTGCCTTCCACGAATTCCATCGAGATGAACGGCGGCTCGCCTTCACTGCGGACGAAGTCGTGGATGCGCAGGATGTTGGGATGCGTGAGGCGGCGGCTCTTCTGGGTCTCGCGCCTCAGCTCGTCCAGGGCGTCCGCATCCCGGCGAATTTCCGGCGGCACGAACTTGAGCGCGACCCGCTCGTTCAGTTCCATGTCCAGGGCCAGCCACACGACGCCCATGCCCCCTTGGCCCAGTTCGCGCTCCAGCACGTAACGGCCCCGACCGGCGGCAACTCCCGGTCCCAGCGAGAACACACCGCTCCCCGGCGGGCGGGTGCTTGTCTGGGAGGGATGTTCGGTGTCGGAATCGCCCACTGGTTGCCTCAATAATAACTTCGGTTGACGCCGTGCCTTCTAGGCGGCCCGCCGCATGTGGTCAACGCCTTAATGTCCGTCATGCACCAGCCTTGCCGCCCGGACTCCGCCGCCGATGCTGCCGGCGATGAGCACATCGTAACGCAGGACTGTGACTGCGCCCGCGATGAAGCCTCGCCCACCATGCGCGACCGGCCTCAGCAAATGCGGCACCAAGCTACTACCCCACAGCGCTTCACGGTCTGGCTGGCCGGGGGCGGGGTGCGTGGCGGGATGACCTATGGCGCGACGGATGAGTTTGGCTACCGCGCCGTGGAGAACGTGGTGGAGATGCACGACCTGCATGCGACGATGCTGCACCTGCTGGGCATGGACCACGAGCGGCTGACCTTCCTGCACGGCGGGCGGTTCCACCGGCTCACGGACGTGCATGGGCGCGTCATCCGGGAAGTGCTGGCCTAGGAGCGTCGAGCCGGGAGGACCGAGTTGATGCGGCGAGGGCCACAGCTCTATTTCCGCTTCGCGACCATCAGGAAGTGTCGAGCGGTCACACTGATCTCAGGATCGGGATCGGCGACGGCGGCCTCCACTGCCCGAATCCCCATGGCGTCTGATCGGTTGACGTTCAGCAGCGCCTCCAGGCGAACACTGGCATCAGGGTCTTTCATCGCCCGGAGAATGAGTTCCTGGGCGCGAGGGACTGGCGGGAAGGAAATATTGGCCATCCCGTGAATCGCGGTCTTACGGACCTCGGGGACGGAGGATTGGAGTGCCTTCTCAAAGAACGGGACAGAAGTCGCCCCCGCGCAGGCGAGTATCACGGCCGCGTCTTCTCGGACAGAAGGGACCTCCAGGAGCGGAACCATCTGTGGGAGTGCAAACTTTCCGGTGCGCGCGATGACCATGAGCCGCTCGCGGGCCAGGAGCCGCTGCGGCCAAAACCGCATATCGCGGTCATAGATCGTGCCGCTCATGCAAATTCCGGGCGGGATCGCGGGCAGGCCTTTGGCACGAAGTCGCTCCTTCTCGCGCGCTATGCTGCGCAAAATGCCCTCACGCTCAGCCAGCTCCGATGGTTCAAATTTCTGCAACTGCTGCACGAGGGGGAGTATCCCTCGCTGGGGATTATGCAAACAGAGCGCCACGCCCAGTTGCCGGTCTCCCTGATCCAGTTTTCCCCACCAGACGCTGGCCGGCAGCACGCGGTAGGCAATCTCCGGACCGCCAAAAAACAACGAAATCACACTCACCACCACGGCGATAAAGGCGGCGGCGATTAGCAGCTTTGAGGTGCGCTTGGCTGACACGAAAGTGAGCCGAATCTAGGCTCGTTCCTCGTAAAATCAACCCGAACTCCGAAGCGAATCGTCTTGGCTTCCCCAGCCTAGCCCCCGCCCACTTTCAGCGCGCGCAACTGCTCGCGGATGGGCAGGAGCTGCTTGAAGAACTCCGTTCGGTGCGGCTCCGGCATCTCCAGCAGGGTGTCTGTGATGCCGTCCATGTGCTGGTTGCAGAGCCGCAGCCGTTCCGCCGGATCAATGCTGCCCGCTGGTTTGGTCGCCACGGCCATCAGGTCCCGGATCTTGGCGCGGACGGTCTGGAGCGTGGATTGCAGGCGGCGCTCGGCGAGCCAGGCGTTCATGGTCTCGCGCACTTCGGGCGGCGGCTCGCCAGCTTCGCCCGCCAGGATGCGGAGCATGAACGCTTCCAGCTTGGGCGCGTTCTCCGGGGCCTGCGCCCATCTGGTGAAGGCCTCTGCCGATTCAAAACTGCCGAAGGGGAAGAAGTCCATTTGCAGGTAGTCTGTTTCAGCCGACGCTCACCACCGCTTTGATGACACCCGTCTCCGGTTTGGTCCAGCCTCGAAAGACGCCCCGAGGATTTCCGGTCGCGACCACCTATGCGGCACGACGCTGCGCTCCAAGACCGCCACCCGCTTGCCCCTACGCGTCAGCAATTGCGCCAACACTCCGCCCCCGATGCCGCGGCCTGGGATGAGCACCTTCAAAGCGCATGAGTGCCTTGCCGCTCGCCTGCAAGCGGATAACCTGCTTGTCGGAACTGTGCCAAATCTCCATTTGGTCGCCGAACCATGTAGAATACCTTCCCCAAGCGCGATGGATCGAACTCGATTTGCTTGCCCTGTCGTAACAACCACAAGTAGCGAGCGATGATGAAACTTACGAAATCAGCCAGTTCCAAACATGGATGCGATCCAGGCTGCACAAACTTCGGCTCTGGAATTGGTATTCCCTTCGCCAAGAATGGGTAGAGCAACATCGTCTGAAATCCCTCGAACGATTCTCGTGCCCAGCTTTGAATGACATGGTCGGCCGTTACGGGTCTGTCCGCGTCGAAAAGAATGTGAGGCTGAAAACCCTTCTCAGTGAATCCATCGATGAGTTCTGCGACGAGCGAGATATACGCAACATCTCGCAACTCCGTAGGCGTGTTTGTCAAGCCATCGAGCGAGATGTTGAAGATGAACAAGTCCTCCGCCAGCCGTGCGAACAAGTCAAAGAGACCGGAGACAACCGCAATCACATTTTCACGTGACCATCGGTTGAAAATAGGATGGTTGCGTCGCTGCTGGCCAGACAGCATCTCTGTCATATGGAGCCTCCACGAATCAGGTGCAACCGTTGCGGCAATCTCCTGTTTGAACTTGAGGAGTTCCTGTTCGATCTTCGGCAGCAAATCCCGAGACGCGCCCAGCAGAGAATAAGTGTAAATCCCCATGTCCCCCCGAGCCGCCTCGTCGCCAAAGAGCATCACTTCGCCACGCTTCAACCGCTTTGGAAATTTCACCAATGTTTGGTTGCCGCACTTTGGACATCGAACCATCGTTCCGTGGGGAACCCAAATCCTGTTGTTGGTAACTGGATGGAAATCGCGCGGCTTGACGGGCACCAGGGGCTGTTGAAGCCGTTCAGAAAGAGGGATTGGAAAGCGCAGTCGGCACGTGGAACAGCCTACCCTTTCCTTCAACAAACGGGCGGGAAAATGCCTTAGTTTGTCTACGTATGTGACCTTCGTTTCGATGCGTTGCAGGTTGACCTTAGTGGAATCAAAACATTGATTAGCCGACGCTCACCACCGCCTTGATGACGCCGGTTTCGGGTTTGGTCCAGCTCGGGAAGACGCCGATCATGTCCTCGAAGGCAGCCTGGTGGGTGATCCACGGGCGGGTGTCTATCTGGCCGTCCTCGATGAGCTGGATGATGCGTTTGAAGTCGGGCGGGAGGGCGTTGCGGCTGGCGCGGATGTCCAGCTCGCGGCGGTGCAGGGCCGGGGCCTGGAGGAAGCTGATCTCCGACTGCGTGATGCCGACATAGACGAGCCGGCCCTTGAAGGCGCAGTAGCTCAACGCGTGGCCCATGGACTTGTTGCTGCCCGTGGCGTCCACCACCACGTCGGCGAGCTGGCCGTTGGTGAGTTCGGAGAGGCGCTTCAATTCTTCGCCGTCGCCCTTGGTCAGGATCGTGTCGGGCACGCCCATGGTGTCGCGCACGAAGGCGAGGCGCTGCTCGTTCATGTCCATCACGATGGTTCGCGCGCCGGAGAGCTTGGCGAACTCGACGACCGAGAGGCCGATGGGTCCGGCACCGATGACGAGCACGGCCTCGCCGGGCTTGGGCTCGCCGCGGTTCACGGCGTGGCAGCCGATGGCAAGCGTCTCGACGAGCGCGAGCTGTTCGTAGGAAAGCTTCTTGGAGGGGTGCATCTTGCGCGCGGGCAGGATCACACGCTCGGTCATGCCACCGTCGCACATGACGCCGAGGGTCTTGTTGGTCTCGCAGCAGTTGGTGAAGCCGCGCCTGCAGGAGTAGCAATGGCCGCAGTTGATATAGGGCTCCACGGAGCAGCGGTCGCCAGCAGTGACGTTCGTGACGCCTGCGCCGACGGCGAGCACCTCGACGCCCAACTCGTGGCCGGGGATGCGGGGGTAGCTGAAGAAGGGCATCTTGCCGAGGTAGCCGGAGATGTCCGTGCCGCAGATGCCGATGCGATGGACGCGGAGGAGGACTTCGCCAGCGGCGGGCGCGGCCGGTTCGGCGATGTCAATGCGCTGCCAGGACAGGGGCTTTTCGAGTTGGAGAGCTTTCATGTGTGTTGCGGACGCGGGGATTTTAGGCAAGGCCGGGCGGTTCAGGCAAGCGGCCTACGAAAGCCGGGCAACGATGAGACAAGGCGGGGCAGCAACAGCGGCAGGGCAGAGGGTTTCCTGCAGATTCAAGGCGACCACTGATAGGGAAGGGGAGGCGGGGCGGTCCACAGAATCATAGGGAGGAAAGAAGACGAGGGGGGCGAGGCGGTGCAAAGGCGGCGGGGCTGGCGGCAGCGTGCGCAACGGGGCCGGCGCGGACGCCGGCGATACGGCCCGCGGGACGCGGGCGCTACGTGGCACCGGCCTCCGGCCGGCCGTGCCGCAAGCGTCTTCGCTTGCCCGGTGGGTCGTGACCAGGGGCAGGGCACAGGATGCTCCCATTCGTAAAGGCGCGGTGGTCGTGCCGAATAATCCTGCACCCGCCCCGTCCACCTTGGAGCAACTTTCGCTGCCATGCTCGACATCCGCCTGAATCCGAATCCGCACCGCTTCTGCAACGGCTGGGCGCGCCGGGACTTTCTCCGCGTCGGGGCGCTTGCGCCGCTGGGCCTCTCGCTGTCCTCGCTGCTCGCGGCAGAGCAGGGGAATGACAAGAAGGCACGCGCGAAGTCCGTGGTGCTGGTGTATCTCGGCGGTGGTCTCTCGCACCACGACAGCTTCGATCTGAAGCCGGACGCGTCCTCGGAGATTCGCGGCAAATACACGGAGATTCCCACGAACGTCCCCGGCCTGCACGTCGGCGAACTCCTGCCCAAGATGGCGAAGACGATGGACAAGCTCACGCTCGTCCGCTCCGGCGCGCACAACAACGACCATCACGAGACAGCCACGAACTGGGTGCTCTCGGGGCGTTTTGGCTCGGCCTTCGGTGACTACCCGTCCATGGGCGCGGTGGTCGCGCAGCGCACGGGCTTCAGCGGGGTGATGCCGCCCTATGTGGCCGTGCCGCGCAACCCGTCCTTCACCTGGGAGCTGGGCAAGAGCGCGTTCCTCGGCGGGCGTTGCGAGTCCTTCAAGGCCGGTGATCCGAACGCGGAGAATTTCAAGGTGCGCGATCTCTCGCTGCCCGCCGACGTGAAGCGCGAGAATGCGGTGCGTCGCAAGTCACTCCTCGCTGCCGTGGACAATCTGAGTCAGCGCATCGAGGGCAACGATCAGCTCGCGACCTACGGCGAGTTTCAGCAGCGCGCGGCCGAGATGGTGCTCTCACGCGAGGCTCAGAACGCCTTCGACATCGAGCAGGAGTCCGCGAAGCTGCGGGATGACTACGGGCGGAGCACGTTCGGCCAGAGCGTGCTGCTCGCGCGCCGGCTGGTGCAGCATGGCGTGCGCTTCGTGACGGTGAACTACGGCGGCTGGGATCATCACGCGAAGATTTTCCCCGGGCTGGAGAAGAAGCTGCCGGAGTTCGACCAGGGCTTCTCGACCTTCATCCACGACATGGACTCGCATGGCCTGCTCAAGGACACGTTGGTCGTTTGCATGGGCGAGTTCGGACGCTCGCCGAAGATCAACAAGGACATCGGGCGCGATCACTGGGGCCAGGCGGCGAGCCTGCTCTTTGCGGGTGCGGGTGTGGCGCGAGGCAAGGTGGTGGGCGCGACGGACCGCACCGGTGCGTTCGTGACCGACACACCGGTGAAGCCCGCGGATGTGGCCTGGACGATCTACGACAGCCTGGGACTGGACCCGCGCGGGGAGATCCACACGCCGGACGGCCGGCCGGTGGGAATACTGGATGAGGGGCGGCTGGTGACGGAGTTGTTTGGGTGAGGTGTGGCCGGGTAGGGCGCATCTTGACACTGCCCCCCGAAACCGAGCCGGCGCGGACGCCGGCGACACGGCCCGCGGGACGCGGGCGCTACGTAGCGCCGGCCTCCGGCCGGCCGTGCCGCAAGCGTCCTCGCTTGCCCGGCGAGGCGAGGGCAGTGTCGAGATGCGCCCGGTCGGGTAGTCGCAGGCTTTAGCCTGCGCATCAGGGGATTCGCAACCTGAAGGTTGCGACTACAGGCCAGAGTGATATCACGCCCGGGTCCGTGTCGAACGTGACTGCAGCCACTCCCGCAGGCTTGGCCGCAGGCTGTGGAAATGCAGCGCTTGATGCAGCGCCACAGCTAGACCCGCTGCGAGCAGGCCGGCTAGCAGGGTAATCAACAACCACCGCTCAGAGCGAAGTTCGTGTTGCTGCACAATTGACACAGTGACCAAGAAGACGAACGAGACCAGTCCGGCTCCGCCCATTGCGCGCCCGATGGTGCGCGGCAGCATCCGTCGGCTGTGGCAGAACGCGCGCCAGCACTGCGCGCGTTGGGATGACTCCACTTCCTGCAACTCGGGCAAATCACGGGCACGGAAAACCCAGCGTGCTTCAGGCTCGGCTGGAGCAGGCGGTAACAGAGCGTCATCGTCACCTGGTTCACCCGCTGGTTCCAAGCGGTGTTCGACCCGGGTGAGCGTCACCTTGCGGTGCCAGTCTTCAGCCGTGACCAGAAAAGTGACGTGAGGGTTCTCAATCCAAATCTCGGACCGGACTGGCCCACGCTTCCAGAATGGATGCCGGGTGAAATTGAACAGCCAGTTGAGGCAAGGCTCGTAGAGGTAACGCGGTGGCGGAGCCGTCTCGTAGAGACCATGCTTTCCAACGTAGAAGATGCGCATGTGCTCCACGTCCGGGTCGGGCGGGCGCCGGCGCGGTGGTGACACGCCTTCTGGATAACTTGTCAGAAACCGATCCTCTGAATCCTCCGGCTCGGGGATGAACGGCGGTGGAGGTCCAATCTGAAAAACGACCTCGGTTGCCACATCGTGCAAGGCCTGAAGCAGAATGTGTTTCATCAACCGTGCCAAAGGTTCGTCCTTGCTCAGGACGTCGAGGGACAGGTCCAGCACCGGTTTCATGTGACCTGGTCCTTTCTTACTCCCAGAAATCACCAAGTTCCACCGGAAATTGCTAGCCAATGCCCGGCGCTCCTACAAGCCAATCGGATGCCAGGCCGTCTTCATCTCGACGGTGTCCAGAATCCAGTAGGGGTCCTCGCCTTTTTCCGTGAACCAGTCGGACTCGGGCAGGGCGTGGTTGAAGTAGCGCTTGAGGTTGGTGGCGACCCCGGCGCGGAGCAGGGCGGAGATGGCGGGCACGCCGGAGCCGTCCACGATGGCGTTCACGTCCATGTGGGACGCGACGTGCTGTGCGAGTTCAGCGCGCTTGCCGGCGAGGATGTTCACCACGCCGCCGGGCAGGTCGCTGGTGGCGAGGATTTCCGCGAAGGAAAGGGCCGGCAGGGGGGCGCGCTCAGAGGGGATGACGATGGCGGTGTTGCCACTGAGGATCACCGGCAGGAGCAGGGAAACCATCGGCAGGAGCACGGGCAGGTCCGGCGCGAGCACGACGACCACGCCCATCGGCTCGGGCGTGGTGAAGTTGAAGTGCGGGGAGGCGACCGGGTTCACGCTGCCGAAGACCTGCTGATACTTGTCCGTCCAGCCGGCGTGATGCACGAGGCGGTCGCAGACGCGGCCCACGCCGGTGCGGGCCTGCTCCAGCGTGACGCCGTGCGAGCGGGAGACTTCGGCGGCCAGCGCCTCGCGGCGGCTCTCCAGCATCTCGGCGGCGCGGTAGAGGATCTGGCCACGGTTGTAGGCGGTGGCCTTCGCCCAGCCATCTTGGGCGGCACGCGCGGCGACCACGGCATCGCGGAAGTCCTTGCGCGAGGCCCAGCAGTAGTTGTCCAGGTGCGCGCCGTCCGGGCCCTTGGCTTCGAGGCAGCGACCGCTCTCGCTGCGGACGAACTTGCCGCCGAGGTAGAGCTTGTAGGTCTTCCGAACGTCGAGGCGCGTGCTCATGTGAAGTTGTGCGCGAACCATAGCGAGGCATCGCGCCGCCGACAATCACTTCAATCAACCCGGAGGAGACGACGTGAGGAGTCTCTGACTTTTGAGTCCGAAACAAGTGAGACTCTTCACGTCGTCTCCTACGGAAGTCAGAAGCCCGCGGCCTTGCCGTCGGTGACGCGGGGGTCGTGGGCGCCGGTGAAGGCTTTGCCGTCCGGGGTGCGGCCGACCATCTGGCAGGCGCCGAAGGATTCGAGTTCCTTGAGCTTATGACCACGGCGTTCCAGTTCGCGGCGCAGTTCGGCGGGGAACTTCTTCTCGATGCGCAGTTCGTCGGGGCTCCACTGCTGGTGGAAGCGGGGCTGGGCGAGGGCCTCCGCCGGATCGCGGCCGAAGTCCACGGCGTTGATGATGGCCAGCAAGGTCTGCGTGATGATGGTGGGTCCGCCGGCGGCGCCGACGCTGAGGATGGGCTGGCCGTTCCGCAGCACGAGGGTGGGCGACATGCTGGAGAGCGGGCGTTTGCCGGGCGCGACGGCGTTGGCCTCCGCGCCGACGAGGCCGAAGTGGTTCGGCACGCCGGGCTGCGCGGAGAAGTCGTCCATCTCATTGTTCAGCACCACGCCGGTGCCGGGCACGACGACTTTCGAGCCGTAGGTGGTGTTGATGGTGGCGGTGCAGGCCACCCAGTTGCCCTCGGCGTCGGCGGCGGAGAAGTGCGTGGTGTGTTTGCTGAAGATGTCGCTCGTGGCGTTCGGCGGGGTGTTGTGCTGCGGCACGGGGGTGGCGCGCTTCAGGTCAATCTTTTTGGCGAGTTGCGCGGCGTAGGCCTTGTCCACGAGGCCGCGCGGGACGGGGGCGAAGTCGGGATCGCCCAGCCAGTAGGCGCGGTCGGCGAAGGCGAGCTTCATCGCCTCGGCGACGACGTGGACGAAGTCCGGCGAGTTCGGGCCGAGGGCCTTGAGGTCGAAGTGTTCGAGGATGTTGAGTATCTGTGCGACATGCACACCGCCGGAACTGGGCGGAGGAAAGCCGATGATCTCGTGGCCGCGATAGGTGGTGCGGAGCGGAGCGCGGGATTTGGTGACGTAGCCGGCGAAGTCCGCCTCGGTGATCAGGCCGCCATTCGCCTTCATCCAGTCCGCCGTGGCCTTGGCGAAGGGGCCGCGATAGAACCAGTCGCTGCCCTGCTCGCCGAGCGTGCGGAAGGTCTTGGCGAGGTCGGGCTGACGCAGGGTGTCGCCGGCCTTCCACGGGGTGCCATCGGTGCGGAGAAAGATGGCGCGCGAGGCGGGGAACTTCTCCAGGTCCTTGGCCACGCTGGCGAGGCGGCTGGCGTAGTTGCGCGTCACGGAGAAGCCGGTGTCGGCGACTTTGGCGGCGGCGAGGCAATGGTCCTTCCACGGGAGCTTGCCGAACTGGGTGACGGCCTGGTGGAAGGCCGCGACCTCGCCGGGCACGCCCACGGCGAGCGCGCCGGTCTGGCTGAGTTCGCCGACGGCCTGGCCATTGCGGAGGAACATGTCGCGCGTCGCCTTGGCCGGAGCCATCTCACGTCCGTCAATGGCGAGCACGTCGCCGTTCGCCCGGCGGATGACGAGGAAGCAGCCGCCGCCGATGCCGGAGTTGTGGCTGTCCACCACGCTCAGCGTGAGGCCGGCGGCGACGACGGCGTCCACGGCATTGCCACCCCGGCGCATGGCGTCCACGGCGGCATCGGTGGCGAGGGGATGGACGGTGGCGGCCATGCCACGCTCGGCTGCGGAAGCACCGAGGATTTGCCACAAGATGGCGCAAAGGGCACAAAGAAAGACGGGAGAGAGCAGGCCTTTGCGGACGGTGCGTTCTTTGGTGTCCAGCTCGGAAGTGCGGGGAGTTTTCATTGGACAGGATTTCTATACCAATTCTCAGTGCCAGCCGGTGGGACGGGAACGCCGTCGGACGTCACGCTTCTCCAGGAGCCGCGTAAGGAGTCCCGGCTTCAGCCGGTGGAACGCGGCTGCGATGAGGGCGCTCCGCAGAAGGCCCTTAGACGGTCGGACGCTCCGCCGCCTGAAGGCGGGACTCCATACCAGCGGCACGCCTGCGGAGGGCTGGCCAACCCTCGCCCCACCTCCGATGAAGGGAGAGGGAGGAGAAGCGCGTCGCGGTCCGTCAGCTATTTCACCGATAGTCATTCGGATGCGGCATTACACCACCGTGAGGGGGCCATCGAAGACGGTGAGGCTGATGACCTCGGTCTTGGCGAAGTGCGGGCCGTGGCGTTCGCCTTTGGGTGCGTGGAACAGCGTGCCCGGGCCGTAGCTCACGTCGGACTCCACCCACTCGCCGGACAGGATGTAGGCCCATTCGTTGGTCACCGGGTGCGTGTGCGCGGGGACCTGGGTGCCGGCGGCGAACTTGCGCAGGACGACCAGCCCGCCGGTGATTTCGTTCTTATGCAGGAACTTCAGCTCGACCCCGGCGTAAGGTCCGGCTTGCCAGGGCTTCGTGTCCGCGTGCGTGAGGTATTGGAACATGGCGAGATGGCAGCGCGTTGCCCTGCTTTTTGCAAGCAGTGGAATTCGCCAACGACCAACCGCCGGGTATCGAGGCTAAGGCGCGTAGCCCACGGACGCGGGCAAATTGACGATGGTCGGGTTCTTCACGTTCTCGACGTGCCAGTCCCAGTAGAGGCGGTTCCAGGTGCTGCCGTGGGAGGGCCGTTTGGGCAGGTTGCCATACCAGCCCCAGCCTGGTGCGTTGCACAGGACTTGGTCCACGTCGGTGAGCGCCCAGATGGCCGAGGGCGAACCAAAGCCCTCGATGTAGCTGAGGCGCTGCGGACTGGCCGGCGCGGCGGCGTTGCCATAGCCGAACGGTTTCGCGGCGAGGATGGCATCGGCGGAGGTGTTCACGCTCCAGTTGACGGAGTAGCAGCGGACCTGGGCGCCCAGCGTCGAGTTGGCCCCCGTCAGCCGCTGGTAGCCGGCGCACAACAAAGCCTTCACTTCATTGGTCTGGGTGGCGGCGAGGGTCGAGGCCTGCGGCTGGGCCAGATAAGGCGCGATGAACCAGGTCAGCACGTTGTTGCCGGTCCGGTAGTAGGCCGGGGGCACGCCGATCTCGATCGGTCCGGGGAGCTTGGTGTCGTAATCGTCCGTGTAGAGCTGCAGCGCCAACCCGACCTGCTTCATGCTCGTCTGGCACTGGGCCTGGGTGGCCTTGGCCTTGGCTTTGGCCAGCGCGGGCAGCAGCATGCCGGCAAGGATCGCGATGATCGCGATGACGACCAGCAGTTCGATCAGCGTAAAGCCTTCGGTGCGGCGAAAGTTACGGCCGCCTTCCACGGGTTGGTTCATGGACTGCTTATGACGCTGCGGCTCTGCATAAGATTTCATCAAAATGAAAAGGAAAGACTGATGAAGGAGCGGCTGAAGGTAAATGGCCCGTTTGGGCTATCGGCTGAGACGGGCGCATCCGCGCCCCAGTAACGAAATCTTGCGGAGCGCGGCTCTGTGAGCCGCAGCAACGCCCGAATTTGCCCACGCCTCTCCGTCCAATCCGCACCCCGCACGGACCCAGGTAGCCGCTGCGGGTCACAGACCCGCGCTCCGCTCGCTACCGACCGACTTCGGCCTCAAACCGCCTCGCAGCGGCGCGGCTCCTGCCCTCTCGGCTGTGTCGCGGAGGCCAGCCGCGGCGGCTGCGCCAGACAGGCTGCGCTGGGGAATTCCGACGCTGCCCGGCCCTCGGACGTTGCTGCGGCTGATCCCGCGCCGAGCGGGACATAGCGCGCTCCGGGTGCGTGTGGCCTCGCAACCAGTTTAGGCCTGCACGGCCTTGATCAGGCCATCAATCGTGTGCTGCCTGGCCTCCACCGTCGGCTTGAGCCCCAAGGCCACGAGGGCCTTGGTGGTCTCCGGGCCGATGCTGGCGGTCTTGAGCGCGGGGAACTTCTTCATCAGCTCCGGCAGGTTGAAGCGGGCGTGGAAGTTCTCGACCGCCGAACTGCTCGCAAAGGTCAGCCAGTCGGCCCCTTCTTCCAGCAGGCGGGCGGCGGCACCGGTCACGTCCTCGGTCTCGGGGACGGTCTGATAGACGGCCACGTCGTCCACGATGGCCCCTTGGTCTTCCAGCAGCTTGGGCAGTTCGAGGTTCGCCACCTCGGCGCGCAAGAGGAGGATGCGGAGGTTCTCCAGATCATCCTTCGCCGCGATGGCCTTGCTGATGTCTTTGGCCACGTATTTGTCCGGCATCGCGTCCACGGAGAGGTGAAGCTCCTTGAGCTTGGCCGCCGTGGCCGGCCCGACGGCGGCGATGCGCACGCAGCCCAGGCCGCGGATGTCGTCGAAGGCCTTGAAGAAGTAGTCGAAGAAGCTGGTGACGCCGTTGGGGCTGGTGAAGACGATCCACTGGTAGCTGCCCAGGCCGCCCATCATCTCAGCGACGAGTTTCTGATGCTGGGGGGCGACGATCTTGATGGTGGGAATCTCCAGCACGTTCGCGCCCAAGTCCGAAAGCTGGCGGGCCAGATCGCTGGCCTGCTCGCGGGTGCGGGTGACGACGATGCGCTGGCCGAAGAGCGGGCGGCGCTCGAACCAGTTCAGCTTGCTACGCAGCTTCACCACGCCGCCGATGATGGTGACAGCGGGCGCGGTGAACTTCGCCGCTTCGACGACATCGGCGATGGTGGCGAGCGTGCCTTCAATGCTCTGCTGGCGGCCGGTCGTGCCCCAGCGCACGAGGGCAACGGGAGTGTTCGCCGCCATGCCGTGGGCGATGAGCTGCTCGGCGATGCGCCGGATGCGCTCCACGCCCATGAGCACGATCTTGGTGCCGGTGGACTTCGCGAGCTGCGCCCAGTCAATGCTGCTCTCGTCCTTGGTCGGGTCTTCGTGGCCCGTGAGCACGGTGAAGCTGGAGCAATGGTCACGGTGCGTGACCGGGATGCCCGCGTAGTTCGGCCCAGCGTAGAAGGAGGAGACGCCTGGAACCACCTCGAAGGCAACTTTGGCCGCCGCAAGTTCCTCGGCCTCTTCGCCGCCGCGGCCGAAGATGTAGGGATCGCCGCCTTTGAGCCGCACGACGGTCTTGCCCTCCTTCGCCTTCGTGACGAGGAGTTGGTTCAGCTCCTCCTGTGGGATGGCGTGGGCGGCGGCGCGCTTGCCACCGTAGATGAACTCGGCGGTCTTGGGCGCGAGGCGGAGGAGGTCGGGGTTGACCAGCGCGTCATAGACCACCACGTCTGCGCGGGCGAGCAACTCCGCGCCGCGCCGCGTGAACAAACCCGCGTCGCCCGGACCTGCGCCGACCAAATAGACTGTGCCCTTCTGCTTCATGTGGGCGGGACTGTAAAAGGGGAGGGGGAAAGCTCAAAGGGCAAAAGCTGGGTGGTGCTGCGAGTTCCCTCTCCCCCATCGGGGGAGAGGGTTAGGGTG